>CAYSSM010000001.1:0-33655 GCA_964433905.1 uncultured Candidatus Saccharibacteria bacterium
GAGGCGTCGCGGATGTAATGATACATCAATATTGGCACTTGATAGATTGTCGCTTTCGGAATATTTATTGATGGCGTAGTTGCGGGTTTTATATCGCTTGCCGACGATTCAATTTTTTTCTGGGTGTAAAGATAGTAAAAAATGCCTATCCCAGCGAGTACTAAAAGAACTATTATCGAAACTATAATTTTTTTAAACATATAAACTTATTCTATCAGAAAAAAGAATAAATTAAAGCCCCGCGATAAGTAGCGGGGCTGCTTGGCTGATCCGGGCTTGAATCCCGGATAGAATGAAGTTATTTGGGCCTTGAATTATCCCATTTTGGGCGCTTTCTTGCGACTGGTGCTTGGTGATGGGGTTATCTGGGTCGCGGTAGCGCGGGCAAAACGGAATCCCGTCAACTCAAGACCCGGGACAGAACCGGACGGGACGGAAAATATGGCGAGAGGGCTTATTCTGCACAAATACCTCTATCAGTTTCTGAGGCAAACGCAGCGCAGGCATACTACCGAATGCTGGTGCATGCGATAGCTGTAAAGCCCTCTTTGGACCGATTCGCATTTTCAGCGAAGTTGCGGTCCGTTGTGTAAATATATTATATCAAAAATTAATAGTTATTAAATAATTTGTCAAGAGTTGTTCTGGCAGAGGTCAAAATATTCGCATTTCTTATTGTACTTTTGGCAGTTATTTTTCAAAGTGGCACTGGTAAAGTTCAAATTTAATATTTCTTTGTATGTGTTTCTGACCAATAATTTAAATTTTTCATAATCATTGTTATCAATTGGGACGCTGACTTTAAAAAACTTGCTATTTTTTGGCGATAGAAAATCAAACTCAATTTCCGCTATTTTCCAGGAAAATAACGGATCGTTTTCTGCCAATAGTTTGTAAAAATAAACTTGGTTTAAGCTATTTTCATCGGAGTTTTGAGTTTGTCCTAAAATCTGGTTTAAAGATTTGGGCGAAGAGGTTTTATAATCGGTGATTTTAACTTTTTTGCCGATCGAATTAAGCATTTCAATTTTATCGATTTTTCCGGTAATCGGAATGCTGTCAAAATGAACATTATGGAAACCGAAATTATACTCCACATTTACCGGTGGTCCGGTTTTTGTCCAATTACTTTTGTAGAAATCAAAATATTGTTCAAGACGGTTTTTACCAGTTATTTTTGCTCGGTTTAAATCTTCTAGCGACAGAATTTCTTCATTGAGGGCGTTTTGGTAAAAATTAATCAACTCTTTTTTTGTTGGCAGCTCGAAATCCCTAATAAATTTTTTAAAAAAGAGTTCCAGCGCTTTGTGGACAGCCGTGCCGTATGATTGAGAGAAATCCTTCACTTTCGGGACTCTTAAAATTTGATTGTAAAAAAAGCTTTTAGGACACTCCAAATAGGCATTCAACGAAGTCGGACTCAAAGAAAAATTATCAATTATTTCTTTAATAAATTCCTTGAAAGCCTTCCCTGGATGCCAAATTTTCGGGTTAAATGTGGTTTTCAATCGGTCAAAATATTGATCTTTATAGATGTTACTTTTTATTTTTTTAATAAAATCCGGCGGAATTTCGCTTAAAAATTTTGACGGAATAAGTAAATTTTTGCTTTCGCTGTCGCTGTAATTTAAGGCGTAAGTTAAATAAATTTTATTTTTAGCGCGGGTTAAGCCAACATAAAAAAGCCGGCGTTCTTCCTCGTCGTTTTCATCTGAATCATTTTGAGTCTTTAAAAACCCTGATGGTAATTTGATCAACTGCCTTTTAACGCTATTTCCCCAATGCTTATCAGTACAGTGGATTATAAAAACAATCTTAAATTCGAGACCTTTCGATTTGTGGGCGGTCATCAGTCGAATTCCTTCAAAATTTGAATCGATCGGATTTTCCTTGATCATTAAATTATTTTTTTCGAGTTCCTTTAAAAAATTTAAAAATTCGCTTAATTTTAAATTTTTATTTTTAACATTCAATATTTTTATCTCTTCAAATAAACTTTGAAGACGGTTAAGATGATGAACGGATTCGGGCAGGCTCAAGAGATATTTTAGATAACCGGTTGAATCTAAAGTCAATTCAAAAGCTTCGGCAAAAGTTAGGTTATGAAAGTTTTGGGCACAACCCAAAAGCAGTTTGCCAAAATGTAATATTTTATCCGGATTTTTTAAATTCAATTTTTTAAGTTCGGTTTTTGAATTTAGAAGGTCAAAAAAACTTATTTTTGTTTTGTGAGCATACGCGGTGAATCTATACAAGTCTAATGTTTCTATTTCAAAAAAAGGATAATGCATAATTTCGAACAGAATTTGTTCATTTTCTTTTCCGTGGGGTTGGTCGATTGCTTGTAAAATATTGATCAATTTTTGGATCTCAATATCGTCGAGGACGCTTCCGCCGACTTCCAATTGGTATGGTAAATTAAATCTAGATAAAACGTCGATTAGTTCCTCCCCATCGCGATGATTTTTATAAATTACAGCTATTTCAGAAGCTTTCGCGCCGGCTTTTATTAGCTTTTGGATTTCTTTTGCGATAAAAAAGTTTTCCTCTCTACCGCTTGAAAATTCGCCTAAAAAAATCTCTCCTTTTTGTTTAATTTGGCTTTCGAGATTTTTGTTGATTTTAAGCAAACTGAATATTTGTTTTTTATTTTGGGAAATTAATTTTCTTGAGCTGTCAAGAATATTTTGGCCGCTGCGATAATTTTTTTCCAAAACGATTATTTTTGCGTTAGGGTAGGTTTCTTTAAAAAATAAAATGTTTTCCAGTGACGCGCCTTGAAAACGGAAAATAGATTGCTCGTCGTCGCCAACAACAAAAATATTCGGGTCGGGATGAAAACTTCCTAAGATTTGGACGATTTCATTTTGCGCGCTGTTGGTGTCTTGATATTCGTCAACTAAAATATATTGAAATTTTTCCTGGTAGTAGCTCAATAATTCCGGATCGGTTTTGAGTTTTTCTTTAGTAAATAAAATCATATCGTTATAATCGTAGTAACCTTCATCTGCCAAAGTTTTTTGATAGCTTTCATAAATTTTAACCAGTTCCTTATTTTTTTCAATCTGATTTAAGAGATCTTGGTATTTGGCTTTGATCTTTTCGCCTTTTATATACAGATCGTCAAAATTTAAGATTCTTTCTTCTTCCTGTTTTAGCACCATGCTATATTTTTTTGACCCAATCCCCTCTTGTTTTAAATCGCCGATAGCTTTTAAAATTTCACTTTGATAATAAAACGGCGCTTTAAGCGGTTTTAGAAGTTTTAAATTTTTTTCATTGATAATTTTTTGAATCAATTGAATTTGTTCAAAGTCAGTGAGCTGATTAATTTTACTTGAGAAGATAAATTTTTCTGGAAAAGTTAAAATTACTTCGTTGCAAAATGAATGAAAAGTATGGACATGGATGGAGTAGCTTTGGTGGCCAATGATATCCAAAAGTCTTTTTCTCATCGAATAAACACCCGAATTAGTGAAAGTAAGAGCTAAAATATTTGACGGATTAATTTGCGTTTCTTTTAAAATATTAGCAATCCGCATCGCTAATATTTGGGTTTTACCCGTGCCCGGGCCGGCAATAATGATCACCGGGCCTTCAATTGTGTCAACAGCTTCTTTTTGCTTGGAATTTAATTTTTTATATTCATCCAAAAATATTTTAGATATCATTTAAAAAAGGTTAAATTGATCTTGAGAATCTCTGTCATTATTTTTTTCTGTAATTTTCTTTTTTCTTGGTTCTTCAGAGTTTGCTGCCGATTCAAGGGCTAAAATTTCCATTTCCGGCAGCCTGTTTCCGGCGATTCCCTGAATTTCGCCGTACATTTTAGCCGTGTTTTCGGTAAGGCGATTTAGCTGGGTTTCGCGTTTAGCCCAAATTCTCATCATAGCATTTTTTTCTTGTTCCAATGAGGTTTTCATATTTATAAAATTTTCAACAATTGATTCTATCTTATTGGAAAAGGCAGGACTACAAAGATAGTTGTACAAAATATCTTTTTTTTCTTCTTTGTTTTCTTGTGAAGAAAGCGCTCCGCGGACCGTAACCAGTTGACTTCGCAAAGCCGTAGTTAGGCCCACGATTGAATTGAAATTGGTAATCCAGATGCCTTTATATATTCCAAAATTAGCGATATTTTTAGGTTGAGCCTCGCTTACCAAAACCAAAAGATCGGCTTTAATATTATGTCCGTCATCTTTTAATTTTTGCACCCAGTCTTCCGTCCAAGCTTTCGTTTGTTTTGATTCCCAGCAAATTTTACCGACTTCTTGTCCGGTTTTAGAAAAAACCTTCTGAACAATGTCGGCGCCGGAAATTCCTTTTGGTACCGGCTCAATAATATCATGCGAAAAATGTTTTTTTAGCAATTCTTCCAAAGAAAGTTCGACTACTTCGCCTTGCGTTTGCATCGAGCCTTGCTGGGCTTTGCGCTGGGCTTCTCCGAGAGCTTTTTTGGTATCTTCGAGCTGTTTATTTTTTTCTAATAATTTATATTGATATTCTTCTTGCGATTCTTTTCTAACTTTTTCTTCGATTTGTTTTTTTTCTTCCTGCACTTTTCGGGCAATAATTAATTCTTGCTTTTTCATTCTGTCTTCAAGTTCCACTTGTTGTTTAATAAGCGCTAATTCTTTTTCTTCGGCTTCTTGTCTTTTTTTGGCTTCAATATCTAACCGGTTTTTAAGAGTTTTAAGCTGACTTTCTTTTTCGGCTTCAAAATCTTTTTTGAAATTTTCTATTAAAATTTCTTTTTCTTTATCTAATCTTTTTTCAACTTCAGTGCTTACTTGCTCTCGCAAGCGATGCTGTAAGACATCAGTAACCGGAATTTGATGGCCGCATTTGGGACATTTAATTATATCGTTCATAAGTATAAATCCATGGTTGACACCCTGTGGTCTTTGCCACAGTTCAATATTTTATCAATAAAATGTTTTTATCTTTTATTTTAACGCCCTGCGATCTCTGACGCAGGGGGATTTACAATAATCTCCTTTGGGCTGGTTTGATTATACAAGTCCTTGACAAAATTATCAATTTATGCTATTATATAGTCTCCTGATAATAAGCTTATATCATAAACAGGGTCCTGTCCGGCAATTAGATTTTCCCCTCCTTGTCTTCTTGCCGGCAGGACCCTGTTTGTATATTTTTCAGCACACCTTAACTATAATAGTACTTTTTTAATTTTGTCTTCAATAGCTTTTTTTGAAACCAAGCCGATTATTTGTTCTATTACTTTGCCGTTTTTTAATATCAATATGTTTGGCAGGCTCATAACTCCAAAGCGCGAAGAAAGCCATGGATTTTCATTAACATTAACTTTATAAAATTTCATTTTTCCATGATACTTATTGGCTATTTCGTCAAGATGCGGCTCAACCGTTTTGCATGTATGGCACCATTTAGCCCAAAAGTCCAACAGAACAATCCCCTTTTTTGTTTTGTCGTTAAACTCTTTTTCTTTTAATTCCTCAACTTTACCGGGCAAGCTATCCTCCTTTTTACTGTAAAAAATAATACAATTTCATATAGTCCGAACATGACGCTGCTATAAAAAAGATCGCCGGCAAGCGTATTGCGGAAAAATGGCAATCCCATTATATAGCTTTGCAAAAGTCCTGGCAAATTATGCGGATACATCGAATGTGGTATGGCCCAGACGGCAAAATTGGTGACCAGAAAGAATAATATCGATGAGAAAATACTGGCGGCAAAAACATTCGGTAGGCTCTTGTGTTTTTTCAGCCAAAGGCCGATTAGGCCTATCAAGGCAAAACTGCCATAAACAGCAATCATTATCCAAATATTATAAAAGCCGATGATTATATCGCCCAAAAATAAAGCCAGCAGCGGAATAATTAGGGCGTATTTTTTATTTAAATAAACCCCGCCAAACAGGGCCATAGCGGCAATTGGCGCAAAATTGGGCAAATGCGGGATAAATCTTAAAACTATCCCCGCCAAGATAAAGAAAAAAGCCATATTGTCTCCTTTTTTAAGTTATTATATTTACTAAAAACTTTCAAGTCGCCAAAAAGTAGTATCGTCGGCTGTAATTTGTTGAGCTGAAGCGCCAACCATTGAATATTTGCCATTATAGTAAAATGCCCAATATTGATTGCCTACGGGCTTAATCCCGCCAATGCTAGTTACAAAAACTCCCAACCCTTCGTAAGTAGTGTATTCTACCAAAAATCCATTTTTTAAAGCGGCTTTTTGCAGTAAACTAAAGGCGTTCTCATTTGCAGCGATTTCTACTTTGTATGAACCTAAGTTGTCAATAATGACGCTGGCCTGGTTTATTATCGGTGCGGGAATGTATTCTGTAACAGTTCTTGTAACCGTTTTTGTTTTCTCATTTACCGGTGCCGGCGGTTTTATCTCGGCGGTGATGGTTGTGCTTTCTCCTAATATTTTTACCGAATCTGTCAATGGTTTTCGATAATATGATAGACTTGTTTGTAAATGTTTCAACTCGTTTTGATATGAATTATTTGCTTGTGAATATTGGGTAATTTGATTTTGCGCTTGAGTTACTTTCTTTTCCAAATTGGCAATTTTATTTTCTACTTCAGTTTGTTTTTGCTGGGTATTTTGGTTTTTGATTTTCAAATCGGCAACAGTTAATCCGCCATAAATAAGAGTCAATAAAATTAGGCTAAAAAACAAAAACTTAGTAAAATGATATATTTTATTCATAATTTTTCCTTTTCAAAAATATGACCCGTTTCGGTCATATTTAATTAAATTTGCCTTTCGACCGAAGGACTTATTATAGTAAATTCAAAGTTTTCTGACTTGTCCTGAGCGGAAGTCGAAGGACTTACTCCTCGATACACTTTCGTTTACTCGAGGTAAATTCTTCCTTTGCTCAGAATTTACAGTAGCGTGACTGTCCCGGATTTACACCGGAGTTGCCTTTAAATTTACTTTAAATTTTATGTGCAATTATTGAAATTGTTCGTAACGCCACTCGATTTTTTCACCATCTTTCGTTTTATACTGGTCAGGTCCTACGGGCGCGAGCTGATTATCAACATAAAACATCCAAAATGAATCTGATTGGTTCTCCGAGCCATCAATCGAGGTTACAAAAACTCCAACTGAAGAACTTTCCGATTTAACTTCGTGAGTCTGCTTAAGTAAATCCAAAACTGTTTTATCATTTTGGCCATCGTAACTAATGACTTTTTTGACAACGGGTTTAATTTGGTTTTCGATTCCGGCAACTTGTTTGTCAGCTTGTTTTTTTGAGTTCCAATTCCCCAAAATACTGCCGCCTAAAATCAAAATTGCAGCCAAAACGACAATGGCAATAAAATTTCCCAGTCCCCACGATTTTTCATTATTCATAAAACTCCTTTTAAAGATATTATTTACATTTTAACCTTAGAGTCGATATCTCTTTTTGTCAAACTGTGGATAACTTTATAAGAAAACCCCCGACGGATGTCGGGGGCTTCTTGTGTTCTGATTGTTAGGCTGGCTGATGCTTTTTGCGTTCGTCAGCCAGTCGGCAGCGACCCTTACGGGTCGATTCGTAACGCTCGCCACACTTGCGGACAAAACCTTCCGTGCAGAGGGGGCCAAGCGACTCAGTGATCTTCTGGGCACGCTCGTGGTCCCATCTTTCCCGCACGTGCAGAATCAACTGAATCTTCGCATGGACGAGCGGGTTCTTTGTCTCAAGACTGTCGCTGATCTCTCTGGGCGTAAGCATACTATGCATTGACAAGGCTTCAAGTACATCCCAGTCGAAGCTGTGGATCATCTATGCTCCCTTGATGTGATACCTGCCGTTGCGGAAATAGACTTGGCCCGAAATTTCGAGCTGGGTGATCACGGTGCCGATGACGCCTTTCGGCTTCGCTTCTACCTCATTTTCGAGCTCTGAGATAGAGCACGGCCGGTTTCCTAAAACGTTCAGAACTTCTTCCTTTAAGGTCATTGTCTTTCTCTCTCTTTTTTGATTTGGCAACATGCCATTTTATCATATTTTCTAAAGAAAGTTAAGACTCAATTCCTTTTCTGGCTCAAAAACCTTTAAATAAATAAAACCCCCGCTGAACGGGGGCTAGGATTTGATTGTTGGTAGTAAATCAGACAGTTGTTGTCTCAAGGTAGCTTCCATGACTTTTACGATAATATCGATTTCATAGCTATCATCTTCCAAATGTTCAAGAAGTCGTTCAATTGCTTCAAGGATTACTATCTGTTTGGTAGATAGGCTTTCGATTGGTCCAATTTCTGAAATTATAGTTTTGGTTTTTTCCAAGCCGGCTTTTAGCATAGTTCCACAAAGAAAGTCGCTAATCATTTCATCTAGCTTGTTCGCTCTTATATCTATATTTTCAATCTCCCCAATGGTAACTAAAAAGTCATAAAGCGCTACACAACTACTACATTTTTCTTTGTGATAACTATCATGGCCGCATCTTTCGATTGAAGCTATTGGACATGTTGAGACGGTCTGATTGAGACGTCTTACTCTTTCCTGGAATAGTTCGTCTAAGGTTGTCAACTTGCTTTCTCCCTTCAGTTTCTGAACAATTTTAACAATATAATAAAAAAAAGAGAAACGCAAATTATCTTAGTACTCAATCCCTTTTCTTGCTTTAGTTCCGTTATCGAAATAGTGCTTTATTTTTTTCATTTCCGTCACAAGATCGGCGATTTTTTTAAGTTTGGGGTGGGTCCGCCGGCCAGTGAGGACAATATCCGCTGACCGCTTACCGACTACCGACGACTGAAATATTGATATTACTTCTTCGATATCCACCAGACCGAAGCCGATAGCGACATTGATTTCATCCAAAATAATAATATCGTGTTCTCCTTTTGCGATTAGTTCTTTTGTTCGCTCCAAGGCTTTCTGAGCCGCTTTCTGATGAGCCCTTTTTGGTTTTTTATCGCCCAAGATTTTATAGTAGCCGATGCCGAAAGATTCAATCAAAATCGGCAATTTGTATTTTTCAATCGTCTTGTGCTCCGAGAAATTGCCTTTTTTCATAAACTGAATAATAGCAACTTTTTTATCAGCGCCAATAGCTCTTAATGCCAATCCCAGAGCAGCCGTTGTTTTTCCTTTCCCGTCGCCGGTGTAAATATGAATTTTGTGATACTTACCGACTACCGACGACCGACTACCGTTTTTTCTTTTCATCTATTTTCCTTATGAGCGAATTAATCATAGCGGACAGTTTATTTGCAGAATCATATAAAACATTAAAATTGTTATTGTTCAAATAACATAAATCTTTAGCGATATATAAACAAGTGACTACTTCATTTATAGAACCCAATGAAGTTCTTAGATACCTTATAAAATCTTTGTCAGATTTTTTATCTGAGCCTTCAGCAATATTGAGTGCAATCGAGATAACCGCTCTTTTTAATTGATTAACTAATATAAATTGTTCTTTAACGGGAAATTTCGCCGTTAATCGATAAATTTCTTTAATAAATATACGTGATTCAGACCAAACGTTCAGTTTTTCAAAACGATAATACATTACCTTCGTTTAACTATTTGTGATTATTAGAAAACGTTAGTTGATAGCATGTGCGGTAGTCTGTAGTCGGTAAGCGGTAAGCGTTCTTCAGGCGCATTTTGAGTAGCCGCAGGCAAGGCATTTCATGCATCCTTCGGAAAGTTCCAACATTGAGCTGCATTCAGGGCAAGCCGGCGCTTCACCAAGATCGGCCAATGATTTTACTTTAACTGGCTTAGAAAAACCGTTAGAAAATTGCAGGTTTGAATTGGCAATAACCTCGTCGTTTGCGGTTATTTTTGTCTGTTCGGCGGTTTTAAATTCCAAATTTAGGCTTTCCTGGGCTTTACTAAGATGCTTTTCTAAAACTTGAGCAATGCCGTCCGGCAAAGACAAAATCATTTTGCCATCATCAGACCAAGTTGGCGTTGGTCCGCGAATTCCCTTTAATTGATCAATTATTTCTTCAGGATCAACACCGGAACGCAAACTCAATGAAATTAACCGGCAAATTGCTTCAGCTTTGGCGGCAAAAAAACCGCCTGCTTTTCCAAGATGGGAAAAAACTTCAAACGGTTGGCCATTTTCGTCGTCATTAATAGTAATAAAAAGTTTGCCGTAAGCGGTTTTAAGCCGATATGTATAACCGCGGATAACATCCGGACGCTCTCTTGGAGTAATTTTTGCGCCGGTAGCAACGATTGTTTGTTCCGGAATTTGATCTTCTTTTTTCTTACTATCCATGCCAGTTGTTAGAATCTGGACATTACGTGAACCATCGCGATAAACGGTTATCCCTTTACAACCAAGGTCAAAACTTAATAAATACGCTTGTTTTACATCGGAAATAGTGGCGGAATTAGGGAAATTAATGGTTTTTGATATGGCATTGTCAGTATGTTTTTGAAAAGCTGCCTGCATTTTGACATGCCATTCAGGGCTTATATCACGGCAAGTAACAAATATTTTTTTAATTTTATCGGGTATCTCATCAAAATCTTGAATCGAGCCTGATTTTGACACTTTCTTGATTAAGTCATCTGAATATATACCGGCATTAGTTAATGCTCTCTTGAAATAGCGATTAACCTCAACTAAAGCGGTGCCGTCCATAACCGTTTTGGTATAAACCAAGGCAAAAATCGGTTCAATCCCTGAAGTAGCCGAGGCGAAGATGGAAAGCGTGCCGGTAGGAGCAATCGTGGTTGTGGTGGCGTTGCGCATAAATTTATTGTCTTTTTTATCCCACATACTTCCTTCAAAAGCGGGAAAATTACCCTTTTTCTGGGCTAATTTTTGCGAAGTTTGATGTGAGGCATCGGAGATGCGTTTCATTAATTTTTCAGCAATGTCGATTGCTTCATCGCTATCGTAAGAAACCTCCAATTGAAAAAGCAGATCGGCAAATCCCATAATCCCCAAACCTATTTTACGGGTTGATTTGGTCATTTCTTCGATTTCAGCGATGGGAAATTGATTCATATCAATTACATTGTCCAAAAAATGAGTTGCTAAACTGGTTACGCGGTCAAGTTTTTCCCAGTCGATTTCCACGGCCTTGCCGGTGTCCTTAACCATTTTGCCTAAATTAATTGATCCTAAATTACAGCTTTCGTATGGCAGTAACGGCTGTTCGCCGCAAGGATTAGTGGCCTCAATTTCCCCTAATTGAGGAGTGGGATTGGTCTTGTTGATGGCGTCTAAGAAAACGATCCCCGGCTCGCCATTATTCCAGGCGCCGTCAACAATTTTGTCAAAAATTTCTCGGGCCTTAAGAGTTTGAACTTTTTTGTTGGTGTTGGGATTAATCAAATCATAATCTTTGTCTTCTTTCACCGCCTTCATAAATTTGTCGGTTATCCCAACGGAAATATTGAAGGTAGTCAGAGTTCCTTCTTTATTTTTGTATTCAATGAATTCGATGATGTCCGGATGATCAATCCTTAGAATACCCATATTGGCGCCGCGGCGGATGCCACCCTGCTTAATCATGTCGGTGGTGTCGTTGTACATTTGCATGAAACCCACCGGTCCGGAAGCGATGCCTCCGGTCGAACCGACCAAATCGTTTTTTGGTCTAATCCTTGAAAATGAAAAGCCGGTGCCGCCGCCGGATTTTTGAACCAAACCCATATCCATTTGGGTTTTTAAAATCGATTGCATATTGTCTTCGACGGGTAGAACAAAACAACTTGATAGCTGTCCTAATTGAGTGCCGGATCCGGAAAAAGTTGGACTGCCTGGTAAAAATTCCAACTTTGCCATAATTTGATAAAAATCTTGCTCGTTTTTTTCAACCTCTTCTTTTGTAGCATTATAAAGCAAATCAGCTTTAGTGATATGGCGGGATACCCGATGAAACATTTCTTGGGGGGTCTCTATCGGTTTATTATTCCTATCTTTTAACAGATATCTTTTTTCAATTACTGTCAAAGCATTTTCCGAAAGCTCCGGTGTGATTTCGGTCTTAGTTAAATTTTTTTTGTTAGTTTTTGCTTGCTTATTTTTAGAGTCATTAACAATATCGACTTGCTTTAAACCGAGGACTTCTTGAGCCATTCTGATCCTCCTTGTAGAGAACGAATTTCAAACATTAGGACAGGAAGGGCCTTTTCCCTAACGTTTACCATCCGTTTCAAAAATTTTTAAATTAACCTGTTGTATTTTTTGTTTTTCCTTTTTAATCCTACTTTAATTTTCTTCTAATGAAAGCGGGTACTTCTAATTCGTCTTCCAACTTTTCTTCTTCCGGTTCATCTTCAAGGAAATCCTGCTTGATGCTGGGTTGCATTTGTGGAGCAGACATTTTCTCTAATCCTGACCTTGGCTGTTTATCAACATCAAATCCGGTGGCAATAACGGTAACTTTTATTTCTCCCGACATAGCCTCGTCGATAATTGCACCAAAAATAATGTTGGCATCAGCATCAGCCGCTTCGGTAATGGCTTTAGCGGCTTCGTCAATCTCATACATACCCATGTCCGGTCCGCCAGTGATATTAAACAAAATGCCTTTGGCGCCGTCAATGGAAAGTTCAAGCAGGGGTGAATCAATGGCTGCTCTGGCAGCGTCAATCGCGCGGTTGTCTCCCGATGCTCGGCCGATACCCATTAGAGCCGAGCCGGCGTCAGCCATAATTGCGCGAACATCGGCAAAGTCAACATTAATAATTCCGTGTAAAGTTATAAGATCGGAGATGCCTTGAACGCCTTGGCGGAGAACATCATCAACAATGCCAAAAGCGTCGAATAAAGAAGTTTTTTTATCAATAATTTGCAACAAGCGGTCGTTGGGAATGGTAATTAGAGTATCAACTTTATCACGAAGTTCTTCAACTCCAAGTTCAGCAACCTTCATTCGCCGCAATCCTTCAAAACTAAACGGTTTAGTTGTTACTCCAACGGTTAAAGCTCCTAATTCTTTGGCAATAGAAGCAACCATCGGTCCGGCGCCAGTGCCGGTGCCGCCGCCGGCGCCGTAAGTAACAAAAACCATATCAGAACCTTTTAGCGCTTCATAGACTTCATCCTTATTTTCTTCTACCGATTTGCGGCCAAGTTCAACATCAGAACCGGCTCCCAGGCCGCGAGTTGTTTCTTTTCCAATTTGAATTTTAATTGGCGCTTGGTTATGAACGAGTGCTTGGGCATCGGTATTTACAGCAATAAATTCAATACCTTTTAATTTATGAGCAATCATCCGGTTGACGGCATTGCCGCCTGAACCGCCAACACCCACCACGCGGATCGTTGCAAATGATTCAATTTCAGAAGCTTTTTCCATTTTTTTATTGCTTAATTAATAATTTAAAACCATTTACTAAGGTAAAAATTGTTTAAAGAAATTTTTTGCTTTACCAACCACTCCTCCGCCAATTGTAGAACCAGCATATCCTTTTTTTTCAGCATTTTCAAAACTATATAGCATTAAGCCGACACTTGTAGCATACATAGGATCCAAAAGGTTGTCAACAAATCCTCCCATCTCAAAATTTTGTTTGCCTAACTCGGCAGGAAGGCGCATTTCTTCTTTGGTTGCCTCGACTAGATCTTCTAACTTTGAGCCACCGCCTGTCAAGACCACTCCGGCCGGCAGCATACCGTCTTTTCCGACTTTTTTTAACTCAGCCGAAAGCATTGCGAATATTTCACCTAACCTTGCTTGAACAATTTCTGAAACATATTTTCTTTCAATTCTTTGCGTTTCCCCCGGATCAAATTGATTTAAGCTTATCAGTTCTGATTCTCTGATTTTTTCCGGTATAGCTGAAGCATATTTTATTTTAATTTTTTCCGCAATATCAACCGAAGTTCTTAGTCCGATAGCAAGATCATTGGTAATAAGCGACGATCCGATAGGTAAAATAGTTGCGTGTAAAATATTTCCTTCTTCAAAAATAACTAACGATGTTGTTCCCCCACCAATGTCAATAAGCCCGACGCCAATTTCCTTTTGTTTTTTAGATATCATGCTTTGGGCCGTGGCTAGTGGTGCAAGGACTAAATCATCGATTTCTAAGCCTGCTTGATAAACACATTTTGTCAAATTTTTGATTGCCGAAATAGCGCCACTGATAACTAAAACTTCCACTTCAAGCCGTATCCCCGTCATGCCAACCGGATCATCAATACCACCCTGGCCATCAACAGTGTAAGTTCTCGGCACTATATGGATAATTTGCCGATTCGGTGGCAAAGCCACGGTTTTTGAAGCTTCTAAAACTCTAGCGACATCGGACGGTGATATCTCGCCGTCGGCTCTAGCGATAGCAACGACTCCCTTGGAAATTCCCGTCGCAATATGTGATCCGGAAATGCCAACCACAACTGAGCGAATTTCACGGCCGGAAGTTGTTTCTAACTTTTCGACAGCTTCGGAGATAGCAGAAATTGTATCTTCGACATCAACAACCGTGCCTTTGCGGACACCGTGATTTGGCACTTTAACATATCCTGTAACATTAATAATGCCTTCAGAAATTTCGCCGCAACAAGCAGCTACTTTAGTAGAACCAACATCCAGTCCAACATAAAGGTTGTCTTTAGCCATAAATTAATTCCCCTCCGTTATAGTAATTCTTGGAACATTTTACACAAAACTCAAACCGACGACTTTTCACGGTATTTGTTTTAATTGTAACAAACTTAATGATGTTTGCCAACAAGATGATCTAAAGAATGGTTAATTGCATTGATTAGGTCCGGCTCAATATCTTTTTTTTCTTGAGAATTTTCTTGTAGGATGTCTAAACAAATAAAGATGTCTCCCAGAATATACTTCCCTTTTTTTGGCATTTTGCTTAAATCGTTCCATATCGGAAAGCTTAAAACATCAGTCGGCTTATCAATCTGGCGATATTTTTTATTTAAAATGCCTATTTTATCTTGAGAAATAAAAAAGATGCTCACGGTGGCATCGGTATTATTTAGTTTTTTTTGAACAAAATTTTCAACTGTTTTTAAGGTTAAAACTTTGATCAAATTTGAAGGAGAATCTATAATAGATATTTTCATTCTAATGGGGTAATTCTTCTTTGGTGATTTGAGAAATTTTTCCGCCATCGGCCTTACCTTTTAATTCCGGCATAACTTTTCCCATCACCTTGCCCATATCTTGGATACCGGTCGCTCCAATCTCAGTAATAGCTTTTTTAACAATTACCCTTATTTCTTCATTATTCATCTGTTCGGGCAAATATTTTACTAATATCTCAATTTCTTTTTCTTCTTTGGCAGCCAACTCTAAACGATTGCCTTTTTTGTATAATTCAATTGAATCACGACGAGATTTAATTTGCCCTTGAATAATGCTTAAAATATCTGATTCGTCTGAATCTTGACCTTTTTGAATCTCCGAATTTTTTATAGCGCTTTTTAGCATCCTTAAAGTCGAGACTGCTTCCTCGTTTTTACCTTTCATCGCTTCAATTAAATCCTGTTCGATTTGTTTTTTAATCATAAGGCTCTCATAATATCTTTCTACCAAATACGAAATGATACTAAAATACTAAAATTTCGTATTTTCGTAATTTTTTGTATTTCGTAATTAAATATTAATAGCCTCTTTTTATCTTTTTAATAGCGCTTTTTCTTCGGGCTGATTCACGAATGCGCTCTCTGGAGATATCTTTTTCGCGAAAACGGCGGCGTTTAATTTCGGTTAAAACGCCTGATTGTTGAACATCACGAAAAAATCGCCGCAACATTACATCGAAATTTTCGCTTTTATCTTTTCTGTCGTAAGAGTTAAATTTTCGATTATCCAAAGTTTCTCACCCACTTTCTCTAAATCTACTCAATAATATCAAAAAAATGTCTGCAGGTCAAGGCAACTGTAATGTGATGCGATGCATAAAGTATAATACCCAATAACGAACCGTTATACTAAGAGCGTATTTAGGCCATTGAACCTAAATTTCCCCCACCAATTAAATGAAGGTGAAGATGATCGACAACTTGTCCAGAGTGCTTTCCGGCATTTATAACTAAACGATAGCCGTCTTCTGCAATTCCTTTTTCTTCGGCAAGTTTTTTTGCCACTATCACCATTCTTCCAATAAGGTTGGTGTCCTCTTCTTTTAATTCGGTTACGGACGAAATATGTTTCTTGGGAATTATCAATATGTGAACCTTGGCTTTAGGATTTACATCCCAAAAAGCAATAATTTCCTCATCCTCATACTCGACATTAGCCGGACTCTCCCTGTGTGCAATCGAACAAAAAATACATTGATCCAAAGGTACTCCTTTACCCCGAGCGACCTGTCCCGAGCATAGTCGAGGGAAGTCGAGGGGTTAATTTACTTAAAATGATTAGCTTTTATATATCCTCGCCAATTTTCTTTTATCCATTTCTTTTCTAATTTTAACAGATTTTCCAGTCCCCTTCCAGTCATCTCTTTATGGACAACTCCTCCTTTGTGGGGAAATCTTTTTATCTGGCCGTTAGGATTGAAAAATCCATGGGCGTAATGTGTTAATTCATGAGCTAACACTGCGTCAATAACAAATTCAGGAATTTCAAGATCCTTAAAATGGCCGTTGATAGTAATAATAGTATTTCTATTCTCCCGCTGCCGACCATATTTGATAGACCCCAGTCTTGTCATTGAAGCCCGGCCAAACTTAACCAAAACATTATTAACAATTACAATATCGGGAAAATATCTTTTCCAGATAGTTTCTAGTCTAAATTTCAGCCACTTATGATCTCGTTGCATAACAATAGTATATATCAATTTTTTTTCGGATTTTGATAGTACTTTTTACCTTGTAAATTTTTAGGCAAGAACTCGATATTTTCCTGGAATTTTTTGTCATCGGTCCATTTGTAATCTTTGCCGTAGCCGATATCTTTCATTAAGTTAGTGACGGCGTTACGCAGTTGTATTGGTACTGGTTCTAATCTTTTTTCATCTATATCTCTCATTGCCGCTATCAGACCATTATAACTGACCCGGGATTTA
Source organism: uncultured Candidatus Saccharibacteria bacterium (assembly GCA_964433905.1). GTDB lineage: Bacteria > Patescibacteriota > UBA1384 > UBA12157 > JAENIV01 > CAYSSM01. Next base: position 16,964 of record CAYSSM010000001.1, read on the forward strand.
GGAGCAGTAGCTAAATATGTTGCGCATTGGGCTAAGATAATCCCCGCTTCCGGCATGCCCACCATATGAACAGCTTGCATGGTTGAGGTTGCTACAACCAAAGCCGTCGGTTGAGCATTAGAGATATCTTCAGAGGCAAAAATAACCATTCTGCGGGCGATAAAAACAGGGTCTTCGCCGGCTTTAATCATTCTCGCCAACCAATATAAAGAAGCGTCTGGGTCAGAGCCGCGCATAGATTTGATAAAAGCGGAAATCACATCATAATGCCAATCCCCTTTTTTATCGTAATAAATAGCTTTTTGTTGAACTGCCTCTTCGGCAACTTTTAAAGTTACATGTTTTGATGTGTAGATTGCTAATTCTAAAGCGTTTAGGGCTGTACGGGCATCACCATTGGATTTTTGTACAATATAATCAAGACCATTCTTATCAAACTTATGTTTTTTATAGTAAACTGACGCCCGTCTGATTAGTATACTAACATCTTTGTCATCTAAAGCATTGAGTACAAAAACTTGAGACCGGGAAATTAGAGGAGCATTAACTTCAAAAGAAGGATTTTCGGTGGTGGCTCCTATTAGAATAATCGTGCCATCTTCGACTGAAGGCAAAAAAGCGTCTTGTTGAGCCTTGTTAAAACGATGAATTTCGTCAACAAATAAGATCGTTCTAGTATTGTTAAACTTTAATCTATCTTCAGCTTCTTTGATTATTTTTCTGACATCACCGACTCCGGAAGTAACAGCGCTGAATTGTTCAAAAATAGATTTAGTATAATGAGCAATTAAACTGGCTAGAGAAGTTTTGCCTGATCCCGGTGGTCCCCATAGAATTATTGAAGAAAGGTTGCCTTTTTCGATCATCTTGCGAAGTGGTTTACCCTTGCCTAAAATATGCTCCTGGCCGACAAACTCTTCCAGTTTTTTAGGCCGCATTCGTTCTGCCAACGGAGCAAAAGTGTTTTCTTTGCTATTAAATAAATCTGGTTTGTTCATATAGCCACATTGTATAGTAACTTTGGTTTCAAAAAAAGTCCAAATGGACTTTTTTAAATATACATAAAATTACCTCCCAACAAGAAAGACGGCTCCTTGCGGGTAAATGGTTTTTAGATCTTGTAAACTTTGTCTCCTTCACGTACTTTATCGGAGACTTTTACGCCGACAATGTCACCTTTTTTTGCCTCTTCGACTTCTTTGTGATCAACTTGAATTGAATCAATGTCTTGATCAATCTCGGTTGAATGGCCCTTTATTTTGACCTTGTCACCCTTTTTTAAGGTATCTTTTAGGTCGATAATACCGACGCCGATTTTAGAATAGAAATGTGAAATTTCACCGATCGGTTTACCTTCGATTTTTTCTTCCTTTGCCATTTATATCACCTCCCTTCTTTTTTTATCATACTGTATATACTTGACAAATGTCAAAATGTGTGCTACAATACGGGGTCTTCTGGAAATGTCCAGGAGATTTTTTTATCCTTCGATTTTACTCAGGATAATCCTGAGCCTGTCGAAGGGATTAACCTTAAAATTTTGTCCCATTGATCTTTCTGGAGGCAACTTCAGAAGGGCGCAAACAAGATAAAGTTTATAAGGCTAAGGATTACATAAATGTTTACCTTAATTCGTTCGACTTACATTCGCTTAACTTATGGATTAACTTTGAACAAATTCTGGAATACTTCTGAGTACTTTAAAAACTTAATTCAAGATAATTATCAAAAAATTTCGGCTGTTTCAATGGCTATCAAACTTATTATGGTTTTAGTCATTTTGGCTTTAACTCCGATGGATACTATTAAAGCTAAACGCGAAACTTACAAGACGGCCGTCAAATTAGATACCACTAATCCTTTTGTGTTAAGAAGCGATAATCGTCAAGTGGCGATTGCTGTCGGTCAAGCTAATGTTGATAAGAACAGTAAAAAAGCTACCGGCCAAATCGCTTATGCCGGTCGTATCGAAACCGTTTCCGGAGTGGAAAACTTTATAGGTTTATATAAAGATGCCGCTAGCCGCTATGGTATTCCATGGCAGGTCTTAGCTGCAGTCCACTATGTTGAAACCGGAGCTTCCGGTTCAACCGACCGTAGCTCTTATGCCGGCGCTCAGGGTCCGATGCAGTTTATGCCTGGTACCTGGAGAGCTTATGGCGTTGATGGTAACAATGACGGTGTAACTGATGCAAACGATGTTAACGATGCTGTTTATGGTGCTGCTAACTTGTTAGCGGCTTCCGGTGCAGCTGAAGGAAACGTCGATGGTGCCTTATTTAACTATAACCACTCACAAAGTTATGTGAATAAAGTTAAAGAAGTGGCATCAAGCATTCAGTAAATACTATACAAAAAGAGCCCCTCTGTCCTTTCAGGACACGGGCTCTTTTTGGTATTTATTAATGTAACGGATCTTATAAATACTTAACAGTCATCCTGAACCGAAAGTGAAGGATCTCTCAACTTGTTTGAGTTGCCCCGTATTCATGGCAGAGATCCTTCGCCTGACGGCTCGGAATGACATCGAAAAAACCTTTTTCAATGGTCTCATTGCGTACAGCTATTTGACATCCTTTTAAGAATGTGCTATACTATTAGGTCTTCTGGAAAACCCGGAAGATTTTTTTAATAGAAAGAATATTATGATAAACATTTCTAAAAAGACCCGAAGAACAATTAAAAAGAATTTTAAAAGATATTCTAAGAAGATCTCTGCTTTACTTATGGTTTCAAAACTGTTAGTTGTAACTGGCCTCTTTGCTATCGTTCCTGTTAATATGTTGTCATCTAAGGCAGCAAATTATCAAACTGATGTTAAATTAAATACCAATCAGCCATTACTCTTAGAATTGCCTGAAAAGAAAGTAGAAATTAAAACCGGTATGAGTAAAATTGATTTAGAAAAGCGTAACCTTTCATATGACCCTGAAACTATGAAAGCGATGATTCAAGAAATTGCTCCGGAATATGGTGTTGACTGGCGATTAGTTTACGCTATCGGTTATCACGAATCAGGCAATTTCAACTCATCCTTAGCGCGAAGAAACAATAATTTCTTCGGTCGTAAAGCTGTAAGCGGCGGTTATGCCAGTTGGAGCACGCCGGAAGATGGAATTCGCAATCAATTTGAGTACTTAAAATCCCGATATTTTAACCGTGGTATGGATACTCCGGTTAAGATAAACCCGGTTTATGCCGAAGATATGAGCTGGCATTACAAAATCGAAGCCGTTATGAACTCTCTGTAAATTATTCGATTTTAATTTTATCAAAAACATCGGGAGGGACGATTTCGTACCAAAACTGGCCTGGCAGAAATTCAATTTCTTCGCCTTGGCTATCATAGAATTTAGTTCTATCTTTAAGGTTGGCCTTTTTCCAAGTAGCATCGATTTTTTTACCTCCATAAAAGACATAAGCTTTGCCCTCGCCAATTGTTTCCATTGTCCAGCTGTTTTCGTTAATTCGGGTTAATCCTTCCTTTCTGTTGACGGATTGGATAATAATATTGACGGGAGATAATTGATTGCCTGTACTGCGGTCTTTGTGGGGAGAATCAGATAATGTTCTCGGATAATTATTATTGATGGGGTCGAACTGGTAGTTAACTTTGTAAGAATATGATGAAAAATCAATTGTAATACTTTGTGGCAAAGAACTAACAATAAATTTCTTAGGGTCCAGAAAATTAAATGCGGTAAAATCACCGTTCATATCCCACCCTTTGGATTTTGCTATCTCGTAAAGTTTAACAGTATTGGTGTACATGGTGTGCTCAATGGCTTTACCAGCTTCCAATTCGCGCCAATATGCCTTATCATCCAGGGCAAATTGGTCTAAATCGAGAGACCCTTCTCGAGGTATGCGGTCCAAAGCATCAATGTTGCCTCCCACATGGGCAAGGAAGGCGTTGTATTCGGCTGCCCAGTCCAAAAAGAAGGTCCGCATTGATCTGACAGGCCCTACTTTTTCGGCGTCTTTAGGGCCGTATATGGCCATAAAACGAGTAATTCCGCCTTCAGAGATTGCTTCATAAACAATCGAGGCCTTATCAAGGCCGATTTGGGGTCTGGCTTGAGAGTGGTTTTCGATAATAACGGCTAAAGGATGACGATTAGCCGTTTCCTGTTCTGCTTGCGTTCCATCCAAGGGGTTAGCTGTCGTCGTCGGTTTAGGCGTTTTTTTTGCAAAAAACAAATTACTCTCGAAACTTTCCTTTTTGAAATATTGTTTGTAGGCAACATAACCAGCGGCGCCAAGGGCACTACCGAATACAATAGCAAATAAAACAACAAAAATTTTTTTACGGGCCATCTTTGGATTACGAGCAATTATTTTTTTATCGGTAGCGTTAATTGCCGCCACTTTATTCATTATTTACCTCCATGAAAGAAGTTTAATTTCATCAATAATGTTAACTATTTTCTTTTCAAGCATATTTTGCAGGTTAAAACTATAAATCCCCTCTTTCGGTTTTAAAAAAGCAACGGCAGAGCCGTTATTCGATATAATCGGTTGTCTACTTATATTGTCGCTTGTTATCTGGATAGTATCTCCGCCGTCAAGCTTAGCGGTATAGACATCTGAATTAGCATTATCCATTACTTCATAAACCATTTTTATGCCATCTTGGTCAATTTCAAACGAAGTTACTTTTTTAGGAAGAGCTACGGCAGAAATTTGAGTAATTTCTTTACCGTTTTCCTTGACGGAGAAAATATTGGCGCTATCTTTTTGTTGGATATAATATATTTTATCGGTTTTATCCCATGAAATTTGACTAATTTTACCGTCAATAAGCTTACCTACATTTTGGGAATCGATATTAATTGTCCAGCAAGAACTTCCGGTTTCAGCTAAACAGTAAACGATTTTGTCTCCATCATTGCTCCAAGAATAATCAGTAATTTTTGCTTTAAATTGATCCTCTAAAGGGTAACTTAACCCGGTGGCAAGATTCATTATAAAAATAAAGTCTTCGTCGGAAGTTTTTCCTATATAGGCTAATTTAGCTCCTCCGGGACTGTATTTTGGTTTAATAAAGTCGGTATAATTTTTCAAATCGCTATTTAAACTAACGATTTTTTCCGACTGATTGCTGGATAAATCAACCTGCCAAATCTCCCAGCTATTATTTTCTTTTGAATCGTAGGCAATTTTTTGACCATTTTTATTAACCGATAAATTGTTTACCGCACCAGTTGATTGAAATCTTTCAATTCTTTGTGTTGCCAAATCTACATCCAATGCCGGATTGATCCGGAAAAGATTGCTCTCCTGGCTGTAATAAATGTAACCGGTTTGACTGGTCTTTTCTGGTTCGATAGATTCGGCACCGGTAGTAAAATATTTATCTATAATCTTAAAATAAATAAATACACCGACTCCCGTAAAAACTACGAGGTATGATATAAATAAAACCCAAGAAATTTTTTTCATATTTACTTTTTCTCAGTAATAATCGGGAAAACGATCGTAAACTGGCTGCCGACATCTTTCATTGAATCAACATAAATTTCACCGTTCATTCGATGGATTATTTCTCGCGTAATCCATAACCCCAAACCTGTTCCCGGAATGTTAATCGTCTGATCATTTTGAATGCGGTAAAATTTCTCAAATAATCTTTTACGGTCTTCGGGTGACATCCCGATACCCGTATCTTTAATAATTGTTTTTAGGTGATTGTCTTCAACCTGGTGGGAAATTTCGACCCCGCCTTTAAAAGTATATTTAATCGCATTTCCCAAGAGATTGTCTAAAACTTGAGCTATTTTATCAGAATCGACAAAAATATTTGGCCGTGTTTTATTTAGACTATTATCCGGTTCATATTTAATTGTTAGTTTTTTCTCATCAGCTTTAACCTTAATTTCAGAAATAACTTCGGTGATGTTCTTAGTTATATCCATTGGCTGCATATCAAATTGCATTCTCCCTTGTTCAAGACGGGAGACATCCAATAATTCATTGACTAAAACATCCAGCCTGCGGACATTGGCAAACGCCTTATCCAAATGGTCACGAGCTTTCTGATCGACTTTGCCGCCAACACCTTCAAAAATCATTGATAAATAGCCCTTAATGGCTGCCATTGGTGTTTTGAGCTCGTGAGAAGCAATGGAAATAAAGTCATCCTTCATTTTGTCGACTTCTTTCAACCGTTGGAACAAAACGGCGTATTCAAAAAATCTAAAATGATTGATAAGAAGCAGCAGGACAAAAAAGACGGTGATAACTAAGAAAATTAACGATTGTGAAAGGGTTTTGCGGGTTAAGGCGTCAATGTCTTGAAGGGAAACTTTCATATTAACTAAAGCTTGATTTTGACCGGAAAGATTTGAAAGTGGAGTGATGACGGTCCAAAATCGTTCCGGGTTTGTTTCTTGACTGTCGATTGTCAAGCTGGCGACGCTTTCATTTTGAACCCACGAGATGGTGTTTTGTAACGATTTGTAGATTAATCCTAAGTTTTTTGTGTCAGAACTGGCGATAACAATAAAACCGTCATCTTGAGGCCTTAAAACGGTTATTTCTTTAACTTCCATGGAGGATTTGATAATCTGATCGATAACGGTTTGAATCGCCGCTTCATTTTCTAATCTGTCAGCAACGGCTCCGGCAAAAACATCTTCAGCCAGAGCGGCTTTTCTCTGAAGTTCAGCATCCATGTTTTTTTGAGTATTCTGAATACTCCACAAAGTATTGGCGACGATGGCAACAGGAATAAAAATAATCAAAATCAGAGAGTAGACAAACTGAAAATTGTCTTTAAGAAACTTCAAAAATCCTCCTTAATTGGTTACCTTCTTTGATTTTCGGTAATAAAAGAAAATTACCGCTAAAATGGCAATACCGATTATTCCGGCGATGATATACAAATAATTTTTGATGGCATATGTCGTCGAATTGGTTAAGGAAAGCGAAGAACCAGCTGGGTTATCAGCGGTGGCTTGAGCTTTGGCAATAGTAAAGGGATATGGTCCGGTTGTCTCGGCTACCTGGCCGTTATTTACTTCAACAAAAGCTTCGTGACTGCCCGGTTCAAGCGGTTTTTCCAAGGTATATGTCCAATCGCCGTTTGAATTGGATTGAACGGAAACAACAATCGGTTGGGATTCAATTGTAAGTTTTACAAAGGTGTCTTTTAAGCTAACGCCGGAAAAAATTAAAAACTCTTGGCCTTGACTGCTTTTTCGACCTTCAATTTTTTCCAAACGGTTGGCTTTGTCTTTAAAAAGGTCAAATTTAACCGACTTAAGGAGTATGGAACCGGTTGTAAGATTACTGGATTGAATCGGCGTTGGCGTATTTTTAGGAACTGGCAAAGTCGCTTGTGGAGTTGGCGTGGCAGAAGATGAACTTTTTGGGGTGCTTTGAGTTGCGGCGGATGGTGTTGGGATCGGGGAAGTATTTTCGGTTGCGCTTGGCGTAGGAGTGGATTGAGCCGGCGTAGGTGTAATTACCTTAGTGGGAACAGGTGTAGTTGTCGCATTGTTGGTTGTATTTGTGCTGGTATTTTGAACATTAATAATAATTTTATCCGAGTAAGTTACTATTTGGCCGTCGCCAATATGGGCTTCTGCCCATATTCGATACGGGCCATTAGCAAGAGAGCTGGTATTTAGATTAAGAGAAAAATAAGTTCCTTGTACTTGACTTGCTATTCCCAAAAAAAGTCTATTGCTGGCAGAATTTAAGGCGTAAATGTCCATTTCTTGGACAACCGTGGGATTGATATAAACCATAATAGTAGCATTACCCGATACAGTTGTATTATTTACAGGATTGATAATATAAGGTTTCGGCTGGGTAAAACCTGTCGTTGTCGCAGATTGACCCAGTGATACCTTGATGCCTATAAGAGCAAAAACTATGCTAAACATACCAAACAAAAAATATTTGGTTCCCACACATCCTCCTTATTGTCTTCTTTATTCCATACTAATATTATTTTCAATAGTTCGCAAGTAAATTTATTTTTCTAATATCGCCAAAGCTTTTTTAAGAAGCGGAAGGTTATCTTTTTTATAACCCACTATTTTAGAAGCGTCTTTTGGGAAAAACCAACGGGCGTCTTTAAGTTCGGCTGTTTGGTGAGTTAAAACGGCATTAACCGGTGCTTCCATAAGGTAAAAATAAACAAATTTATGAATAGTATCATCATCTTGTTTGAACCAATAACTAATTTTATCGAGTAATTTTACTACCCGAACGTTTTCAAAACCAATTTCCTCTGCGACTTCGCGACCAGCGGCAATTTCCGGTTTTTCGCCTTTTTCAATATGGCCTTTGGGAAAAGTCCATTTATCAAACGAATCCAATACTAAAACTATCTGAAAGTGTTTGTCTACTTTCTTGTAAATTAGTCCGCCGGCTGAAAATTCCATCCTCATATTACATCAATTTAAGTGAATTAATCATATCGTTATACCACTCTCCTCCGCTGCCAAATTTATCCGAAGGAGCACTGTAGGTCATAATCATCACTTTATCTTGCCGTTCAATATAGGTAGCAACAGCCGGTCCGTTTTTTGATAATTGTTGCTGATAGGCTGTTTGTTCATTAATAGTAATTTCTTTGGCGGCAGTTTTTTCTCCGATAGCGGCCGTATTTGCTTCAACCCATGTTTTTAGGGTTTTTCCGCTATTTGCTTGAAAATTAATCTCAACTTTGTAATTTGACGGACTTCCTTCGAGAGAAACCTTGTCAGCGGCAAAAACGATTTTTTCCGCGTTAGCGTCCGAAGTTGATTGTTGCCAGCCGTTGGGGAATTTTATGGAAAATTTGTATAGTGTCGAGGTGTAAATTTGCCATTTGGTAATATCCGAACTTGGGCTTTCGGAGGTTGTTGGACTTGGCGATGTCTCGGTTGAAGCGGATGTTTTGAGTTTGTCCCAGTATCGATAGCCAAAAAATCCGCCGCCAGTACCTAAAATTAAAGCCATAATTGCGAGGACAGCGATGGTAGTAACAGGACTTTTATAGGCTTTTATCGGCGGCGTGGGCATGTTAGTCGCAGGTTGACCTCCGCCAATAACCGGTGAAATTGGCACATTCGAAGCTGAAGGTTGGGGTTCAATCATTGCCGGTCCGGGCGGGGTTGGTGGTTTCGGCTCATCATATTTATTGATTGGAACATGAGCAGTTTGAACATCAATTTTATCATCAGCCGTTTGAGCTTTTTCTGTTGGTAGAGTTTCCGGCAAATTCGTTGGAGGCAGTGGTTTGGGAGCAGTTGGAGCAGGTGGACTTGTGTTAGGGATATCAATTTGCGAAGTGCTGACATCGATAGTTCCGGGTTTGTCGGCACTGGGTGGCGATGGCGGTGGTGAGGTTGGTTGCGTCTGTGGTTTTGCTTGTATTGGCGGTAAAGAGCTCGGGCTTTCGGTTTTTTTGGGTTCCAATTCAACGCCAATATTCGGCTTGCCGACGCCAATATTATTATTTTCATCCTTTACTGTGTTATCTGGCAGTGGCGAAGCCACAGGCGCCGAAGGCGATGGATTTGAAATAGCCGGTTGATTATTGGTAGACGGTGTTTGTTGGTTTAATTTAACTAGGTCTTTATCGTCATCAGTTGGATTGCCAACATTCATAATACCTCCTTTAGTAAAATGTAAAACTTTATTTTAGTATACTAGCTATTGACAAGTTAGTCAAATTGTAGTATACTTGGAATTGTTCAAAAAATGATCGTTCCTTACAATATTATTTTATGACTATCCTCCTGTAGTGAGTACTCTGACTATGGGGTGATAGTCGTAATGAATTTAAAAAGTCGGGAGACTTCGGTCTTCCGGCTGGCACCCTGTTAGCCCAACTTCCAGAGTTCGCTTCGGCGGGCAGGTTAAGTGGCTTGAACGGGGTGTCTCTGGGGATAAAGGGAGCAGCGCGAAGGCAGTCGATGCCGAGCTGCTCCCTTCCCCTTCAACAGGAATCGCTGGGTGTTTGGCGAGCTTTACTACGCCGACATTCAGCTTTTAAATGGACCAGTTTGGAACTTGCCCACACGCGGTGGGAGCCAAGCTGGTTCAGTTCTGGCAGTTCCGGTCACCCAAGACAGCCGAGCTTCTTTAGCGGCGGGTCATGTGCCTGATCATCTGGCTTCGGATCGGAACTGTCTTGGCGAGGGGAAGCGGTTTGCTGGTGAGTTCTACTACTTGCCATGCACGATGGTCATAATGTGCGGTGACGAACAAACGTGCTATCTATTCAGTGCTCACAGATAATAGCATTGGGTAGTGTGCGCCGGCCGCCTGACTGACCGCTCCCCTCGCCACCTTGGCGGTTCCGACCCTTCCGGGTTGTTTGGATCGCCCTGGCACAAATTGTCCCATCGTGCAACGGGGACGCAAAAGCCAGGAAAAATCTGTCGAAGGGTGGGAGCTCTCTTGGGAGAACTCCCACCCTATCAATCTGAAAAAGTTCAGGGAATGAGGCGATAACTTCAAATCTTCCCTGTAACGGAAAGGGCGGACACGTCGTTCGCCCAATCCGAAAATAGCGAGCCAACCGGCTCGAATCTATATGCGCCCTGGGGGCGCACCAATCCCGCGGTCATCCGACCGCGGGATTTTGCTAATTAGAACCGATGACAATGACAATATCGTATTTCGTTTCTTGGGTGAATTTTTGACTCTTAGCTTTAAAATCTTTTAAACCATCTGTGATCTCGGTAGCAAATTCTTCAGAAGGTAATTGATAATAAACCGTCGTTTGATCATATAAATTTAAGGCGCTTTCAGTGGTTTTAACTTCATATCCTAAATCGCTGACAATTTTTTTTATTCTATCGGTTTCTTCAAACCGGCCCGTGCCGTTTAATATCTTAATGGAAATGTTTTGTTTGGTTTTGGTAGTTGGGACAGTTTCCACTGTTGGACTGGAATTGGCTGGCACAGGATTTGATGTCGATGAAATAGGCGGTACAAAATTGCCGCTAGCCGAGGCAATAAAAATAATCGCGCCCACCATCAAAATGAAAAATAGCCACGGACCGATTTTGCGGCGCCGTTTTTCTTCTTTTCTTTCGAACTTGGTTAATTTGCGTTTTTTGGGCGGTAAAATGTCCCATACTCGAGCCATTTATGCTCCATTTTCACATCCACTCTAACTGTTTTTTATATGTTGGATGAGGTTTGAAATGAAACTGAAAATCGGTTGGTTTTCGGCCTAAGACATCAATATTATTAATGATTTTTTGAGCTCCTGAAAAGTTTAAGTAGCCGATTTCTAACGGGTTAAAACCCATTATTTGAGTAGCTATAATATCGGCGGCTAAAGTGTCGGTTGAGGCGACAGCGAACCGGCAATCCACCTTTTTTCCGTAATCCGGACCTTTGCCCTCCATCCCCTGCCAGCCGTCAATTACCGCAAAATGAGAAAAAGTGTATTCATTGATGGCGGCGATCGAACGGTTAAGCGATTTAGGCATATGAGACAGATGTTCTTTATCTTCGGTTAATATTGATCCGATTGCCATATTTTTAATTGATAAAGTTACAATGACCGAATTATGGGTTTTTGGAGGGCTAACGGAGATTCTTAATGGGCATTCATGAACTGTATTGGAAATTTTGATCCGTTGGTTTTGTAAATTATTGTTGAAAATATCAATAAAAATGGCATTGGAATAGTTGAGGTCAGAAAATTCAAGGTTAGGATAATCTGTTTTTAACTTGAGATAGCCGTAATTTTTAAAGGCTTCCATTGTACTGCCTATTCCCGATCCTTCAGCCAGGATAATTCGGCCGTTCCAAAGAGGTTGGAGAAAATCTAAAACCGCAAGTATCGCATCAGGGTGCGTGGCGGCTAAAGGATTATCTGTCACAACGCAATTAGGCTTGATTAAAATATAATTTTTATGGTGATCGTCTCGGTCAATTCGTGATATTTTTTCTTGAATATCATTTTTAAAGTAGTCAATAGCTTTAAAAACGGTTTCATAACGGTTTTCTTCAGATGTAAGGGCAACTTTTGACATTTTATACACTCCCTATCCTTAATATAGAGGCAGCTGGGATCTAAATCAAGCCCGGATGATAAAAAATAACCCTCCGTCGGGTGACGGAGGGATATGGGATGCCTACACTAGAGTGCAAGCAAGGGGAAGGTTGAGTTGTCGTACTTGCCGCTTGGGCAAGACGGTTCGATAGTAGCATACCGGCGTGTGTTTGTCGGCAGTGCCGTCAATGGGGCCAAGAGTTTGAACCAGTCCTTCTTTCTTGAGGCGATTGAGGGCAGTGGTGACGCATGCGGTATGTTTAGGTCTGCCAATCCAACGAGCAAATTCACGCGGACCGCCCATTCTGACACAGCTACAGGCCTCGATCATTTGCTTGATTTCCTGGTAGACTTGCTCGACTTCCGGTGACATTGGTTCCTGGGTCTGCGGCTGTTCTGACAATGCTTCTTCCTCCTCTGGTGCGATTTTGTAGAAACAAAAAACCGGCCCGGATGGGTCGGTCTACGACTAATACCTAATCGTAGATTGCTTCCACATTAAATAATCTTAGCAAATCCTTTTGTTGTTGTCAAGACCTATTATCTTAAATTTAAATAAAAGGGCGAAATTTCTTTCGCCCAGTTAGTTAGTTTCGATAGGATTTCGCAATTATTCGATCAAATACCCTTTTAAGTTCCTCGTCAGGTAGCTTCCATAAGCTGTAAAGATCCAAATAGGGATCGAGCAAGTCCTCGTAAGTCGGGTAAATCATGAGCTTGTGTATTCTATCGGTTAGCAGACTAACTTGTGCCGCAAGCTTTGACTTTTGCATATAATGCCAGATGGAGAGAATAACCGGTGAATGGTTTGGCAAATCTTCGATAATCCATGGTTTTTCAGTCATTGCGATAAGTTTCTTGATTTCCCGTAGATCAACTTCAATTCCGGCAATTTGCAGTTTCTTATAGATTTGTTGACAGATTGGTGGTTTTTCTTGCAGAGTCTCGGTTGTCACTGGCTTTCTCCTTTGATTACCAAAAAAGACCTTCTTGCGAAAGGTCTCTTATGGTTACTGATTAGATTCAACCGACAATTAGAACATAAGCCTTTCGCAAGGATGTGGTGGCTTGGTGTTCTTTTTGTTGATCGAAATTCTAATCATCTTAGTTTAATTATAATATCATTATTTATGAATGTCAAATCAGTATTGACTTTCTCGATAATTTATGGTATACTAGTTAAGTTTTGAACCTTGAATTTCCAAGGTGGAAATCTGGTTATGTCCATTGGTTGACCTCCACACCAATAGAATTGGTAGTGGAGGTGAACGTAGGCAGATTCCCCTCTTGGGAGGAAATAACATACAGGAGTGATGCCAATGAACGCGTTGCAGAAGGCTCTGTTGGAGGTTGGCCTTGCTAATCAAGACCAGCTACCATCAGAAACGTTCGAACGGCGACCTTGGGGAAGTTGGCTTCCCAACGACATCTCAGCTACGGTTAGGCTCTACCTCCCGGACAGAAGTTTGATTCCCGAGGGAGCTGAAGAGCTGGTGACGGATCGTCTGGAGAACATGTGTGTTCGCGTCGGTCCTGGTATGGATGTCTTGCAGGTGACTAGCGTGGTCGCCGCCTTCCCCGATCCTCGCTGTTGGATCGAAGTTGTCTGCAACAGTTCGTTGACCGCTGGCTCCGTCATGGAGCTGCTTCGTCTGGAAGATTTCCCGGCGACCCTCCAGGTGCAGCGGATCACGACCCCGGGAATCCGGGCCTAGCTTCGATCGAGCTTACTGCCCCAGCCATGAAACGCTGGGGCGTCCCCCGCTGATGCTATCGCAAGATAGAATCAGCGGCAGGATTACCGAAAAGGAGGCCGAAATGGCCGTAGAAGTGCAGATATTTAATGTCGTCTGTCGCGTGTGTGGCCAAATCTGGTAGTCATTGTCAGGATCGCCACTGTATGAACAGGCCGAGAAGAGGGTCGAGAAGGGCTTTCTCGACGCCCTGTCTGTTTCTGCTGATGAGTGCGGTTGCGCCCAAGAGCGCAACTATCCGCGCATGTCGGAGATGGACATGGTTGAGCTCGGCGAACCGTAACTACGAACATAAGCCGGCGGGATACGACCCGCCGGCCATCCCCCGCTCTCGACATCCACAAAGATGTCGGTAGCGGCAGGATTACAACACGCTCCTCACATGGCACGGATAGTGCCGAGGAGAAAGCCGAGGAACACAATAATGAGAACAGATGCCTGGAGGGCTTTCGTTTTCGTTACCCTTCTGGTTACAGTTATTGCATTAACTCTAAAGATGCCACTGTCAGCTCTCGGAATGTTCCTTATTGCCGAGTTTGTGACAATTGCGGAACTTAGGAAATTTCGTGAGTTCTCGCATGTTACAGGTGTTGTCCTGGGCACATCAGTAACGGCAACCGCCCTTGCAATTGCAACAGGGATCTTTAGGGGACTTAATGAGCTGTTGCTATCAGTGCTTGGGCTTTGGTCGGCCTGGGTAGTGCTATACATCAACAATCGATGACCAACCAATTATACGAGCCGGTGGTCCAAGAAGACCGCCGGCTTTTGCGTATTTTTAAAAATTAACGATCGCAAGCATCCCAATATATTAAAATTTTGCCTACCTGTTAGATATACCTAAAATATTGCTCGAGCAAAATAAGTGGTATAATGACACTGACACTATGCACAAAATTTCACAATCGAAGTCGAAATTAAATTCAGAACTCGAGCCAGAAGAGTTAAAGAATATCGAACTCAAGAAAACGGAAATTGTCGCTAGGCAGATTCTTTTGTATTTTTTCGATTTCTATCGAACTGTTACACCCTTGTTTGACAAAGCGAGATTTTATCGAATTCCTTTTAAAGAATATGATAAATTTAGAGAAAACGATAAAATAAGATTTAGTCATGAATTTTATCGTTTGCGGCGCGCGGGGTTCATAAAAAAATACTTTGACGGCAAGGAGTATCAAATAGAACTTTTGCCCAAGGGGCAAAAGTTGCTTAAAAGGCATATTACTCAAGATTTAGAAATTCACTTCCCGGAAAAATGGGATAAAAAATGGCGGATAGTAATTTTTGACATTCCTAACGATAAAAAAGTAAAACGGGAGATTTTAAGGACAAAGTTGGAAAGTTTGGGTTTTTTGAAATTACAGGAAAGCGTTTATGTTTTTCCTTTCGATTGTTTGGCAGAGATACAACTACTTAAAAACCTGTGTTTTATTGAACCCTATGTTCAGTATATGGTTGTTGAGCGAATAGAAACTGAAATTAATCTTATGAAAAAATTTTACGATCTCGGAATTCTTGAAGAAAAAATGATGTAACCTGGCTAATTATACCTATTTTCTTGCTCGAGCATATAAATAGGTATAAAATATTTTACTAGCATTTAATGTATTGTTTTGAGAATAAAATTAAACGAAATAATATCTAAATCGAAATTCTCTTCCATTCTATTCTATGTTCTGTATGCCAACAGTAAAGCCGTAGGCGAACTCAATTATTCTATTCGATGTTCTTCGAATTCGATTCGTTTTTGCCATATTAGTTCTGCTATTTGGCGTTGGCGTTCTGTGAGCTGTGAATTAGCGGTTTTGAACTCGATTAAAATAATTTTATCGTTCTCAAATTGGACGCCGTCGATGGGAGTGCCTAAAAAGCGGAAGTTTTGCGGGTCATAAGGGTAGTTTTTCAAAAAGGGCATAAATTGTTCGGTCATTTTGCCGTATTTTGACGAAAGAGAACTTTTGCTAAAAGAAACATCGTTGAGTTGCGATTTTGCTCGCCGCCATAATAAGAACATAAAAACTAATAGTATCACTAGGACGATTATTGCTTGCCACTGAAGAGACATAGACCTCCTTTTGTTTAAATTTGAAATTCGAATATCGAAGCACGAAACAAATTCGAAATTATAAATTCAAATATTTTAAACATTTAATTTTGAAAATTAGATATTGTTTCGTATTTCGTGCTTAGGATTTCGGATTTTATTTAAATTTGCGTATCACTCCCTTTACGCGTCCTTGCACTACGACTCTTTTTGTTCTAATTGGTTTGTAATTGGAATTCGCCGGCTGCAAACGGATGTGGTCTTTTTCGCGGTAGAATCTTTTGAGTGTTGCGTTTTCGTTATCAAGTAAAGCAACAACAATTTCACCATTTCTTGGTGAATCGGTTTGTTCAATAATAATGTAGTCGCCGTCAAAAATGCCGTCTTCAATCATTGAATTTCCTCTTACTTTAAGGGCAAAAACATGTTTGCCCATCATATCTTTAGGAATATCTATAGTTTCATTAGTTCTTATTGCCTCGATCGGTGAGCCGGCAGCAATCACACCCATTAAAGGAATTTCAAAAGACCGCTCGTCCCAGCGGGGAGTAAGTTGAAGAGAGCGGGCTTCATTGTAATCTTTGGTTAAAAAACCTTTTTCTTTGAGATTATCCAAGTGGTCGGCCACGGTGGCAATAGAAGAAAGATGAAAAAATTCCGCAATCTCACGATAGGAGGGGGCGTAATCGTGAGATGCTATATATTCGCTGATAAAATCGAGAATCTCTTTCTGTCGCTTAGTTAAATGTTCCAAAGTCGTTCCTCTCAGTCGCTTCACTACGAACTACGAAATTGTACGAAAATACGAATTATTTTGTATTTAGTAGTCAACTACGCTATTTGTTCGCTAATTTAATCTTATACGAACAAAAACCGAATGTCAA
>CAYSSM010000001.1:33755-130457 GCA_964433905.1 uncultured Candidatus Saccharibacteria bacterium
TCTCTTTGGCCGATAATCAAACATACGCAAGCGCCTAACTTACTAGCAGAACGAAGCTGGCTTTTAAGCGATTGCTTACCGATAATTAAAGTCGTTCGAAAACCTTCTTCATCCAACATGGCGGCAATTCCCAAAGCTTTTTCTTTTGCTTTTTCGCCAATTTGAACCAAGCAAATATCGGAAAGTTTCTCGTCAGGAATTTGAATCTCTTTTTCTTTTAAAGCTTCAGCGATTCTTTCTACTCCCCCGGCCCAACCGATAGCCGGAGTAGCCAGACCGCCATAAAGTTTGATTAAATCGTCATAACGGCCGCCAGCTAACAGAGTTTTCTGACGGCCCTTGTCATTGGATAAATAAATTTCAAAAACGGTGCGGGTATAATAATCAAGACCGCGAACTAAACGGGGGTTTAGATTGTAAGCAATCTGAAGGTTATCCAATCCTTCCAACACTTTCTTAAAATGAGTTTTACATTGGTCACAGAGAAGATCAATAATTTGCGGTGCTCCGGCAATAATTTTTTGACATTTTTCTTCTTTGCAATCTAAAATTCGCAGTGGATTTTCAACAAAGCGGCGGTTGCAGTCGGGACAAAGATTGCTCAAAAAATTTTGAAAATATTCAATTTGTTTCTTTTTCATCTTAGGGCGGCAAGTGCCACAGCCGATGCTATTGATATCAAGCTTAATAGCTTTACTTAAACCTAATTTCTTTAAAATTTGAAAAGCTAAGAATATGGTGGAAATGTCGGTAATCGGTTCACCATCACCTATAATTTCAACTCCGTATTGATTATGAATGCGATAGCGTCCGGCCTGCGGCCGCTCGTATCGAAAAGCCGGCCCCCAATACCAAAGTTTAACCGGCTGGGGTTGATTAATCATGCCATTTTGTAGATAAGCTCGGGCAATTCCGGCGGTGTATTCCGGCCGTAAAACCATTTTATTTACATCCGAATTTCCTTCTTCAGAACCGATCATTCCCGCCGCTCGGCTTACTTCAAACATTTCTTTTTCGACAATATCGGTTCCTTTGCCAATTGAACGAAAATAGAGGTCAGCATACTCAAAAATTGGCGTTTCAATTCTTTGAGCGCCAAATATTCCCATTTTTTCGCGGACAACATCAAATATGTAAAACCAATATTTTTGTTCTTCAGGTAAAATATCTTTTGTGCCGCGAGGCGATTGTAAGGGTTGTTTGCTCATTTCCATCTTATAATAGTCCAATATTGTCTAAATATCAAGGGTTTTGTAATACTATTTTAGTGTGCGAGGAACTCAAGGGATTTTGATTATCTTTTGGTGCGCACGAAACGACGGATATGGCTGCGAGCCAATGAAGTTTTAGCAAATTCCAACCAGTCTCTCTTAGGTCCGGAATTTTTTTTATTTTTAATAATTTCAATAATATCGCCGTTTTTCAGCAAAGTGGAGAAATTAGTCATTTTACCGTTAATTTTTGCGCCGACGCAATTATCACCAACTTCCGAATGAATGGCATAAGCAAAATCAATCGGGGTTGAGCCGCTTGGCAAATCAACAACATCGCCTTTTGGCGTATATACAAAAATTCTATCTGAGAAAAAATCAACTCTAAGGTCTTGGTCAAATTCCTTATTATCTTTTAAATGTTGCTGCCATTTGGCGAGTTCTTTTACCCAGCGAATGTCTTCGTGAGGAACCCGCTTGATTTTCTTTAAAATATAATCTAAGGTACCCTTCGTTTCAGCGTAATGCCAGCCGGCGGCGATACCATTTTCGGCTTGCTGATGCATCGAATGAGTCCGAATTTGAAATTCAACGATTTTACCTTCAAGGCAAAAAACGGTCGTATGAAGCGATTGATAGCCGTTGGGTTTGGGCATGGCGATATAGTCTTTAATTCGTCCAACCAGTGGTTTCCATTGAGTATGAAGAATGCCCAATACCTTATAACAATCGGAAATTGAATCAACGACAATTCTTAAGGCGACTAAATCGTATATTCTGTTTATGTCGTTGTCGTAGCGTTGCAGCTTACGCCACAGCGAGTAAAGATGTTTCACCCGCGTGTGAATTTCAGCTTTAATTTCTGCCTGGTTTAGTTTTATTAAAAGGCTTTTCTTTACTTTTTCAAGATATTTTTTACGCTGGCTGTAGCTTTCGGCGATTTTACTTTTTAACCACTTGTATTCATCGGGATAAACATAAGGGAAAGCTAAATCTTCCAACTGGCCTTTTAGCTCCCCCATTCCCAATCGATAAGCCAGCGGCGCATAAATTTCCAAAGTTTCTTTGGCGATTCTAAGTCTTTGGGAAGGTTCTAAGCTGTCGAGAGTTTTCATGTTGTTGAGGCGGTCGGCTAGTTTAATAATGACGACTCGGATATCCTTGGCCATGGCGATAAACATTTTTCGCAATGTTTCAATTTGTCTGTCAAACTGGGCTAGTTCTTTTTCCGATTTTAATACAAACCAACGGCGAGTAATCCTTATTTTGCCAAGTTTAGTAACGCCGTCAACTAAATGAGCGACCGTTTTGCCAAAATTTTTTTGAATTTCCGCTAAAGCTAAATTAGTATCTTCAATCGTATCGTGCAAAATAGCGGCTATAACAGCTTCCTTATCCAGCTTTAAATCAGCAATAAAACAAGCGGTTTCGATGCAATGTTTCGCATATGGCTCACCGCTGTTTCTTTTTTGGTTTTGATGGGCTTTTATCGCAAAATAGCAGGCCTTAAGGACTTCTTTTTGATCGGGAGCAGATAAATATTTTATCTTTTCCTTATATTTTTCTAAGGCGTCTTTCATATTATTATTTTGTCTCCTTGTAAAATAAATAGAACTAAACAGAGATCTTTTTAAGAAGTTCTGGCAAACCAGAGCATAGCACAATTAATTCAAGTTAACAAGCTTACATAATTGAGACAGTTGTTGATAGTAAAATATGTATTAAAGCTCAAGGGATAAACTTTTGTTCTCAGCCGCCCTAACCAACCTATTCGTCGTTTTCTGTTTGACGTCGTTGCAGTATTTCCTCATCAAACGAAGCGCTCCTCAACCGGCATTTCACAAAAGTTCATCCCTTTAGCATAGCGTTCAATGGACATCTAATAAATTAAAGTTTACCAACTACCGCCGCCTCCACCACCAAAACCGCCACCGGAAGATCCGCCGCCGCCAAACCCCGAACTGCCGGAAGAAGCCGAAGTTGATGGTGGAGAATATGAAACTGAAGCACTTGACGAAAAAGAATTTAATGAGCTGGCAAATACCACCGTGTTGAAAGTTGTCCAATTGCCGCCTTCGTACCAGTCAGGCGGTTTTTTATAAATGTCTTTAAAATTTTCCGCCCATTTTTCGGCAATGCCAAAGACCATGGCATAAGGTAAGTATTTTTCAAAAATATTTTCTTTCTCCTGCCATTTTAGCCGATATCGTTCTGCGCGGTACAAAAACTCCTTAAAACCTAACGATTTTTCTTTAACAATGACTCCTTCGCGGGTTTTCTTCGGAGTCGAGCGAGCAAATATCATTATTAATATACCCGAGACAAAACCGGCAAAAGCTAAAATAAACGAAAATATGAAAAGCAAGAACGGTGCAAAAAACATAACCGCAAATCCAAACCAGCAAGAATGGCTGCGAACTTTGTCGGGATTCTTAATAAAATATTTTTTTTGGACTAAATGTTGATAAAGCTGATCGGAAGTTTTTGAAATTTTGTCAGCAAAAGTTTCATGAATATCGCTTAAATCAACCTCTTTTTTTCCGCTGAAAATACCATCGAAAATGGTATTTTCATAATCAGCAAAATCCTTGCCGGCATCTTTTATTTTAATTAAAGTGTATTTTTTGTCACTTCCTTCTTTTATTTTCAAATATCCTTTAACGGCCAAATCAATTATGGTGGCGCTGATATCGCTGCGGTCGGCTTGCTCATCGATTAAAGTTCCCATCTCTCCGGGTAAAAGTTTTTCCGGCGGCTCGAACTCCGGGACAATAGTTCCGCGACCCTCCGGGTCGCGGCCGGTTCTTAAGTAACGAAAAAGAAGCAAGATAAAAACTAATATTGGCAATAAAAGATACCATCCAGATTCGTGATGAACTGCTCCCCAAACTTTCTCAAATGTTGACGGTTCTTCATATTGTCGGGTAATTTCGGTAACTATTCCTTTGTTAAAACCAATGACGATTGTCAGCGGTCCTTTGACGGTGGACAATCCTACTTTACCCGTATTAACTGATTTTTCGCATTTTGATTCTTTACCACCGCTTTCTCCCGTAAAACAAGCAGTTTGTAACTTAGAATAATCAATGACTTCCGGCAAAAAAACATCTATTGTAACATTATTGATCGGCACATCCCAGTCGTTGCCGGTGGCGTTCCAATAAAGTTCGTCATGATCGGAAAAATAATTAATTATCCCCGCTACTTTATAAGTTATAATATAAGTTTTTTCTTTTGTTACAGTTAAATTTGGATCACCGATTTTAAGTTTAAGGTAACTGCCATCATCTTCTTGGGAGTATTCGATAACTTTTCCTTGGCTATCGATAATTTTATCAATTTGAGTTGGAGTGATAAAGTATTGATTTTTGCTGGAATCGTAATAACGATAAGGAATATTTCTTATGATTCCGTGTTTTGGGCTATCAAAATAGTAATTGATCGTCTCAGTAACATTAATACTTGAATCTCGGTTGATAATAATCTTGCTATTAAACTTTAAAATTTGTTCCGATTCTTGAGCAGTGCTTTGAGATGGAACAAACATTAAAAATAAGCCGAATAAGAGTAAAATTTTTTTAATCACTTATTAAACAAACCTTTGATATTTCCAATAATTTTTTGAAACCAAGGAGGATATTGCCAAAATAAATAACCGAATATGATTATTGCAACAACAATAAAAAACAGACTAAAAATTTTACTTAAGCAAAATCTACACATTTGTTTTACTTTGAGGTTTTGGTTGAGGAGGTATCTGATTTTCGGCCGGTTTTGGCTCTGGAGGATGGGGAACGGCATAGGAAATAATTATTAAAACAATTCCAACCGCAAAAACAATACCGGAAATTAGCAGACTACTGGCAACGGTTTTGTGGTTAACTGTTTCTATTATCGGTATCAAGAGTTGACTTAGAGCCGAAGAAAGTGATTGACTTATTTGAGTAATTAAAATTGGTGAGAACATATTGCTCAACAGGCCAAAAATTAATAGGACTGCCGAAGGTAACGCTAAACTAAATCCCACCCATCGAGGTATTGACGGCCAATATTTTAAACCGAGGATAATTAATAACAAGATTAATATAATTGATAGGACGAGGTTAATCCAAAAACCCCACTTTAAAATATTAAAAACGGTTTTAGCTGATTTAAAAGTTTTTTCAGAACTAGTGATATCAGACAATTTATATGTATCGGGTACATCATCTAAAAGCTGATTTATGTCAAATGATTTTAGAAGATCAGCCTTGATTTGGTCTTTTGGAAGACTTACCGGCAAACATGTCAGGTTTAATGGTGATTCGTAAACAAAATCTTCAGGACACGGCGGTAAACTGTTTAATTGATCGTCAATAATGGAAGAAAGATCATTGGGGACAATATTGCTAAAATTATTCTTAAATGTTCTTAGGTCGAAGCTGATATTTTCGAGACTTCCTTGGTTGTTCAAATAGTTCATTATCTGCGGCAGATTTTTTTCAATTTCTTGCTGGAAATTCGTCGGATCAATGCTGACCCCAACCGATTGCAACAATATTTTTGATTCAATAGCGGATTTATCGGAAGTGGCAATTGTTTTGAGTAATTGATTGGCTGAATCATAAAAATTAGCTTCTTTTAGAATTTGATTAATAAAATTTGCCGAGAGCATGCTCCTTGTTTGGGCAAATATAATCGTGCCGGTTATCGAAAAAAATAGCACAAATACTATAAACGCAGCTAAACATTTATATCGCATATCCCCTCTTATTTATGATGACAATTTTATTTTACGCTTTAACTTTGCTTTTTGTCAATTTTACAGTTTCAAAAACGATGATATCCCTTTGAAATTTAACTTTCACTGTCGAGTGAGGCAAAATTTTTCCGGCAAGGATTTCTTCAGCTAAAGGATTTTCAATTAGATCGGCGATGGCTCTGCGAATTGGACGAGCGCCGTACAAAGGATCATAGCCAGTTTTAATAATTTGAGATTTTACTTCAGGCATAAAAAGCAAATTTAGATTTTGTAAAGCAATGCGGTCTTTTAATTCGTCAAGTTTTACATCAACGATTTTAGCGATATCTTGTTTTAAGAGAGCTTTAAAAACGATTATTTTATCCAATCGGTTTATAAGTTCAGGACGAAACTCATCTTTAAGCTGTTTGAGTAAATCATTTTTCATTTTATTATAAACGGTTTGATTTTTTTTCAAATCTTGGCTACTCGCCTGAAAACCAATCGCTGCTTGGCGGTTAAGTTCGGCAATACCGATATTTGAGGTTAATATAATAATAGTATTGCGAAAATTTACTTTTTTACCTTTAGCGTCGGTAATTTCGCCGTCTTCAAGAATTTGCAATAAAATATTAAAGACTTCCGGGTGCGCTTTTTCGATCTCGTCAAATAAGATAATCGAGTATGGATGGCGTCTAATCTCTTCGGTTAAGCGACCGGCTTCTTCGTAACCGACATATCCGGGAGGCGCACCTAATAATCTTGAGACATTATGCCGCTCCATAAATTCGCTCATATCTATCTTAATAATTGCGTTGCGAGAGCCAAACAGTTCTTGAGCTAAAATGCGAGCCAGTTCTGTTTTACCGACGCCGGTTGGTCCTAAAAAAATAAATGAACCAATCGGACGATTGGGATCGGCAATGCCTGTTTTCGATCGACGGACTGCTTGAGATACTTGCTTAATCGCATCATCTTGACCAATAATAAATTTTCTTAATTGTTTAGGAAGATTTAGATATTTTTGTTTTTCGTTTTTAGCCAAATTTTCGACCGGTATGGATGTCCACATTGAAACGATTTTTGCAATATCATTCTCGGAAATCGTGGTTGATTTTTTTACTGCCCGGTTTTTGTTTTGGCTACTAATTTCTTCCTGAATTCTCAATTCCAAAGTTCTTAATTCCGCGGCTTTCTGGTAATTTTGGTTTTCAACTTCTTTTTCCTTTTGTTTTTTGATGTATGTTAGCTGTTCTTTTGCTGCTTCAAGTTGTGAATTTGGCTGGTCGAAATTTTTTATTTTGCTGGCAGCGGCGGCCTCGTCAATTAAATCGATAGCCTTATCTGGTAAAAAACGGTCGGCAATGTAACGCTTGGAAAAATTAGCTGCTGCCGAGATAGCTTCGTCGGAAATTTTAATTTTATGAAACGCTTCATAATTTGGCCTTAAGCCTTTTAGAATTTCAATACTTTCGTGCAGAGAGGGTTCTTCAACATTTACTTTTTGAAAACGCCGTTCAAGGGCGCTATCCTTTTCGATTACTTTGCGGTAGTCTTCTGAAGTTGTGGCGCCAATTAGGCGAATTCTTCCTTTGGCTAAAGCCGGTTTTAAAATATTGGCTGCGTCCAATGATCCTTCAGCCGAGCCGGTGCCGACGACCGTATGAAGTTCGTCGATAAATAAAACGACATTGCCTATGCGTTCTAACTCATCGAGAATTTTTTTAATCCGGTCTTCAAATTGTCCTCGGTACATAGTGCCGGCGACCAGCATGGTTAGGTCTAAAGTAATAATTTTTTTGTTTAAAAGGTTTTCCGGGACTCTATGATCAATTATATTTTGCGCTAAACCTTCAACAATAGCAGTTTTGCCCACACCAGGCTCGCCGACTAAAACGGGGTTATTTTTAGTTCGCCGTGACAATATTTGAATTACTCTTTGAATTTCTTTTGCCCGGCCGATTAAAGGATCAACCTTACCCTCTTGGGCCTGTTTGGTTAAATCTACAGTAAAATGTTCAAGGATATTTTTATTTTGAGTATCGTGAATATTTTCGGGAAACTCAATATTGGGTAAATTAGGTCTTTGCTCATCGAAGTCGCCTCCACCCAAACTGTTAAAGTTTACGGGCGGCATTTGAAAGGAAAATTTTGGCATGTCTAATTGGGGCTTTTGCTCCAAATCTTCAATATCTTCAAAGAGATTATTAAGCTGATCTAAAATTATTTGTGGGTTTGCGCCAATTTTTTGGATAATCTTATAACCAAGGCTGTCAGGCTCAGCTACGATTGCCAGCAATAAATGTTCGGGATCAATTTGTTGATGACCAAATTTTTGTCCGAAAGAAGCCGCCTTTTTTAAAATATTTTTTACTTCTTCACTCAAACCGGTTTTTTCACGGCTTTTGAAAACTTGCAAAGATATAACCAACTTTATTTGATCCAAGGAGATCATATGCTCCTGCAGGATTGAATATGCTAATGTGCCGGGAGTTACTGTTAGGGCGAGCAATAAGTGTTGGCTATTTATGGCGCTGTTGGCATTTTGAGCAATTTTTTGTGATGAAATTAATATTTTTCTGGCGTTAGCGGAAAATTTATTAAAAATATCTTTTGGGTCGTCCATTTTCATCCTATTCCAATTTACTTAGTGGCTTTTTTCTTGGTTTTTTTGGCTACCTTTTTTGTTTTTTTAGGCGCTTCCTTTTCTTGAGGTTCTCCAGCTTTTACTTCTTCAGTTTCCCCTTTTCCGGCTTCAAGAGTTTCTTCCTTTTCAACCTTTTTCTTTTCTTCGATTTTTTCAATATCCAAACTCCAACCGGTTAGCTTTGAAGCTAAGCGGACATTTTGGCCGCCTTTTCCGATTGCCAAAGACAATTGATCGTCGGCGACTTGGACAATAGCTTTTTGTTCTTTTTTATTTAGTTTAACTTTTTCTACCTTGGCTGGAGATAAAGCGTTAATAACATATTGTTCGTCTTTTTCATTCCAAAGAATAATATCGATTTTTTCCTCACCAATTTCTGCTAAAACTGCTTGAATGCGCGTTCCACGTTGGCCGACACAGGAGCCTACAGGATCAAGGCCTTCTTGGCTTGTCCAAACGGCCACTTTCGAACGGGAGCCGGCTTCGCGAGCGATACCTTTAATTTCAACTGAACTGGCAGGAATTTCGGGAACTTCCAATTCGAATAGCCCCAATATCAAACCGCTATCGGTTCTGGAAACAAGGACGCGAGGTCCGCGGCTTGACTCCTCAACACCTTTAACGAAAACTCTTAATCTTTGACCGGAATAGTATTTTTCATGAGGAATTTGGTCGGAAGGCAACATTAAACCATTTAATTTGCCTAAATCAATAATGACATTATTGCCTTCAATTTGTTGAACAACACCATTAACGATTTTACTTTCTTTATCCTTAAATTCCTTATAAAGCATGTCTCTTTCGGCCTCGCGGATACGCTGAATAATCACTTGTTTAGCGGTTTGAGCGGCAATTCTGCCAAATTCGCTTTTAGACTCTAAGGCAATCTGCACTTGCTCGCCAACTTTTGTTTTTTTATCGATTTTCTTAGCTTCTCCAAGCGTTTTTTGAGATTCAGGTTCTTCAATTTCTTCAGTAACATCAAAAACCTGCCAAACTTGGGTTTGGCCTGATTCGGGATCCATTTTTACTTTAATAATTTGGCTCGGTTTACCAAAATCCTTGCGGTAGGCGGCCGCTATCGCGGCTTCGATTGTTTCCATCACCGTATCTTTAGAGAGACCTTTTTCATCGCAAATTTGATTGATCGCTGCCATAAATGGTGAAATAGCCATGATAAGCTCCTTTTAGTTGCTTTTTGGATACGAACTACGAAATGTTTACTAAAATACGAAATTTTCTATTTTTTGTATTTTCGTATGATTTTTGTATTTCGTATCTCAAATTGTAAACTCTACTTTACATTATAAATTAAATTAAATTGCTTGTCAACCTTCGATTTTACTCTCCTCGAGTCTGAGCGACCTCGGAGTCGAAGACAGGTTGATACTGAGTTTGTCGAAGTATCAAATCCTTGTGTTTTTGGGAAATTGAGTATGAAAAAAGGTAAGTTTAACCATAACTTACCTGTGAACTGATTATAGCAAAGATTCTTTTTAAAAGCAATGTTTGGTTAAAAAAAGGCGCAGAAATTACTCCGCGCCTACTTTGGGCATTATGCCATATGGATAAGTTAAGTGGTGGCTTTGCGGCCTTTGGCGATCAGGTCGCTAACCACTTTGCTACCCCTTTTTCCGATTTCGCTGAAATATTCTTGACTTCTTGTAGCTTTCATTTTCGCGCCGCCCTTGCAGCCGATCTCGCGATAAAAGTTTGGCCCGTGGTTCTCCTTGGTTTTCATTCCACCCTTACGACCGATTCTTTGATAATACTTTCGTCCATAACGTTGCTTAGTAGTGTTACCGCCTAGTTTTCCGGCTTCGCGTACACTTAGCTCTGTTTGTTCTTTCTTTCTGCGGACTCGCGTCATTGCAGCCTCCTTGCGTTGAGTCGGTCAATAAAATAATAATCATTAAATTATAAGAAGTCAATGATTTTTTAAAAATATTAGTTAAAAAATTTATTGAATAGAACTAATAGGGGAAATTTTATCACTGCGGTGTAGATCCTACCGATTCTTTTTGGCTGTTTAACTAAACGATATAACCATTCGAGACCTAGAATTCTCATCCACTTTGGCGCACGCGGCACTACCTCGGCGATGTAATCAAAGGTTCCACCAACTCCCATAGCGACCTTCGGTAAATCCGAAACTCGAAATCCGAAATCCGAAAAATTAGTCTTCAGATTAAATATAAACTTATCCTGTCTGGGCGCGCCAAAAGCGACTAACAGAACATCTGGTTTAGCTTTTTTTAATAACTCGAAGACCTTTTTGTCATTGGGACTTCCGGCATAGGTTCCAGCGATTTTGAGGTCAGAATGAACTAATTTTAAACGATATGCAGTTTTTTCGGCTATTCCTTTAGCAGCACCGAGTAAAAAGATAGAATATCCTTTTTCTGATGCCATCTTGGCTATTTTCCATGTTAAATCTACTCCCGGAATTCTTTCGCCAATTTTTTGACCCAAAAACCAAGCGGCATATTGAGGGCCAGAACCGTCTGGGATAGCAAGATCGGCGGAGTTTAAGACTTTCTTAAATTCTTCGTCCTTCTGCGCAGCCATAATAAATTCTGCATTAACGGTAACAATTTGATGGAGTTTTTTTTCATTCAAAAACAAAGTGATTTTTTGCATCACTTGTGGAAATTTCAAATTATCAATTTTGACATCTAAAATAGATATTTTCATATGATTTTCTAATAAGATTTACAATAACAAATAATATCACATTTTTATGCATTTAAAAAGATGCCGAATAAATATTTGATAATTACTCTCGGATTTTGGTATAAACGGCCCAAACTGAAAGAACAGCGCCTACCAAGACCCATTGGGTTGACGCCAACCAAAGATCCTTGCCGAAAGCGCCGACAATGGACAAAATCACGGCAACGACCGAAAGAATGATTAATCCGTCTCCTAATGTTTTCACTTTGCTCCTTAATATTTACTTAAAATTGCTGTCTTTTATAATTTCGATATCCGTCATACCTTTATCGGTTCCCCAGATAGTTATTTTTAGAGCGCCTGTTTTACCGCTTAAACTTATAAGAACTCCTTTATTGTCTAACGCGCCGGTCTTGGTAATGTCTTGTTTCGTTAGTTTGTAGTTAGGGTAGCGGTTAAATAAATCTTGAATATAAATGTTAACAGCTCCATTAACGGAATCGGTTGTTTCAAGAGTAATTTTATTTTGTTCGGCTTTGGATATATCAACCACCGTTTTAGCTCCGGGATAACTGATGGTTCCAAGGGCAGTTTCATTACCATCTTTTAGGGTAGCAACATTAACTTTTGGCTGATTGGAAATTGATTGATAATTATTTGTTTTTTTAATAAAAAAATCTACTAAAGCCAAGATTGCAACGACTACAATGAGAATAACAAAAATGATGATTAATTTTTTTCTCATTTTCCTCCTTAAAAAATAGTTAACCAATTTTATTACAGTATATCACTTTATTACAAATTCTGCAAAATGGTAAGCGTTTTTTGCGCCGTTTTTTCCCATGAAAAAAGAGATGCGCGGACTATACCTTTGGATATCAATGACCTTTTTAGACCTTCATCGTTTATTACTTTACTCAGTGTCGCCGCCATTTCAAAAGGATTTTTTGGATTTGCCAGTTGCGCTGCTTTACCGCATATTTCAGGGATACAAGTTGTGTTCGATGCAACCACCGGTATACCCGATGCCATCGCTTCGATTAACGGTAGGCCAAAACCTTCAAAAAAAGTGCAGAAAAACAAAATATCAGCATTTTTTAAATATTTGACATATTCTTCTTGATTTATATAGCCCAGTTCAACAATGTCTTTTTGGATGTCTTTAGGCAAGGCGTTGATTTCTGCTTTAATTTTTTCGTAGCCGTAACCGGGCCGGCCGGCTAATATAAATTGATGTTTTATCTTTTTTTCTTGCCGCAGAATTGCATAGGCCTTAATCATGCCGACAATATTTTTTTTTTCTTCAAGCCGGCCGACATAAAAAATGTAAGGTTTATTAGAGCTTTTGTTTTGAGATGGTCTGAATAGACTAACATCATAACCCAGCCAAACGACACTGATTTTCGACGGATCAATTACATAATTTTCCAAAATATCTTTTTTGGTAAATTCCGAGTCGGTAAGAATATGGAAACCTCTTTTAATTGAATGGTTTGCGGCCCAATTATGATAAAGCAAATCAGCCGGCGGATAGAGTTCGGGATAATGCTTAAAACCTAAATCGTGAATAGTGATGACGGATTTTTTAGGGAAAAATAGAGGCAATGTGTGGGCCGGAATAAATAAAATGTCCGGCTTGTGTAAAAGCATTTCCCACGAAAAACGGATTTGAGTCCAGAATTTACCAAAGGGTAAAATTTTAGCGTGGAAATTTTGCCTTAAATTAGGCAGTTTTTTATCAATAGGTGTCGGCGCATACAATAGATATTGGTTCTTGCTGTCAATTTTCGAAAGCGCTTTGATCAATTCAATCGAATATGTCTCGGTGCCAGTTTTAAATTGTTTTACCGCCTTCGAGGCGTCAATTCCAATTAGCATACTACCTCAACCATAAAACGGATTTTTTAAATGATTCCAGATTAGCGATAGCCGCACCGGTGCCTTTGGCAACGCACAGCATTGGATCCTCAGCGGCCTGGCACGGTACTCCGGTGACTTTTGTAAGTAATTTATCAAGACCTCGCAGAAGTGATCCCCCGCCAGTCATCACAATTCCTTTGTCCATAATGTCGGAGGCCAGTTCGGGAGGAGTTTTTTGAAGGACCGATTTTACAGCGGCGATTATTTCGTTAATCGGGTCGCGTAAAGCGACCACAATATCGGAAGAAGAAACCATTATGCTTTCAGGCAGTCCGGTAATTCCGTCGCATCCGGAGACTTCCATGGTCAACTCCTTTTTTAAGGGTAGGGCCGAGCCAATTTTAGTTTTGACTTTTTCAGCGGTAACATTGCCAATTACCAGATTGTATTTTTTGCGGATTTGGCTGGCAATGGCATCATCAAAGGAATTACCGCCGACTCTAACCGAACTGGAAGCGATGATATCACCTAAAGCGATGACCGCCACTTCCGAAGTGCCGCCGCCGATGTCAATAATCATATTGCCTGACGGCGAAGCAATGGGAATGCCTGCGCCTAAAGCTGCCGCCACCGGTTTTTTAATTAAATAAGCGCCTTTGGCGCCGGCTTGCATGGCGGCGTCGGTTACCGCTCTTCTTTCAGTAGAGGTAGCGCCGGCGGGGATAGATACCATTATTTCCGGCTTAAATAAGCGGACAGGACCGCTTAAACGGTTAATATAATATCTTAACATAGCGCGGGCAATACCGAAATTAGCAATCACCCCGTCTTTTAGCGGATGGGCGGCAATGATACTTTCGGGCGTTCGGCCGAGCATTTCCTTAGCTTCTTGGCCAATCGCCATGACTTTATTTTGAGAAACTTCCAAAGCCACCACCGACGGTTCGTTGACGACAATACCCCGCTCAGGGATGTAAATTAATATATTGGTTGTGCCTAAATCGACACCCAATCTTTTTAATAACATATGCACTAAACTCCAAATATCAAATATCAAATAACTTCAATATAAACATTTCTAATCAAACTCTTTTAATTTCCGCGCCTAATTTTTGCAGGCGTTCTTCAATTTTTTCGTAACCTCTGTCGATGATTTCTGCTTGAAGAATCTCGGTTTCACCTTGGGCTATCAGACCGGCTATTAAGAGGGTAACTCCTGAGCGCAAATCAAGACTTTGAATTTTTGCTCCATGTAGATTTGTAGGTCCAAAAACTTCCGCTTGATGGGAATTAACAATATTAATTTTTGCGCCCATTTTTGATAGTTCGGCCAAGTAAGCCAATCTATTTTCAAAAATATTTTCCGTGATAATACTTTTTCCTTTAGCTTGAGTTAGCAGTACTCCCATTGGCGATTGTAAGTCGGTAGCAAAACCAGGATATTCTGCGGTTACAAGATCGCAACTATTAAACTGAAATGGTTTTTTAATATATAACCAATCACCACCTTTTTCAAACTTAATTCCCATTTCATCAAATTTCTTAAGTAATGAATCAATATGGCCCGGGTTTATTTGAGTAATTTTTAAATTGCCGGCTAATGCGCTCAGTATGGCAAAAGTTCCTGTTTCGATTCTATCAGGAACAACTGAGTATTCAATCGGCTGAAGATGAGTATTGCCTTGGATATTAATCGTTCGACCGTCGACAATAATTTTGGCTCCGGATTTTTTTAAAAATTCTATTAAATCAATAATTTCTGGTTCAATAGCGGCATTTTTAATAGTAAGGGTCAAGTCTTGACCGCTGGCAAAAAGAATAATATTTTCGGTGCCTGTCACAGAGATCTTTTCGAAGCTGATTTTATCTTTTGTGATCTTCCCCAGCTTAAAGTCATAATAATCATCCTTTTCTTCTATTTCCACGCCTAGTTCTCGGAAAGCTCTGATATGGCGGTCAATCGGTCTCTTACCGATAAGGCATCCACCTGGATGGGGAATTTTAACCTTGCCGAAACGGGCCAATAATGGACCCAACAAAACAACTGAAGCGCGCATTGATTTAACTAAATCCGTATCAGGATTACCTGCTCTTAAATTAGTTAAATTAATCTCTAAAGTATGCTGACGACGTAAAAATTTCCCCCCCATTTTTTCTAAAATTTCAATCAATTTTTGAATATCTAATATATCAGGAATATTGTTCAAAATCACTTTACCGTTAATCAAAATTGAAGCGGCGATCATTTTCATAGCCGCATTTTTTGCTCCAAAAACTGCGATTTCACCGGTTAGTTGTTTCTTGCCACTGATAACAAATTTGGATATTTTATCTCCCAGCAATTGAAAACATTTTAATTTTGTATCATTATTATAATATGGCAACCTTAATTTAGCAAGAAAGTGTAAGCGATGAGCAAAAAAAAGAAAAAATTTATATTTTTTATCATGTTTTGGACAATTTTAATAGTTTCATTTATCTTTTTTTCAGCTCTGATTGTTCTAAAAGCTAATGGTTATCAGCTAAATTATAAAAATTGGAATTTGACTAAAACGGGGATGATTTTGCTTGACGGTACGCCAAATGACGCGCTTATAAGGGTAAATAATAAGACATTTACCAACGGATTTCCTTTGAAATTATCGAACCTGGCATTAGCGCGATATGATATTAATGTCAGTAAGGACGGCTATAATTCCTGGCAGAAAGATATTTTGGTTAACCCGGGAATGGCGATCGCTTATCGGGACATTGTCTTGTTTTTGCAAAATCCTAAAGAATTAAATAATAACAATCTTACTTCTGAAGAAATTATTCAAGAAGCCGGCGATTTAACATCTAACATCAAAACTAATAAAACGGAAATTTTTATTGATGAGAGAATAATCACAAGGTTCAGTACCAATATTTTAGCGGCTTATTATTACCCTGACAAGCAACATATAATCGTTCAGATTGAAAAAGAGAATAACCAAAATCAAACGGAATTAAGAGTGATAGACATTGATGGCTCGAATAACCAATATTTATTCGATCTTGCTTCAAAAAGTCCTGCGCCAATCACCTTTCGCAAGAATGGTGAAGAACTGTATTATATAGAAGCAGATTTAGTTAAATCAAAAACTATTCGCTAACCAATATTTGCTCGGAATTAATAATCAAACGGTTGAGAGTCGTGCCGATGGGCACGCAAGTCATTAATGTTAGATTGTATCCTGGTCTAAAATCCATCACGCCGACATCTTTAGGAGAAACCACTTGGACATTATTAATTTTATAAGTAAAGATTTTATTTTGATATTGAACATAGATTTCGTCGCCGATTTCTAATTTATCCAAAAGAGCAAAAGTAGCTTTGTAAGGAGAATCTACCCAAGAATAGTATGAAGAGTGCCCGGTAATAAAAATATTTCCTTCACTGCCGGGTAAGGCGGTTCCTTTAGAATGAACGACTCCTTCTAATAATTTGTCTAATATTTGATCGGCAGGAATGTTCCAGACAATTGGCGCGTCAACATTAATTTTAGGAATGACGAGTCGTGCCTTTGAAATTGGGTCAAATGGATTGGACGTGGGAATTGGTACGACTGAAAATGTTTTTCTTGCGATATCTACTTTTAGGAAGTATTGAATTTTTTTCGAAATGGCCGAAAAATTAATGATAGAGAACGAAACAAGAAAAATTAATATGAATAAAAAAACGAAATTTAAAATCGGATGGTCTTTAAAACGAGGCCAATTTATTTTCCTTTTTATGGGCAAGGGTTGAACTGCCGGTTGTGGGGAAATTACTTTATCAGTAAAAATAGCTTTGATATCATCCTCGTCAATAAGATTATTCATTTCCCTCCCTATTAAAATGATTTGGTGCCCGAGGTCGGAGTCGAACCGACATGAACTTGCGCTCATAGGTTTTTGAGACCTACGTGTCTACCATTCCACCACTCGGGCATACTACATATATATCATATTTTGACCCTTAAATCAAAGATTTATGTAAAATTTGACAATTGAAAAGTTAGTGCTACTATCACCATGTAAGGGGGTGAAAATGAGCGAGCACATTGATACTTTCGTGGTTTTGTTTGCGGTAGCAATTGTTCAGACTTTTTCACTGTTTTCTTATGACGATTATGCTAAATCTCATGAACGATATTATCTTTGGCTGATGCTTATTTTCACCTTTAGCGGTATCTTAAATGTCACTTATCGCAATTTGCCCGATCTTGTTTTCTTTATTTATGCAGTTTTCGTCTTCTGGTTTTTTGCTTTAGCGGTGGGTTGGAAAGCCAGTATTATCAACTCACACAATTATTCTAGTCGGCAATCTATCAAGGTCCCAGACGCTTAAGTTTGGGGCTTTTTCTTAAGGATAAAATAAGATATAATAGAGCCATTAAGGGCCTATGGTTTAGTGGTAGAACACAGTACCTGCCCCGTTAAATAATCTGAGGGCTCATAGCTCATTTGGTAGAGCGCCACATTCGCATTGTGGAGGTAGAGGGTTCGAATCCCTCTGAGTCCAATGGATATATTTAACGGGGTGAACATTGCTGAGATGACGGTTCGATTCCGTCTAGGTCCATTTTTTTAATACTTGATTTTATTATTAGTTCTCAATATCATTATGTCATCTGACATTCAAGGGAGAGGTAGATGACAAAAGAGAAAATCATCCAAGTGATCGAAGTCTACCGCCAGTTCTTTGTTACAAAAGGGATTCAAAAGATTAACTATCCACATGACTTTTTGCTCGAATCTAGTGATCTTGGTCTAGAGCATTGCCATGGCATGCTTGATGAGATGGTTGAGTTTGTCCGCGAAGGAAGAATAGAAAAAGCCTTTAGATGGCTCGGTTTTATCCAGGGAGTCTTCTGGGCAAACCGGGTTTATACACTTGACAATTTAAAGGACCATAATCGTCCAAGATAGAACTACCAAATCAATTTTGCAATTACTGCTCCCGCCAAACGGCAGGGAGCATTTCTTTTTTAAAAGGACTCTAGTTCACTCATAGGTCTCAAGCCATTCCAGAGCGGTTTTTTGAGTGGAAACTGGGCGGCGCAGTCGTCGGCAACGCCGCAGACTAAAATAGTTTTTCTCTCTTTATTTTTATAAATCCCTCCGGGAAAGGTAACTAATCCCAAATCTTTTTTAATTGGTTTTACTCCGAGTTCTGGCGATAAATCAGAAGCAGCGGCGATAATTTGGGCTTCACTCATTTCTCCAGTTTGTGGATCATAAATAGCTTCAAAGGCGTAATAATTCTTTTTTCCATCTTGGAAGTGAGCAATATGGCCAATAACCCCAATTCTGTCATCTTCAAGTTGAGTCGCATAATTTATTCCACCCCATTCTTTTTCGGCAAAATAATCCATCAACATATCAGCTCTTTCTTCCCATGAATCCAAGCCAGCCTGCAAATCATCCAAAGAACCTATCTCAAAATATCCAATCTTCCCCTCTTGATATTTTTCGCCTTGAGGTCTGACAAAAACACCGATTTTGCCTTCCTCCAGTTTTACTAATCGGATATCTTTCATTTTCGGTGGCCCAATGGCAATAGATTCCATATTACGAATATCCTTATTAAAGCGATAAAAATGCGTTTGATAATTTAAAACATTGCCTTGTTCATCAGTTTCTAAAATTTCTACATCGCCAAAAATATCCAATTCGTCGTTATAAAAAGGGTCTTGCGAGTTCATTCTTACCATATTTTCAATCGGCTCATAAATATCGCCGTTACGATAAAATAAGGCAATTCTTGATTCTGGTTCCGATGGCTCTACCCGCGCCACTAACATGCTTTCGTTGATTGGCGCAGGGTTAAAGATAATTTCGGCGGCAATATTATCTTGATTGTCATTCGTAATCGGTTGGGTTAGAGTGCCAACATATTCATTTGAACCTAAATTAAATCGAATTAAACTTCCCTCGGGGTGGTTTTCTTCTTCCTGGTATCTTGCGACGAGTTCTTTGCAAGTAAGTGGCTTATATTTAAATTCTGATACTTCGGGATTCATATTACCTTCTTTATTAAAACTATATCATAAATTAAAAAGAGGTGCGATATCATATTGACATCGCACCTCTTGGACTTGGCAGGCCGATCTGCACTACTTGCGTTTGAGCCGATGCTCAACGCCGTTACGCATCCCAACCTGCGGAATGTGTTCCTGTGCCTTAGCGATCTGCTCCTTAGTCTTTTGAGCCCTTTGAATAGACTCATTGGACTGGTGGAGGCAGTAAACACAGGAGGCCAAGAACATTACGGCTATCAGTATCGTAATTATCATCCGTTTCATTGCGCGCTCCTTTTGCCGCGCTTCGGCAGCCGCTTTTGTCCGTGGGTGTCGGCCGAGTTGCACTCGGCCTTCCATGTAATCTCGGCTGTAGCTTCAGCTCTGGCGCATCCGATGAGCCAGGAACCGGCTACTCCCGAGATTTCGGCCATTAGGTAGTCTTTCCAGCCGGAATGTAGCCCGTAGATTGTCTCTATTAGGCTATCTCCTCGAGGATCAGCCTCGGCTCCCACTAAGGGAGCTTGGCTTTCAGATTGGGAAAAACAGGTTTTACCAGGACCTCTGGTTCTAGCCGATACCCGAGCTTTAGCTGAACCGATGATCTTACCAATGCCTGCACCTTGAGTTTCGGTGTAGGTGCGACAGTCATGGAAGAGCCTTAGAGTCAATCCTTCGATTGGTTCGGGCTCTCCGGTGGCGCCCGGATCCCACTCGACAGTAATCATATTGGTTACTTTGAGTGGTCCGATTGAGGCAACCGAGTAGGAAGAACCTATACTGCTACTGAAGGTATTGGCTTGGACGTAACAGTTAGGTCCCATGGTGCCGGAAGCCTCAGCTACCGGCAAAATTCCCAAGCAATTACCGTCCGTGGCTTTTGCGCCACCACACCATTCGGTGACGATGTAGTGGCCTTGCCGTGGCCTTGAATTGGTCTTGGCGTAGAAGATAGATGTTACTACACCAGTTCCAGGAACAATATAAGCCACTTTGCCAGGTACTTCTTGAACTGAGCCTGCAACTTCACAAGGTTTCGGCTCAAACTTGGGAAAATCCGGGGGCGGAGCATCTTGGCTCGCCCAACCTGCTGTTCCGATAAGCAGCGACAGTCCGATTGCGGCGGCAAATCCGATTTTCCATACCATTTCATCCATTCCTCCTGTTGTGGTTTGTTAGAGTCCGATTGGTATTCAGGTATCAAAAAATCAGGGTTGAACCTGATTTCAGAGATCTCTGAACTTCGGTAGCCCCTCTGCCATGCCCTTTTACGGGTTTAGACAGGTAGCTTTGCGTCTCCGTCTTTTGACGGATTTGCCTTTATCGGTTCTAACTAATATACACTATACCATAAAAAGGAGCAATTGTCAAGGCTTTGCGTGGATTACATCTATCCGCTTGCTTTTGTCGCCTTTTATATTTATGATAAATTTAGATACAAAATTACGCCAGGAGGATTTATGGCTAATATTGATAGTATAGACGCTATTAAAAAAACTGATACCGAAAATATGCTCCAAAATCTTCAAGAATTTCCCGAGCAAGCTGAACGATGCTGGGCTGATTTTGAAAAACTCGCCTTGCCCACCCGTTACATTCAAGCAAAAAGTATTGTTATTGGCGGAGTTGGCGGCAGCGCGATCGCAGGCGGTTTGGTAGAGAATTTGGCTAAATTAAAATCCACAATTCCGATTATTGTATGGCGAGACTACTCAGCGCCTTCCTTTATCAACAAAGATACATTGATCATCGCCATTTCCTATTCGGGAAATACGGAAGAAACGATTGATTTTCTAAAAAATG
Source organism: uncultured Candidatus Saccharibacteria bacterium (assembly GCA_964433905.1). GTDB lineage: Bacteria > Patescibacteriota > UBA1384 > UBA12157 > JAENIV01 > CAYSSM01. The sequence continues at coordinate 54,693 of CAYSSM010000001.1, forward strand.
CCGCTAAAAAAACCGATAAGATTATTACTATTTCTTCTGGCGGTAAATTGGCATCGCTATCAACGGCATACAAAGCCTTTCATTACAAAATCGATTATGGCTCTCAGCCGCGGGCCGTATTAGGTTATCTTTTTACTTCTTTATTGGCGATTTTTAAGAAATTGGACATTTTGGATATTAATAGTGAAACCATTCGGGAATCGATTATTTTATTAAAAGGACTTCAGAAAAAAATTGATATTAATATTCCTATCGGCAGGAATAACGCTAAATTATTAGCTCAAAAATTAACTAATAAAATTCCTGTTGTTTGCGGCGCCGGTTTGCTGAGCGAAGCGGCGCGGCGCTGGAAATGCCAATTTAATGAAAATTCCAAAACTGCAGCCTATTTTGAAACTATTCCTGAATTAAACCATAATTCATTGGTTGGATTAGATTTCCCCAAAAATTTGCGCGATAAGATATTTATCATATTGTTAGAATCAAAATTTGATCATCCTCGAAACAAGTTAAGGCTTAATATCACTTTACAAATACTGCAGAATAAAAGAATTTACGTTGACACGGTGATGATAGAGCCGTCGCCCACTCCCCTTGCGGAATTACTACAAATAATCCATTTTGGCGATTATGTTTCCTATTATTTGGCAATTTTAAATGATATCGAGCCAAACCCGGTAGAAATTATCAGTTTCTTAAAAGATAAACTATCCGAGAAAGAAATTGAATGACAATAACAAGGAGGAATAATGAGTAAAATTGCAGAAATCGTAGGCCGCAAAATCATGGACTCGCGGGAAAAACCGACTGTCGAAGTAAAAATCACTACCGAAGATGGTTTTATGGGGATCGATTCAGTGCCGTCAGGCACTTCAACCGGTTCTCGAGAAGATAAACTGGTTGAACCGGATATAGCCATAAATAATATCAATAATATCATTGCTCCACAGCTAATTGGTAAGGATGTCCATAATCAGCAAGAAATAGATCGGGTGATGATAGACATGGACGGCACGGAAAATAAGTCCAAATTAGGCGCTAACGCGATTTTGGGAATCTCTTTGGCAGTTGCTCGTACTGCTGCTTTGAGAGCTAAAATGCCGCTTTTTTGGTATATTAATAAGTTCTATACCAAGATTTCCGGTCAGAAAGTCGCTCCGGCCATTCCTACGCCGATGATGGTGATGATTTGCGGCGGCCGGCATGGCAAAAACAATCTTTGCATTCAGGAATTTTCCCTCTTGGGTAAAATGGATCAAGGCATCAAGGTCTGGCAAAATATCGAAAAGATAATTAAAGATCGGAAAATCGAATATACTATTGGTTTAGAAGGAGCTTTTTCGCCTAATCTTCAATACGACGAGGATGCTCTGGATATTATTTTTGAGGCTTGTAATACCGCCGGCTACAAAAATGGTAGTGATGTTAGAATTGGTGTTGATATTGCCGGCAATAATTGTCGAATGCAAAACAGTGAAATTCTAAATCTGGTAAGAAAGTATGATCTTTATTCTATTGAAGATCCATTCGGCGAAACGGATTGGGAAAAATTCGGCCAGTTTAAGCTTGAACTGGAAGAAGATAATCGTCAATTTATTCTGCTTGGTGACGATTTATTTGCCACCCATAAAAATTTACTTCAGAAAGGTATCAATAATTTAGTCGCCAATGCTATTATCATCAAAGTTAATCAAGTCGGCACTTTAACGGAGACATTGGAAGTGATTGCTTTGGCTCAAAAAGCCAACTATACCCATGTTGTGTCGCATCGGTCGGGTGAAACAACAGATACTTTTATTGCTGATTTAGCTGTTGGCACGGCCGCAAAGTTTCTCAAGTCAGGCGCTCCTTTTCCGAGAGAAAGAGTTTTAAAATACAAACGGCTTAATGAAATAGAAGAAGAGCTTTAAATGAATCCTTTGGTATTGATTATATTAGATGGTTGGGGGTTGTCCCCTGAGATTGATGGAAACGCTATTTTGTCGGTTGAAACACCAAATTACGATCAACTTTTGGGCTTATACCCTTCGGGTAGTTTGCATGCGTCCGGCGAAGAAGTCGGCCTTTCTTGGGGTGAAATGGGAAATTCTGAAGTTGGCCATTTAAACATTGGCACCGGTCGGATTGTAACGCAGGATTTACCAAGGATAGATAACAGTATTCGAGATAAAACATTTTTCAGCAATGATGTAATTTTGGAAGCCTTAAATTATTGTTTGGCCGGTAACAGCAATTTACATTTAATTGGCTTGGTTTCTTCAGGGGGAGTTCATTCGCACATTAATCACCTTTTTGCTTTATTGGAACTGGCCAAAAGTAAAAAAGTAAGTAATGTTTATATTCATTTTATCGCTGACGGTCGGGACAGTCCGCCAAAAGTTGCTCTAAATGATTTGAATTTACTGGAAAATAAATGCCAGGAAATTGGTTTGGGTAAAGTGGCAACAGTGATGGGCCGGTATTATGCTATGGATCGGGACAAGCGATGGGACAGAACCCAAAAGGCTTATGATTCAATCACCGATCATAGTTTTGTTAAGGTTAAATCAGCCCAAGAAGCTATCAATAACACTTATAATTCAGGTAAATCGGATGAATTTATTGATCCGGTGGCGATTGAAAATACCCCTCGAATTGCCGACAAAGACGCTGTGATATTTTTTAATTACCGTCCTGACAGGGCAAAACAGTTGACTGATGCTATTACTAATCCGAATTTTAATTCTTTTTCTAGAAAAATTGCTTTAAAAGAATATAAATTTGTATCCTTTACCAACTATGGCAATGAGCCGTCGTCTCAGGTTAAAATCGCTTTTTTTGCCGAACAGAATATATCGCCTTTAGCCGAGGTTTTATCCAAAAATAATTTAACCCAACTGCATATTGCCGAAACGGAGAAATACCCCCATGTTACTTATTTTTTTAACGGCGGTAAGGAACAGGCGTATACCGGGGAAAAAAGATTACTAATTCCTTCGCCCAAAGTAGCGACTTATGACTTAAAACCGCAAATGTCAGCTCAAGAAGTCGCCCAGCAATTTGTTAACGCTTTTAGTCAAGAAAAACCAATGTTTACTATTATTAACTTTGCCAATCCAGATATGGTCGGGCATACAGGTAATTTTGAAGCTGTCAAATCAGCTATCAAGACTACTGATCAGTGCTTGGGGTTGGTAGCAAACCAGGTTATTAATTCGGGCGGAAATCTAATTGTTACCGCCGATCATGGCAATGCCGAGCAAATGAAAAATCTGCAAACCGGAGAAATCGACAAAGAACATACAACTAATCCGGTTCCTTTTATTTTAGTTTTAAAGGAATATCGCCAGCAATCACCGATTGGTGTCGATGAAAATTTTAAAATCAGCATGGCCGTCCAGTCTCCTCTTGGAGTGTTAGCGGATATTACTGCCACCTGTCTTGATATCTTAAATATTGAAAAACCTCAAATAATGATTGGCCAAAGTCTTAAAACAATTTTTTAAATATGAATATACAAAAAGTTAACTTAATTATTCTTGACGGTTGGGGCAATGCGCCAGCATGGGGCGGTAATGCAGTTGAAATGGCGCAAACTCCCAATTTTGATGACTATTGGAGGAAATACCCCCATACACTTTTAAAAGCGGCCGAAGAAGCAGTAGGTTTACCTAGTCACGAACCGGGAAATTCAGAAGTAGGCCACTTAAATTTAGGGTCAGGATTGATTGTCCGTCAAAATCTACCCGGAATTACAGCTTTAATTAATGACGGCAGTTTTTTAAAAAACAAAGTCTTAATTGAATCGATTAGTCATGCTAAAGAAAACCAAAGCAATATTCATATCATGGGATTGCTTTCTGACGGCGGAGTCCATTCGCATATAAATCATTTATTTGCTTTGCTTGATCTAATAAAGAAGCAAGATTATGACAAAGTTTTTATCCATATTTTTACCGATGGCCGTGACACTGACCCTATGAAAGCGTTATTATATATCTCAGACCTGGAAGATAAAATAAAAAATATTGATTTTGGCCGGATCGAGTCGGTATCGGGCCGTTATTATGCCATGGATCGCGACAATCGTTGGGATCGCATTCAAAAAAGTTATGAATGTATTGTTTTGGGTAAGGGCGTTCAAGCAGAAAGTGTGGAAAAAGCTGTTTCCGCCGCCTACCGCCAAGGTCAAACAGATGAATTTATCGTTCCGACGGTCATCAATAATACCGATGAGAATTTTGTGCCCGTTAGCGACAATGATACGGTAATTTTTTTCAATTTTAGAGCCGATAGAACGCGCGAATTGATCTGGGCGTTTACCAAACAAGATTTTAAAAATTTTCATCGGAGTAAATCATTAAATAATCTGTATTTTGCTTCATTTTCCTTTCATGAAGAATATGAAGAAAAATTACCTATCAAGGCAGTTTTTCGGCCGGCAGACGGCTTGCATCCGATCGGAAAAGTGTGTTCCGAAAATTCATTAAAGCAACTTCATATCGCCGAGACAGAAAAATATGCCCATGTCACTTATTTTTTTAACGGTGGACAAGAGTCGCCTTTTTCCGGTGAAGAACGACAAATGATTCCTTCACCAAAAATTGCTTCCTATGATCTAAAACCGGAAATGAGCGCTCCGGAAATCACGCAAAAATTAATAAGCCGGGTTAATGATTTTGAGTTTACAGTTGTCAACTTTGCCAATGCCGACATGGTTGGACATACAGGTAATATGAAAGCGGCCGTTAGAGCCTGTGAAACAGTCGATAAATGTTTGGGGCTTGTAATTAAAGAAAATCTTTCCAAAAATATTATCTCTATAATCACCGCTGATCATGGTAATGCCGAGCAGATGATTAATCCTGATACGAGCGAACCGGACACGGAACATACGACTAACCCGGTGCCGTTTATTCTTATTTCGTCAGATCCAAAATGGCAAAACCCTTTGAAGGTTACTGGTGAAAAACCGCCGGCCTTGTCAGATGTTGCGCCAACGATACTAAAAATCATGGGCTTGGAAATACCAAAAGAAATGACCGGACAAAGTTTAATCGGTTAAAAAATAAAAATAAGGAGGGGCTATCAAACCGTATAAACCAATCGTCTTAATAATTTTAGATGGCTGGGGTTTATCGCCGTCTTGGGGCGGAAATGCTATCGCAATGAACAATCCTATCAATATTTCTCAATATTGGCGAGAATATCCTCATAAAGTTCTACAAGCGCTTAATCCTAAACCGGGTTTTAATAGAATTGTCGGTGATTCAAGATTAGGGCACTCATTAATTTCTGCCGGCAGGCCAGTTTTACAAGATTTAGAAGTTATTGACGAAGCGATAAATAATCGTACTTTTTTCAAAAACCAAGTTTTGAAAGGATGTTTCAATTACGCTAAAAAGAAGAATTCCAACATTCATTTATTGGGCATGATTTCGGAAGGCGGCATCCATTCGCATTTAGATCATTTACTAGCCCTTCTCGAGATGGCTAACCGAGAAAATTTTGATAGAGTTTATATCGATGCTATTACCGATGGCACCGATTCAGAACCGATGCAAGCTCTTGAATTTATTGAGAAAATCAATTTAAAAATCCGTCAAGTCGGCTTGGGTAAATTTTCGTCAGTCGCCGGTAGAAAATACGCTATGGATCGGGACCATCATTGGGATCGAACAATTCAAGTCTTCAAAATGCTGGTTGAAGGTAATGCTCCGGCAGCCGAATCTATTGAAAAAGCTATTACCCAAAATTATAAAAAAGGATTAGAAGACGGTGCTATCGAACCAACGTTAATTAAAGATCAAAATGTAAAAGTAACTATCAAACCCAATGATGTGATTTTATTTTTTAATTTTCGTCCTGATCGTGCCAGACAACTGACAGAAATTTTCGTTAACACCGACTTTAGGCATTTTTTTTGGAAACCGCAAGTTCCGGTCAATTTACTCTTTTCTTCGCTTACGAAATATTCGAGAAAATTTAATACTCAAATTGCTTTTCCTCGAAAAATGATTTCTAATATTTTACCTGAGGTTTTGAGCAAATATCATAAGAATGATTTAAGAATTGCCGAATCGGAAAAAAAAGCTCATGTTACTTACTTTTTTAATTGCGGGCGGGAGGAACCGTTTAAGTTTGAAACATGCAAAATATTTGCTTCGCCCGATACTGATAATTACGATCAAACACCGGCAATGTCCGGCAGGCAAATCACTCAAGCGGCAATAACGGCAATTGGGCAAAACACAGATTTTATATTAATTAATTTTGCCAATGTCGATCTGATTGCTCATACGGGAAATATTATCGCTGCCGGTCAAGCGGTCTTAAAAGTCGATCTTTTTGTTAAAGAGATTGTTGAAAGTAATCTTCGCGCTGGCGGAGCGACAATCATTACGGCAGATCACGGCAATGTTGAACAAATGGTAAGCATAAGCAAAAATGTCGAGCAAGAAACTCACCATACTTTCAATCCCGTGCCTTTTATATTGATTGCCAAAGACAAGAAAAAGAATCTCATCCAAGGCGCTTTATCGGCATCGGCCAATACTTTGTCAAAAATTTTGTCGGCAAAAAATACTTTGGCTGATGTCGCGCCAACGGTCTTGGAAATAATGAATTTGCCCAAACCGGCTGAAATGACCGGCCACTCGCTTTTGCGCGAATTGGAATAATATGGATACACTATTTAATCCACAATCGATTGCTGTTATCGGGGCCTCAAGGCATCCGCAAAAATTAGGTTATCAAATTCTTGATAATATTGTTAAGAATGGTTTTAAAGGTAAGATTTATCCGATTAATCCCGAAGCAGATAAAATTTTAAACTTAAAAGTATATAAAGAAATTTCTGAAGTTGATGACGAAATTGACTTAGCAGTGGTGATTGTGCCGGCTAAAATTGTTGAAAATATAATAGCCAATTGTCAAAAAAAGAATGTTAAGTATGCCATTATTATTTCATCCGGTTTTGCCGAACAAGGAAAATCCGGTAAAATTTTACAAAATCGTATTAACGACATGCTAAAAGACTCGCCTTTACGAATTATCGGGCCGAACTGTTTGGGAATAATTAATACTGACAATAATTTAAATGCTACTTTTGCCGCCCCAAAATTAATCAAGGGAAATGTTGCCGCGGTTTTCCAATCAGGCGCTTTGGGGGCGGCACTGCTGGATTGGGCGAATGAATATAATTTTGGTTTTTCAAAATTTATCAGTTTAGGCAATAAAATTGATATCGAAGAATCTGAATTGATTGAATATCTGGCTGAAGACGATGACACTAAAGTTATCGCCCTTTACCTTGAAGATATTCGTGATACCAAAAAATTTTATAGCGTATGCCGTGAAGCTTCATCGCAAAAACCAATCATTATTTTAAAAGGCGGTATGACGGTAATTGGCGCAAAAGCGGCTTTTTCACATACGGCGGCGATGGTCACACCTCGTCATATTATCAAAGCTGTTTTTTCGCAGTCAAATTTGATTGTTGCCAAGACGATTGAAGATTTACTCAATTTAATTCAAGTTCTTTCGTGGGAACCGGCGGCAACATCAAAAAATATTGCCATTATCAGTAATGCCGGCGGACCGGCGATTCTTGCCACAGATGTTGCCAGCCGGTGTGGTTTGCATCTGCCCAAACTTCATGAGGAAGTTTTAAATAATGTTTTGCCCGAAATCGCATCGAGTGATAATCCAATCGATTTAGGAGGCCAGGCTTCAGCTAAAGATTATCGCAAGGCATTGGATTACTGTCTTAATAATAAAATGATTTCATCGATTGTGGGGATTCTTACTCCGCAGACTTCGACCGAAATTGAAGAAACTGCCAAAGTTTTTGCAAGTTTTAACAATGCCAAAAAACCGATTGTGGTTTCATTTTTGGGTGATAGATTGGTTGACAAAGGAATTTCTATTTTAAAAGATGCCCATGTTCCTCATTTTGATACGCCGGAAGAAGCAGTAAAAGCGCTAGCCAGCTCGATTAAATATTGGAAAAAAGACAAACAAAATTATCATCTGATAGATTTTAACTCAACAAATTCTAACGCTAATTGTGATAATGTCTATGAAGTGATTGAAAATTACAATATTCCTTTTGCTGAGTTTGAAATCGTCAATAATTTTGATGAGGCAATAAAAATTAGTAAAAATTTAGGTTATCCGCTGGTAGCAAAAAACATTTCTGGAAAATTTGTTCATAAACATAAAGCCGGAAAGGTAGTATTAGGTATCAATGATAATCATTCATTTAAGCTGGCTTTAAAAAAAGTTAGTTTTCCAGCGCTCATTCAAAAAATGATAAATTTACCTTTCGAAGTAATTGTGGGAGTAAAACAGGATATAGATGCCGGAGCAGTTCTAACTTTTGGCTGGGGTGGTATTTATACCGAGGAAGTTTCTGACATTGCGGTGAGAATTTCTCCCTTGACTTTAAATGATTTGGACGAGATGATAAAAGAAACAAAGATTGGCCGCATTTTACATCGAGAAAATATTGATTTATCAGTATTGAAAAATATTATGATTGAACTTCTTCAGATTTCAATCGATAACCCGCGTATTTTAGAGATCGAAATTAATCCAATCAAATTATCCTTCGATAAAACAATATGCGTTGACGCGCGAATGAAAGTTTCAGAGGTTAAATGAAAGAGTTACTTACTGGCAACCAATCGGCAATCAAAGGCGCGTTAGCGGTAGGCGCAGAAATTATGACTGGCTATCCAATTACCCCTACTACGGAAATGCTGGAATATTGGGCCGAAGAGGCAAATAAGAATCCTGCTTTAAAATTTTTACAGTCAGAAGATGAGATGGCGGCCGGTTTTGCCATGATTGGCGCGATTTTAGCCGGTAAAAAAGCATTTTCTGCCACCGCCGGTCCCGGCAACATTTTGATGCAGGATGCTTTTGCGATGGCGGAAAACATGAGACTTCCGACAGTGGCTTTTATTAATCAAAGAGGAGGTCCTTCGACAGGTACGGTTATTTATTCTCAACAAGAGCTTAATTTAACTTGTTTTGGCGGCAATGGCGAAGGCTTGCGGATTGTTTATTCTTGTGCGGGCGTGCAAGATATGTATGACTATGCGATTAAAGCATTTAACACGGCTTGGAGATACCGTTTCCCGACCTTTATGCTCTCCGATGGCTATCAGGGAAAAATGAAAACTGAAATTGAAACCTATTCTTTGCAAGAAAAACAAATTGAAAATATTCCCGCCTATCCATATTTATTAAATCCGGCCAATAAAGAAACGGTTAATTTACGCAATACTTACAATTTAGAAAAAGATTTAAACTATTTAATAGAGGAGCATAAAAAAGCTTTTGATGAAATTGTACCTGAAATTATTGAATTTGAAGATCTTCATACTTTGGATGCTGAGATAGTTATTTTTGCTCACGGAATAATTGCATCAGCCTCAAAACAAGCAATTGACAGCATGCGATCTATGGGGGTTAAAGTAGGCTTATTTAGGCCTATCACTTTAAATCCATTTCCGAAAGATAATGCCATATCAATTGCCAAGAATAAGCGATTGATATTAGTTATTGAGTCTTCTTTAGGTCAGTTCGAAAGAGTTGTCAAAGAAAATTTGTACGGTTTGCAAACTAAGATTATTGGTCTAAAAAAACCGGCGCTTGGCATATCACCGGAAGAAATTATCTCTAAAGTAAATGATATTTTGAAGGAGCAGAATGGCTGAAGCGGCATTTCCCAAAGTTTGGAAAAAAAGTTCCAAACCACATAAATTTTGTCCCGGATGTGGTCAGGCATTAGCTTTAAAAATATTGGGCTATGCTATTGATGAACTCGGAATTCAAAATAAAATGGTTTACGGCTGTGATATTGGCTGCTCACTGCTTACATGGGACATGTTCGATGTTGATACGGTTCAAACGCATCATGGCAGAGTTTTGCCAACCATGGTTGGTTTTAAATTAGCAAAACCTGAAGCGATTGTAATCGCTTTTATGGGAGATGGTGGCGGCTATGCAATTGGCGCGCAACACTTAATAAATTCGGCAATGCGTAATGACAAAGTAACTGTAATTTTAATTAACAATGCCAATTATGCGATGACGGGTGGGCAGATGGCGCCGACAACATTAATAGCTGAAAAAACTACCACAACACCGCTGGGAAGAAAAATAGAAAATTATGGTGGCCCGATTCATGGACCGGAAATGCTTTCCAAAATTGTTTCTGACGATGCCTATTTGGCTCGAACAATCTCAACCAATATTGAAGATTGCAAAGAAAAAATAAAAAAGGCTTTTCAAAATCAAATTGACAGCCATGGCTTTAGTTTTGTAGAGATTTTATCAATGTGTCCGGTCAATTGGCACACGAATACGCAGGAATCCTTAGATTTTTGTGAAAAAGAAATGGTTAAAATATTTCCGTTGGGAGAATTTAATGATTAATATTCTAGTTGCTGGCGAAGGCGGTCAAGGCGTTCAATCAATCGCTAAAATCATAAATACTTCAGTAGATGAGTCTTCTAAAGAAAGTTGCTACCTGCCAAGCTTTGGGGTAGAACAGCGTGGTGGTGTTTCTTTAGCTTTTTTAAGAATAGATGCTAAAAAAATACTATATCCGCGTTTTGATAAAGCAGACATTATCGCAGCTTTATGCAGCCGATCGATCGATTCAATCAAAGACTATATCAAAGATGATACTTTTTTGATATACGACGGCTCAATTGTGGAAAATAGCGTTTTAGATCAAATTAAACCTAAAGTTAAAAAATATATAAATATTCTTGCCAATAATATCGCCATAAAAAAATATTCCGTTAAGTCAGCTAACATGTTGATGTTGGGCGGGGTTGTGGCGCAATTGATAGATGTTAACCTATCGATTATCGAAAACAATATTAAGAATGAATTCAAAGATAAAATCGCTGAAAATCCCGAGATTGGGACTATGAATATTAACGCTTTTCACGAAGGACTAAATATTGCCAAAAGTTTTGACCAAAGTAGCGAAGAATTGGTCGGTAAGCCAGCGCACGAAATAAAAACGGAATACAAAGATGATAAGAAAAGTTGGATTCGTTTTCCCGAATATTGCAAAGGCTGCGGCCTTTGTCTTGTAAGATGTCCTGTTCAAGCGCTTCATTTTTCAAAAGAAGTCGGATTTTTAGGTAATCCTTTGCCCGAAATTGATATTGATAAATGTATTACTTGCGGTCAATGTGAACAAATCTGTCCAGACGGAGCAATAAAAGTTGAAAAAAGTTAACAAATTATGCCACATCTGACAATACACATCGCAAGTGAATTAGCGGATGTGTCTTAAATTATTCATGTAAAAGATCTTTGATTCTTGTTAAATCTCGTGCGTAACTGGCATAATCTTCAACAAATTCCCGATAATTTTTAGGTGACCCTATTATTTTTAAAATAAAACCGGAATGGCAAAGCCGATCATTGGTATTGTTTAGGTAATGATGATATGAAGACCAACTATAAGAAGAGCTGTCATTGCAAATACCAGAGGTATAAGGATTAAGGTGAAGATATCGAGACAAGTGTATCAATTGTTCGTCAGATTCTATCATAACGACTCGAAACCGTCCTTGGGTTAAAGTTCCCACTCTATCGTTCTTTTCATTATAATATCTTGTGTAACTATCCAAAGACCGTCGCATGAAAATACTAATTCCATTATCAACAATCTGACGAAGAAGCAAATGAAAATGATTGGGCATCAGACAATAAGCATATATCTCCACTAGTGGTTTTTGAGGTTCTATTCTAAGAATTTTATCTATCTCCGTCTTATCAATTTTTGAGAGCCTAAGTTTATCTTTATTTTCAAGATAAAAACTGAAGGTTTTGAGTAGTCTTAAGTAGTCAAAATCGAAATCAAAAAGATTTTGTTTAGCGACTCCCCTATTATAGACATGATAAAGGTGGTCATTGGCATACACGGGTTTAACATACATAAGTTTAATATATCATTTATCTTTAGTTTTTGTCCACATCGTTAAAGACACATCGCAAGTGTTTAAGCGGTAGTATCCAAGAAAAAACGCTTAGATATTTGAAAAAGGTGGTAAAAATATGATATATTAAATTAGAATTGGAAGAATAAATTCATTTAGATAGAATTAAAATTTAAGGGCCTGTAGCTTAGAGGAAAAGCGTTAGTATGGCATACTAAAGATCGCGAGTTCGAGTCTCGCCAGGTCCAAAAATAAACAATAGAATGACTCGCATTTGCGGGAAGGTCCGAGATAGTTGCCTAAAGGCGAGTCCCCGACGGTCCACCAACTATTATGGAAAAATACGTTTTTAAATTAATTGAAAAAAAGTGGCAGAAGATATGGGAAGAAGAAAGCTACGGTAAAGCCGAGGATTTTTCAAAAAAACCAAAGCACTATCATTTGGTTGAGTTTCCCTATCCTTCAGGTGAAGGACTCCACATCGGCCACTGCATGAGCTATGGCGCGTCCGATGCTTATTGCCGAATGAAACGGATGCAGGGTTTTGAAGTAATGTTTCCAATGGGCTGGGATGCTTTTGGGCTACCGACAGAAAATTTTGCCATTAAAAACAAAGTTAAACCTCAAGATGCAACTAAGAAAAATATTGATAATTACCGCCGTCAGATGAAATCTCTCGGTTATTCGTTTGACTGGTCTCGCGAAGTAAACACAACAGACCCTACTTATTACAAATGGACTCAATGGATTTTCCTGCAATTTTACAAACACGGAATTGTTGACGGAAAACTTATCGAAGTATTGGATGATGATACTGAAACACCTCGCCTTGCCTATCAAGCTGAAATGCCGGTTAATTGGTGTCCTTCATGTAAAATAAATCTTGCCAATGAAGAAGTTGTGGGCGGCGGCTGTGAACGCTGCGGGACGCCGACAATTAAAAAAATGCAAAAACAATGGATGCTCCGAATCACCTCGTACGCCGATAGATTGATAACTGACTTAGATAAAGTTGATTATTTGGATAAAATTAAAACCCAGCAATTAAATTGGATCGGAAAATCTGAAGGCGCGAATATAAAATTCGAAATCCGAAGTTCGAAATCCGAAACAAATTCTAAATCACAAATTATAAATTCAAAACAATATATAGATGTTTTCACAACGAGGGCAGATACTTTGTTTGGGTGTACTTATGTTGTGTTAGCGCCAGAACATCCATTGATAAACAAAATTAAAAATAAAATATCAAATATTAAAGAGGTTGAAGAATACATTGATAAAGCGACAAGGAAATCAGATTTGGAACGGGCGGAAATTGAAAAAGAAAAAACCGGCGTTGAGCTAAAAGGGATCTCGACCACAAATCCAATCAACAATGAGAAAATTCCAGTTTGGATTGCTGATTATGTTCTACTAACATACGGAACGGGCGCCGTCATGGCAGTCCCCGCTCATGACCAACGCGATTTCGAATTTGCTAAAAAATATGAGATTAGGATTAAAATGGTGATTTGTCCTAACTATCCGAATCCTGTTTGTCCAGTTCTTGAGAAAGCTTTTGAAGATTACGGTCATTTAGTTGATTCTGGAGAATTCGACGGTTTCACATCCAAGGATGCGCAAAAGAAAATTACAGAAAAACTAAAAGAAATCGGGGCTGGAGATTTTGGCATTAATTACAAATTGCGTGATTGGATTTTTTCTCGTCAGCATTATTGGGGTGAGCCGATTCCGATTGTCCATTGTGAAAAATGTGGCGTTGTTGCTTTGGACGAAAAGGATCTACCACTTAAATTACCAGAAATTGAACATTACGAACCAACCGATACTGGTGAATCCCCACTGGCAAAAATATCAGAATGGGTAAATACAAAATGTCCGGGTTGTGATGGCGAAGCCAAGCGTGAAACCGACACAATGCCTAATTGGGCCGGTTCTTCATGGTACTATTTAAGATATTGTGATCCAAAAAATACCAACTCTCTTGCGGATCAAAAAATATTGGATTTTTGGATGCCAGTTGATTTATACAATGGCGGCGTCGAACATACCACTTTGCATTTACTTTACTCACGGTTCTGGCACAAGTTTTTGTACGATCTAAAAGTTGTCCCAGGTGCAGAGCCATATCAAAAACGAATAACCCACGGATTAATTTTGGGAAATGATAATCAAAAGATGAGCAAATCACGTGGCAATGTTATTAATCCGGATTCAATTGTTGAAAAATTTGGAGCAGATACTCTACGCGCCTATATTATGTTTATCGGGCCTTACGACAAGGAATCTGCTTGGAATATGGCTGGGGTTCTGGGTGTTTTTCGATTTCTGAATCGTGTTTGGAAAAATTCAAAAAAAATTAATGATTCTGATTCGGAAAAAATGCACTATAAAATGAATCAAACAATCGATGGTGTTAGTAAAGATCTTGAATCGTTCAGTTTTAACACGGTGATTTCTAAATTAATGGAATTAAATAATGCTATCGAGAAAGAAAATATATCAAAAGAATCATTTAGTACATTTTTGAAATTGCTATTTCCTGCCTGTCCGCATATTGCTGAAGAACTGTGGGAGAAGTTGGGTTTTGATGAAAAAATCAAAAATCAAGAGTGGCCAAAAGCGGATAAAAATTATTTGGTTGAAAAAGAGGTAAATATTGCCATTCAGATTAATGGTAAGACCAAAGGCTTAATAAAAGTTGCTCCTAGCGCCCCTCAAAGTCAAGTTGAAGAAGGTGCAAAAAAAGATAAACGATTGCAAGAAATACTAGAAGATAAATCGGTAAAAAAAATTATTTATGTTGCTGGACGGATTATCAATTTTGTGGTAGAATAAATAAAGTGATACGAAATACAAAACACATACTAAAATACGAAAAAAAATAAGAGAGGATTTTATGGCAGAGCCAAAGAAAAGACTAACATCGAGCCGCTCAGGCAATAGAAGATCGCATCTTCAACTTAAAAAACAAACTTTATCAAACTGTCCAAAATGCAAAAATGCAAACTTGCCACATCTTGTTTGTCCTACATGCGGTTTTTACAATGGCAATGATGTCCTAAGATTAGAAGAAAAAGCCAAAGCTAAAGATCAAAGACGCAAAGAGCAGGAAAAAGAACTGGAGAAATAATGAATAGGCATCTTTCGAGAGTTATTATTATGCAGACTTTATACGAATGGGACTTTCGACCAGATTCTGATATTTCAGAAATAAAACAAAGAAACATAGATAACTATCAAGAAGATGCTGATAACAAATTCATTGACAATACTATCAACGGTATTATCAAAAATCAAAAGACGATCGATGACGAAATTACAAAAGCAGCCCCGGAATGGCCGTTAGAGCAAATTTCTTCAATCGATAAAACAATTTTACGGATCGCCATTTTTGAATTATTAAAATCCGATGAAGTTCCACCCAAAGTAGCTATTAATGAAGCGGTAGAATTAGGAAAAACTTTTGGCGGTCAGAACTCTTCCAAATTTATTAATGGGGTTTTAGGAACTGTTTATCGTAGCTCATCAAAATATAATCCCAAAGACGACAAAAAGGAGAATAAGGATGAGTAACATTGAAGAATTTGCTAAAAAAATAAATATTACATTTAATAATGGAGATCTCTTAAGGCAAGTTTTCGTTCACAGATCATATTTGAACGAAAATATTGGTTTTGATCTGGATCATAATGAAAGATTGGAATTTTTGGGAGATGCAGTTTTAGAATTAATCGTTACAGAATATTTATATCAAAATTTTGACAATCCGGAGGGTGAACTAACAAATTTAAGATCAGCTCTCGTTAAGGGTTCCATGCTTTCTAATATCGCGCAAGAACTTGAAATTGACAAATTTTTATATTTATCCAAAGGTGAGGCAAAATCCGAAGGTAAATCAAAACAATTAATCATGGCAAACGCTTTCGAGGCACTAATTGGAGCGATTTATCTTGATCAGGGTTATGAAGTCACATCGGAATTTATTAAGAAGAATATTATTAAACATCTAAAAAAAATTATGGATCAAAAGCTGTATCTTGATCCTAAAAGTCATTTACAGGAATTAGCACAAGATCAACTTTCGGTTACGCCAAACTATCAAGTATTGGGTGAGCATGGACCCGATCATGCCAAAAGTTTCACGGTTGGATGTTTTATTTCCAAAAAATTAATTGGAGAAGGTTCTGGCAGCTCTAAACAAACTGCCGAAAGCGCCGCTGCTTCATCGGCTTTAGAACATTGGACGGAAGCTAAGTCACAAGACTTTTAAACGACATAGGTTCTTAATTGTTTATAGATTTCATTCGCCTTATTGCGATAATGATCTTTTCGACGAAATTCCCATGGCATAATGGGATCTTTTTTTAATATGAGAGCATATTGGAAGATTAATTTTTTAGCGCTATATTTAGGATTTGTATCTTTATTAATATTTTTTAATATTCTTTCCGCGGATAAATTGAAAAGCTTGTATTCATCTTCTAGTTCGGGTAAATTCCATGATTTTTGGATAATAGTATTATCGATACCATTAGTTCTACTTACTTCAAAAAACTTAATTTTATTTTGTAATTTAAGACGATTTTTAATTTCTTCGATCTCACTTTTAATGTCATTCGGCGATATCCATACACTTGCTTGCAAAAGCCCCATTCCCATTTTAGTTAAAGCTCGTCTTAAGCGATCTCTAACATCACGGTTGACTTCCGGTATGTCAAAGATTACCAATCGCCATTTACCATCCCACTTGCCAGTTTCTTTTAAAGGCTTCAAGATCTTATCGAATTCTCGTTCCCCTTTTTCGGTTATTTTGTAATAGAATTCATCTTCTTTTTTTATTTTTTCAGCATAAGAGAGATTTTTAAATTTTGCTAATACACCGTTAGCTTTTTTCCCCCAACGGTTGATTCTGTAAAGTGGCACAACTTTTTCGTCTTCCAATAATATGAAAATTTCTTGCAAAGGTGTTAACACATTGCTCCTTACTTAGAACTATAAAATACCACACTTAGTTGACGGTCGTCAAGTTATTTCCAAGTCCAATTATTAAACCCCCATTCCAATAATTTCTTACTTTCTTTGGCTGAAGCAACAATCGTATCCTCATTGGTATTTAATATTACCGAAATGATTTTATGATTATCTTTTTCGGCCTGCGCAACTAAACCATGTCCTGCAGCAGGCGTAAAACCAGTTTTGATTCCGATA
Source organism: uncultured Candidatus Saccharibacteria bacterium (assembly GCA_964433905.1). Taxonomy (GTDB): domain Bacteria; phylum Patescibacteriota; class UBA1384; order UBA12157; family JAENIV01; genus CAYSSM01. Next base: position 71,858 of record CAYSSM010000001.1, read on the forward strand.
GCAAAAGGATAATAATATTGTTCTTCTAAGCGGATCAAGCGATTTGAGTTTTCCAAATTGTGAATTATCTTACCGTCAGTTGAGCTAAAGCTAATATCAGGTATTCTCACTAATTCACGAAATTGCTTAATTTTCATCGCATAGCTTGATAGAATTGCCAAATCGTAAGCGGTAGAATATCCGCTATCATCTAATCCTGCAGGATCTTTGAATTGAGTATTTTTTAGGCCTATTAATGACGATTTTTTATTCATCATTTCTACAAACTTATCTTTTCCGCCAAAATAGGTCGCTAATGCAAAAGCGGTATCATTGCCAGACTTAATTAATAATCCTTTTAAAAGATTATCTACAGTAATTTTTTCGCCGACTCTTAAACTAATATCGGAACCTTCAATTGCTATCATCGGATAGGTAATTTCTACAATATCATTTAATTTATCGTTAAAATCCTCTAATACTAAAGTTGCTGTCATTATTTTAGTGGTTGAAGCGATCGGTACTTGTAAATTCGGTTCTTTTGAAGCTAAAACATAAGAACTGTCAACATCCATTAAAATATATGACTTGGCATATATTTGGAGATCATTGGCATTAGAATTCTTCTGTGGGGGCTTTGTGAGGGCAAGCTTAACAGGTTGAATACTTTTTTGAGTACCTAATATCTTTTGGGAATTACTTTTATTTTCACTGCGATAGAAAATTCCCAATAAGACAATTAGTAAAACTCCACAAATTGCCCAAAGAGTTTTTGAAAGCATTTTATTTGCTTATTTTAATATTTAATTCTTTTAGTTGCGATTCGTCAACATTTGATGGTGCGTTCATAAGTAAATCACGACCATCCCCTGTCTTGGGGAATGCTATTACTTCGCGGATAGATGGTTCGTTTTGAATAATCATTATCAATCTATCCAAACCCCAAGCTATACCGCCATGAGGAGGCACTCCATATTTGAAAGCTTCAAGCATATGGCCAAACCTATCATTAATAGTTTCTTTTTCGTAACCTAATATTTCAAAAACTTTCGACAACACTTCTGTTTTATGACTTCTAATACTGCCGCCACCAATTTCTTCGCCATTTAATACTAAATCATATTGGGTTGTTCTAATGCCTTCGATCTCGCCATTTAGTATTTTTTCTTTGTCTTCTGGCATTGGGTCAGAAAATGGGTTGTGGGTAAATGTCCATTTTTCTTCTTTGTCTTTTTCAAAAAAAGGAAAATCAATTATCCAGCAAAAGGCGAGTTCATCAGGATTGTTTTTGTTTTTTCGCAAATCAGGCCGGTCAGTTTGATATTTCGATATAGCATCTTTATAAGTTAAAACAGGAAAAGAACCAGTTTGAATATTTTTTTTAGGGCAAAATTCTTTGATTATTTCTTTAACTAATACTTCGCTTATTTCCATTACATCTTTTTGTGATACGAAACTCAATTCCATATCTAGTTGAGTATGTTCTGGTTGACGGTCGCCACGCGGATCTTCATCTCTTAAGCAACGAGCTATCTGAAAATATTTTTCTACACCAGAAACCATCAATAACTGCTTAAATTGCTGGGGAGACTGTGGCAAAGCATAAAATTTTCCCGCATGAAGCCGGGAAGGAACTAAATAATCTCTAGCGCCTTCAGGTGTACTTTTTGTTAAAAGTGGTGTTTCAATTTCCAAAAAATCTTCGCTAATTAACCTATCTCGGATGAATTTAATAATATCAGATCTAATCTTTAAATTATTTTTCATTCGGTCTGATCTTAAGTCTAAATAGCGGTATTTCATTCTTAAATCTTCGGATATTTTAGAAGTATCGTTAATTTCAAAAGGCGGTGTAATACTTTCAGCTAAAATCTCCAAATTTTTTGCTTGAATTTCCACCTTTCCAGAAAGAATTTTAGGGTTTACCAACCCTTCAGGCCGTTTTTTAACGGTTCCAAATACTTTTATGACATCTTCAGCACTAAGTTTTGAGGCAGTTTCATAAGTTTTATCATCAAAAACTATTTGAGTAATACCCCATCTGTCGCGCAAATCAATAAAAATTATTTTGCCATGATCCCGACGGGCTGAAACCCACCCAAACAATGTAACTTCCTTGTCTAATTGTTGTTCAACTTCTTTTGATAAAACTCTTTCCATTTTAGCTCCTCAATTTTGCATTGAATTTATCTTCAATCTTTTTAATAATATTTTCAATGATTTTATTTGCTTTTTGATCGTCAACAGGTTTCTCTAAATCTTGTAGCCAAATATGATAAGCTAGATTTTTTTTGTTTTGACCAAACTTATCAGAAACGAATTCATCAAATAATTCTACCAATAAAATGACATTGGAGGCTTCTAAGATCGTTTTTTCGACATCTTGTGAGTCTATGGTTGCATCAATTATAAATGCCAAATCCCTTATTGTCGGTGCGAATCTGGAGATTGGTCGATATTTATTCTCCGATATTTCTAACGAATAATCGTGGCTATCGATATTAATATCACCTATTTTTAATATTAAGTATTTGATAGGCCTTCGTATCTTATAAGCTTCTAAGATATTTTTATCAGCATCATTTATTTTGAAAGGAACATTTAAAATATCACAAACTTTTTTTAACATTACATCGCTATTACCACTAGTTAATACTCCCAACTCCCACCATTCTTTATCTTTGCTAAAGACTTTTTCTATTTCAAAAATATTTATCTCCGGTGCCCATGGGTTTTTAGCAGCCGCTTTAAGTAAAGGAATAATAAGAGAAGGTCTTAGATACTGAGTTTCTGGAGAAATTGGTTTTTCAATTTCAGGAACATCATTTTTCGAAAATCCAAACTGTTGTAAACTTTTTTCATCAGTAAACGAATACGAATATATTTCCGTAAAACCGATTTCTTTAAGTTTGTCTTTAATATATTCACGCTTAATATAGTCTTTATTGGGAGTTGTTTCGGCTGGATCAAAATTACTTTTTCCTAAATTATTATAGCCAAAGATTCTCGCCACCTCTTCAGCAATATCTTGCCAAATTTTCAAATCAAAGCGGCGATATGTGGGAATGGTGGCAATATTATCATAGCAGGCGATTCCAAACCTATATAAATAGTTTTTTATTTCTTGTTCGGAAAAGTTTGTTCCCAACAAACGATTAATTTTAGAAGTCTCAAAAGCAATTTTTATTTCTTTTTCTTTTAAAGAAATAATATCAATTAAATCTCCGCATGTTGCCTTACATGTCTCAATAATCAATTCTGCTGCCATATTGACGCCTTGGACAGTTCCTTCGAAATCAACGCCTCTTTCGTATCGGTAGGAAGCATCAGTCATGTGATTTAGATATTTAGATGCTAATCTAATTAATACCGGGTCAAAGATTGCGCCTTGCAATACTATTGTTTTAGTTTTTTCGTCAACTTCAGATTTAATACCTCCCATAATACCGGGTAAGTCGTATATTTTTTCACTATCCTCGATAATTATCGCGTTTTCCGGTAAAATTCTATTTTTGCCATCAAGCGTTGTAACTTCCTCACCCTTTTTTGAAAGCCTGACATTCATTAAGCCAGCTTTTATTTTATCGTAATCAAAAGCGTGCAAAGGCTGACCCGTGGCGACCATTACATAGTTGGTAATATCAACGATATTATTTATTGGCCTGAATCCGTAAGATTTCAACCTTTCTTGCATCCATTTTGGGGATTCTTGAATTTTAATATTGTCAATAATCCTTGCTGTAAATCTCGGACAAATCTTCGGATCTGCTATTTTAATATTTATATTCTTATCTATTTTTCCATTTTTAATCTTAACTTTTAACTTTTCACTTTTAACTTTTAACTCATAGAGTGCAGCGACTTCTCTTACCATCCCTAAAATCGAAAGACAGTCTCCCCTATTGGGAGTAATTTCAAAATCTAAAATAGTATTGTCATCTTGTTTTTTAATCGAATCAACTTCATGACCAAACAAACTTAAATCATCCGCCAGCTCTGCTGGAGATTTTTTTATGTCAACAAATTCTTTCAACCACTCGTATGATATTCTCATATTTTGTAATCAAAATTCCGCGCCAAGATTGCCCTTGGCTATTTTAAAACTGTTTTAAAAATCTTAAATCACCGCTGTTTGAAACTCTGATATCATCTAAGCCGAATTTATACATCATATATCTATCAACTCCAGGCCCCCACATTATCCCCTGCCATTTTTCCGGATTAATGCCGATATTTTTCAAGACTACCGGATGGGCCATACCCGCGCCAAGCATTTCTCGCCATTTACCATTAGGCATTTTTACATCAACTTCTAAACCGGGCTCAACGAAGGGAAACAGATGCGGCCTGAATCTAATCTGAATATCATTGCCAAAAAGGGATTTCATGTATCCATCCAATATTCCTATTAGGTAATCCATACCGATATTTTTATCAACTGCAATGCCATCAAGTTGGTAAAAATTATAATCATGAGTGGCGTCGGTTGCTTCGTGACGAAAACATCTACCAGGAACCACAAGCCTAAAAGGCGGCTTCAAATTATTATCGCCAATTAAATGAGCTTCAGTAGTCGTTGTTTGCGTTCTAAGAAGTCTCTTATCTTTTAGCCAGAAAGTGTCCTGAACATCGCGCGATGGATGAGTGGCTGGTACATTTAAAGCATCAAAATTCCACCATTCTGAATCAATTTGATCTCCTTCAGCAATACTAAAACCCCGATCGGTAAAATATTTTAATGTTTGTCGCATAAATTGTGTTAAAGGATGTAAATGGCCTTTCATCTATAACCTTTTTTAGGACTATAATTTTTTGACTTAAAAAAAAGCTCAATCATTAATATTGCAACGACCAACAATGAAGCAACCCACCAGTTTAAAACACGCATTTGCTGTAAAAATAGCAATCCAACAAAAACTAAAGAGATCAATAAAGATTGTCGTAAAGTTGGTATGAGGTGAGCAAATATTACTTCCCGATTAGTCATCCAGATTCTTAAATAAAATCCAATCAGTCCGAAGACTGCCGTCCAAAACAAAAACAAGGTGAAATAAAAAATTAGCAACATCCAGAACGGGCTTTGATATGGATTAACATTGAATAGTATTAAAGCGACCAACCCGGCTGAAATAAATAAAATAAAATACAAGCTAAAAAGATATAATCTGAGGATCATTTTTTTGATACCTTTCGTAGAATCTTATCTATTTTTTCAATATTATCTAAGCCATGATCAATTAAAAAAATTAGCTTAGGGGTGAATTTCATCCTGAATTTTCTGCCTAAAAAATACTGAAAGCCTTTTGAATTAGCGTTTAAGATTTTTAAAGCTTCTTTTTCTTTTGATTTATCGAGCAAAGAGATGTAAACTTTTGCTTCTTTAATATTAGCTGTCAGCTCCAATTCTGTTAAAGTCACAATCCCCATTTCTTCAGGAATGGTCTCTTGTATTAAAATAGAAATCTCTTTCTTAAAAAGAGCCGATAACTTTTCTTGCCTATGCGACATATTTATAATTTATCATAAATAAGGTAATAATGCAAAAAAACGCTCTTAAAAGAGCGTTTTTTTGCGATACGATATGAATTTTTATCTTTTTGCCCACTGTGGAGCTTTTCTTGCACCTTTGAGGCCCGGTTTTTTGCGTTCTTTCATTCTTGAATCTCTGGTTAAAAAACCTTCGACTTTAAGAGTTTTATGTAGCTCCGGGTTAAGTTTATCTAAGGCCCGAGCCACAGCCAATCGAATTGCCCCTTCTCGAGAAGTAAGTCCTCCGCCGGATACTTTTACAAAAACATCCAATTTGTCATCATTATCGGTTATTTTTAGCGGTTCGGTATAAACCCGGCTAGGATTGGCGATTTCTTTTTCATTAATAAATATTTTCCCCGATCCTTTTGTTAATTTTATTCGAGCTACGGCAGTTTTACGTCTTCCTATCGCTGTAATATTTTCCTGTTTAGATTCTGTTTTATTTGGCATCAATGTCTCCGTTATAAATAATAAGGTTTTTAATCCACAATTTTCTTAGTTTATTTTTGGGCAACATTCCCCAAACCGATCGCTTTAATACTTCTGCCGGATTTTTCTTAAACATATCACTTAACTTTTCTTCTTTTAAATGTCCGATATAACCGGTGTGATGATAATAGATCTTTTGCGATAGTTTATTGCCGGTAAAAACCATTTTTGAAGCGTTATAAACTTTAACTTGATCGCCAATATTTAAATAAGGCACAAAATCGGTTTTAAATTTACCACGCAAAAAATTGGCGACTTGAGTTGATAATCGTCCTAATACCACTCCTGATGCATCAATTTCGTGAGATATGATTGGATGGTTATTTAGATTTACCGGTTTTTTGCTTTCCGGTTTCGACATTTTTCTTGGAGTCTTTTTTTGTAATTTTGTCTGGGGCATTATCTTTATCCTCTATATTACTTTTGTTATCAATTATTGGTGCTTTTAGGATATTTCTCAATCTTAATAAAACCATGTCCGAACCGTCTCCCAACCTCTTCGTTAACCGATATTCTTCGATAAAACCCGTATTAATGTCCTCATATCGCGGGGATAAAACCTCGAACATTTTTTTGGTCGCATTTTTATCAAAGAAATATCCAATCATTGTTCTTCTGGCATTAAGGTCATTTTTCTTAGCCAAAAAGATTAACTTTTCGGCCATTTTTTTTGTTTCTTTAGCCTTGGCTTTAGTAGTCTTTATTTTTTCATACAAAATTAAAGAAGTTGTTAAATTTCTTATTAAAGATTTTCGGTGATTGTCTGTTCTTGATAAGGAAATTCTCATTTTTTAGCTTTTTTTGCTTTGGCAATTTTGATACTTTTTTTAGGAAGTTTTTTCTCAGGTGTTTTAACTTCCTCGGCTATTTGGCAGGCTTGACCGACGAGACTAAAATGTTCGACTAAAATTTGTGCTGCTGTTCCTAATGCTTTTTCCGGATCCAACGAACCATCAGTGGTAATTTCCATCGTCAGTTTGTCGAAATTGGTTTGACCGCCAACACGGGTGTTTTCAACTTCATAATGGACTTTTTTCACCGGTGTATAAATTGAATCTATAGCGATAGTGCCAATAGGCAATTTTTCGTCTTTTCTTTGCTCTAAAGGAATATAACCGCGACCCTTGTCGACAATAATTTCCATGGTAAGTTTTGCCCCTTTGCCTAAAGTTGCAATGTGAGCATCAGTGTTAACAACTTCACAAGCGGCATTTTTATCAAAATCTGCCGCAGTAACATTTTTAGGGCCTTTAATATCTAATTTTAATTTTGCCGGCTCTTCGGAATTGAAACGGAATCTTAATGATTTTAAATTTAAGATAATTTCAATATAATCTTCTTTGACTCCTGGTATGGCCATAAATTGATGGGTAATCCCCTCAATTTTAACTGAATTAATCGCTGAGCCCTCAAGCGATGACAAAAGCACCCTTCTTAATGAGTTTCCAATAGTTACACCGTAACCGGGCGATAATGGCTCAATTTGAAATGTGCCACGGTTATCGACCTTTTCTAAAGTTTTAATTTGTAATAAGCTTGTCTCTTGAAGTGTATAATCCATACTGCCTCCGCGATGAGATGTAACTCATCGTAATTAATATTTTATTATCTTCGATAAAACTCAATAATCAATTGTTCGTCTAAGTCCGTATCAATCTCGGTCCGTAACGGAACGTGATCAACAAGCGCTTCCGTTTTTTTACCTTCGGCTTTCAACCATTTTGGGACAGTTACTTTTGTCACTTTTATATCATCGGATTTTTTTGGTGTAATTTTATCATGTGGTTTTAAAACCATTGAAGAGATGTTGCTTGGTTGGTCATTAATCATTATTTTTCGATGGCTGATTAATTGTTTGGCCTGTGTTCTGGATACCGCCCAACCTAATCTGTAAAGAATATTGTCGAATCTTAATTCAAGCAGTTTCAATAATTCCTCGCCGGTTTGTTCGCGCGATTTAGAGGCGTTATTGAATATCTTGGCGAATTCCCGCTCTCTTAAGCCATATTCGGCTTTTGCTTTCTGCTTTTCTTGCATTTGACGTCCATACTCTGATTTTCTTGGATTTTGATTTTTAGCGCCGTGATCACCAGGCAAATAATTTCTTCGAGTGAATGCGCATTTAGGACTGGTGCAACGAACACCTTTTAAAAATAATTTAGTTCCATGCTTTCGACAAAGACTACATTTATCCATCAGACTCTCCTTGCTTTTTTGGGTCGGGTGCCGTTATGCGGAACCGGTGTAGTATCTTTAATCTGAGTAACCTTAATTCCTTGTCCACCTATTGCTCTGACTGCGGATTCACGACCTGAACCAACGCCAGATATCATTACAACGGCTTCAGTGATACTGTATGGACCTGCTTTTTCTAAAGCTTTTCTGACAGCAATTTGAGCAGCAAATGGGGTCGATTTTTTAGCACCGCTAAAACCGACTGAGCCAGCCGTAGCCCAAGATAAAGTGTTACCGGAGGCATCAGCGATGGTTACAATACAATTATTAAAGGATGATTGGATAAAAATAATCGCTTTATCAACCTGTTTAATTTGTTTTTTCTTTTTAATCTGTTTAGCCATTTTTATACTCTAAATATTATGTTTTTTCGGCAGATTTTTTGCGACCTGAACCAACGGTAACTCTTTTGCCTCTTTTGGTTCGAGCGTTTGTTCGTGTTCGCTGGCCTCTGACGGGCAAATTTTTAATATGACGGATTCCTCGATAGGATTTAATTTCCTTAATCCTCTTGATATTTTGACTTACTTCCATACGCAAATCGCCTTCAATTTTATAATTTTTATCAATAACCTCGCGGATTCTTTCAAGTTCCTGATCTGATAAATCAGCAGTTTTTGTGCCAAGTTTAATGTTGGCTAATTGACATATTTTCTTTGCTAACGGCAAACCAACACCTTTTAAATAAGAAAGTGAATATTCGATATGTTTATTATCCGGAATATTTATACCAGCAATTCTTGCCATATTTCCTCTTAACCCTGACGCTGCTTATGTTTGGGAGTACTGCAAATTACCCGCAATACTCCATGACGGCGAATTATTTTACATTTTTGACAAATTTTTTTGACCGATGGTCTTACTTTCATAAGTATAAATCCTTGGTTGACACCCTGTGGTCTTTGCCACAGGGGGATTTACAAACGCCTCGCTGATAACTAATCTTTCTAATAACAAATAGGGTTAGTTATTGGTTTAAATTCGTTATTAGTGAGGAGACGGCTACAGTCGTCTAGTTATTCTACCTTTAGTCAAATCGTATGGCGACATTTCTAATTGAACCCGATCACCGGGCAATATTTTTATGTAATGTAGGCGGATTTTCCCTGAAATGTAAGCTAAGACAATTTGATTATTGTCTAACTCAACTCTAAAAATAGCATTAGGCAATGCCTCAACGACTTCGCCTTCAAAAATCAATTTTTCTTTTTTCAATTAACTTCCTCAACTCATCAAATACTGAATAAATTAGTATATTTATACATTAATATTATCATAATATCTTCTATTCGTCAAGTGTCATGGTGGCGAAAAGTTCATTTTTTCTTACCAATGACAGGATTAAACTTCTTAAAAAGGGAACTCTCAATTGGCTATGATACTGACTAATAGCCTTTTCCTTGAGTTTCAAATCATCATCGGAAAGTAAGAGTCTTTTCCATTGTTTATCATTTGTAACTACATCGACAGGTGGCAATAAAAATAAATTTGGACGATATTTTTTAGGTTGAGGGTAGCGATAATCATGAATTAAATATTTGTAAGCTGTAACTTTACTGTTATTTTTAATAACTTTTTCAACAATTTGGCCGGTTACTGAATGGTCGGGATGGATATCTAAAGGATGGGGATAAGCAATATAATTTGGCTCAAAATCGTCAATTTGATCTTTAAATAGCTTGTCTAATAATACTTCATCTTTCCCTCTTAATTTTCCGTCAGGCAAGTCTAAAAAGACTAAATTGTCGTTTTTTACTCCGAGGATACTAGTTGCTTTTCTAAATTCTTCATATCTTTTGACTTCTTTGCCCTGTTTATTACCGTCGGTCACCAAGATGATTTTCACAATTGCTTCGCGTTTAGTTGCTTCAATAATATAACCACCAACACCGATGGTTTCATCGTCAGGATGAGGAGAAAACACCAATAATTTGTCCCCCTTTTGAGGAACATTAATATTATCCAGCAAATAAATAGCAGATTGCGGTAAAACATGGTTAAAACTGGCATAAATAAAGCTTGGAACAAAAAATAAACTTAAAACAATAACGACTATTTGAATTTTGCGATTTAAAAATAATTTCTTTACTTTACTCATGGGTAAGAATTTCAACGCCATCTTTTGTTACTGCGATTGTATGTTCAAAATGAGCCGATAAGGAATTGTCGATTGTTACAACAGTCCAGCCATCGTTAAGTATCTTTACTTTCCAATCGCCAGCTGAGACCATTGGTTCGATGGCCAATGTCATCCCCTCTTTTAAAACCGGTCCTGTTTTTCTTTTGCCAAAATTTAATATTGATGGTGGTTCTTGTAAATTTGTACCAATGCCATGTCCAGCCAAATCCCGGATAATACTGTAATTTGCGCCTTCAATAATTGATTGAATACAATTTTGAATATCACCTAAATAAACTCCGGGTTTAATTTTTGATATGCCTTCGTGAAGCGATTCTTTGGTAATTTTTAGCAATTGTTTTTTTTTAAAATCAATTTTACCGATAGCCACGGTGGCAGCGGTGTCGGTGTGATATGATTTCCATAATATTCCAATATCAAGACCCAAAAGATCGCCCTCGCGCAAGATTCTGTTCGATGGTATGCCATGGACGACCTCATTGTTAACTGAAGTGCAAATTGTCGCCGGATAACCATGATGACCTAAAAAAGATGATTTAGCACCGGATTTCTTAATTTCTTCTGTTGCGATGTTGTCAAGTTCTTTGGTAGTTGTTCCGGGTTTTGAAGCAACAGTTAGTATATTTAAAATATGAGCGGCAATTTTACCACCTTCCTTCATAATTTGAATCTCTTTTTCTGTTTTAATCGAAATCATAAGTATAAATCCATGGTTAACACCATATGGTCTCGGTCACAGTTCCATATATCTTTCAAAAAATAGTTTTTAATTTATATTAACGCCCTGCGGTCTCTGTCACAAGGGGATTTACAAATATGAATTTATGTGGTTACTTTTTGGATATTTTCCCAAACTTTTTCGATCGAAGGATTGCCATCGACATTAATTAGTGTCCCTTTGTTTTTAAAAAAACTAATTAAGGGTAATGTTTGTTGGTTATAAACATCAATTCTTTTTGTCAAAACAGCGAATTGGTCTTCAACGCGCACAACAAGATTGCCGCCACACCGATCACACTTGGTTATTCCATTTTTGTTCGGATCTTCAAAAACTGTTTGACACTTGTCACACACTCTCCTTGTTTGCATCCTCAAAACCAACAATTTAGCATCGACAACCAAATTGATTACTTTAACATTGTTAATATGTTTTTTCGAAAGAATTTTTTCTAAATGCTCAGCCTGGGCGATAGTTCTTGGGTATCCGTCAAAGACAACCCCGTGGTCAATTTCGAGTTCATCTACTTTTTTTGCAACAAATTTTTGTACCAATTCCTCTGAAATTAACTTGCCTTTACCTTCATCCCAAACCTTTTTAAATTCTAAACCTAAGGCAGTGTTCAGCTCTGCTTCCCGGCGCATTAAATCTCCGGTACCAAAATAAACATAATCAAGTTTATCGGCCAATTTACGGGCTTGCGTACCTTTCCCTGAACCAGGCGGTCCTAATATTATATAATTTTTTAGCATAATTTACTCAGAAGTTTACGGTGAGGCTGTTGAAGAAGCAATTGGTGAAGGACTAACCACCGCAGAAGGTGACACATCAACATTTTCTTTTACTGCATCTATTAGCCAGATATTATTTTCTAATATGGTTTTAACTATTCTATTAGTTGGATTGTTGGGATAATTTAATACAATCTTTGACTCAACCGTAGATTCGTCAATTTGTTTCGAGGAAGAAATTTGAAAGTCTACCGGTTTTTCCTTAACGGATAAGAATTGGTTAAGCTGAAGTAAAATATTGGAATAAAATTCACCTTTTTCGTCTTTATAGGTAGCCAATTTGGCTTGAGCAGAAATGGTCAACAAGTCTTTAGCTTTACTTCCTTGGATTTTTCCTTCTTCAGTTGAAGAAGAATTACTCCAAAAATCTAAAAAACTTGTTACTACTTTTTCGGATTTTGTTTTCCATTCGGCTTCGGTAATATTAATATCAGGGCTGGAAGTTACTGCCGAACCGTTAACGATATAGGTTTTATAATACCAAAAACTGCCACCAATTGTCAAAGCGATAATGACAGCAATCACGAACCATTTTACAACATTACCTTCTGAAGGAATTGGAGACTGGTTATAAGAATTTTGATCCATTATACCTCGCAAAAAATTACTGGGCTGGAATTATCATCTCAATTACCCAAATACCTTTATCGCCCTTCGTGATTGGCTGAATCAATTTTATTAAATATTTGCCATTTTCATTTTCAGCAATAACTTCGGCTTTGCCGCTATTAGTATCTTTGCTTTTTTGAGTATATGTATCTGTGATTTTCAAGCCGTATACATTTGGACCGTCGGCTCGAGCCGTATCTTCAGGACTTAAACGAAATTGATTTTTGCCAGTTTCGACAGCCGTTTGCAAGGTAGTCGATTTGCTGTTGTCTATTGTATAAGCAACTTGACCATTTCTTGGAATAATTAAAACTTGCCCGGCTTGCACTTTATCTTTATCGGTGATACCATTGGCGGCTGATAAATCTGTCAATGTCGTACCGTTTTTTTGAGCAATAGCAAAAAGTGTTTCGCCTTGCTGAATGGTGTAAGTATCTGTCGGATGTGACGGTCTTTCATTTGCTGAAGTAGCCTTTGTCACAGTTGAATTATTATCGTTCAAAGGCGAACCAGAAAGCACGCCAGTTGAAGAACTATCAGCTGTTTTTGTTTCAGCTGGCACCTTAGTTTCATCATTTTTTGTTGTGCGGCCATTAAAAAATAAAAATGTCGTACTTGCCGCCAGCAAGGCTACTAAAAAAACTAAGCTATAAAGCAATAATCTTGTTTGTTTAGCCATTTTTACCCCCAATATTATTGCCAACCCAAGACTTGATTGCCTTTTTGGATTGGTTTTATTAAATCTTTATCTAATCGAACGATGTAAATTTGCCCTGTTGTATTATTATCGACTTTATCTTTGTATTGGGCAGCAATATATGCTAAATTATTGTTCTTTAAATATACGAAATTTGCGATTCCACCACTTATTTCAGCAATTTCTTTTTCATTTTGGCCGTTTGTATCAATTTCGATTATTTTGGAAGATTTACCATTAAACGATCTTGTTGAAAGAATTATTTTATTGTTCGTAGATGAGATCCAATCAATTATCTTATTTTCGTAGATTTTAATTTGCGATTTTTCCTTATCGACAAGATCGATTCTATTTAATTCGGCATTATTACCAGACATAACCGAATATAAAATAGCATCTCCCTGTATATTCCAAGCAAAACTATTTATTTCCGTCTCGGAATTAGTCAAATTCCGGCGATTTTCTCCCGAAAGACTTTCAGTATATAATGTATAACCGTAGTTTTCTTCCAAATTAGAAAACTTAATATAAGCAATGGTTTTTCCATCTGGCGAAACGAGCCATTTTAGAGGTAACACAAACTCTTTTCTTATGGATTTAATTTGAGCATTATATAAATCAATGCTTATCAATTCACCTGAAGTTGCGCTTTTATCTTTTGCTACTATTGCCAAAACTTGATTAGACTGGCTAACCAAGTTTGACAAAGATATGATTTTTTTATTTTCATCAAAATCGGTAAAAACTTTTTTCCTGGCATCCCCATCAGTTTGCCATATTTCAAACGCGCTACCTTTATTAGTATAGGTTAAAATTTCTGCAATTTCAGCGGTTTTTAAGGTCTTACTTTCACTAACACTTATTTCTTTAGATGTCTGTTTGTCTAAGTAATTAATATTTATATACCAAGACAATCCTCCAATTACCGCCAGAAATAAAATAACAGTAATGATTTTTTGGGCCATACATATTCACTAATCTTGGTTACAATTACATCAAAACAAAGTAAGACCTTTAGTTGTTACTTTTAACCATAACTTATTGCCAGAAACATGACTAAGCTTATACCTCTGGTGATGTGGTAGCAGAAGGTGATACCGATGGTGACGCAGACGGTGATGTCGATGGTGAAGCTGACGGAGAGGCGGATTTAGCTGGCGATGGACTTACGCTAGATTTTACCGTTGGTGATTTGGTCACACTCGCGGTTGGTGACGGTGAAGTAGTGGGAGTCGACTTTTTGGAAAAGTTGGTGTAATAATACACACCACCTGCTACCAAGATAACTATCACCAAAATGATTAATAGCCATTTTAGTGATCCGCCGCTTTGTGGAGCGGCTGTTGGTGCCGGCATTCCGGGTTGAGGTTGATTCATAAAACCCTCCTTATATATTATTATAGATGATTAGATGATAGGATCAATAGGGAATCGCCTATTTACCCGTTTATGTTTGTTCTAACCACCTTTTTATTAATATGTATCGTACTGACGCAATTAGTAGCTGTGCCTGTAACTAGCTTTAATAATTCTCGTAGGATCGCATTAACAACTGTGCCTGTATTTGTCTCATTGTTTCTATTATATTTTGCCGAAGCAAAATTCGGAAATAGAAACAATATTTTTCAATAATTAACACTTGGCTTTAATAATTCTCGTAGGATCGCATTAACAACTGTGCCTGTATTTGTCTCATTGTTTCTATTATAACAGAAACCATAATTAAAATACCAGTGCCACCAATTACTAAAGTATTTATCTTAGTAATTGCCTGGATAATAAACGGCAAAACAGCAATAACTCCAAGGAATAAGGCACCGGTAAGATTAATTCGAGAGATAATTCTTGCCAGATAAGATGAAGTTTCCCCTCCGGGTCTGACACCAGGGATAAAACCGCCTTGTTTTTGCAGATTTTCTGAGATTTGATTGGGTTTTAAAACAATCCCAGTATAAAAGAAGGTGAACAAGATAACTAATATAAAGTAGAAAATTCCATAAAACAAATTGTTATTAAACAAATTAGCAACCCATGTAGAAGCGGAAGCGAGCCACTCTGAACGAGCCTGAGTCAAGACTTTAGCCGCTACCCCAGGAAAGATCATGATCGACATGGCAAAGATAATTGGGATGACCCCAGCGGTATTTACTCTGATTGGAAGATAAGAGTCAACTCCGCCGTACGATTTCATGCCGCGAATGCGCCTGGCGTATGATACGGGTATTTGGCGCCGACCCTCATTAACAATAATAATTAAAATAACTACAGCAATAGCAATGAGCCCAAATAAGGCTAGACTAATAATTTTAGTCGTATCCATAACTGCCAGCGTATTTCTTACTTGGGCAGGTACACTGGCAATTATTCCTAAGGCAATAATCAACGAGATACCGTTACCGATGCCATTTTCAGAAATTAATTCTCCAATCCACATCAGCAAGATCGTGCCGGCGGTAATCGAAAGTAACATTACCGCTAATTGGAGCGGCGTCCATGAAAACAATATCCCTTGACTTTTAAGCAAAGTTAACATGCTAAAAGATTGGATCAGTGCTAACGGCACGGTGATAATTCTCGTCCAGTAATTAATTTTTTTCTGACCTGATTCACCTTCCTTTCGAAGTTCTTCCAATGAAGGAATCACCATGGTCAAAAGCTGAACAATAATCGTGGCGGTAATATACGGTCCGACACCCATCATAATAATCGAAAAATTTTCCATCGAACCGCCGGAAAACATATTTAATAAACCAAAAATTTGGTTTCTCGAGAAAAAAGTTCTCAAAGCTTCAATATCAACACCGGGCAGAGGAATATGAGCTAAAACTCTCGTAATAACCATTAGACTAATAGTATAGAGAATCTTTTTTCTTAGATCAGGCAGGGTAAAAACTTGATTAATTGTTTGCCAAATACGCATAAAATATCATTTAACTTAAAATATAAACCTTTATGGGTTCTATTTTATTCTATCATTTGAGTCGAATTAGTCAACTAAGCAGATTGTTTATAAGAACCTGCTGTTATCAACGAAGACTTTTCTTTTTTACGAGTTTTATTTTTTCAATTTTCGCATCGCGTATTTTTTTAACTAACGAGATCTCCCTAAAAATATAGTTTTTGGTTGGCTTTATGTCGGTTACAATCTTTACTGCCAAAGTCTTATTTTTAATTAATCCTTTTTCGAAAAGAGCTTTTATGTCAATCTTACTACCTGGTTTAAATTTACTTTCAATAACGGAAATTTTAATTATTTCCGGTTTTTGCTGACGGCTGGCAAAGCCTTTTTTCTTGGGCGATCTTTGAATTAACGCCATCTGCCCACCTTCAAATCGACGGGGAATATTATAACCAGAACGCGATTTTTGGCCTTTAGTTCCACGACCAGAGGTTTTACCTCGGCCACTACCCAAACCACGACCTACGCGTTTATTTTGCGTGATAGTTGTTTTTATCTTTTCATTTAGTTTCATTTTCATCCTTTTTGAGTGCTGACAATTTTTTAAAAGCTTCAATCACCGCAATACTGTTGTTGATTTTATTGGCAGTACCCAATATTTTTCCGACAATATTTCTGATCCCTGCCAGTTCACAAACAACTCTAACGGCGCCGCCAGCAATAATCGATGTGCCAGGCCTCGCCGGTTTTAAAATGATATGAGCAGCACCGATTTTTATTTCAATCTTATACGGTATAGTTTCGTTAGTGATAGGCACATCAATCATGTTTTTTTGCGCCACACGGGTCGCTTTAGTGACAGCATTAGCCACTTCAGTTGCTTTTCCAACGCCAATTCCCACGCGACCAGCTCGATTACCAATAATCACTAATACCCTGAATCTGATTCTTTTTCCACCGCGAACAGTACGCGAAATTCTGTCTACCTGTAAAACTTTTTTTTCGTTTTCAGTTGAGCCTTCTTCTCCGCCTCCAACTTTGTTGTAACGATTAGTATTTTGATATGTCATTTAAAACTCCAAACCAGCTTTTCTTAAATCTTCAGCTATTTTTTGTACTCTGCCATGATATTGATAACCGCTGCGGTCAAAAACAATTTTCTTTATATTTTTTTTGAGTAATTTTTGAGTCAGTTCTTGAGCTGGATCTTTAGATTTTAAAGTCGATGCCGAAGCGATCGTCATACCTTTACTATCATCGATTACCTGTAAATAAAGGTTGTTGTTTGAACGAAAAACCGACAACCTCGGCCGCACGGTTATACCAGTTAATTTCCCTCTAATTCTTTTTTTACGATTGATTCTATTATCCATTTTTTTCCTCATTGGGCGGTGCCCAAGGCTGCTTTGGCAGCTTTACCAGGCTTTCTTCTTGGTATTTCGTCAATATATTTTATGCCTTTGCCCTTGTACGGTTCAACCGGACGGACGCGACGAATATTCGCTGCAGCTTGACCAACTTTTTGATTATCAATTCCTGAAACGGTAATAATGTTTTTTTCAACTTTAAATTCAATACCTTCGGGAGCAACTTGCTCAACCGTATGTGAAAAACCTACATTCAAAATCAGTTTATTTCCTTGGACTTCAGCACGGTAACCTACGCCTTTAAACTCTAACTTTTTTTGAAAGCCGATGCTTACGCCAGTTACAATATTAAATATCAACTTTCTAAATAGTCCATGGAGCGCTTTAGAAAACTTGTCATTTCTTGCTCTACTGACTGCGATTTCTAAACCTTCGATTTTTACAGCGACATTCTTGGGAAATTTTAAAGACAGCTCGCCCAAGGGACCCTTGGCCCTTACTTCATCGTTATTTATTGTAACTTGAGTATTCTCCGGAATGATAATTTTTCTTTGACCAATTTTTGACATTTAATTTACCTCGGCAATAACTTCCCCGCCCAAGCCTTTTTTTCTGGCATCTTCGCCATTCATCAGACCTTGAGAGGTAGAAATAATAATAATTCCTCGCGACCCTTTCAAAAGCGGAATACGGCTTGATGTGGCATAATATCTTCGGCCGGGTCGACTTATTCTTCTTATACCATTTAATTTGTTAATATCTCGAAGTTTAATCTCAATATATGTAAATTTATCAATTTTATTTTCCTTAAAATCGTCAACATAACCGTGTTCCTTTAAAATAGAAAGTATTCCCATTTTTAATTTTGAAAATTGGACGGTCAGTTTTTTCTGATCGGCATTTTTGGCATTTAATATATTAGTAAACATTTGAGCGATTGGATCCAAGATTACTCCTTTCTTACCAAGAAGATTTTGTTATACCCGGTATTTGTCCCTTTGCCGCCATTTCACGAAAACAGATACGGCAGATACCAAACTTGCGCAGGTATCCGCGTCTTCGACCACAACGAATACATCGTCGGACAACACGGGTTGAATATTTAGGTTTCTTTTTTGCACGCATGATTTGCGAAACTTTAGCCAACTTTACTCCTTACCGGGGCTTTTTTAAAAGGAAAACCCCATGCTTTAAATAATTTTTGACCTAAATTGGAATCTCTAACATTGGTTACTATTGTCAGAGACATTCCGAATAAAACTTCTGATTTATCGTAGGAAATTTCCGGAAAAACAATTTGCTCGCTAATTCCTAAGGTAAAATTACCATTTTTATCAAAACTTTTTTGATCAAGCCCACGAAAATCACGCACACGCGGCAAAACAATATCCGCAAGTTTAGTAATAAAATCAATCATTTTTCTTCCGCGCAAGGTTACCGTTAAGCCTACCTGGTCATTTTGACGAATTTTAAAACCGGAAACGGCTTTTCTGGCAGTTCTAATTGCCGGTTTTTGACCGGTAATCACCTTCAATCCGTCGGTAACTATTTCTAAAAATTTCGGATTAGTTTTTGTCGCACCGATACCCACATTAACAACGGTTTTCAATATTTTAGGCATTGCCATAACATTTTTTATGCCAATATTCTGGCTTAATTTTTTGTTAACTTCGATTAATTTTTTATCCATTTGTGTCAAGACCTTCTTTGCATTTACGGCAAATTCTCATTTTTTGATTATTGGTAATTTTATAACCGGCTCGGACGGGCTTTCCGCAACTTGGGCAAATAATAATAATATTAGATACGTCCATAGGGGTAATTTTGTCGATAATGCCACCGTGGGGATTTTTCTTTGACGGTTTTAAGTGATGTTTGGCAATATTGGTACCGGTAACTACAACTTTATTTTCTTTAGGAAGCACTCTCTCAACCATGCCTCTTTTGCCGTAATCTTTACCGGCAATAACCATAACATTGTCACCTTTTTTTATCTTTAACTTATTCATTAAAGCACCTCCAAAGCCATTGAAATAATGCGACCAAAGCCCAAATCTTTTAATTCTTTCCCAACAGGTCCGAATATTCGGCTGCCACGCGGTGTTTTATCGGGATTTATCAATACAACCGCATTATCATCAAATCTTACACTGGTCCCGTCAGGTCGTTTTATGGGTTTTCTTAAGCGAACGATCACGCCACGGATAACTTCTTTCTTTTTAACTTGAGTATGCGCTGTGGCAGATTTAACCGAGCCAATTATAATATTACCAATCGTAGCCGCCGCCGCTTTGCCACCGCCAACAACACGAATAACCATTACTTCCCTGGCGCCTGAATTGTCTGCAACATTTAAGCGGGTGTAACTTTGAATCATATGGCCTCTTTAATATTAATAACTTTCCATGATTTACACTTACTTATCGGTCGCGTTGATACAATCGTTACAATTTGACCTTTTTTGACATCTTTTTGGGTATCAACTAAAAATTTCTGTGATTTAATATAACTTTTTCGATACATTGGATGAATTTTTTTATAATCGATATTAATTAGAACGCTTTTATCAAGACTGTCGCGCAAGGCAACACCAATTAATTTGGTTATTTTAGACATTTTTCTCCTTAATTTCTGACATCGCTTTTTCAGTTAAAATTGACCAAACTCGGGCAATTTTTTTTTGCTGAAAATTTATTTCTCGATAATTTTTCAACTTATTAAAACTCGATTTGAATTTTAATTCAGTCAATAATTTTTGCGAATCATGCAATTCTTTAATCAATAATTTACTATCTTTGGTTCTTAATTCTTTAAGTAAAATTTGTTTTTTCATTTTTTCCTCGTTATAAACCGGCTGGGAACACTAAGTTTGTGGGCGCCAAGACGCAAGGCCTCGCGGGCAATTTCTTCGGACACTCCATCCATTTCAAAAATAATCCGACCGGGTAAAACCACTGCGACAAAATGATCTAAGCTTCCTTTGCCGCCACCCATACCACTTTCTGCTGCTGTTTTGGTAATTGGTTTATCAGGAAAAATTCTTACCCAAACTTTACCACCTCGCTTAATATAGTGAGTGATAGCGCGACGAGCGGCTTCGATCTGGCGAGCTGAAACCCATGCTCTTCCCAGAGATTTAATGCCGAAACTGCCAAAAGACAGAACTGAACCTCTGGCAGTAACTCCGCGCATTTTTCCGCGACAAATTTTTCTATGCTTTAATTTTCTTGGAACTAACATATATTACCTTTACAAACTTTCGATTATATCACCTTTATATATCCATACTTTTACACCAATGATGCCGTAGGTAGTTAAAGCGTCAACTTGAGCATAATCAATATCTGCCCTAAGTCGACCTAAAGGTATCGATCCATTACCATAATGTTCACGACGAGCGATTTCCGCCCCGCCTAATCGACCGGCGATAACAACCTTAACACCCAAGGCTCTTTTTTCCATAACTTTGGCAATCGTCTGCTTGATGGCTCTTTTGTAAGCAATTCTTCGCTCGATTTGATGAACAATTTGTTGAGCCACTATTTCAGCCGATAATTCTCCGTTCTTAATTTCCATGATTTCAATTTCAATTTTTTTATTTGCTAAACCGGTCTTATTATTTCTTATTTGAAGACAATTTTTTAATAAATACGTTTTAATCTCGTTAATTCCTTGACCACTGCGGCCAATTAAAATACCCGGTTTTGAGCTATAAATAGCAACTTTTATGGCATCTTGATCGCGCGATAATTCTATTTTTGCAACTCCGGCGTTTTTGCCGAATCTTTTGCCAAGCAGGGTTCTAATCTCAATATCTTCAGCTAAATTTTTAGCAAAGCTCCTGGGGGCAAACCATTTTGACTGCCAATTTTTATTTAGTTGTAAGCGAAAGCCAATCGGGTTTACTTTATGACCCATTTTTACCTCTTTTTTTATTTTCAAAAGGCTGAATACCTCGTAGCCCTTCGGTCTGAGACCTCAGGATCGAAGACTTGCTACGAGGATGAAGCCTATTTGGAAACAAACTTGCCCCATCGGGGATACTCCGCCGCTTGCTGCGGAGTAGTTTATTTTCGTTTGAAAATATTATTGTTGCGTGCGATGATCGTTTTAAGATTGCGGTGGCCCGACCTCGATGAATCATGCGACGGCGTTTTAATTTTGGCCCTTCGTTAATCATTATTGACTTAATATAGATGGGGCCGTCAAGATTATATTTATTTTTAGCAATGTCGATCCCATTCTTGATGACCGAAATCAACGGTTTAGCGGCAAGCTTAAAAGAAAAAGTCAAAATATCAACTGCTTTTTCCGCTTCCTGGCCGATAACTAAATGTGCCACTAAGCTCATTTTATCGGGAGTCGTTCTAATAAAACGATCGCGGACAACTATTTCCTGAATTTTTTCAGATTTCTTGTTATCGAATTTAACTTTATCTATTTTTTGCGTATCGTTTACTTTTACTTTTTCCACAATTGCCATTATTTTGCTCCACTTTCAGCTTTAGGTTTTTCTTCTTTGGAAGCTTTAACTGCTTGAGCCTCTTTAGCCACTACTGCTTGCTCTTCTTCTTTCGCCATACGACCACCGTGTCGAATGAATTTTCTTGTTGGTGAAAATTCACCTAATTTATGACCGACCATATCCTCAATTATTAATACGGGGATATGTTCGCGGCCATTATGAACTCCGATTTTGTGACCGACCATTTCGGGAGAAATAACTGAACTTCTAGCCCAAGTTTTAATAATTTGCCCGTCACCGGCTTTCAGATTCTTAATTTTTTTGATTAGATTTTCATCAATATACGGACCTTTTTTTAGCGATCTACTCATTTCTTTCTCCTTGATATAATCATACTCTTCGAATATTTATTTTTTTTGCGGGTTCTGACCCCTAAAGCATGCTTGCCCCATGGGGTTTTCGGATATTTTAAGCCAATCGGATTATTACCTTCGCCACCGCCATGAGGATGTGCGGCTGGATGCATCGCTTTACCTCTAACAGACGGTCTGATTCCCATGTGTCGTTTACGGCCGGCTTTTCCAATTCTTTGTGCCGAATGAGTGATATTTGAAACTTGACCGACAGAGGCAAAACACTCGGCGTTAATTTTTCTAATTTCATCAGACGGCATTTTCAGATTTACAAATTTTTCCTCTTTGGCCACAATTGTAGCAAAAGCACCAGCTGAACGCACCATCTTGCCGCCTTGAGTAGGCTTAATTTCGATATCAAATATTCTGATACCATTAGGAATATTCTTAAGTTTTAAGCGATTGCCTATTTTAATTTCGGTCTTGTCGGCAGAGATAATCTCATCTTTAACTTTTGCCCCTTCCCACGCCAGAATATATTTTTTAATTTTGCCATCAAACTTTACTAAAGCAATAAAAGAAGATCTGTAAGGATCATACTCGATGCTTTCGATAATTGCTGACGTATCCATAATTTCGTTTAAATTGGAAATTATTCGATACTGCTTTTTTTCACCGCCGCCCTGATGGCGAACGCTAATTTGGCCAGTTCTATCGCGCCCGGCATGACTTTTCAACTTCAAAATCAGGCTTTTTTCAGGCCTTTTCTTGGTCAAAACCGAGTAGTCGGTAACTGACATTTTTCTCCGAGATTGAGTTGTAGGTTTGAAAAATTTAAGCATTTATTTTTCTTCAAATCCGGGTATTTTTTGTCCTTTTTTAAGAGTGATAACCGCTTTTTTATATGATTTTATTTTTGCGGCAAATTTACCCTTTACTAATTTGCTTGTCGGCTTTACTTTAATAATATTTACTTTTGTAACATCAACTTTATAAATATTCATAATTTCTTCGGCAACTTGAACTTTGTTAGCTTTGATATCGACAACAAAGACATATTTACCGACAGTATTCCCGGTCATTGATTTTTCTGAGATTAAGGGTTTAATTAATATTTGCATTTTTAACCTTAAATAGTTTTTCGATGGCTTCAATGCCTTTTACATCTGTCAATAAATAATCAAATTGAAGTAAATCTTTAGTGTTTAAACCGCTGGGTTGGATTACTTTTAGATAAGGGATATTTTCGCAAGAAAGCATAACATTGACATTTATTTTATCTATCAGTATCAAAATTGTTCCCTCTTCGATCGGCAGTTTTTCTATAAATTTTTGAATTTGCGCCGTGCTGATTTTGGGCATTTCGATTTTTGGTACAACGATTAACTTTTTTTCAGCTATTTTTTGGGATAAAGCTATTTTTAATGAAAGATTAGACATCTTTCGGGAAATTCTAAGATGGTAATTTTGGCTTTTTCGCGGACCAAAAGTTACCCCTCCGCCACGCCATAAAGGTGATCGGATCGATCCGGCTCTAGCGTTACCGGTGCCTTTTTGCCTGAAAGGTTTGCGGCCACCGCCGGAAACATCGCCACGATTTTTAGTATGAGCAGTCGACCGGCGGTGATTTGATTCATAAATTCTTAAAACCTGCGCTAACAAATTTGGGTTATCTTTAACGGAAAAAATATCCGAAGAAACATCCAAATTACTATTATCTTTACCGGCAGCAGAATATATTTTAAGCTTCATTTTCACTCCACATCATAACGGGACTGTTATTTGCCCCAGGAACGGCTCCGGATAAAATCATTATCTTTTTTTCTAAATCTATTTTAACTATCGGCAATTTTTTGACAGTAATTTTGACCGCGCCTTGATGGCCGGCCATTCGTTTGCCCTTGAAAACCCTTTGAGCGTCAGTTGAGCCAATCGAACCGGGCTGGCGATAATTGTTCGAGCCATGGGTTTTCGGCCCGGTATGAAAGCCGTGACGCTTAACTGTGCCGGAAAAACCTTTTCCCTTAGAAATTCCGGTAACATTGATATTTTCACCTTCATGAAACTGCTCTAAAGTGATTTTATCGCCAATTTGATATTCTTTATCCGAGATTACCTCAAATACCTTGTTAGGCTTAATATTTAATTTATCAAATCGGCCGGCTTCGGGTTTGTTCAAACGTTTTTTGCTGAAAGCGCCTATTTGAACCGCTTTGTAACCGTGTTTTTCTTGGTTTTTCAAATCGGTGACAACATTGTCTTTTACTTCAACCAAAGTAACCGCTACAGCCGCGCCAGCTTTATCAAATATTCTTGTCATACCAATTTTTTTACCATAAATCGCTTTCATTAAAACCCCTTTGCCCGGAAACATTCTCCTTAAAGAATATTATCCTGACCGCCGTTTATATAGATTATCTTAATTATATAATTTAAGTTTTTATTTCGATATCGACACCAGCCGGTAGATCCAAACTCATAAGCGAATCGATTGTTTTAGCCGAAGGATCAAAAACATCAATTAATCTCTTGTGGATTCTCATTTCAAACTGTTCCCGGCTATCCTTATGAACAAAAGGGGATTTTAAAACCGTCACCTTGTTTTGTTCTGTCGGTAAAGGAATCGGACCGGTAACCACCGCTCCTGTTCGTTCGGCCGTTTCAATGATTTTTCGCGCCGATTTATCAATAATACGGTGGTCGTAGGCCTTCAGACGGATTCTAATCTTTTGTTGATGTTCGCTTTTTGCCATTTTTAATAAAAATTTATTTAACTATTTTGGTAACAACACCCGCCCCGACAGTTTTGCCGCCCTCGCGGATAGCAAATCGCATCCCCTCTTCCATTGCCACCGGTTGAAGCAATTTAACTTTGAATTTAATCGTATCGCCAGGCATAACCATTTCGGTATCGGCTGGCAGTTCGACTTCACCAGTAACATCGGTAGTTCTAACATAAAATTGCGGTTTGTAACCTTTAAAGAACGGAGTATGCCGACCGCCTTCCTCCTTGGTTAAAATATATACTTCAGCATCAAATTCGGTGTGAGGAGTAATCGAACCAGGCTTTGCCAAAACTTGACCGCGCTCGATATCTTCACGTTCTACTCCGCGAAGCAAGGCCCCAATGTTATCGCCGGCGATACCTTCATCAAGCTGTTTCTTGAACATTTCCACACCGGTTACAATAACTTTCTTGGTTGGCTTTAAACCGACGATTTCAATTTCTTCATTGACTTTAACCTTGCCACGTTCGATTCTGCCGGTAGCGACAGTGCCTCGGCCCTTAATCGAAAAAACATCTTCAACTGCCATTAAAAACGGCTTTTCAATATCTCGTTTTGGTTCGGGAATATAGCTATCAAGAGCATTGATTAATTCATCAATTGATTTAACAGCATCGGCATCGCCTTCAAGAGCTTTTAAGGCTGAACCTTTAATAATGGGAATTTCATCACCGGGATATTCGTATTTTTTCAAGAGATCGCGAACTTCCATTTCCACCAAATCAAGCAGTTCATTATCGGTAACCTGATCTATTTTGTTAAGAAAAACGACAATATTTGGCACCCCGACTTGATAAGCCAACAGAATATGTTCTCTGGTTTGAGGCATAGGACCGTCGGCAGCAGAAACAACTAAAATAGCACCGTCCATCTGAGCGGCACCGGTAATCATGTTTTTGACATAGTCGGCATGACCCGGACAGTCAACATGAGCATAATGACGCTTTTCGCTTTCATATTCAACATGACAAGTAGCAATGGTAATACCACGCTCTTTTTCTTCTGGTGCATTATCAATTTGATCAACTGTTCGCGGTTGTGCCAAGCCTTTTTTAGCTTGAACCTGCAAAATCGCTGCTGTCAAAGTAGTTTTGCCGTGGTCAACATGACCAATAGTTCCCACATTTACATGGGGTTTCTTTCTTTCAAATTTTTCTGCTGCCATTTAAGACTCCTTACACAAATTAATATTACTCTTATATTTTACCTTATTTTAATTTAACTGTCAACATTTAGAGCTAAAAAATTCCCCTCGAAACTAAATATATCAAATTATTTTTCTTCTGTCAACCTTCAGCAACCAGTCAGGATTTTTTACTCAGTTCTAAATATGTCAAAGTCAGCGCGCTTGAATAAAAGGCGTTGTAGGCACCGGCAAACACCATAAAGCCGATTAATACTGCCAAACCGGCAATAATTGCATAAATAATCGCCATAATTTTCGAGGCTAAAAGTAAACCAAACCCAATGGCTAATAAAAGTCCGCCAATAAATAATACAGCTAAAATAACGGCGATCCCCACTCCAATACTAATGGCGTAAAGAAGTAAATACATCACAATTACTTTGCCTAAATTATCGCGAACCATATGGAGAGAATGGCGGATGCTTTCCCAAACACTTAATTTTTCCAATACCACCACTCTTAACGAATATGGTGAGATAAATGATACCAGTAACCAAAAAATCAAATCAACAAAAAAGAGCAATATTCCCCAGATAATAGCCAAAATATACTGATGAGAGACAACCAATAAAGCCACCGGGCCGATAAGTAATATCAGCGATGCCAGAATCATCAAAAAATAAAGAATGTTTACTCCCAAAATGCGCCAGAAATTATGCCAACCAAGCAAAAAACCGATTTTGAAATTATTTTTCTCGTTTATGGATATTTTTTTAACCGAACCGATCAAGGCGCCTTGGCTAACAATACCAATGATATACATCACCAATCCAAATACCGTCAAAATGGCAATCAAGGTTAATATTATCGCTCCGTAACTCAGCCAAAAAGAAGCAAAATCAAAATTGGTAGAATTATTTTCAAAAGCTTTTTGCCATTCAGAGCTACCACTAGAGTAATTTAAACCAAAACTGCGGTAACCGCCATAACCGCCAGCTAGCATTCCAAAAATCCACAAATACTTTTGTTTTAAAGCAATTTTGTAAGAATTTCTTACTATTTCAAAATAATCCATCAATCCTCCTTTGAGTGATACTTTTATTGAATTATAACATAATTGCTTGACAAGAGGCAATTAATCTGTTACAATTGCTTGTTTTGTAAATTTATAGGTTTTTTTTGATGGATATAATTTTACTTTTAATTTTAATTTTCTATGTCAGCGTATTAGTGAGCTTCGTCATTTCAATCGCAGCTTTTTCGCTTTCTACAAAAATAAAAGCCAATTTTTGGATTTTAGGTCTAATTTTGGGTATTTTTATCTTAAATTGGATAAAATTGGCTTTGTAATATAGTTAGAAACTTGAAACATCATTTCTATATAAAAATCTATTGACTTTTTAACTATTATAAGATTGCTTTGCTCGCACTCGCAATGACATTTATCATTTTTTCTATCCTTTAGACACATCGTTATATCCACATCGTAAGTGTATTAGTAGATGTGCTCTTTCCTTATTTAGATGCTATTTTATGTTCTCGACTATGCTCGAACTAAATTATTTCTTCTTTCCCTCGATAATCTGTTGGGCGATGTGGCGAGGAACTTCGGCGTAATGGTCGAATTCCATCGTATATGAAGCCCGTCCTTGAGTCATGGAACGAACCGAGGTTGCATAGCCGAACATTTCCGAAAGAGGCACCATCGCATCAATGACTTTTTGTTTAGCCCGATCAGACATTTTTTCAATATGACATCTTTTTGAGTTAAGATCTCCTAAAACATCACCCATAAACTCTTCAGGAGTGACAACTTCCACTTTCATAATCGGCTCAAGTAAAATCGGATCGGCTTTTTTCACTCCGGCTTGCAAAGCCATTGAACCGGCAATTTGAAAAGATAGCTCCGATGAATCAACATCATGAAACGAGCCATCGTAAAGCATAACCGACATATCAACCAACGGATAGCCGGCAATTACTCCTTTAGTCATGGCTTCTTTAACGCCTTTTTCAACCGCAGGAATAAATTCCTTGGGAATTGTGCCACCGACAACTTTATCGATAAATTCAAAGCCTTCTCCATGTTCTTTTGGAGCCAGTTCCAGCCAAACATGGCCGTATTGACCGCGTCCACCGGTTTGGCGAATATACTTTCCTTCTTGACGGGCGGTGGCTTTAATCGTTTCTTTGTAGGCAACTTGGGGAGCGCCGACATTGGCTTCAACATTAAACTCCCGTTTCATTCTATCGACAATAATTTCCAGATGAAGTTCGCCCATTCCTTTAATAATTGTTTGGCCAGTCTCAATGTCGCCTTTAACTTGAAAAGTAGGATCTTCTTGAGTTAAGCGATTTAGGGCAATGCCCATTTTTTCTTGATCGGCTTTGGTTTTTGGCTCAATGGCCACCGAAATAACCGGTTCAGGAAAAGTAATTGATTCTAAAATAATTGGCGATTTATCGTCGCAGAGAGTGTCGCCGGTAGTCGTTTCTTTAAGTCCAACAGCAGCGGCAATTTCTCCGGCATAAACTTCCTGAACTTCTTCGCGGGCGGCAGCGTGCATTCGCACAATTCGGCCAATGCGTTCTTTTCTATCTTTGGTGGTATTTAGAACATACGAACCGGCTTTAAGAGTGCCTGAATAAACCCTAAAGAAGGTCAAAGTTCCAACAAAGGGATCCGAGGCAACCTTAAAAGCTAGGGCTGAAAAGGGCGCTTCATCGGATGTTTCGCGAGCAACTTCTTCTTCAGTTCTTGGTTTGAGACCTATAATCGGAGGAACATCTAACGGCGAAGGCAAATAATCGATGACTGCATCCAACATTGGCTGGACTCCTTTGTTTTTCAAAGCCGAGCCGCAGAACACCGGAATAAGTTTATTGCTTATGGTCGCCACCCGTAAAACCTTCTTTAATTCTTCGTAGGTTGGCTTTTTTCCATCAAGATATTTATTTAAAAGAGTGTCATCTTGCTCGGCAATTTTTTCAATTAAAATTTGGCGGTATTTATTAACCCGTTCATGCAATTCAGCTGGAATTTCTTTTTCTATTATTTCCTGACCTTTATCGCCTTCAAAATAAACCGCTTTCATTTTCAAAAGATCGATAATGGCCGTAAATTTATCTTCAGTGCCATCGGGAATCTGCATGGCGACCGCGTTGTCAGTCAAGCGTTCTTTGATTGAACTAAAAGAATGATCAAAATCCGCCCCCATGCGATCAAGCTTGTTAATAAAGCAAATTCTGGGAACTTCATACTTATCGGCTTGATGCCATACAGTTTCCGACTGCGGTTCAACGCCGGCGACACCGTCGAAAACAACTACCGCGCCGTCAAGAACCCTCAGAGACCTCTGAACTTCGGCCGTGAAATCAATATGACCAGGGGTATCGATAATATTGAAGCGATATTTTTCATTGGGTTTGTCTGTGGTTGCCCAAAAACAAGTGGTGGCAGCTGAGGTGATAGTGATTCCGCGTTCCTGCTCCTGTTCCATCCAGTCCATCACCGCCTCGCCTTCATGAACCTCACCGATTTTATAAGTTTTACCCGTGTAATATAAAATACGCTCTGAGACAGTAGTCTTACCCGCGTCAATATGGGCAATAATGCCGATGTTACGATTATTTTCTAAAGAATATTCCCGCGCCATTAAGTCCTTTCAAAATTTTCTTAAATTAAAATATATCTACTCTTTATTATTGTATACTATTTTTTACCCTGAATCAAGACCAAAAAAGACGCCCCGAGGCGTCTTTTTTGTTTAAGTTTAAACTTAACTACTTATCCGGAATTGTGCCTTTTTTGCGGCCGATTATCAAGTAAAGAATCGGACCAATCCAGCTAATCAAGATGATTAAAACAATCCACAGGATTTTATCGTTCTGGTTTGGAAATTGACGACGGATAACGTCAATCAATGCCCACAAGAATAGTGCCAAGCCACCAAAGGCGAAAATAACCCAGAAAATAACCCATACTGCTGCCAATCCAACCGCGGCTGTTCCAACTGAAGCGGCAGCTGCGGCGGCAGCAGGATCGTATGTTACAGAATAATCCATTATACCTCCTTTTTGGAGCGACCTTTATTTAAATATGCCACTGATAGATTCTTTTGTCAAATTTAGAAGCGGGCGTAGTGCGCAAAGGCCTTGTTGGCTTCGGCCATTTTATGCATATTTTCTTTTTGCTTGACTGCCGTTCCGGTATTTTCAAACGCCGCCAAAATTTCTGCGCTAAGCAATTTGTCAAACGATTGTCCACGCGACTTGCGCGCAATAGCGATCAACCACCTCATAGCTAAGGATTCCGCCCGATCTGGATTTAATTCGGTTGGCACTTGATAAGTGGCGCCACCGATTCGACGTGGTTTAACTTCCAAAAGAGGTGAAGTGTTTTTTAAAGCTTTATCAAAAACTTCCAATGGTTCTTTGTTTGTTTTTTCTTTAAGAATATCAAAAGCGCCATAAACTAATTTTCTGGCAGTTTCTTTTTGTCCTCGCAGCATAATTTTATTGATAAACTTTTCCACCGTAACCGATTGATATTTAGGATCGGGATTCAATTTTCTTTTTGGGGCTTTCTTAGCTCTCATTATTGCCTTTCTTTACAGATACTTTTGATCCATATTTTGAACGGCCTTGCATCCGATTTTCAACACCAGCGGTATCAAACTTGCCACGAACGATGTGATATCTAACGCCCGGCAAATCTTTAACACGCCCGCCGCGAATTAAAACTACCGAATGCTCTTGTAAGTTATGGCCTTCACCGGGAATATAAGCAGTCACTTCCTGACCAGAAGTAAGCCGGACCCTGGCGATTTTACGCAGTGCCGAGTTTGGTTTTTTTGGAGTAACAGTTGTTACTTTAACACAAACCCCACGCAAAAAAGGCCGGCCTTTGACAAAATTTACCGGACGGTTTTTTAAAAAATTAAAACCGCGACGTAAAGCAGGGGTTTTAGTTTTGCTTACTTTAGACTTGCGGCCGTATTTTAATAATTGTGATATGGTTGGCATATTATTTTTTTCCTAATGCAGTTCCCGCCGGAATTAACTTACCAATGATAACATTTTCTTTCAACCCTTGCAATCGATCTACCGCGCCTCGCGTAGCGGCATCAATTAGAATCGAGGTTGTTTCTTGAAAAGATGCGGCCGATAGAAAACTTTCAGTTTTTAGAGCCACTCTGGTGATACCGCTGACTTGTTCTTCGCAGGTAGCCGGTTTTTTGTTACTTGCTTTAAGATTATTGTTTACTTTTTGAATCTCTAATTTGTCAATAATCTGACCTGATAGAAAATCAGAATCGCCCGATTCTTTAATTTTTACTTTTGAAAACATTTGTCGAACAATTGTCTCAATATGTTTATCGTTAATTGTTTGACCTTGAGAAGCATAGATTTCCTGAATGCTGCGAATAATATATTTTTGAATCGGCACTTTGCCACGAAGTTTTAAGGCAAGAGCCAGATCAAGATGGCCTTCAGTTAAGTCTTGGCCTTTAGAAACTTCGTCGCCGTCACTTACTTTAACATTAGCACGGCCACTGACAGCATATGTAATAGTGACTTTCTGAGTTGATGTAACTGCTATTTTTTTATCTGAAATCGAAATTTTACCAGCAATTCCGGCTCGAATGGCTTTCTTGTCCACCGCCATCGCTAAAGCTTGGCCGCTTTTAACAATATCGCCACTTTTAACATTGACTTTGTAATCGCTATAAACATCGTATTCTTCTTTGAGATAGTCGGCAGATGACAAAACAATATTTTGACGATCTTTCTCGGCAACAATTCTAACTTTTCCGTCAATTTCGGCTAAAATAGCCGGCGACCGTGGAATCCGAGCTTCAAAGAGTTCTTCAACACGAGGTAAGCCGGAAGTAATATCTTCACCGGTAATACCGCCCATATGAAAAGTTTTCATTGTTAACTGGGTGCCAGGTTCGCCAATGGCTTGAGCCGCCATAATGCCAGAGACGGTGCCAAATTCTACCATTCTACCAATAGCTAAGTCTCTACCGTAACAAAGCTGGCAAACACCACGTTCGGCTTTACAATTTAGAACAGACCTGACAATAACTTCGTTAATTCCGCTATCGCCGATTTGCGTAGCTTTTTCTTCATTTATTTCTTCATTCTTTTTTACAATAACTTTATTTTTGTCTTTGATATCCTTGAAGGCTACCCGTCCAACTAATCGTTCATCGAATTTTTCACCGATTTCTTCAGATTCTTGCCGTTCGAGCGCAAAACCTTCATCAGTGCCACAATCTTTGGTCGTAATAATAACATCATGAGAGACATCGACAAGACGTCTGGTTAGGTAACCAGCTTCGGAAGTGCGCAAAGAAGTGTCTGATTTACCTTTTCTGGCACCGTGAGTTGAAATAAAGTATTCGATAACTGACAAGCCTTCTTTGTAGTTTGATCTAATCGGCAGTTCAATAATTTCACCCGCCGGGTTAACCACTAAGCCTTTCATGCCACCCATCTGAGTAATCTGAGCGACCGATCCTCTGGCGCCAGAAACAATCATGACATAAACGGGATTGTTTTTATCGAATTCTTTTAGCATTTCCCCCTCAAGAATTGATCGGGCGCCATTCCAAAGTTCGATCGTTTTAATATTTCTTTCCGAATCGGTAATTAAGCCCCGTTGATATTGATTATCGATTTCTTCTAATTTTTTATCACTGTCTTGAAGAATTTTTTCTTTATTAGAAGGAATAGAAATGTCATTAGCCGAAATTGTCATACCCGACAGGCCAGCATGCTCAAAACCGATTTTCTTGATTTTGTCGACAATGTCAGCCGTAATTTGCATGCCGTATTCTTTAAACATATTAGTAATTAGTTTTTTGAGTGATTTTGAATCCATATCATGATTTTGAAAAGGAATTTCGTCAGGTAAAATATTGTTGAATAAAATTCTTCCCACAGTCGTTTCGATTATTTTTATTTCCGCTTCTTGAGATTTATCAAGATGCATTCTAACCTTGATCTTGGCACGAGGGTGGACAAAACCTTGATGATAGGCCAAAATAGCTTCGTTTTTAGAGCCAAAGATTTTATCTTCCCCCGAAACATTCGGTTGGATGGTTGTCAGATAATAACAGCCAAAAACAATATCCAGCCTCGGTGAAATAACTGGTTCGCCTGAAGCAGGTTTAAGAATATTGTTTGACGATCTCATTAAATTGGTTGTTTCATCTTTTGCTTGTGAAGAAAGAGGAACATGAACGGCCATTTGGTCACCGTCGAAATCAGCATTAAAAGCATGGCAAACCAACGGATGAATTTGGATTGCTTTTCCTTCGATTAAAACCGGTTGGAATCCTTGAATACCCAAGCGATGCAAAGTCGGCGCGCGGTTAAGTAAAACATAATAATTGCTGGTAATTTTTTCTAAGATGTCCCAAACCACCGGGTCGCCGGATTCAATTAAACGAGTAGCGTTTTTAACATTGTGGACATGGCCATCAGCGATTAATCTTGAAATGACAAACGGCTTAAATAATT
This sequence comes from uncultured Candidatus Saccharibacteria bacterium, assembly GCA_964433905.1. Classification (GTDB taxonomy): domain Bacteria; phylum Patescibacteriota; class UBA1384; order UBA12157; family JAENIV01; genus CAYSSM01. Next base: position 105,574 of record CAYSSM010000001.1, read on the forward strand.
CCAAAGCCATAACCTTGGGAATACCGCATTGATGAAGCTTGAGTTCAGGACCAATAACAATCACCGATCGACCAGAGTAATCAACGCGTTTTCCTAAAAGATTTTGGCGAAAACGGCCTTGCTTGCCTCGCAACATATCGGAAAGTGAACGCAATTTTCTAGCGGTGGCGCCGGTTGAAACGGCTCTGCCGCGACGAGCGGAATTATCGATTAAGGAATCAACCGCTTCCTGCAACATCCTTTTTTCATTGCGGCAAATAACTTCGGGCGCGCCTTGAGAAATTAATCTCTTTAAACGATTATTTCGATTAATAACTCTTCGGTACAAATCATTCAAATCAGAAGCGGCAAATCTGCCTCCGTCAAGCTGAACCATCGGCCGCAAATCCGGAGGAATAACCGGCAAACGGTTTAAAATTAACCATTCCGGTTTAATCCCGGCATCTTTCATATTGGTAACCAACCTTAGTCTTCTTAAAACACGGCGGCGATTAACCCCAATAGTTGTCTTTAATTCCAAGTTTAATTCTTCGTATAATTGATTTAAATCGGTATTTTTTAGAATTTCCGAAATTGCTTCAGCGCCAATGCCAACTTTAATAATTTGGCCATATCTTAATGATAAATCTTGATATTTGCTTTCGGTCAAAATCATTTTTCGATTAAGAGAAAGAATTTCTTGCTTGGTAGCGCGGTAAGCAATTTCAACTTTAGCCATTTCCATGTTGTTGTCAGCCAGTTTATTCTTGGCTTCCGCAAACTCTTTTTCCAATTGCTCTAAGGCGCTTTTTCGAATATTTTCATCAACATCCAAAATCATAAATCCGGCAAAATAGATCACCCTTTCCAGATCGTTGGTAGAAATATCTAAAACCAAGCCTAAAACCGACGGTACGCCATGAACATACCAGATATGAGTTACTGGCACAGCCAAATCAATATGCCCCATTCTTTCACGTCTAACAGACGAACGAGTAACTTCGACACCGCATTTATCGCAAATTACGCCTTTATAACGAATTTTTTTATATTTTCCGCAGTAACATTCAAAATCTTTAACCGGTCCAAAAATTCTCTCGTCAAAAAGACCATCGCGTTCCGGTTTTTGAGTACGATAATTAATAGTCTCCGGTTTTAAAACTTCGCCAAAAGACCAAGCTAAAATTTCGTCGGGTGATGCAACAGAAATTTTTAGAGCATCAAAATCGTTGATTCTTGGTTGATCTTTATGATTAGCTTGTTGTTTAAATTGAGCTCTAGCCATTATTCTTCTCCTTCATCTATCGGTTTTTCTTTCATTTCTGGTTCGGGAACATCAAGTTCGGTTACTTCGACATCTTCGTCCGCCGCCACAGATCCAACCATAGCCTTGTCTTTAACAACCGGCGAAGCAACTTTTTTTCTTGAAAGCTCGGCTGAAGTTAACATTTCGACATTTAACCCCAATGATTGAAGTTCTTTAACTAAAACATAAAAACTGGCAGGAATTTGTGGTTTTTGAATCGGCTCGCCCTTAATAATTGATTCATATGCTTTTGAACGGCCGATAACATCATCGGACTTAATCGTCAAAATTTCCTGCAAAGAATGGGCGGCACCATAGGCTTCCAAAGCCCAAACTTCCATTTCGCCGAATCGCTGGCCGCCAAATTGAGCTTTACCGCCTAAAGGTTGTTGGGTAACCATTGAATAAGGCCCGGTTGAACGGGCGTGCATTTTATCATCAACCATATGGCAAAGTTTCATCATATAGATAATGCCAACGGTTGTTTTTTGATCAAAAGGATTGCCGGTACGGCCATCGTAAAGCTGAACCTTACCGTCCGCAGGAAGACCGGCTTTTACTAATTCTGCTTGAATAGTTGGATATTCAACGCCTTCGAAAACGGGAACTGCCACTTTGTAATTTAATCTTTGAGCTGCCCACCCAAGATGGGTTTCTAAAATCTGTCCTAAGTTCATACGGGAAATTACACCCAAAGGATTTAAAACAATATCCAGCGGCGTGCCGTCGGCCAAGAAAGGCATTTCTTCTTCCGGCAAAACCACCGAAATGACACCTTTATTACCGTGACGGCCGGCTAATTTATCGCCAATTTGAATTTTTCGAAGTTGTGCCACCGCTACCTCTACCATTTGGTAGACGCCGGCGGGCAATTCGTCGCCGCTTTCTTTGGAAAAGATTTTAATATCAACAACTCTCCCATATTCACCATGAGGCAAACGTAATGATGTGTCTTTAACATCTTTGGCTTTTTCACCAAAAATAGCTCTTAATAGTTTTTCTTCAGCTGACAGTTCAGTTTCACCTTTAGGAGAAATTTTACCGACTAAAATATCGCCGGCCGAAATTTCGGCGCCGATTCGAACGATACCTTGTTCGTCAAGATTAGCCAATGCTTCTTCACCGACATTTGGAATATCGCGAGTTAGAAGTTCCGGTCCCAATTTTGTATCCCGGACTTCAAGAGAGTATTTTTCAATATGAACTGAAGTATAAACATCATTGCGGACTAATTTTTGAGAAATAATAATTGCATCTTCAAAATTTGCGCCCCTAAATGACATAAAGCCGACTAAAACATTTTTGCCCAATGCCAATTCGCCTTGCTCGGTTGCCGATGAATCAGCGATAATCTGGCCATTTTTGACTTTATCACCGACTGAAACAGCCGGAGCTTGATTAAGACAGGTCCCTTGATTAGAACGTAAAAACTTTTTTAAACGGTAACTTTCTTTTTGGCCGTTTTTTTGTTGAATGCTAATTTCCGCCGCCGAGACATCGGTTACCGTACCGTCTATCTTACTATATAGACACTGACCGGAATCTTTTGCCGCCGCCTCTTCCATACCGGTTCCGATAACAGGCGCTTGAGGTCTGACCAAAGGCACCGCTTGTCTTTCCATATTTGAACCCATTGAGGCGCGAGTGGCATCATCATGTTCGACAAAAGGAATTAAAGCCGTTGACAGGGATACCGTTTGTTTAGGCGAAACATCAACATATTGAATCTTGTTGGTTCTTTCAATTTGCGGCAGGCCAAGCCGACGAACAATGGTTCGCGATTCCAAAAAGTAGCCGTCTTTATCAAATTTTGACGACGCCGGCGCAATAATCGATTTTTCTTCCGCGTCAGCGTCTAAATAGATTAATTTATTAGTAACTCTTGGTTTTTTATTTTTACCCTCTTCGACAACTAAATATGGAGTTTCCAAAAAGCCGTATTCATTAATTTTGGCATATGAGGCCATATAGCCAACCAAACCAATATTCGGACCTTCGGGAGTCTCGATTGGACAAATACGGCCGTAGTGTGAGGAATGAACATCACGAACTTCAAAACCGGCTCGTTCGCGCGAAAGACCGCCCGGTCCGGTAGCCGACAAACATCTCTTATGCTCTAATTCAGCTAAAGGATTTGTCTGATTCATAAACTGGGACATCTGCGAAGAAGCGTAGAATTCCTGCAAAACCGCGGCAATCGGCCGGGCGTTAATTAATTGATTGGCGGTAACAGTATCAGGATCGAGCACCGACATACGGTCTTTAATAATTCGTTCCATACGCAAAAAGCCAACTCTTACTTTTCCTTGGACAAGCTCGCCTACTGCTCGTACACGGCGGTTTTTTAGATGATCAACATCATCAGGCTCAGCAGTTGGATCATTATTCAAACGAATAATCTCGCGAATCACTTCAACAACATCTTCGATTCTTAAAATTCTATTTTTAAGCTCATTTTCAACATTTAGCCCTAACCGGCGGTTTACTTTATAGCGACCGACTTTACCTAAATCATAACGCTTTGGGTTAAAAAACATCGCTTCTAAAAATGTTTTAGCGGTATCGGCCGTCGCCAAATCACCCGGCCTGATTCTTTTATAAACTTCGACTAATGCTTCTTCGTATGTTTTAGCGGTATCGCGACCTAAAGTCGCTTTGATATAATCGTGATCAGCATTATCATTAACGCCCTCAAAAGCTTTAATGATTTGGTCGGTATTTAAACCTAAAGAACGCAAAAAGGTTGAAATAAGAATTTTTCTTTTTCTGTCAACTTTGACATAGATTACATCTCGCTGGGAAGTTTCAAATTCAAGCCAAGCGCCGCGCGAAGGAATGATTTTTGCTCCAAAAAAATGTTTGTCACCTATTTCATTAGCGACAAAGAGAACTCCAAAAGAACGAACTATTTGAGAAACAACAACTCTTTCAATACCATTAATAATAAAAGTCCCACGGTCAGTCATTAAAGGAAAATCGCCTAAAAAGATATCCGATTCTTTAATTTTACCGGTAACTTTATTGGTTAAACGGACATGACATTTAAGCGATGATTGATAGGTAAGATTCTTGTTGCGGGTAGTATCTTCATCATAACGCGGAGTCTCCAATGAAGTGCTTAAAAAATCTAATTTCAAAAGCTTGCCGGTAAAGTCTTCTACCGGGTTAATTTCGTCTAATAGCTCGCGAATCCCCTCTTTGAAGAACCAGTCATAAGACTTGGTTTGAACCTCAATCAGATCAGGAAGGGGAATGGACATTTGTTTAGATTGATTGAATTGGACTCGAGACACTAAAAAACTCCTCAAAAATACCACAGCAACACCTACTGCTTAGAGGCAGAAATTTGCGTTAATAATTATTTGGTCCCACCCTTTTTTATAACTATATTTATTACTATCTTATCTTATAATAAGATATTATTTTTGTCAAGCCCTGGGGATTAATTTTTGCCGCTAAACTTAAAATATTTGTTGGCTCCCACAGAAGGAAGATGTACCAGAATCAAGTAAAATGTTATTTGACTGAGAGGAACTTTTAGGGGTACCGATGATCATTTTGTAAACATTCAAAGCGATTGCGCCAATAAAAAGTATTATTATTATCCACAGGGCCAATTTGAATTTTATTCCGACAATATCCCAAAAAACCTTCTTGATAATTAAAAAATCGATCAATAAAATAGCTAATAAAACCAATAAATCCAAGTAGTAAATATAGGTTATAAAAACATTCATTACGGTATAGATAATAATCGAGATTGAAAATATGGCGATTATTTTGGTAGTATCGTCAAACGCCTTGCCTCTTTTTATTTTATTGACAATGATTCTCACGATCAAATACAGAGCCAAAAAAATATTTATAAAAATAATTAAACTTATAACTCCCCGAGCTAAACTTGCGAATATTGGCGTCGGAGCAAGACAAGTCATATAGTTAGTAAAATTTTGTTTAAATTTCAAAATTGTCCTTTGAGAATCGTTTTCAATTATGTGCTAATTTATTGTAAATTTTGATCGTCAATCACCTCTTCCTCCTGCGGTTGAGCCACATCAGCACCAACTTCAATCAGAGCGGCTTCATCGCCAGCCATTCGCTTAACGCTTAGTTCGGCAACCTCGGATGTTTTGAAAGATTCGGCAGTTTGAGGCGAAACGATAACATTAATAGTATGTGGCGGTTGATTGGCGCGAAAACCATCAAAAAGAAAAGGAGAACAGGCATACAGGCTGACATGGGGGATATAAACACCCTCAGGAACCGGGTGAGACTGGGCTAACGACTCTTGCGTTACTTTCATCTGAGCAAAACCAACTTTTTGTTCTTTGTTTTCGCTTGTTTCCGGTGGAATTTCTGTAGGAATAGGTTCTCGGCCGATACCAAAAATACTCATAACTTCTCCTTTTTGTAAATTAACTAATAATAATTAATTGTAAAACACTGCTTAATTAAATATTAACTCAAACTGAAATATAAATCAAAGTAGCTAATTCTGTCTAAAAGTAATAATATTTAAATGTAGAATAGATAATTTCAGAAAGGAGGTGAGCAGTTTTTTTCATACCTGAAGTATTAATTAGTAAGGAGCAAAAAATGAAACAATCAATTGCATTATTAACTATCTTTTTGAGTTTAATCGTATTTTCCAATGTTACCAATGTCGCCAGAAATCAAAAACAAACCTTAGTTACTCCGTCGCCAGTAGTCAACAAAAGTGATATCAAGGATGCAGAAGTCAACCGCTACAACAACAAGTACCAAATCCAAGTTAATTATGATGTTAATTCAATTACTGAAAAATTAAACTGGATAACTCAAAACGAATTAGCCAAATAAACTACCTCGCAGCAAGCTGACGAGGTATCCCTGAAGGGAAAGTTTGTTTTTAACAGGTTTTCATCCTCGTAGCAAGCTACGAGGTATTCAACCTCTGAAAATAAGCCACACTGCGATAAAACCTCAATGTATTGCCTAAGATGAAAAGTGTATTTTTATACAAAACCCCGCAAAAATATGCGAGGTTAGTTGTTGGTTAAAAGTTTTCTTAAACGCAAAGTGTTTGCCACATCGCTATCACTTGCATTTAGACTTGATAAAAATTCGTCAAACTCAGGATTATTAAAAAATAAATTATCACATTTAAGGCTACAAATTACCGAATATTGCCTGAATAACAATTTACCTATCGGCCGACTCAGTTCTGCCGGAGTGGGAGAAAGTATCATAAAATAAAATTTTTGTTTTTCTCTTGCAAGTATTTGAAAATCGTTTAATTTATTTTTATCAAGATCGTCAGACTGCCCTTTGAAAATTACTATATCTCCAGAATCATAACAAAATGCAGCTGCTTGGATGATACTTTTTTTGCCAACAGCTGGATTTGCAATATTTACTACCACATGATCAGGTAAAATCGTAATCGGCCCTTTAGTATTAGGCAGCAATTCATCAAGCGTTAAAAATATGCCAAAAGGATAATATAAACACAGAACAGGAAATATTTCAGATCCATCAGCCTTAAGACCGATAGATGCCACTGAAGCTGTTAGCACACTGGCTACTGGCATAATTTCCTCCTTGTCAAAGTACAATTCATTCTTAATTACAACATTATAACTAATATTATTATTTCGCAAGATAATCTTTTTAGATAAAAAAAATGCGCCCGGGACAAAATGTCCCGGGCGCTTAAAGTTCGTCACCGTCTTGCGGTCACTACGGGTAAATGACCGTTCCCGGATCAGGCAAGATGAACGGAACAGCGTCGTTATTGTTGAGTAAGTCGAGCTGACCCGCCATCGCCGTTCGTTGGGAATCGCTCCCACTCTGCCAGACCTGAATTGCCTGGGTAACCAACGTCTGCGTTGACACCCAAGAACCATTCAACCAGATCGCAGCTCCTACACCACCCAGCCGATGCCGACAGTTCATAATGAAAGCATCGAGCTGTTGAGCCAGTTGTTCACGCGGATCGCCGCCGGCGTTGGAATCAACAAGGAAATGGCTTTGCTCGGCCAAGGCCGAACCGGCAGGAGCGATGGTCTCTCCCCAGTCGCCGTTGGCAGCAGCAACGGGGGTTCCGTTAGCAAAAAAACCGTCAATCGGCTCGTCGCCGGCGCCAAAGTAACTGGACGGCGCTTGCCACGGAGCCAGACTGTTAAGGTATGCAATGTCAGACGGAGTAGTTTCACCCAACCCGTTCTTGTTATGCCAATACCCCTTGGTATCAAAATCAGCCTGGCCTTGGCGAATGTTGCCGAACTCCACTCGAGCCGAATCACCTGAAGCCAGTTGAATCTGCCTTGTCATGGGAGTAGTGTTCACCCACCCACCAGAAAGAGGCATCCGTTCGGTGATATCGTACAAACCCGGCATGATCCAGAAGGTGTCACAACCGTTAGACTTGGTTATGGAAACGCTGTCCCATACCCACCCTGCCACGGTTGTGCCATGCTCGTAGATCCACCAGCCGGGAATACCAGGCTCGCCTGCGTCCCAGATACCGTCGCCATCGAGGTCGTAGAACTTACAGACCGTTAGACGGGCCAACTGGATGTTGCCGAAGATAACTTCATGAGTTTCCCGGGAAGTCCCGGCAACCAAGAAATAGGCCGCAGGATAGTCGCGGATGCGGACGCCGTCGAGGTAGGTGCAGGTGTACATCCACCCTTCGCGCTGTTCCTCAACGAAGTTCCAAAATCCAGCCGGTTCAGTGGTGATCTGGATGGGCGTATAGTAAGTGTTGGTAACACCGAGGGGATCGATTGCATCAACCCGCCAACCAGTGATTTCCAACTCGCCTGCATCCCAGATACCGTTACCGTTAGCATCGTTGAACTTCTTAACAGTCACGACCGGCGGCGTATATGGAGGACCATTACGACGCACCTTAAAGTTGTCGGTCTTGCTGTCCGGTGGCCTGAAACCGTGATAATTCCCCGGGCTGTAGCCGTTGTCAACGAGGTTGGGATCGCCGATGAAGTTTTCGCACGGAGTTATCCATACCTTGTAGACACCACCCTTATTGGGTGTGTCAAGGTAGGGCATCAACTGAACAGTGATCGCGCCCAGTTCAGGGTGATCGATATCGATGCCCGTCTTGTGAGTGCAGTCGACTTCCACCCAGACACCCCTGACCTTCGTCAGCTTGGTGCACGGGTAGACATAGTCGATGACCCCAAGAGCACTGACGTGGACCTTGCGGCACTTAACCGCGTCTGTCGAGAGAAGAACCTTCCCTGACGGGTCAGTGACCTGAAAGTAGTAATCGCCCTCGTTAAGCCCCGCCGCGCCCGCAGGCGCGTTGGACCCAGGCCCGCCATCGAGATAGACATCCTCTTTGGCCGCGAAGATGTTAGCGTTGACTCGCGAACCGTCAGCCGTGGTCGTAAAAATCGCCCCCGGCATCGGCCCGGCCAAAGCCTGAGTGCTGGCCAGTGCCAACACCCCCAAAGTAGCCAGCACAACCATAATCAGCACAACCCTTCGTCCCATACCTTAGCCTCCCCAGTATTTGCCCTTGCGGGCTAGTAGTCGAACTCCGTCTTTAAAAAGCCAGAGCCGCCTGCAGACCCGCAAGGTATTTTTCAAAGATCAAATTAGAACTAATATAGCACATTTAACCATAAAAGTCAATATTTTGTACATGTACTGCATATGTGAGCGTAAAAAGCTAAACTAAAATTACAATATTAGAGAACTTTTTCGAGCAATTCCTTAATCCCCGAGCCGGAAACGGCCGAAATAATACAGACCTCTTTTTTAATTTCTTTTGACAACTTTTTAGCGATTTTTTGAGCTTCTTTTTCGGTTAAACTGTCCGCCTTATTTATTGCGACAATTTCTTTTTTCTTTGAAATTTCCGGATTCCATTCCTTAAGTTCTTTTCTTATCGTTTGATAATCGTTCGAAATATTAGAGCTATTAATATCAATTAAATGAATTAAAATTTCGGTTCTTTCAATATGGCGAAGAAATTTATCGCCTAAACCTCTACCTTGTGAAGCACCCTCAATTAAACCGGGGATATCGGCAAAAACCAAATCCTTATCATGGATTTTTGCCACTCCTAACATCGGCTCTAAGGTGGTAAAAGGATAATCGGCAATTTTTGGCCGCGCGTTAGAAATCCTGGAAAGTAGCGTTGATTTGCCCGAATTCGGCAGGCCGATTAAGCCAACATCGGCTAATAATTTAAGCTCTAATGATACTTCTTTTTCCTCGGCGGGAGTGCCTTTTCTAGCATAAAAAGGGGATTGCGAAGTGGCGGTGGCAAAATGAATATTACCCCATCCCCCTTTGCCGCCGCGGGCAACTAAAAATTTTTCGCCTTCTTTAATAAAATCGTATAAAACACTATCGTTTTCTTTGAGAATTGTTCCCGGGGGGACTTTTAAAAACGAATCTATGCCATCTTTACCCTTCTGTTTTTTAGGTTTACCGTTTTCTCCTCTTTGGGCTAAAAATATTTTTTTTCGGGCGAAATCTGACAAAGTATGAATATTGCCGTCGGAAACTAAAAATACATCACCGCCGTCTCCGCCGTCGCCGCCATCCGGTCCGCCCTTGGGAACATATTTTTCCCTTCGAAAAGAAACCATGCCGTTACCGCCATCGCCTGCCTTAATTTTAATTGTCGCTTCATCTGTAAGCATAATTGATTACTATATCATACTTTTATTAATTTACAAACCACTCATTGATTACAAATAATCCAATGGGTTGAGTACTCGACCATTTTTAGTGATTTTGAAATGAACATGCACACCTGTCGACCAGCCGGTATTGCCCATAACACCGATAACCTGACCTTGATTGACCCATTGGCCGGCAGAAACTGCAAAAGTTGACATATGCCCATAAAGCGTTTGCCAGCCGTCGCCGTGATCAATCACGATAAAATTGCCGTAACCACCACCCCAACCACGGGTGGCGCGGACAACTCTTCCTGAGGCTGAAGCAAAAAGGGTTGTTCCCGAACGCGAAGTTAAATCAACTCCATCATGAAAAGCCTCAAATGAAGTTCGACCAAACCCTTGAGACATATCCCAACCGGATGTAGGTCGCCTGAAAGTCCCCGAAAAAGGAATTTTAGTTGAGGCTCCGGCAACTTTTTTCTTCTGTAAATTTTGTAACTGGGTCGGCGCCAAATCCTGCGGTGGAATTTTTAATTGCTGACCGGGCTTAATCATATCTGACGACAAGCTGTTTGCAGTCTTAATAGTCGAAACTTTCAATCCATATTTCCAAGCAATGCTGGCGATGGTATCGCCGCCTTCAACCGTATAAACGATTGTTTTTGTCCTTTTTTCATCTTTTTTCGATTCTTCAGTTACTTGAGTCGTGGTAAGTTCCGGCTTTGAAAGAAAATCTTGATCTTCCATCGCCAGAGCTACCGATAAAGGATCTTCCTCAATTTTAGTGGTAAAAGGTCCAACTTGAGAAACTACATCGGCAACTTCCGCCGGCGAAAGATCCATAATTTCTTCCGAAGGCTGAAAGTAATAAGAATTTTCTTGGGCTTTTGCCACATCAGCCACCACCGTAAAAAAAGCTATTATCATTATTGATAAATAGGGTAAAATCCTTTTTTGATTAAAATCAATTAATCCCTCCGGTATGCGGTTGCGGATACGTTTTGACAGGATATCTTTTCTGAGGACAATTCTCTCTAAGATTTTTTTAAAAATATTCATATGTATAAGGGAAAGCCTACAATATCCAGTTTAACTTAACACGCAAGAATGTCAAATATAAACTACTCTGCGGCTTGCCGCAGAGTATCCTGCGGAAAGTTTGTTTCCAAACAGGTTGAAAATAAAAACTTATTCCCCCAATTTTCGAGTTCGTTCTTCTTTTTTATAACATTCCAATGAGTCCCCCACTAAAATTTTGGTTGGAGATTCTACTTTAAGACCGCATTCAAAACCCTCCGCCACTTCGGAAGTGTCTTTTTTATTTTGTTGTAAAGAGGTAATCTCGCCCATACCAATAGTATCTTTATCACGAACAATCCTGACTTGGCAATGATCTTCTAATTTTCCTTTTGTTACCCTTCCACCAATAATTTTTTCATTTTTAGATGTCTTAAAAACAGCTAAGATTGATAGCCGACCGATTTCAGTTTCAATGATTTCCGGCTCAAGTAATCCTGATAGAGCGGCGGTTAAATCATCCAATAATTGGTAAATAATATCGTAGATAGAAATTTTAATATTTTCGCGGCGAGCCAAATTCATAACATCGGTTGACGCTTTAACGCGAAAGCCAATCACCAAAGCATGGGAGGCAACCGCCATATTGATATCTGACTCGGAAATATCTCCAACTCCCTCGTGAATAATTTTTATTTTAACTTCTTTATCTTCCAAATTCTTAAGTGAACTCTTAATCGCTTCAAGCGAGCCGGCAACATCAGACTTAAGGACAATTTTGAGTTCTTTTATTTTTCCCGCTTTGATATCTTGCGAAAGTTCGGTGATGGAAATAACTCTGCGTTTAATTGTTTTTGTTTTAGTTAATTCTTTGGCAGTCTTTTCATTTTCAACAACCAAGAATCTGTTGCCAAAATCCGGTAGGTCCTGCAAACCGGCGATTCTAACCGGAACCGAAGGAGCAGCTTCTTTTATTTTCTTGCCCAAATAATTTTCCATAATCCTAACTTTGCCATAAGTATCACCGATAACAATAGGGTCACCGATTTTTAGAGTTCCCTCTTGAACTAAAACCGTAGCAATGGGACCCATACCAGATTGCATATGCGACTCAATCACCACGCCAGTTGCAGAAAGCGTTGGATCAGCTTTAAGCTCTTTAAGGTCGGCAACCAGTAAAATCATTTCCAACAAACTATCGATATTTTTTGTTTCCTTGGCTGAAACATTGATCATAGGCACATCACCGCCCCACTGCTCCGACAAAAGACCGTTGTCGGCTAATTGTCTCTTGGTTTTATCAATATCGGCATCGGGCAAGTCAACTTTATTAATAGCCACGACAATTGGCACACCCGCTTCCTTGGCATGGTTTATAGCCTCAATCGTTTGCGGTTTTACGCCATCGTTTGCCGCTACCACCAAAACAACCACATCGGTAATATTAGCCCCGTGAGCTCGCATGGCCGAAAAGGCCTCGTGTCCGGGAGTGTCCAAAAAAGTGATTTTGCGTGATTTAGACGCAAAATCATCCTGAGTTTTACGAAGGATCTCTCGATTAGATTTGCTTCCTTGAGATGATGTTTCGTCTTTTGGACGAATTGTGACTTGATAAGCGCCGATATGCTGAGTGATGCCGCCTGCTTCGGTGGCAATAACATCCGTGTGGCGGATGGCGTCAAGCAATTTGGTTTTACCATGGTCAACATGGCCCATAACCGTAACTACCGGAGATCGCAGTTTTAGATTCTTTTTAACTTGTTTTAGAGATGCAACTATTTTCTCTTCTTCCTTCAACTTTACCTCAACGGCAAACTCATCAGCAATAATAGCCATTGTGTCAAAATCAATGAGTTCATTAATCGTCGCCATGACACCGTTTTTGACAAGTTTGGAAATTATTTCCGTAACGGACAAATTCAAAATATCCGCAAATTCCCGCACCGTTAAAACAGGCGAAATTAAAACAATTCTTTTTTCGGTTTTTTCTTTTTCGACTTTTGCCTCTTTAACCGCTTTGTTTTCTTCCACTTGCGTTAAGCGCTTGCCTTCGGCTTTAGCTTCTTTTTTGCTTAATTTTCTTTGCTTTCTTTTTGCCATTGTAAATTGATTTTATCACTTTCAGGAGTAAAAGGCAAGGTTAAGCTTGACTTTTGAGTAATTTTATGGTATAATGCGAATTAGAATGCTGTGGAATATGCCAATCTCACCGAAAGGAGACCAAGTTGGCACAACCAGAAATCGTTGATCACCTCGTACGAAAACACTGCCTAAGCATGAAACAGAACGTCCAGTTGCTCCTGTTGATCATTGAGGCTGCGGCAGCAACCAGCACCATCCCAGTTACAGAGTATGATGAAGAACCGGATAGTTACTACACGCCAAGTGGCGCAAGTCGTTCCGACTTTGAGATGAGACTGAAGAAGAGCATGGAAACCGTCGACCGCCCGGTCATCCTCGCCTTCAAGGAATATCTGGAGGCCCAGACCGCCGCCCTAAAGTAGGGCTACAAGAACACACCACACAAGAGGCTCTGCGGATCGCAGAGCCTCTTCCTATATATACTGTTTTTATAGCTTTCCACCCCAATAATTGGCTTCGGATGGTTTTTCTTTTTCTTCAAAAAGATTGGTTTGAGTATCTTTATTAATTTTTTTTGGCGATTTTAATTTAGCTGATTTTAGCGCTGTACCATCATGAACAGCCGCCCATTCGGGAAGACCGCCTTCTTTTGTATCAGCTTTTTGATTATCTTTTTCTTCTTCTTTTTTAGGTTTCGAAACTGCTGGCTCTTCTTCTTCTTCTTCTGCTGCTACTGCTACCTCTTCGGTTTCCTCTGCTGTTGCTTGTGATATTTTAAGTTCTTCTTCCGCTTCAACTACATCAATTTGCTGTTCAGGCAATTCTTTGTCAATTTCAATTAATTTATTGGTTTTATCTTTGCTAATTATCGTAACCGAAGTAACTTTATCACCCTGATTGAATCGAATTAAAGTTACTCCTTGAGTGTCGCGCTGTAATTTTTTGACTGTCGCAAGCGCCATTCTGATAACTTGGCCTTTGCGCGACGCCAAAATCAAATCGTAGTTATCATCGGAAACCAGCCTCATGCCAACAATCGGTCCGGTTCTTTCGGTTACATTAGCCGCCCGCAAACCCATGCCGCCACGAAGTTGCATATTAAACATCGTTAAAGGCGTTCTCTTACCAAATCCTTTTTCCAAAACAATCAGGGCATCAACCTTACTTTCGGCTCCGGCAGGAATAACATCGGTTGAGACAACATAATCATCACCCTTGAGCAAAATCCCCCGCACTCCGGCAGCGGTTCTGCCCATCGGACGAATGTCGGTTTCTTTGTAAAAAATAGATTGGCCTTTGGCAGAAACCTGAAAAACATTCTCATCACCGGTGGTTACTTTTACCCAACGAAGGCGATCTTCCGGACGAAGTTTAATGGCCAAAATTCCGGTTTTTCTAACCTTGCTGTATAGCTTCATGCTCGTTTTTTTAACAAGGCCTTTGCTTGTTGCCAATAAAATATATTTATATTTTTCGATATCACTCGATGACAGCGTAATCATGGCCGTTACTTTTTCTTCGGGCGAAATTTGTAGAATATTAACGATCGCCTGGCCTTTGGCAATCCGCGAAGCCGTAGGTATTTCATAGACCTTAGTATGGAAGATTCTACCACGATCGGTAAAGAAATAGACATCATCATGAGTATTAGACACCAGCAAATGTTCAATCATGTCTTCTTCTTTAGTTTCCATCCCAATCACGCCCTTGCCGCCTCGAATCTGGCTGCGGTAAGACGATACCGGCATCCTTTTTATATAGTTGCCGCGAGTAAATATGATAATCACTTGTTCTGACGGAATTAAATCCTCGGCGCTAAATCTGCCCAGTTCTTGCGGGTGGATTTTGGTCTTTCTGGGAGTAGCGTATTTTTCTTGAAGTTCTTTAAGCTCTTTTTTAATGATACTTAGAATCTTTTCTTCTGATGCCAAGACAGCTTCCAGCTCAGCGATTAATTTTAATTTTTCTTTGTATTCCGTTTCTACTTTTTCCCGTTCCAAGGCGGCAAGAGCGGCAAGGCGCATTTCCAAGATAGCATTTGCTTGAATATCAGTCAGTTTAAATTTAATTTTTAGCTGCTTAAAAGCCACTTCGCGATTGGCCGATTTTCTAATTGTCGCCACCACTTCATCGATGTTTTTTAAAGCAATCCGCAAGCCCTCTAAAATATGAGCACGTTCTTTGGCTTTCTTTAGTTCGAAAGCAGTGCGACGGCGGACAACTGCTTTACGATGCTTAATATATTCTTCTAAAATATTTTTGAGCGTTAACACTCGCGGCTGAAGGCCGTCGATTAGCGCCAGCATATTGGTATAAAAAGTCGTCTGCATCAATGTCAGTTCATAAAGACGATTTAATATTTTTTTCGGATAAGCGTTGGCCTTAAGTTCAATGACGATTCTGACACCGTCTTTTCGATCTGACTCGTCTCGAAGATCGGAAATTCCTTCCAATTTCTTTTCTTTAACTAAATCGGCAATTTTGGTAATCAATTCGGCTTTATTGACCTGATACGGTATCTCGGAAACAATAATCCTAAAACCGCGTTTATTTTCTTCAATATTGGCCACCGCCCGCATTATAATCGCTCCCTTGCCTGTAGCATAAGCGGCCTTTATTTGTTCCACCCCAAAAATTTCCGCTCCGGTTGGAAAATCGGGTCCTTGAATATATTGCATCATATCTTCGATAGTACAGTCGGGATTTTCAATTAAATGAATAACCGCGTCGCAAATTTCACCTAAATTATGAGGCGGAATATTGGTTGCCATGCCTACGGCAATACCCATCGAACCGTTAATTAACAAATTAGGAAGCTTGGCCGGCATCACTTTTGGTTCTTGCCTGGAAGCATCATAGTTGGCCACAAAATCAACCGTTT
This sequence comes from uncultured Candidatus Saccharibacteria bacterium, assembly GCA_964433905.1. Taxonomy (GTDB): domain Bacteria; phylum Patescibacteriota; class UBA1384; order UBA12157; family JAENIV01; genus CAYSSM01. The sequence continues at coordinate 121,478 of CAYSSM010000001.1, forward strand.
CCTTGTCAATATCAGCGAGCATTTCGCTAGCGGCGGAAGTCAAACGACATTCGGTATAACGCATGGCGGCGGCGGCATCGCCATCCATTGAACCAAAGTTACCTTGACCGTCAACAAGCGGAAGTCTCATGGAAAAGCTTTGCGCCAATCTTACTAAAGTATCATAAACAGCAATATCGCCATGCGGATGATATTTCCCCAAAACATCACCAACAACGGTGGCTGACTTGCGATATTTTGCTTGAGGAGTTAGCCCCAATTCCGACATTGAAAATAATACGCGGCGATGAACCGGTTTTAGGCCATCGCGAACATCAGGCAAAGCACGGGCGATGATGACCGACATGGCGTAGGCTAAATACGACTCTTGCATTTCGTTTTCTAATATTCTCGGCCGCATTATGCCAAACTCGGTTTTCACATCCTTCGTTTTATCATCCTCAAAATTACCGATCGTTTCCGACTCGGCCACTTTTTCAGGATTAAGTTTTTCTAAATCTTCTTTACTTTCTTTGTCGCTTGCTGCCATTATTTTCCTTCATGACTATGTTTTTTGAACTCCCCTTTGGCTTTTTTTACATTCGATGGCACCGCCCTTGGTTTGCCCCGTTGCTTGCCCATTCCTACCTCAATTTCGTACCAATTTTTATGAGATTTTTCCGTTTCCAAAAATGAGTTTGGTTTTACAATTTTTCCTTTAACTTTAACTTGTTTGGAATTTTTCATTTTTTCCTTGCTATTTTATACATCCAAATTTTTAACATATTTGGCATGAGTTTGAATGAAACGCTTTCGGGGCGCAACTTCGTCACCCATCAACATTGAAAAGATTTCGTCGGCTTTTTCGGCATCGGATATTTCCACTTTAAGTAAGACCCTGTTTTCGGGATCCATAGTCGTATCCCACAGTTGCGTTGGCGTCATTTCACCCAAACCTTTGTATCTTTGAATCGAAATACTTTCACCTAATTTTTTAATGATTTCATCTTTTTGTTCATCATTGTAGGCAAATAACTTTTCTCTGCCTTTAGTAATGGCATACAAAGGCGGTTGGGCAATATATAAATTACCGTTTTTTATAGTATCGGGAAAATGACGATAAAAAAGCGTGAGCAGCAAGGTTCTGATGTGCGAACCATCAACATCGGCATCGGTCATAATAATAATCCGATGATAGCGCAATTTAGCCATATTAATAACTTCACCAATGCCAACTCCGATAGCGACAATTAACGATTTAATTTCCTCGGATGCAAGCATTTTGTCAAGCCGGGTTCTTTCAACATTTAAAATTTTACCGCGCAAAGGCAGGATGGCTTGAAAAGTGCGGTCGCGGCCTTGCTTGGCCGAACCTCCGGCCGAATCACCCTCGACAATATAGAGTTCGCTTTTTTTGGGATCATGAGAAGAACAATCAGCCAATTTACCTGGCAAAGTCATCCCTTCCAAAGCGCCTTTGCGGATGACAGTTTCCCGGGCTGCTTTCGCTGCCAGCCTGGCTCTTAAAGACAAGGAACATTTTTCAAGTATTTTTCGGCCATCGGCGGGATGCTCTTCCAGCCAATATCCTAATCCTTCGTAAGTGGCCTGTTCAACCAAACTTTTCATCTCCGGATTGCCAAGCCGGGCTTTTGTCTGGCCTTCAAACTGCGGATCGGGTAATTTAACTGAAATAACCGCCGTTAACCCTTCGCGAGTATCATCGCCGGTTAGCATGGCTTCGGAATTTTTAATTATTTCATACTTTTTTGCATAATCATTTAAAGCTCTTGTCAGAGCGGTTCGAAAACCAGTTAAATGGGTACCCCCTTCTGTTGTATGAATGTTGTTGGCAAAGGCAAAAACATGCTCATTGTAATCGTCAGTATAAGCAAGCGCCACTTCGACTCGCGTGTTTTCTGTTTGCTTTTCAAGGTACACCGGTGGATCATTGAAGGAAGTTTTATTCTTGTTGATATGGCGAACATATGAAGAAATACCGCCCTCAAAATAAAATGTGAAACAATTTTTAAGATCCGCTTTCGATTTTTGATCAGTGTCTTTTCTTCTGTCACAAATAGTGATACTGACGCCTTTAGTTAAATAAGCTTGTTGGCGAAGATGGTTAAGAATTGTTTCCCATGAATAATTTATGGTAGAAAATATCTCTGAGTCAGGTTCAAAACTAATGGTGGTACCTTTTTCGTCGGTTACACCGACATTTTTAACAGACCCCTTGGCTTTACCGCGAGCATATTCCTGAACATAGTGCTTGCCGTCTCGGAAAACCTCGGCTTGCATCCATGATGAAAGAGCGTTAACGACCGAAACACCAACTCCATGCAAACCACCGGAAACTTTGTAAGCATCACTTTGACCAAACTTTCCGCCAGCATGCAAAGTGCTTAAAACCGTTTCCAAGGCGCTTTTTTTGGTTTGAGGATGAATATCAACCGGAATCCCACGACCATTATCTTTTACTCTGATCCGGTTATCGGCCAAAAGCTCGACAATGATCTTATCACAAAAACCGGCCATTGCTTCATCGATGGCATTATCGACGACCTCCCAAATAAGATGATGGAGTCCCTCCACACCAGTGCCGCCAATGTACATTCCTGGCCTGCGGCGAACCGGCTCAAGTCCTTCTAAAACAGTAATATTCTTGGCTGTATAATCAGATTGGGCTGACATAAAAATAACTCCTTATTCTGAACATAGTATAGCGTATAATTATTTACCTTTACAATACGAAAATATTGAGGTTTAGCCCCTATTTTCTTATTTTTAGTATAACAAAATGTTGATAAAAATAAAACTCCACCCACAATATCCTAACCATTTTCCACCCATTTCGTAAATGGTAGCAAAATGGTTCAGTAAAGAAAAAGCCACCCGAAACAAAACTATTTTATTTCTTTATCCGTATTCAAAACACCATTGAAAAGATTTTGACCGTTAAAGAAAACCGATAAATTTTGCTGACGGATTCCCGGCTGTTTTTGAACAAGCAGCTGATAATTTTTAATTTCGAACGGCAAGATATAGTTTAATTCTAAAATACTGGCTTCACCCGGCTCAATAACCGCTTCAACACCGAAAAAAGTTTTATCTGCTTCAACTCCTTGCTTTATTTCCTCGGTAACTATTTTTTCATTATTTTTAGCGCTGACCAAGGTTGATCCTTGGGGCACGAAAAATCTCATCCAAGTTGTATTTTTACCGTCGGGCCAATTATTGGTTCCGCTATGAATCCGAGTTATTTTTAGATTGACCAAACCGTCAGAATTAACTTTGTATTCAATATCTTCTTTAATATTTATTGACGATTTGTTGCCGGAATAACTATTACTATTTATATATAGATAATCTGTTGACTGAAAATTATTAAATTTATCTTTGAGTTCCGAATCGGTCGGAATTTTTCCCGCCCAATTACGCGTTTCGATAATTTTTTGTTTATTAGCATCTTGAAAATATAAAACAATTTCCTTTTGAGTTAATTCTTGATTTAACAATTTAACCAGAGCTACTTTATTTTTTAAGGCTTCTTGTAATAATTTTGGATATAAATCCTTCAAAAAGGTTTTGGGCTCGTTAATAACCCAATTTTCAGGACTTTCATAGTATTCTTTTTCGATTTTATACTGCGTTTCGTTGTAAAAATTATCGGCAGAAATCGTTGTATCATATTTTTCCAAATTAATTGGCCCTGTTAGATTTAATAGGTCTATCATCACCGAAGCATTTAAAGCAATTATTCCGTCAACACTGTCTCCTGTTTCTTGATTATAAAAATATAGAATATCTTGAGCAGAATCAGGGAAAGAAGCGTCGTAGTTGGCATCTCGCAACGCCCAACTTTGGCCCTTGGTCATTTTATTAATCGGTTCCGGGGCTTTTATAAAATTTCCTTCAGCATATAACCGGTCTAGACCGTAAATATTAGTATTAAAATTAAAAGACTTGATTTCATAATTTTCAATATCCATAACCGCAAACGAACCTATAAAACCGCCGGAAGAGCGAATTTCGGCGTTATTTTGAAAAATCACTAAAAACTTCCCGGAGGCAAAAAGGGAAACCGGATCGACTTTTAGCAAGACAAAATCTGCAGCCGTACGACCAACAAAAAAAGAAGAAATCAATAAAAAAACAATAATAAAAGGCGCTAACCAAATTTTTCTTTTTCGAAAACTTCGAATGACCTTTTTTTTGGTAATCGAATCTATTAATAGTACTTTTGACATTTCCCCGCCTTTAAAAACAATTAGTCACGTTTAAAATAATCAACACCTAAAGTTAAGACTATTCCGACTAAAATACCACTGATTAAACCAATAAATATATTTAGCCAAAGGTTGGCTGAAGCATCCGACACGATAGACGAGAATGTGACAATGTCGTAAACATTTTCCCGATCGGAACGGCCTAGTTCATTTGACTTGTCCTGCATTACTGATGCGGCGGCGGTGATTAGCTTTTCCGCTTCTTCCTTGTTAGAATTTGTCACTGAAATATTAATTGTCGCCGGTTCTTGCCTAACCGCTTTAAAAATTTTTGCTAATTTTTTTTGCGAAACCGGTGGTAAAGAGATATCTGCTTTAGAATAAATTTCCTTGACTAATGCCGGTGAGGAAAACCATGAAGTAATTATTTGCGAAAATAAGCCTGATGATTGGACATTATAATAATTATCAAAAAGATAATAATTTACTTGCGATTGCTTTAAAGATGAAGCTTTGTTAACAGTAATAGTAGTAGAAGCAAGGTATGATTTTGGCTGAAGTTTTGTAAATAAAATTGTTCCAGCCAACGCCAAAATTACCACTCCCCAAAAAATAATTTTATATCGTCCAATGATGCGAAAATATTCTCTCAATTCCATTTTGTTCCTTTCTTACTTTGCTTACTTATAATATACTCTAAAATTTTTTGCTTGAAAAGCTCTTTGTCAAATTTTAGCGCTTGATTTCTAATTACTACACTGTTAAATTTTATTTTTTGAAATTTTTTAATTGCATTGATTAAATCTTTAGTCGTTTGTTTTTCAAAAAAAATACCCGTTTTACCATCAATTATCGTTTCCAAAGCCCCCCCCCTGCCAAAAGCAATCACCGGCCGACCGCAAGCCATTGATTCCAGTGGAACAATACCGGCGTCTTCTTCCTGCGGAAATATGGTTGCAATTGAATCTTGGTAAATTTTAACCAACTTTTCATCGCTGACACGGCCAATAAATTTAATGTTTTTTGGTAAACCAACTTTATATTTTTCCAATTGAGTACCCGAACCAACCACTAATAATGGTAATTTAAGTTTTTTAAAAGCATCAATAACTAAATCAACTTTTTTGTACGGCTCTATGCGCGATACTAAAAGATAATACTTACCAATAATTTTTTTAGGTACAAATTTTTGTGCGTCAACGGGCACAGAAATTATATCTGATTTACGATGATAATATTTGCTTATTCTACTTTGAACATTCTTTGAATTGGCAATTATGAAATCCGGCTTTTTTGCAGCTTTTAGGTCCCATCGCTTAAGCCAGTTTATAACCAATGGCATTAGTGGTCGAACAAAAAAAGGAATTGGCGCGGTTTTTAAATAGCTTTCCTTATCTGTCCACAACCACCTGGTTGGAGTATTGCAATAACACACATGAAGAGAAGTAGAAGTTGTTTTAACACCTTTAACTAAAGCGGAAGTAATGGATAAAACTATGTCATAATTTTTTAAGTTAAAGGATTCAATCGCTAAAGGCATTAAAGGTAAGTACCATTTATAACGCTTAATTCCCCATGGCATTTTTTGGATAAATGATGATCTGATATCAAATTTTTCGTATTTTCTTAAAGTTTTTTGGGTATTGAAAATCAAAGTAAAAACTGGCGCTTTAGGAAACAGCTCCAAATAATAATCAAGGAGCCTTTCGGCCCCTCCCAATTGTGTTAACTCTTCAACGACAATGACAATTTTGAGATTTTGTAAATTATTAATCATTCTCAATATATTTTCGCATATTTCAGGTTAAATATCAATGGCCGGTCCGCAGCCTCGCGATTATTTATAAATTTTTACATCCTAATCCACAACTTACCAACTACATCCTAACCATATTTGATACACCTCGGAAGTGTATCAAAGGTCTTTTATAATTAAATTCTTTATTTCGGATAATTTGCGCTGATAATCCTTTCGATCATTGATAAATCTTTGATAATTTACCGGGCCAATATCTACTAAACTTTTATCACAAAGAGCTAAAATTATTTGATCCGGCTTAATGTATTCCATATATGATGAGTATTTCCACAATTCTGGTTTACTGACTAATCTTGCGGCGTACGGATTTGTGTGAATATATCGAGTTAAATGCAATAACTGCTTATCGTTTTCGACTAAGATATTCTTAAATTTTGACTCCCAAAGCGGTCCTTTCCTTTTATGGCAAATATTGAAATAACGAGTGTAGCTGTTGAGAATATTCGCCATAAAAATTGATATTCCATTTTCTTTTAGCTGCTTGAGGACCAAATGGATATGATTCGGCATAAGACAATAAGCAATAATATCTACAAGTTTTTCGTGCTCTTTGTGCAAAAAATTAAAATTTTGATCAAAGCCAAATTCTTGAGTTCCTTTTAATCTAAAAAACATTGAGTATTTGGTTAAAGGTTTAGACACTTGATAAAAACGAAATAATTGAACCATTCTTATATAATCGTCATCAGTATTGAAAATTTGGTACTTTGCAATGCTCCGACTTAAAATATGATAAACACTATTCTCTACAAGAGGATTTTTACTTGTATTTTCCCTAGTCATATTTATATCATAACAAAATCATAACCATTTTGATACACCTCGGAAGTGTATCAAGGGTTCTTCTTTAGTAGGCACCCCTTCCTTTTATCACTACCCAAACTGTTTTAACAAATATCTGAAAATCAAGCCAAAGCGACCAGTTCTCGATATAATAAGCGTCTAAGCGAACCCATTCATCAAATGATAAATTTGACCGGCCGGAAACTTGCCAAAGACCAGTTATGCCAGGTTTTATCCCTAAACGCCTTTTTTGCCAATTAGTGTATTTAGCCACTTCTTCAGGCATTGGCGGCCGCGGGCCAATCAAACTCATATTACCTTTTAAAACATTAAAAAACTGTGGTAATTCATCCAAGCTGGTTTTCCGCAAAAATTTACCGATTGGAGTCAGGCGGGGATCGTTGGACAACTTAAACATATTGCCATATTTTTTTATATACTTTTCGTGTTCTTTTTCGGCGCCAGTTTTCATTGTTCGAAATTTATAAAAAATAAAGTTGCGATCAAGTCCAACTCTCTCCTGACGAAACAGAATAGGACCTCTGGAAGTTAATTTAACCAACAAGGCTACTATTATCATAACTGGCGAACAAAAAATAATCAGGAATATTGAACCAAAAAAATCTACTAATCTTTTAATAATCCGTCCCCATCCGTCAAGCAAGGTTCTCTTAAATTCCATTATCGGCACGCCGGCAAGGGTGTGAACACCAACATGAGAAGATCTGACTAAGAAAAGATCCGGTGTCATCTTAAAACAGATTTGATGAGTTCGGCAAAATTCTAAAATCTCCGAAATTTTTGATTGAGGCAAATGAGTGTTGGCAATAATTATTTCATCGGCTTGGTATCTGTTGAATATTTTTTCCAAATTAGGGATCGCTTGTTCATCAATAACTTTGACCAATTTATAACCCAAGCGACTGTTGTTTTGAATTTCTGAAATTAAATGTTTCGAAGATGAATTGCCGCCCAAAATAATAACCCGATGGACGCCAATCCCCCAACGGTATAAAAATCTTTGTAAAGCGCTCATCAGTAATCTGCCGACGGTAACCAAAATAATAGCAATAAACCAAACATAAACGATAATTAATCTTGAAAAGAAAAAAGTCCGCGACAAAAATATCCAAGCCATAACAATGGCGGCGGCGGCGGAGACCGATACAAAAATTTTGCCGAATGCGGCAAAGCGACCATAATGCTCCCTTATAGAGTAGAGACCATTGAAAGTAAAGACAACAAACCATATTGGCAAGGTATAAATAATAAATTTAAAATACTGGGGAAACGGTTCAACATAGATAACTGGAACAAATTCAAAATAAGTCCTAATTTTATAGGCCAGTACAAATGACAACGCCACCATGGCCAAATCAATGGGAATTTGCAAAAAAGTGAATAGCAGTTCTGATCGCTTCAAATTACTCTCCCTAAATATAATCTCGTAATTTTCAATATATCATAACCTGACATAAAAATCAAGCTATGTATCACAAAAAAACTCGCCGTCACTTGTGATTTCATGCGAGTTTTCTTGTAGTTTATTTTAAGTTTTTTAAGCCTTTTTTAACATTGGAAGTCCCGTTCGGCTGTTTTCCATTACGGCGTAGCCTTCGGGTAAATCATCCATAACGCCTTCTTTCTCGGTTCGCGCAAAGTAGTAAATAGTTTGCTTCCTGCCTCCGCGCAAGATAACGTCTTTCGAATGAAGATAGTATGTTTCACCCGATTTCTTGGACTGTACTGAATATGCCATTTAAATCACCTCCTTCCTTTATCCTGATTGGTTTTATTTACCTAACCAACTATCAGGTTACATATCTATTATCAGGAGGAGCTCAAGGTTTGTCAAGAGATAAACAATTTAACAGGTTCAAAATAGCTTATTTATCTTAAAATTAGATATTGAAGGTACAATAAAAACTAAAGATATCCACAGGTAGTGGCTTAATCAAAAACAGGCCAACAGGCCTGTTTTTGGCTCCTGCGGGCTAACTTAACAACAAGGTGGTTTTAGTTCGCAGCCACAGCATCCGCCGCAACCGCCTTTATCTGGTGCCATATTTATCCTTTCTTCTACTTACTTGCCAATATATTATAACATAATTATTGGTTTTTTCTTGAAAAAGATTTTTTAATGCGATGTAGAACAATTTTCCCTCGTTAG
>CAYSSM010000002.1:0-20817 GCA_964433905.1 uncultured Candidatus Saccharibacteria bacterium
TAAAAAATGGCGAGGAAATTATTGGCAACCATACCAAGGTAAAAGTCGTTAAAAATAAAGTTGCTCCGCCATTTAAGATTGCTGAGTTTGATATTATGTACGGTGAAGGAATTTCCGTCGAAGGTGATTTGCTGGATTTGGGGGCAAAACTGGGAATTGTTAACAAGTCTGGTTCTTGGTATCAATATGGCAATGAAAAATTAGGCCAAGGCCGCGACCAAGCTAAGGAATTTTTGAAGGAAAATCACAAAATCGCCAAGGAAATTGAGGAAGAAATCAAAAAGAAAACGGAAAAAGAAGAAGAAAAAGAAGCCAAAGAATCAAAATAGTAATTTGAGATGATTATAGTATGAAAGAACCTCTTCATATTGCTTTCCACTACCTAAAATTCCGGCCACGGACGGTTTTTGAAGTTGAAAAGAAGTGTCATTTCTGTTAGAATAAAAATAAGATGATTCAAAATTACACTTGGTATAATAGGAAATTAAATCTAGATTCTCCAGACGCTGTCCACCAAATTTTGGTTTATGGTGATTTGGAAGATTTAAGACAGCTTATAAAAATCATTGGTAAAGAACAGTTGAAATCAATCTTTATCACTCATCCCAAAAAAGTTTATACCAGAGCGGATTTTAATTTCATTAAAAATTTTATTTTAAAAATTAAGGAGCCACTTGACGAAAGAAAATATCTCCAAAATACATCTCGAACTTTTAGATCAAAAACGACAAACATTGCTTAAAAGCATCGCCAATACTTCCGATGCCTTTGTTTTGGGTGGCGGCACAGCCCTTGCTTTGCAGATTAAACATAGACAATCTTTTGATTTTGATTTTTTTTCCCAAAAAGAGATACCTAAAAATTTACTGGAAAAGTTGCAAAAAAATCTTAAAATTAGCCGAGTTTCTCGTGACACGGTCGACGAGCTAACTTTTTATGTTGACAATGTTAAGGTAACATTTTTGCGTTACCCATTTGAAAAAGTGTTTGATTCGGTCGCAGCTGAAAATAACCTGAAATATTTTCCGGCAAAAACTATCGCTATTCAAAAAGCCTACGCCATTGGAAGGCGAGGAGTCTACCGCGATTACTTCGATTTATACACACTTTTAAAAGATAACCATACAGCCTTAAATGAAATTATTCTGGGAGCACAGGATATTTACGGTGAAATATTTAACCCGAAAATATTTTTAGAACAGCTTGTCTATTTTGATGATCTGACGGATTTTGAGATAATTGCCATAAAAGAAAGTCAAACAATACCCGGTTTCAAGCAAGTAAAAGAATTTTTAGAAGAGTCAGTCAAGAGATTAATTATGATTTAAGGCTTAGGATTTTAATGCGAGATGCCTTACCAATCGCCCTACATTTTTTGAAATTCCGGCCACGGACAGTTTTTGAAGTTACTAAAAAATTAAAATCGAAAAAGATACCGGAAGTCGAAATTAAGAAAACGATATCAGTTCTGAAAAAGAACAGTTTGTTGGATGATAAAAAGTTTGCTAAAATGTATGCAAGGGACCGAAATCTTTTAAAGCCTTCCGGGTCATACCTTTTGAAGATTGAATTAAAAAGGTTGGGAGTATCGGAAATTAATATCGAAGAAGCTCTGAAAGACCAAAATGAAGAAGAACTGGCGCGGAAGGCGCTGGAGAGCAAATCGCGATATCGCCAGGCAGATTTTCAAAAACAAGCGGCATTCTTACAAAGACGGGGATTCCCGACTAGTATTATTTATCGAATTTTAAATCATAATCGAGATTAACTTATGTCCATCGAAGAAAGCCCCCAACCAATTTATTCACCGGAAGCCCAAACAGAAGAAGAGCATCTTTCTTTGACTCCGGAGCAAAAGGAGGCGGTGCGGAATCTAACTTTGGGTACAGAAGAAGTTGACCCAAGAATAAGAGAAATGGCGGCAGAAGATGTAATTCAGACACTTGAGAACGGACATCCTCTAAATCGGATCATCCCTGGCAAGGAGGGTGAAACAGCCGGTTTTATCGCTTGCCAAGATTTTACTCCTCACGAGGCCTATATTAAATATTTCGGCATGGCCGGCTCGTCCGGCCGTAATCTATTTAGGGAGGTCCCGGCCTTTTTTGAATATGCTAGACAGTATGGTTACACCAAGCTTAATTTTAACGGTTGGAATCCAGATCTAAACCGAGCTTTGCAGCGTTTCGGCTTTGAGCGTCTTCGCACCGACACGAGCGGTGAATTCAGTGTCGATTTTTATGAGAAAGCGCTAACTGAAGAGAAATCTCAGGAGCAAATAAGCCAAGAGCGGGCACAAGCTTTTGAAAAAAAATATCTAGCCAAGCTCCAACAAAACTATGAACAAACCCTTCGAGCTGTTTCAAAGGAAAATCGTCCTAAGAAAGAACAGGTAATCGCCGGTGCGTACGAGGATTTGGCTAATCGGTTGCAGCAAACAGAAGGATTTAATTTCGGCAATATTCAACAAGCCGTTTTGAAACTTAAATTAGCCCGGTATTTTCAAAATAATGACACTCTGGATACGAATGTTCTTTATGATGCGGTAATCGAGACCCCTAAATTTTTAGGCACGGATAAAGGTTCATTCCATCGTTTATTTGAAGTTCATGAGCAAAAGACTATTCAAAAAATCGCCGAGACTCGCAAAAGGAGGGCAGAAATGACCGCCAGCGAAGGTTTGAATCCTTACGAAGCTTTATTTACCACCAAATCAGGTAATTATTATATGGCCCGTCTTCTCAATATGCCTCATCTCGAAGAAGAATCCGACTATATGCGCCATTGCGTCGGAACAAGCGACTCATATATAAACCAAATGAAAAACGGCGATATTGAAATTCTGTCTTTCAGACATGCCCCACATGTTGATCCGAGATCTCAAAGACTCACCGAAGACCGGCCTATTATCACTTTCGAATACGACCTTAGAACCAATACTATCCAGCAAATGAAAAAAGCCAGTGATGAATATTTGGATCCCTCTGATCCGTATTTTTCGGATATTATTGACGCTTTAAAAAAACTTCGCGGAACTGAAACGGATATGGGCAAAAAGCGCGATTTTAAAAAAATCGCCGAAAGCGAATTGCAAAATATTAAGGTTTCCGACTTTCATCTTTTAACTGAAAATGGCGAGATTCATTTTCGGGATTTTGATCCCGAAAGCGGTGAATTTGTTCTAAAATATGGCCAAATGCCAATCACGTCCGAAACCTCAAGAAGCGATATTGCCAAAATCGCCCGGATTTTAGAAGGTATCGAAGTAAACGAGGAGGAAATAGCTCAAACAGAAGAACAAATATCCGAACAAACTAAACTTTATATTGGATCCCTTTTTCCTTCTATATTCCAAAGGTATCCGAATCTTGAACATATTTACGCCTCGACTTTAGAAAGCAGAATCAGCCGTAGCTCTCTTGAAATCGGCGGAGAATCGGAGCAAGTATTGAGAGGCAAGTTAAATGAGGTAGACGAACAGGGAAAGCGCAAAATAGATATCAACGATTTTGCTCAAGATATGCTGGATAAAATGTTCCAAAGCGAAGAATTTCAGAACCAGCAAAAAAATCCCGAACAAATTGATTTAGTTCGCTTAAAAGTAAGGGATTTGGGTTTTTCTGAAGGAGCGACAACCGACCAAATCTATGCTCGAGCTCAAGAATTAGGTTTAGAACTTTGTCCGGCCGAGGTTGGACCTCACCAACGGCTAAAAGATTTGGACCAACCAATGGGAGAATGGTATAGAATTGCTATGAAACAAATCGCTGACCGGAATGGCGATCCGTTTGTCTTCGGCTTGGAACGCGATGAGTTCGGTTTGTGGTTAGACGGCTACTGGTCGAATCCGACTGATCATTGGGGTTCTGATGGTGGGGTCGTCTTTCGTTCCCGCAAGTAATTTTGAATTTTAGATTCTTAGATTTTTTGTGTCTCTCTTTTTTCTTTTGATACTTTGTTCTTTTAAATTTTTGATATAATAAAATCAGATTGGTTATATCAAACGGCTACGGCTTTTTGAGACCTCTCCGGCGAATATAAATTGAGAGTACTATTGGCTACGGCTTATAGTAGAGGGTTTATGTCTCGTCATAAAAAATAAGAGAAACTTGGTATGGTTTGCTGGTGGATTTTTGATCCCAAATAAGATACAGCCTGATGACTTTCGTTTATCGAATTTTATAGGCAGTGGCATAGATGGCAGACCATACAATCACTGACCGGAATGGCAATCCGAATGTCTTCAACTTGGAACGCAATGAGAACGGTTTGTGGTTAAACAACAACTGGACGAATCCGACGAATCATTGGAATCCTGATAATGAGATCGTCTTTCGTTCCCGAAAGAATTTCTTTTCCGCGCTTATTTTGCTTGCAATACAAGCTTGCTTACAAAGTGCGGTTTTTCTTATCGGGATTAGCTAAACTTTTTTTCCAACCGCCGAACATTTTACCGGCTTCATCTAACTTGAGAGCGATTTCTTCATATTGCTTATTAGAAATTAATTTTCCTTCCCATGCAACTGAGATAAGAAATTTAAGTTTATCTAAAACAAAAATACATTCTGAAATCTTTTCTGATTTCTTTTCTTTTTCGGTAAAATAGGCAGTATATGAGAGTTCAAGAATATCTAAAAACTTATTTTCAATTCTATTGCCAATAGTATAACGAGAACCTTTAGGCATATGAGGAATAATGTTCATCCAAACCAAATATCCCTCTTTGACTCGGTTCAAAATCGAGGGACTTTCACGAGAGAGAGAGAGAGAGACGATTTGCGCTCTGCCATATTTTGGGAAAAATTCCGCGCAAATTTATTTGCCATATTTATTATCGTATCATATCTTTTGAGAATTTGCTTATCTCTTGGCAGGAATTTTTGCCTGGTAAAAAGAAACGAAAAGATGTTGCCGAGTTTCAATTACATTTGATGGACAATATTCTTGCGCTTCACTTTGATCTTGTAAATAAAACATATAAGCACGGCGGTTATCGGGCTTTCAAAATCAACGATCCCAAACCGCGCGATATTCATAAAGCGAGTGTTAGAGATCGGCTGTTGCATCATGCGATTTACAGGATTTTGTATCCCTATTTTGACCGCAAGTTTATCTTTGATTCGTATTCCTGCCGAATCAACAAAGGGACGCACAAGGCGATGAATCGTTTCAGAAATTTTGCCTGGATAGTTTCTAAAAATAATACTCGGACGGCTTGGATTTTGAAATGCGATATCAAAAAATTCTTCGCTAACATTGATCATAAAATTTTGATAGAAATTCTGGATAAATTTATAGGTGACAGCGAAGTTTTATGGCTTTTGGGGCAAATCATTGAAAGTTTTAATTCAAAAGGCAAGGTTGGTGTTGGGCTTCCGCTCGGTAATCTAACCAGCCAACTTCTTATTAATATTTATATGAATGAGTTTGACCAATTTGTTAAACGCGAATTTAAAGTCAAGTATTATATCCGTTATGCTGATGATTTTGTTATATTGTTGGAAGAAAAAATTGATCTTGAAAATCTTTTGCCTAAAATAAGCGAGTTTTTGAAGGATAGGTTGAAATTGAGTCTACATCCTGATAAAGTTTACATTAAAACTCTTTCGTTGGGCATTGATTTTCTCGGCTGGATTCATTTTCCGGATCATCGCGTTCTGCGAAATGCCACAAAATGGAGAATGTATCGGAGGTTGTTTGATCATCCAACTGAAGAAACTTGGCAATCATATCTGGGGCTTTTGCAGCATGGCAATGCCTGGAAGATTAAGCGAAAAATTGAATTTGATTTTTTGGATTTTTAATTTGGCGTGTGATATAATCGATCCAAAGGAGATTCATGGCATTAGAAAAGAAAGATTTTGATCAAATTGAAAAGATTGTTGGGGGAGTTGAAAAAAGATTAGAAAAGAAAATCGAAGTTTCTGCTGATAAGACAAAAAAAGAACTCAAGCAAGAGATAAAAGGGACAGAAGGAAAACTGGAAGGTCAAATCAGAAGTTCTGAAAATCGAATTATCGCAGTACTTTCTCGTGAAATTACCGATCTATCGGAAATTAACCGAGAGGTTATTAATCGGGTAGATAAAATTGCCGAATTAGAAAAACGGATTATTCGTATTGAGCATAAAATTGGGATCACCTAAAAAAGTTCTATATGCCTAATTTTCAAAAACAAACAGCATTTCTGCAGAGGCGTGGTTTTTCGATGAGTGTGATATATCATATCTTAAAATCCAAATAGCAAAATAAAAATATTAAATAAAGCCCAAATGTTTAAATTTGGAATTTGAGACTTTAGAGTTGATTTGATATTTGGAATTTGAGTTTTGATATTTTAAAACGAGGAGGGGTTTTGAGCAAGAATATCTTATGGTTTCGGGATGTGTCGAAAGACGATACCGCCATTGTCGGCGGTAAAGGGGCTAACTTGGGGGAACTTACAAAAGCGGGACTGCCGGTTCCGCCCGGTTTTATTGTCACGGCTCAGGCTTATTTTAATTTTCTCGAAAGCGCCGACATTGATTTAACTATTGAAGATTCGCTGAAAAATATTGATGTTGAAAATAGCGCCAAACTAAATAAAGCCGCCAGCCAAATTCAAAAAGAGATTTTAAATCATTCTATGCCGCTGGCGCTAGCCAAAGAAATCTCTAACGCTTATCAAAAGCTCTACACGACCTCGTCATCGAATTTTTTTGTAGCCGTTCGTTCATCTGCTACCGCCGAGGATCTACCGACAGCGTCTTTTGCCGGCCAGCAAAAGACTTTTCTAAATATTTCCGGCGCTGAAGAAGTAATCAAAGCCGTTCGTCTTTGCTGGGCGTCGCTTTTTCTGCCGAGAGCGATTTATTACCGCCAAATCAATAAATTTGATCATCTTAAGGTTGGCATTGCCGTACCGATTCAAAAGATGATCCAGTCGGAAAAATCGGGGATTATGTTTACCGTTGATCCAGTTACATCAGATAAAGAAAAGATTGTTATTGAGGCCGGCTGGGGGTTGGGGGAGGCCATTGTTTCCGGTTCGGTTACCCCCGATCGCTATGTTGTTAATAAACAGGATCTCAAAATATTAATAAAAGAAATCAATAAACAGGATTGGAAGATTACTAAAGTCGGCAAGGAAAATAAGCATATTAGCCTTAATAAACAAGACCAAGAAGCTCAAAAATTAACCGAAGAGGAGATTGAGAACTTGGCTCAATTTGGCAAACAGATTGAAGACCATTATAAATTCCCTCAAGATACGGAGTGGGCAATCGAAAGTGGTAAAATTTATTTTGTGCAAAGCAGACCGGTTACTACAATAAATCAAAAATCAGATATCAAAAATCAAAATGATAAAGAAATAAATCAAAAAGAAGGAGAAACGACATCAAAATTGGAAGTTATTCTTAAGGGTGCGGCGGCATCGTTGGGGATTGCTTCAGGTCCGGTAAAAATTCTCCATAAACCGACCGAAACCGATCGGGTCCAAAAAGGTGATGTTTTAGTTACCGAAATGACAACTCCCGATTATGTGCCGGCGATGAAGCGGGCGTGCGCGATTGTGACTGACACCGGCGGTCAGACCTCGCACGCCGCCATTGTTTCGCGGGAATTGGGGATTCCTTGCGTTGTTGGCACCGGCACAGCCACCCATGTTTTAAAGGAAGGCCAAATTATCTCGGTTGACGGCGCCAAAGGCGTGGTCTATAAAGGCAAAGTCGAGCGCAAAGAAGCTCCGGCGCAAAAAGATGACACCGGCGGTTTTGAAGAAGAAATTCCGGTGACGGCAACCAAAGTCTATGTCAATTTGGGCGAGCCGACGAGGGCCGAAGAAGTGGCTCAATTGCCGTGCGACGGCGTGGGGTTAATGAGGGCGGAGTTTATGATTGCCGAAATCGGCGAGCATCCCAGAGCGTTGGTGAAAGCCGGTAAAACTGCCGAGTATATCAAGAAATTGGTTGACGGTCTTACAATTACTTGTCAGGCCTTTTTCCCTCGGCCGGTTGTCTACAGAGCAACTGATTTTAAAACCAATGAATACAAAAATCTCAAAGGCGGTAAAGAATTTGAACCAGATGAAAATAATCCGATGATCGGTTATCGCGGCGCTTACCGTTATATTAAAGAACCGGATTTATTCCGCTTGGAGCTTGAAGCCATTAAACAAGTTCGCAAGAGCAACGAAAATTTATGGCTGATGATTCCTTTTGTCAGAACAATTGACGAATTTAATAAAGTAAAAGAATTAATCGAAGCAAATGGCCTAAAGCGCGATTCGGACTTTAAAATATGGATGATGGTGGAAATTCCCTCAAATGTTATTTTAATCGATAAATTTTGCCAGTTGGGGATTGACGGCGTTTCCATCGGCTCAAATGATTTAACTCAACTTACTCTTGGAATTGACCGTGATAATGAAAACCTGGCGGAGGAATTTGACGAGCGCGACGAATCGGTTCAGATTTCTATTGCTCATGTAATTAAGGTTTGCCGCAAGCATCATATCAGCGTTTCAATCTGCGGCCAAGCCGCTACTACTTATCCGGAAATTGCCGAACTAATGGTCCGCGAAGGGGCGACTTCGGTTTCCGTTTCTCCGGATTCGATTATTTCCACACGGCGGTTAGTGGCTTCGGTTGAGAAAAAAATAATGCTGTCAAAAATTATCGAACAAGGGTATTAAATCAAGTTAAGGTCTTGATTAATTTGCTGTTTTGTGATATAAATATAAATGTCCAATCTCCGAGCAGGAGGTAAAGGTTGATGGATAGTTGGCGTTTCAGTGTGCCTAAGGCGCTCCTGCTTCTGGTGGTGGTCTTGGCTTTGATAATAGCTTTTGCGACTCGTTTGCCTATGACGGCAAACAGCCACCAGCAAGCTATGCGCGCCGAAAGCAGTCTGTCTGCTCCGTCGTATATTCTGCCGACAAAGGAGGTAAAGGAAAGCCGGTAGTTTGCTATGTCGCCTTAACGCTATCGATTCGGAGGGAGAAGGATGCGAAATTCGGTCTTGTTGAACCTCAGGCAGAAGGTACGGAAGTTCCTTGGCGAAGTCGACAGTTTCAGTCTCTGGCCCCAGTCAGATGATGGTTTCTTCTGCCTACTGGTGCCGCCGGGTATCTGTAAGTGGTTCACTAACCACCCCAAGATCGAGCTCGAAGGAACTGAAGAGGAGATCATGACGGGTCTCAGGAAGTCCTTCGGCATCTAATATGTTGTGCTGGCCGGGCCCCCTCGTTGCTTTCGTGTAGCGAAGTGGAGCGGAGAAAAATCCGTCATGACGGTGAGGGGGCCCGACATTTCTTTCTTGCCAAAGGAGGTGAGAGGATGCCGCGCAAGAAAGGTCGCAGTCATTCGCAGAGACCAAAGTTGTTTCAATCACAGGACAGAGACCGGCGATTTGCTCGATTTGCCCGCCGATATCGTCTCGGCCGACGTCATCGCTGAGAGGCGAATTTGTAGGCCCAGCCGCATGCAGTGCGGCTGGGCATCTTTTTTATCTGAAGAGTATTTGATAGAATGGGAGTAGAAAGTTATTGAAGATTATAGAAATTTTGTAAACATAACCCAACCTATTGGGTTATGTGAGATGGAGAGATCGCATAGTGGCCGAGTGCGTTCGCTTGGAAAGCGGATATACGCGCAAGCGTATCGTGGGTTCGAATCCCACTCTCTCCGAATTTGGAGCTATAGTTGAAAGATTTAATTATTCAAGAAGTAATTGAGCAGAAGATTTATTTAGTTAGAAACCAAAAAGTTATGCTGGATAGTGATTTGGCTGGTCTTTATGGTGTGTCTACAAAGAGTCTAAATCAAGCAGTTAAGAGGAACAAAAAAAGATTTCCTCAAGATTTTATGTTTAGATTAACCCGTGAAGAAAGTAATTCTTTGAGGTCACAATTTGTGACCTCAAACGAAGAAAATGATTCTTTGACATCGCAAATTGCGATATCAAAAGACGGGCGGGGTGGAAGACGCAGTCTTTTCTACGCTTTTACCGAACAGGGTGTGGCGATGCTCTCTTCTGTTCTAAATAGCGATCGGGCGGTTCAAGTTAACATTCAAATCATCAGAACATTTATCAAGATAAGAGCACTCTTAGCAACTCACAAAGATTTACTTGAAAAAATTGAGAAAATGGAGAAGAATTATGATAGACAGTTCAGAATCGTATTTCAAATAATCCGTGAACTAAATTCTCCACCCAAAGAGTCAAATAGAAAAATTGGTTTTCAGAATGAATAAAAATAAGAAACTTAAAACCCTCGTCTGGCCGGCATTCTTGGTCTACCAGGCTTTTCAATTTTTAGCGAGATAATATTCTTAATTATACTAAACTAAAATTATGTTATCAGTTTTAGTAAAAATTATTTCTTTGGATCTAGCGGCGACTTTGAGTCCGGGGATTTTGGCCCTCGCACTGGTTCTTTTGGGAGAAAAAAATCACCGGATGAGGCGGATTTTAGCGCTGCTTTTCGGGACATTAATTGTTGCCATTGTGATTGCCTGGCTGGGCTATGGATTAGGTGATTCATTTCAGGGAGATGGCAAGCAAAGTCTTACCTCGGCAATTATTGATGCAACCCTAGGGATATTTTTTCTGTTTTACGGTATTAAAATTTTCTTTTCCAAAGAAAGAAAAATAAAATCTTTAACAGGAGAAGAAAAGCACACAGTGTTAAAATGGGTAATTATTGGCATAATTATCAATGCCACTAATTTCGATGCCGTATTCCTATCATTTACCGCCGCCAAAGAAGTTGGAGTGGCAAAAATCAGCGAAGTTTATGATTTAATATTATTATTGGTAAATATTTTATTTTTTATTTTGCCGATTACCTTACCGTTATTTATCTACTTAATCATGCCAAATTTGGCTGGCCGGATTTTAGAAAAAATCAATGTTTTTGTCCTAAAATACAGCCGTTATATTATTGCCGCACTGTTTTTAATCTTTGGCGTTTACCTTGCTTATAAAGGAATTAAATTTATTTAGTAAAAAAACAATGAAAAAAAATAAAATAATCATTTTTTTGATTTTAGTTTTGTTTGTAGCTGGAGCTGGTTTTAGTTATTATTTATATCAAAGAGATTTGAAACCGGCGGCGCCGTCTTTATATCCATCGTCATTATCGAGTGGGTCAACAGCAACATCAAAGCAGGAACCACAATCACAATTTACTTTGCCGATTTCAAATTACAAAACTGGCCAAACGAAAAAAGTTTTTGGCCAGTATATTACTCCGGCAACTTCACCGGTCCAGCCAGAGAAATTTACTGGCTATCATACGGGTGTAGATATCGAACAGGAGCAAAATGATGTTGATGTGCCGGTTTTTGCGATTTCCGATGGCACGGTGAGATTTGCCGGTAACGTAAATGGTTATGGTGGGGTTATAATTATCGAATTTTCCTATCAAAACCAAACTTATACCGCGCTTTACGGCCACATTCGTTTATTATCGGCGAAAGCATCAGAAGGTGATAAAGTCACAAAAGGCCAACAACTGGCGATTTTAGGGACTGGGAATTCTTCGGAAACCGATGGCGAGCGCAAGCATCTTCATTTTGCTATCCACAAAGGCAGTTCAATCGAATACCGCGGTTATGTCCAAAATAAAAGCGAATTATCCAATTGGCTTGATCCGAATATTATAATAAATTAAAATCTAACCGTCATTGCAAGCGAAAGCGGCCTGCCTACCGGCAGGTAGGAGCAATCTTTGTTGAGTAGATTACTTCGTCGCTGAAGCTCCTCGCAATGACAGCAATCAAGATGTCATTGCGACCCCGAGCTTGTCGAGGGGGAAGCAATCTATGAAGAAACAATATTTCGTCTACATAATGACCAATTTTACTAAATTAAAAAAATAAGTTAAAAATTGATGGAGGAAAACATGCCTAAAAAAGAAGAAGAAACAAAAGAATATCGTTACAAGGTTAAAAGCGAGGATGTTGTTAAGAAAGTTAAAGAAATTATCGAAGAAGGTAATGCTACCAGGATTAGCATCCTAAATCAGAAAAATGAAAAAGTAATGGAATTTTCGCTGACGATCGGGGCGGTGAGTGTGATTTTGGCCCCGATTTTAGCGGCGGTGGGAGCTTTCACGGCAATTGCCACCAAATGTACGATTGTTGTTGAAAAAAGAAAATAATATTGTTTCAATTAGACTGTTTTTCGCAAACATAACTTAACTGGTTGGGTTATGTTTAAGAAGCAGAAGAGGTTTAAGGAAAGCAATTACTATCATCTATTATGCGGTCGTCGAAAAACACGATAGTATTTTAACCTGTTAAATTTAGAAAAAAATAATTAAACTAATCGATAGTGGATAAGAGGAAGTGATCAATTAATGAAAAAACCAGCAGATATAGTGGTCTACTGGCCGGTTTTTGCGAATATGATAAAGGTTAGGGTCTTTTTCCTGCGAGAAAATCGAAATAGGAGATCTTGCCATCGCCCCAAATATTACTGACGGTTTCGACGCCAGGAATAACTTTGAGCTCCGTAAAAACTGGCTGGTTAATTTCCTGATAACCAGTTCCTTGACACTGGATACACAAGATAGCAGCCGTGGACTTGCTAAGTTTTCTTATTCCGCAGCCGAAGCAATGTTTGCATTCCACTTTGACATGGATTATCTGTTGATCGGCTAATGACATCGCGACCTCCTTTGTTCGAGCTCTGATAATTGACTTTATCATTTTTACTGAAGAATGTCAATAATGGATTGTGATATAATGAGCTCAAATATAAAATTTTCTAGGAGGAAAATGGAACGTGAAAACTCAGAAGGTCCTGATACGGAAAAAGAACGCAAAAAAGCATTAAGAGAAAAATTCGGTGAAAAAGTAATGCCGGAAGATTTGGTACGCGAAAGAATCGAAAATCTGCCCGAAGAATTAGAAAGACATCCCCTCGAAAGCGAAGATGAATTAGATCAAATTGAAGCCGAGCGTCGAAAAAAACTTAGCTAATTTTAGGAGGTCAAATGAACAAATCACAAGAAAATTTGCTCAAGGCGATTGCGGGGGAAAGCATTGCCCGCAACAAGTACACTTTTTTTGCCGAAATTGCCGAAAAAGAAGGGCTGATGTGGATTAAGGAAGTTTTCTTGGAAACTGCGGGAAATGAGAGAGCTCATGCTCAGGAAGAACTTGAGAAAGTAACCGAAACGGTGCAAACGACGGCTGATTTGGGGATCGATGCTTTGGCGGATACTTTGACCAATCTCCGCCATGCGGCCGCCGGTGAAAAATACGAATGGACGGAAATGTACCCGGGTTTTAAAAAAATAGCCGAAGAAGAAGACGAAAAAGAAATCGCCACGCTTTTTAAAGAAGTTTCCGAGATTGAAGAAAAGCATGAAGAACGCTACAACAAACTAGCCGACCGATTAGAACAAGAAAAATTGTTTGAAACGGATGAAGAGGTTGAGTGGAAATGTCTAAATTGCGGCTATATCCACAAAGGCAAGTCCGCTCCCAAAGAATGTCCGTCCTGCAAAAAACCACAGGGCTGGTACATGCAAGTGGGATTTGTGAGATAAATTTTCAATTTTCTTTTTAGATAGGTTGTTTTTAGGACTCTTTTTGTATAATCTTGAGCTATGGACGAAGTTGAAGAAATAAAACATAGGATTGATATTGTTGATTTAATATCAAGTTATCTAACACTTAAAAAAGCAGGCGCTAATTATCGAGCGCTTTGTCCTTTTCATAAGGAAAAAACGCCGTCAATGATGGTTTCTCCTGAAAAACAGATTTTCAAATGTTTCGGCTGTTTTATAAAAGGCACAGAGGTTGTAACTACTGGAGGAATCCAGCCAATCGAGACAATCAGCCAGAATCGAAAAGTGTTAACTCATAAGGGCAGATTCCAGAGAGTTTTAACAAAATTTGAACGGGAATACAAAGGTGATATAGTCGAGTTAAAAGTTAGACACACTAATGAAACAATTCGTTTGACGCCAGATCATAAAGTATTTTTAATCAAAACAAAAAATTGTAAGCAGCAAGGCCGACTGACTCGTTTATGCCAGGTCAGGTGCAAACAAAATTGCCCGACGAAGTTTTTTAAATCATATCGAATAGAAAAGTGTGCAATTTCAGAGGCCAAAAACAGTGACTATTTAATTTATCCAATTGATAAAACAATTAACGATTTAGAAGAGATTAAGCTTTATGATCGTCAATTGTATCTTCGCAAAAGAAAAGTAAAAACTGGCTTTCCAGCATATAATTTTCCCGAAAAAGTAAAAGTTGAGAATAAATTTTTAAAATTTTTAGGTTATTGGATTGCAGAAGGAAGCATCTATCCAAGAGGAGTTCGTTTTAGTCTTGGTAGCCATGAACAAAAATTTGCAGAAGAAATTGTTATTCTTATCAGGGAGATTTTTGGATTAAAGGCTACTATTCATGAACGAAAAAGTCCTAAAAATGGCTTAGAGATTTCTGCTAGCAATATTAATCTTGTTAATATAATAATCGAACTCTGCGGTAAAGGAGCAGAAAATAAAAAAATTCCTGATTTTTGTCTTGTCCTACCAATTAAAAAACAAAAGATTCTTATAGAGGCAATTTTTAAAGGTGACGGGACAATATCTAGAGGAGGAATAAAAAATCGACCAGGTCGTAAATCAATTACTACAATTTCAAAATTGTTAGCCTTTCAAATTAAAAATTTACTTTTAAGGATAGGAGATGTGCCGGTAACTACCATCGTTTCAGCTCATAAGGACAAAAAAAATGTTAACCACCGCCAAGCGTGGACGATTAGCTGGATGCCAGACATAAAAAGTCATTATTCTGGTATTATTGAGGTTAATAAAAAACTTTCCTATTGGCTTTTACCAATTAAAAGTATTCGGAAACAAATTTTTAAAGGCAAAGTTTATAATCTGATGGTGGAGGAAGATAGTTCTTATGTGGTGAAAAACTTTGCAGTTGGAAACTGTGGCGAAGGCGGTGATGTCTTTTCTTTTGTGATGAAAATGGAGAATTTGGAGTTCCGCGAGGCGCTACAAATGCTGGCGGATCGCGCGGGGGTAAAGCTAAAGAAAGGAAAACCCTTCGACGCCGCTCAAGGCGGGCCCGACAGAAAATCACGACTTTTTCAAATCAATTCTCTTTCCGCTCAAGTTTTTCACAAAATTTTGACTTCTCATTCAAGCGGCAAAGCAGCTTTGGAATATCTTAAAAAACGCAAACTTTCCGATCAAACCATTAAGGAATTTATGATTGGTTATGCACCCTCGCAGCCGGTTTTAAAACCCTGGCTCATAAAAAAGGGCTTTACGGCTGATGAAATTCAAAATGCCGGCGGACCTGACCGCTTTTTTCGTCGGATTGTTTTTCCAATCTGTGATGTAATGGGAAATGTTTTAGGGTTTACGGGGAGGGTATTGGATCCTAAACAGGAACCTAAATATCTCAACACCCCCGAAACGATTATTTTTCATAAAGGCCGAATTTTATATAATTTGGAGCGGGCTCGCGGTGAAATAAAACTTCAAAAAGCGACCGTGGTTGTCGAGGGCCAGATGGATGTCATTGCTTCCTGGCAGACAGGGGTTAAAAATGTTGTTGCCACTTCCGGGACGGCGCTAACTACCGATCATCTTTTGACCTTGTATCGTTATACGCCAAATATTATTTTTGCTTTTGACTCCGACACGGCTGGGCTGGCGACTGCCAAAAAGGCTTACGAAATGGCCATCGAGCAAGGAATGAATGTCAAAATGGTAGAACTGGGTGAGTACAAAGATCCGGGGGAGATGATCGCCGCCGACCCGGTTGTGTGGCAAAAAGCAGTTGAAAAAGCTGGGCCGGTAATTGATTGGTATTTCCGCCTTGCCTTTGGCAAGACGCTTACCGACAACCGACTACCGACTACCGAAATGACCTCCCAGCAAAAAAAAGAAATTGCCAAAGAAATTTTACCGATTATCAAAAAAATTCCTGACACCATTGAACAAGCTCATTATGTTGGATTATTGGCTAAAAAATTAGGCATTTCCGAAGATGTTGTTTTCGATGCTTTAATTAAAGTGAGCGAAAAGAAAGAAACCAAAGAAAAAACTGAAACGATCATCAAAAAACAACTTTCAGCCGAAGAATTATTAATCGGCATTATGGTTTTTCAGCCAAAAAATATCGCTGAAATTACCAAAAAAATAACCTTGGATGATTTTAATGATCCCGAAATTAAAGCGATTTACAAAATCGTTTCCGAAGAGTATAATAAAGACATTACCGAAGTTTTAAAAAAACTTCCTCGCAAGTCAAAATTATTCATTGACTCTTTAATTTTAAATATTGAAGAATTGTACAAAGATGATCCCTCGATGGTGCAAGAAGACTTGAGGCAGGCAATTGCTCATCTTAAAAAAGATAAAAAAGAGGCCTTAAAGGAATATTATGCTCATAAAATTCAAGAGGCTGAAACAGCTAAAGACATGGAAAAACTTAAAAAATTAATAAAAGAGTTCCAAGAAGCCATTTCAAAATGAAAATCCAAGATCAAAAACCTAAAAATCCGAAAAAAATAAAACGGCCGTATACCGGCCATAAAACTCGCGAAGAAGGGGAGATTGAAGTAAAATTTCCCAAAGAAATACAAGCTCTTTTGGAAAAAGGCCGCCAGCACGGGTTTGTCACTTTTCAAGAAGTGATGCAAGCTTTTCCGGAGCCGGAGAGAAAAATTCCGCTTTTGGACGCCTTGTTTGAAGAACTTTATCTTCAGGCGATAGATGTTAAAGCGGGAAAAAAATTGTTAGAATATGAAGCTACGCCCGAACAAAAAGTCGGGGAACTCAAGGATATTTCCGATGATTCGGTGAGAATGTATTTACGCGAGATCGGCCGAATTCCACTTTTGACCACAGAAGACGAAATTAGATTGGCAAAAAGAATCGAAGCCGGCGACGAGACGGCCAAGAGAAAACTAGCCGAAGCCAACCTTCGGTTGGTGGTTTCGATTGCCAAGAAGTATATCGGCCGAGGCCTTTCGCTATTGGATTTAATTCAAGAAGGCAATACCGGTCTTCTGCGGGCTGTAGTTAAGTTTGATTATCATAAAGGTTATAAATTTTCGACTTATGCTACTTGGTGGATTCGCCAGGCGATTACGCGGGCGATTGCCGACCAGGCCCGGACGATCAGAATTCCCGTTCATATGGTGGAAACAATCAACAAAATGATTCGCACTCAGCGGCAGTTGGTTCAGGACTTGGGCCGCGAGCCTTTGCCGGAAGAAATTGCTGCCGAAATGAGTTTGCCGGTTGAAAAAGTTGAGCATATTTTAAAAATTTCTCAAGAAACGGTTTCGTTGGAGACGCCGGTCGGTGAGGAAGAAGATTCGCGATTGGGTGATTTCATTGAAGATAAAGAGTCAATGTCTCCGGAAGAAAGTGCCATTTATCAATTGATGAAGGGCCATGTCGGCGAATCGTTGGTTTTCCTTTCGCCAAGAGAACAAAAAATTCTCAAAATGCGTTTTGGTCTTGAAGACGGCCGCACTCATACTCTGGAAGAGGTGGGTAAAGAATTCGGCGTTACCCGCGAAAGAATCCGCCAAATTGAGGCCAAATCTTTACAAAAAATGAGAAAACACGAAAAAACCATCAAACTCAAGGACTATTTAAAGTAAAAAGGTTCTAAAAAGAAACGCCCCACTCATTTAAAAACGAGAGAGGCGCATATTTTTGTGTTGGTCCCAAATAGGATCGCTAATTGTTCTTAATGTTGCAAAGATCTCTTCTTTGGTAGCTTCGGCTACGGCCAGCCAGTGGTCGGCCGCGCCGTAATAAACTCGATATATACGATTGCGGCGAATGGCTCCGCAAGTAAAGATTACCCGTCGGATGAGCCCTTGTTCAAAATCGGTGTCCGGGAGAAGCAAGGCATCATAAGATCTGGCGATTATTCGGTTAGGATTATTTATGTCAGCGAGGGCCGCTCCCAAACCGTAGTTACAAAATCCGCGAACGTCTTTTCTGACGCCATGATAAAAAAACAACCATCCTTCGTCTTCACGGAAAGGTGGTGTGCCGCATCCGATATGGCTTTGCTGCCAGGTGCCGGATATCGGGATCATAACCATCTTGCTATTTTCCCAATGCAGAAGATCGGTAGAAATTGCTGACCAGATATTCCTGCCGTCGGGACGATGATACATCCAATAGACCAGTTTACCGGTTTCGGGGTCGACAATTTTCTCAGGGAAGATGGTGCCGTTTTTGTTGTAGCTATCACCGAGGCCTTGGAGGAAACCGAGGTTCGTATATTCTCGGGCGTTCTCTGATACTGCCAAAGCAATTCTTGGCTCCGGAAACTCGCGCGAGGGCGAAGAAAGACCTGTAAAAACTACAAAAATTTTCTCACGGCCATTGTCTTTAATGACAGTTACTCGAGGATCTTCACAGCCGAAAAAACCGCAGCTTTCATCTTTATCTAAGATTGGTTTTTCATGAATAATAAAACGTCCGTCTTTTTCTGTCACTCGTCTTATTCGATTTACTCCGTCGGTGTCATCAGTCCTGACGAGTAGGTGAATAGAGTCATCATTTTCTAATTCGAAGGCGGCGGCGTTTAAGACATCGCGGCATCCAAAATCGAATGGTTTCAGCACTTTGCCCCGACGTATCATGGCCTCGACCTCCTTGAAGGTGCATCCCCTCTAATTTTTGTATACTCTCAATTTGTTTACAGCACAAGACCTATATGGTAAAATATAATCATAATCCCCGGTAGCTCAATGGTAGAGCGGCTCCCTGTAATAGAGTTGCAGCTTTCCGCTGAAAAGCGGATTGAAAAATAGGGTTAATTGCTCACCTACGCCAAAAGGCTACGGTGGGTCCACCGTAATTTTAATGAAGGTGGATCGGGAAGCCCTGGGTTTTGTCCAGGGTAATCCGCAGCCAAGCTCCGACGATACGTCGGAGAAGGTTCAGAGACTATACGCCCTAAACCGAAACGTTAAGCCGTCGGTTATGAGATAGTCCACCCTCTTAAGTAATTAGGAGATTAGTGTAAGGAGCATGTTGTCCGTTCGAATCGGACCCGGGGAGCCATCCTTCGACAAGCTCAGGATTTTTATGTATTATTTATACATTCTAAAATCAACTGAAGGAAAGTATTATACGGGAATAACGAAAAATCTTTCCAAGCGATTATCGCAGCATCAAACTGGTTTTGGAGCACAATACACTAAAAGAGATTTTTTTAAACTAGTTTTTAGCGAAGAGATCAAAAATCGTCTTGATGCTGAAAAAAGAGAAAGACAGATAAAGGGTTGGACAAAAGTTAAAAAGGAAGCCATGATTAATAAAGATTTTTCGTTGTTAAGGAGATTGTCTAAAAATCATGGGCTTAACGAAGGATTGTCCGGGGCCGAATAAATGGTGAGCTATGTCGAACCATCGGACCCGGGGAGCCATTCGACTTTCTGTTTGCTTACGCAAACGAAACGCTCATGGCTTACAGCCATCGAGTAAGCGAAACTATTGTAAATAGAAAGTTGAATGTTCTGAGAGAGGAGGTTTATTAATCATGAGCGTAGTCGAAGGAGAATATGCACGACGAGTCGAAGAACTATTTTGCTTACATAATCAGAACTCACAACAATAGACTCTATATTGGTCATACTAACAATCTTAATCGCCGAGAACTAGAGCATAAATCTTATCATCATGGAGCAAAATTTTTGGAAGATAACCAATCATCTTTTAAGTTAGCATACTTTGAGAAATTCAAAACAAGAGCCGAAGCAATGAAGTGCGAAAAACAACTCAAAGGATGGACTCGTGCTAAAAAAGAAGCGTTGATTTTGGGAAATAAAGAATTATTGAAAAAATTATAGGATTGTTTTTCAGCTTATTCTTACCTATTATCACCTAAGAGGGCTAGAAAGGAAAAATGAGAAAAATTTTAAAAGTAATTTTTGCAATCATTGTTTTTGTGTCAGTTGTTTTAATTGGTGCAAAAGCATTAGCTAGCGCTACAAACAATCCGATCTTTCCTACAAGGGCAGAAGTACAACAATGGATTACAGAGGCAACTGGGCAAGCTCCTATTGTTCCACCAATAACCTGTATCCCCGCTAGTAGTGGCAGTTCGATAGGTTTATATGATGAAGAAAATTACGGTATATGGGCTGATCTAGAATGCAAAATCGCAGAAGAAGAAGTAAGTAGTGGATTGGAAGAGACTTGGGGTATTGCACACTTACCATCAGGAGACAAATTTGCTACCTTTGACGGTATCTCGTTTATAACCTGGATTATTCCTGAATCTGAAATGCCACCAGTTGGAACACCTATAAATGTGGATACTTACGTTTTTTATGCGGGTAAATCCATTCATATAAATCAAGATGTGACCGATTGGCAATAGCTGTCGTCGAAAGATAAGTCTATTCAACGAATAATCTAAATGTCAGGAAATAGGTTCGGACATTGTCGTAGAAACCCAAGTGTTTTATATGTAATCCTAAGAGGATTCTATATAAAACAATTTTGAAGTTCATTAACTATAGGAAGCCATTCGACTTCCTGTTTTCTGAAGAAAACAGGACGCTTATGGTATACAACCAATTTCTAAAAAAAATTTGAAAATAGAAAGTCGAATGTTCTAAGTGAGGAAATGAAGGTTCAAGTTGACACTTTAATATAAATTAAAGCAAGTAATTATATGCTATCAAAAGAAGCGATTTTAGAGTTCAAAAAAATCTGGAAGAAAAAATTCGGTGAGGATATTAGCGACGAGAAAGCCTTAGATTCGGCGACCAGCCTGATAAATCTTATGAAGATAATTTATCGCCCGATGAC
>CAYSSM010000002.1:20917-54962 GCA_964433905.1 uncultured Candidatus Saccharibacteria bacterium
TTCCTTCAAATATTATATTTAGATAAGATAGAATAATATTTCTTAAGTCTTCTTCGTCTAGTTTTAAACCATAAACTTCAGGATTCAATTCAAACTGTTTTCCTCCTAAATTAATGATTTCCAGTATATCGAGAACATATTTTCTATCCAGAATAAATTCTTTACTCGGCTGAGCAAGGGGCTTTTTTAAATCTTGAATATTTTTGCGAACTTGCAGGTCTATTATTGGTTTTTCTGATATATCGGCTCTTTTTAGAGGAATACTTACTTTTTGTATTGCTTCACTAAATTCTGCTTCCAGATTGCCCGCTTTATCTTTTCGTTCTTTTAATAAAGTGGAAATGGTATTTTTTAGCTGTTCATTTTGTGCATTTATTTCAGTATTACGTTTATCAAACGTTGACTTTACAAAATCAATATCTTTTTGAAGACCGCCCAGCGGAACCTTAAAAATGATGCTAGAATTCGAGGAGTTGTATTCGACCATCTACAGCATACGTTGTCCAGGTAGAGGCTTCACACTCTAGGGCGGTCTCTAAATTATTGCCTGGCACAAGATGAATTACAACTTCAGCCGCGTTGGTTTCTTGAACAGCTGGTTCGCCGAATAAATCGACAACTTCGTGAGTTAATCTGGTGGGTTTCGTTTCAGATGGTCTATCTGGGTCCAGTATAATCTCTGGCAAAGCATATTTTTGGAAATAATAGTCCTCCAGTTCTTTGCTGTCTGTATTTACAATGTTATTATCACTTTCGCTTGCCAAATCCTCTCTAATCGCTGTTGGCAAATTATGATAATAATCTGATATATGATGTTGTCCCATTCCGCCTATAATCATTTTGCCTCATTGTTTTAAAACTTAAGGAGTGATACACTAATCTTAGTTGAAAATGAGAGAAAAAGTAAGACCACTATATTTAGAATTAATGGGTTATTTATCTCAAGCCCCCTCGCTTGAACATTCTTATTATTTATCCGATGAAACGTTATGGAATCAATACCACGCCACTATTGATGAGCTAAATAATTTAACAAATAAAAACTATGACAGATTTAAAATTTCAAATATTCTTGGCAGAAATAACCGCCAGGAAATTGCTAATTCTGAATATAGAAATAAACTGAGCGGTCTCATAATGAGGCTTTATGGCGAATATTTTCCAGATGAGCCGCAACCATTCAGCGGACAACCCAGCACGGTTGTTACTCAAACCAATAATCAATCTGTTCAGGTTGCTATCTTACTAGATTTTCAGAGTTTTATAGATAAAAAACTCTATAGCGCTGATTTAGAAGAAAAGGAAAAAAACTTTTTGCAGAAAATTAAAGACAGCTTACCTAATATAAAAACGAGTGTTGAGCTTGTGGGATTGGTTATCTCAATAGCCAAAGATTTAGGATTGAATATAGAACAGATTTTAAAACTTTTTAAAGGCGGCTTATGAATAAAATTTTGACCAAAAAGGAAGCGGTTGATTTTTTGGGACTGGATGGGACATTATTCGAGAATTATTTTAGAAATGCCTGCGAATTTAGCTGTATGGAAAGAACAAAAGGCGACAGATTTTATTTTGATAAGGAGGCGTTGCAGAAATGGCTTGATGACTATCGCTGGAGAACAATAGAACTTAACCTGGCTGACTATCAGCTATGTCTGGATTTCGCTCTGGCTCAACATTTTAGAGGCTATGTTTTATCAGATTGGGGAACGGCACGGCAAAGAGAATTTGGTCAAAAAATGACAAACTGGATTAAAGGACAGCTTGCTGAAGTTGCCGTTAAGAAATTTTTCAAAAAAGAGTTCGATATTGATATTGAGCTGGATTTCGCTATTCACGACCAGATTGTGCCTCAAGACATAATCGGCGTTGTTGAAAAAGGCAAAAAAAGACCTCCAAAGATTGGGGTTGGAATAAAGTCATCGAAACCAAAGAGTGTCTACTTAGTGCTTGGTGAAAACGAAATTACTCTTAATGAGCGCAGGTCCGATGTGTATATTTACTGCCGTCCTGATATTCCAGACGACCATATTCTAAGACTGACACGCAATGAGATTATCAGAGCTGTTAAAGATGAGCCGCATTTTCCAACCTACAAAGAGAAGATACCATACTTTAATGCAATTCCCTGCGAGATTGCAGGCTGGTGCGAGCCCAGCGAGCTTGAGAAGGTATCGAGCATAGAAGGACAAGACTTTGACGGCGATAGGTATGTTAAAAAATCAGGGTTGCTTCATAGAACTAGAAAAGATTGGGAAAAACTGATAGCGAGGCTTTAGCCAAAAAGGTTCAATTTCCCATTCGTTCCGTTGCCATTGCCATTTTTCAGTTTAGATTCAACTGATTTGTATGGAATTCCAGCGAAAGTTTTCAAAACAGCGGTAATAATAATTTGAGCTCCTTTTGACGGAACAGCCATTCCTATTTGTTTCCTGACGTTTTCTTTCGAGCCTTCAAAAATGAAGTTATCAGGAAAAGTTTGGATTCTTGCTCGTTCTCGGTTTGTTAGCGCTCTAGGCTCAGACCAGTGGTATACGTGCGTTCCGCCGCCGCCGCTTCCTGTTATGGTATATGAAGGCTTATCTGGGTCAAGCCGTTTATATATCTGACTCATTTTCGCGCCTTTAACATTCATTTGAAGATGTTTTGGAATCCCTTCATACCAGGCATTTTGTCCTGGTGGTATATGCTTTAAGCGTTCAACTACGATATTTGACTGCTTTGTAATTTCATTATTTGGAGCGTCCTTTGCAATGGGAGGTTCCTCAAGAGCCTGCCTAGCTGTAGGATAATTTTTTGGCGTTGTCGGAGCTGGGACTTTAAACCTAAGATTTAAGTCTTTTCTAATACCTATGATGACTATTCTATGTCTAGTTTGAGGCACTCCATATTCTTCGAATTTGTATAAATTTGCAGTGATGTTATATCCTTTCCCTGCATTTTCTAAATCTTCTAAAACCTTCTTAAACGCCAAGCCGTTATTGGCGCTTTGTAGTCCGCTGACATTTTCAGCAATAAACCACTTTGGATTATGAATGTTTATCGCTTTTACTCCATATGTATAAAGCGGTCCAAATTTGCCGTTAAAACCTTTTTGTTCTCCTACAACACTAAAATCGTTGCAAGGGAAGCCAAAAGCGAGAACATCAAACTTTGGTATTTTTGTAAAATCTATTTTCTGCACAGGTTTACAACTAACCGCCGAAGGATTTTTAGGATGTATATTTTTGACATAGGTCTGGCAAGTCTCTTTGTCATAATCGTTTGCCCAGACAGGCTTAATACGAAATAATTCTTTTCCGTTTGAAGCTTCAGATAAAATAGCTCCAAGAGAAAGTCCGCCTGGACCGCAGAATAATTCAGCAAGTTTAAATTCGTGTTTTTTCAACCGCCCTCCTGAGAATTTTATTTAAAAAAACCCTATTTTTTGTCTGACATTCCCAAATAATCGCAGTTTTCCATCCTAATATCTTCAAATCCTTTATACTTTGTTTTTGCTTTTGTATGTTTCCTTCAAGTTTTTTGTTCCAGTACTCAGAATTCGATTTTGGCATTGTGCATCTTTTACAACCTTTATGCTGATGCCAAAAACATCCGTTGATAAAGATAGCTGTTTTAATCTTTGAAATGACAATATCTGGTTTTCCAGGAAGTTTGCGCGAGTGTAGTCTATAATTCCAGCCAAGCTCCGCAAGTATTTTTCTGACTCTTATTTCTGGTTCGGTATTTTTGCTCCTTATTTGAGCCATATTTTGGCTTCTTTTTTCTTTTGTTAGCTTATCCATGATTAAAATTTATCATAACCCATTTCGCGATAATAGTCTCTTATAAGACTGGTTTTTTAAGAACTCCTATAACTTTGCCGTTTATGATGTAGTCATAATTAGATGGGTCTATATAAATTGGCGAATAATCAGCGGTTGACTCAGAAAGCAGTACTATTTGCTGATTTGCCTCGTCTTGTATAAACTTTTTTATATTCGCCAGCCCGTCAATAATTGACAACACGTAATCGTCATCTTGGGGAACTTTATCATCGTAGTCTATCAAAACAAAATCTCCATTTTCAATTGAATGTCCACCAATGTTTGCCTTGTTCATAGAATTTCCGTTTGCTCTGATGGCAATTATTCCTTTTTTCTTTTTTAGCAGACTTCTGGAGATTTTAAGATAGCCTTCTATATTTTCTTCAGCGTAAGTTACCGCCTGTCCGCAGTTAGCTGAGCCTACAATGGGAATTGCTATTAAATCAGTATTTCTGATTGTGCCGAGCTTCATTGCTGAAATTGTTTCATTAGATTGGTCAATCTTAATGAAGCCTCTTTTTTCCAACTGGCTTAGGTGATGCTTTATTTTTTGAGGGTGTTCAGCACCAACAAGTTTTCCTATCTGGTGATAGTTTAGAGGAATGGTTTTGTGATTTTCGAATAAGTCCATAATTTTCTCTTGGATTATATGCATTTTATCCTTTCAAACATATCATATAACCTAATTTTCAGTTCGTCAAGTACTTGACATAGTTGACGATTTATGCTGAAAGATTTATACTGAAATCGACACTCAGCAGTTCGAGGTACGGGCTCCCAGTGCTCAGGTAGGGGTCGAACAGGTCGATGCTCGGTGAAAGTAATTTAAAAATTAGTGAAAGTTAACAATGCTGAAAACAAGAGAAGAAGTTCATAATAGCATACTTTTACAGACAGTCGGTCATTTGGAAAATCAAGGACATACAAACATAAAAGCCGACCATATCGGTTATCCCTATGAGCAACCAACGTCTATATCTGGTTACATGCCAGATATTACCTCTTTCTTAAATTCCGTCTTTCAGGTTACGGAAACGGAAACGAAAGAAAGCGTTGGAACTCAAGAAACTGCAAATCAATGGTCAGCTTTTTCAAAAGCTACAAATGGTTATAGCAAAAAATTTGTAGTTAATGTTCCAAAAACCTGTCTTGAAGATGCCAAAAGGTTCGCGCAAGAAAAAGGAATCAGGGTGGACGGATGGCTCTATGATAGCAGGTATTAGAAACTAAAACAAAATAACAGAAATAGGAGGGCGGGAGCGTACTCCTATTTTTTGTACTCGAAATATATAAAACATTTTTAACATCAAAACTTATATCGTATTCAACAGAGCTAACTTCCTTTTAACCTCATTCCAATAGCTGAAATCACTCAAAAGCGTTATAATTTTCTCAGATACGCGAAGCCAAAATTCGAAAAAAGCGGCCAATGGCAGGCCGTCTTTTTTTGTTTTTCGAATTTAATTTTTATTTTTATTGAAATTATAGGTATAATATAAAAGAGGAAGAATTAATGAATCAAAGTAATACTCCGCCAAATCAGAATCCACCGCAACAAAAAGTTTCTTTCTGGAAATCAAGAGATCCAAAAATTGTTCTAGTAAGAATTTTGCTTATTATTTTTATTGGACTGCCTTTGTTGGGCATTATTGGAGCGATGGTATTAGTGGCTTTAAATTCTTCACATAAAAGTCAAACCACTTCGACCTCAAATCCAATAAAAGAAGAGCAAGTGGCATCGGGAACATTTCAGTTATCTACTCCAGATTTTATTATGGATCAGAATCAGAAAGCACTTGAAATTGTAAAAAAATATTCTGCAAGTCCAAAACTGTATACTGTAGTAATAAGTGATGAGAAAGGTTCATTTCAATTCGAAAACATACTCAATAATACCTTTACTTTCCATGATCCAAATGAAAAATTCGATATCGTAATATCTATTGTGCCAAAAACGGGAGAGTATAAAGTAACTAGGACCACACTTAAAATGGTGGATGGCGATAATCAAATTCCGCTTGAAAAATGGAAAATCGATCTATCCCAAGCATTAGAAATCGCTAAACCGACCTTTGATACTTTTGATAAAAAATATCCAAATTCAAATAGCCAATATTCCGCTACTCTGACTAATAAAGTTGGACAAAATTTTATTTGGCGTTTTGTTTATCACGTTTCGGAGAACTATTATAATAATGTTCAACAGGCACTGCCAACAAGAATTGATATAAGTGCCGAAACTGGGAAAATTCTTTTTACAAAATAAAGTATTTGAGATTATAAATCGTTATTTTTCAGACCGCTTGCAGAAAAGCCATTTTTCGTTTAACCTTATTCCAGTATTTATAATCGGTTAATAGGTTTAGAAAATTTTGAGCATCGGGGAGATTTCGAAGATTCGAAAAATAGCCGGCCGTCTATGATTTTTTTCGAACTTATTCCTGAAAAAGTAGTGAATATCATTCATAATTGACTAATATTCACGATATATTGACAAAAAGGCGTTAATATGCTATAATCTAAATATGGCAACAAATAAAGTATTTCGAGATAGAATTGAAGAACTAAAAACCAAATTCGATATCTTAAAAAACGGCAAGGATTCTTTTTTAACTTTAATTGATCAAAATGAAGTTCCTGAAAGCGTTTACAATTCCAACGCAATTGAAAACTCAACCCTAACCTTAAAAGAAACGGAAAAGATTTTACTGGAGCAGGAGCTATCACGCAATGTATCTTTGCGTGAAGTCTATGAAGCCAAGAACTTAGCTCATGTTGTAGATTATACTCGTAATAAAACTAAAGAAGAAGAAATCTCAAAAAGTCTTATTATTTTGATTCATCAAATGTTAATCGGAGGAATTGACGATAATATCGCCGGAAGATTCCGCACGCAAGGAGAATATGTTCGCGTGGGGATTCATATCGCTCCAGCTTCCGAAAAAGTGGAACAAATGATAGAATCAATTATTGTTGACTTTACAAGCAATCATAAATCATATTTTATTGATAAAATTGCTAAATTTCATTTGGAATTTGAAAAAATTCATCCTTTTTGTGATGGCAATGGGAGAATCGGCAGAGTTTTAATGAATTATCAATTGCTTCGTCTTGGCTTCCCTCGTATAATCATTCGCGATAGAGAAAAACAAAAGTACTACGAAGCATTTAAAATCTATGAGCAAAACAATAATTCCAAATTGATGGAAAAAGTAGTCGCTTTAGCTTTGATTGAATCATTAAACAAAAGAATCGCCTATTTAAAAGGTGGGGAAATTATAAATCTTTCAGATTATGTTAAAGATCGTCAATTGAAAGCTTCGGCGATTTTCAACGCCGCCCGTCGACAATCAATCCCTGCATTTAGGGAAAGAGGGGTTTGGAAAATTAACAAAAGTTACGAAAAAGAAATTTAAGAAGTATTTTAATATTAAATTGTAAGTACAGTTTAAGCAACCTGTAGAAAAGCCATCTTCCGTTTAACGGAATTCCAATATTCGTAATCAGTTAATAATTTATGTCAATAAATTTCCGCGATAAACGTAAGTTTAGCTATAACTTTATAATTTGCTCTGCAAATTTCGGAATTTTAAAATTTTGAGCATCGGGGAGCCATCAAAAAAGAAGCTAAAAAAGCTTCTTTTTTGTATTTACCAAAGAAATAGTCGGTGAAAC
Organism: uncultured Candidatus Saccharibacteria bacterium; assembly: GCA_964433905.1. Lineage (GTDB taxonomy): Bacteria > Patescibacteriota > UBA1384 > UBA12157 > JAENIV01 > CAYSSM01. The sequence goes on from CAYSSM010000002.1 coordinate 28,399, forward strand.
ATTAAAAATAGTTTATCAGGAGCACATTAAATGGCCGTAATAGGTAAGTAAACCGCCGCCGTGATCAATAATAATTAAGTGGCCATATCCTGAGGTAACTTGATTGAAAATTATATTGCCGGCGGAAACCGCTCTTACCGGCGCGCCGTAATTTGCGGCCAAATCAATGCCCGTGTGAAAACTGTACCAAGGTGTCCAATCAGCTGGTCCAAATTCTTGGGTAACGCGGTAATTATTCATTGGCCAAATGTAAACTCCGCCCAAATAATCACGAGGATTAACAGCTGAACCGTTTTTTCGGATCTCGAAATGAAGGTGGGGGCCGGTAGATAGTCCTGCCCCGCAACTGCCGGGCAAACCACCTTCATTGCCGATAATATCGCCGCGATTTACGCGGCCTAAAGTTACTTTTTTGGTTTTGCTAAATTTCTTAACTAAAGAAGATTTATCAACAGTCGTTTTGATTGCTTTTTTAACCAAATTTAGCTTGGAAGAAGGTGTCGGATTTTTGGCAGTGATTTTTTGACTGACAGAATCTTGATAAAGTTGAGTTTTATCAATTAGAGCCGGGTTCTCGGCAGATAAAGCTATTTGGTATGGCGAAAAACCAATTCCTAAAATTAAGATCAGAAATAATAATTTAATGGTTACACGTTTATAAAAAATTTTTTCCTCCTTGAGAAAGTGTAACTAATCTGTTGAGAATATTATCTCAATAATCTTTTTTAAATGCAATAAGTGATAACATAATATACATCATTACTTGGCTTAAAGGATATTCTTTCGCTTTCAGTCGCCCTTTCGACGTCAGTCGATTGCGGAGCTACATCCAGCCTATTCGTCGCTTTCTGTTTAACTTCGTCCTGGTATTCCCTCGTCAAACGAAACACTCTTCAACCGACATTCCACAAAAGTTCATCCCTTGAGCTCTTGACCATATTCTTAAGAAATCAACATATCGTGAAAAAATCTTAAGGGACTATTTGACAAGCAAATAATTTGCTATAATAAAATTAAGAAAGGAGGGATATATGAATAATGCAAAGCTCGGTCGATGGGCTTTTATTATCGGTCTTATTATTGCTATCCTCTTAGGTTTTGTGACTTTCTCTTACGCCTCGCTATTGTTGGTAATTTTGGGGTTGATCGTCGGTTTTTTGAATGTTTCAGAGAAAGAAGCGACAAACTATTTGGTGGCGGTAATTGCTTTGATCGTGGTGGGTATTGCCGGACTTCAGGCGCTATCGGTTTTGGGCTCACTGTATACTTGGGTCCAAACGGTCTTGACTAGTTTCATGACTTTTGTAGCGGCGTCAGCCGTAGTAGTGGCGATCAAGGTCTTGTTTGAAACCAGTAAAGAGTAGACAAAGGGTTTAGGAAGCAATTTTTTTAGTTTGTTTATTGTATATTATATAGTACAATAAAATTAGAATACTTGATAAAATAATAATCAGGTGATTGTATAAATTACTATGTCTGATTATTGAATTGTCTTAGTTTTGGATGTTGGAGGGGAACAGATGGGTGAAGATTCGCGGTCCTTGGACGCGCAATTATCTAAGATTCAAAAAAGCACTCGGACGCTTGTGCCGGCAGTTTTGCCGTTGCACGATATTTTGCGTCAAAAATATAGCTGGTACTATAAATGGAGTTTATTTCCGGCTTCAAAAATTATTCACTGGCTTATACTATTATTATATATAGCCGGCGCCGGTTTTATTACTTTTAATTTATTTAATCAGCCCAAAACCATTTTGGCGGCAAGTTCAACCAAAGCAGCAGGTTTAGGGGAAAATGTAGCGGGAGCGTGGGACGATTGGTCTACCCCTACCAATATTTATACCAATAATAACGCTTATGCTGTTGTTTCTGATGTTAGCTCAATATTAAGCGACCAGCTAAAAGCCACAAACTTTGGGTTTGCGATTCCAGCCGGAGCGACTATCAATGGCGTACAGGTTAATATTTACCGTTTTGCCGACTCCAACGATCCAGATTTAGATTCAACCCAAGATTCTACTGTCCAATTGGTTAAAGCTGGTTCGGCTACGGGTAATAACAAAGCTGACTTGGCGACATATTGGCCAACGGTAGAAACACTAAAATCTTACGGTGGCGCGGCAGATTTGTGGGGTGTGGCGCTAACAGCGGCTGATGTCAACGCTTCCAACTTCGGGGTTATCTTAGTAATCCAAAGCGCGACCGATGCTAATACGCCGCAAACATCCAATGTGGATTATATTGAGATAGCGGTTACTTATACGGAGGCGACTACTCCGACTTATGATCAAAAACATTATAAATTTTATCAAGACGATGCCGGACTCAATTTAGCAACTCAATTGGCGGCGGAAGATACGACATATTCCAATGCTTCAGTTAGCACAAATTATCGAGTTAGAATTGAAACTGCCAATACGGGTACGGGTGCGGGGAATATTTCAAGAAGATTAGAATTCAAAGAGGATGCGGGCGCCTGGACGCAAATTACTACAAATTCTAATAATGTCCGTCTTTCTTTAAGTTCTCAATTCGCAGACGCGGCGGCGACTACCCAAAGATTGACTGGAGTCGGGACATTCACGGCAGGCCAAGGAAAAGAGTCAGGCTCTGATACTTCATCAATATCGCTTACAAACGCATATAACACCGAGGACGAATATTCATTTGCTTTCCAGACAGGCGCAGCCAGCAAAACTTATCAATTTAGAATTTCTAATGCCGGCGTAGCCTTGACTACTTACACGCAGACGCCGCAAATGGCGGTGGCGAGCGCGCCAACGGTTACCACATCGGCAGCCACCGGAGTGACTGCGACCACAGCGACTGGTAACGGTGAGATTACCTCAACCGGCGGGCTTAACTCTACCGCCCGTGGCTTTAAAGTCTCTTCCGCCGGCGCGGGAACTTGCGATGATACCACTACTTTTTCAGAAGCAGGAAGCTACGGATTGGGAACTTTTACCACGCCGGCTATCACCGGGCTTACGGCTAGTACAGCATATCGTTATCGCGCCTTTGCCACTAACCCGAATGGTACAAGTTATGGTTCTTGCCAGCAGTTTACGACTCTTGCAGCCGGTCCGACAGTAACGACTCAAGCGGTTTCTAGTGTAGCTTTGACTTCCGTGACAGGTAACGGTAATATTACCGACATTGGCGGAGCAAACGCTACAATTCGAGGTTTTAAATATTCTGCCGGCGCCAGCTGTACTGATATTACAACCGTTTCGGAAGCAGGCAGTTTTGGTGTAGGCGCTTATACTCTTTCAATTCCTTCGCTTACTGCTAATACGCAATATTCATATCGTGCTTTCGCCACCAATCCTTCTGGCACAGGCTATGGCAGTTGTTCTACTTTTTATACTTTGGCAGATCAAGTGACGGGGGCTTCGGCTTCCGGTGATTGGATTAGTACTTCCGGTTATCATGAGGATATTGCTTGGACGCTAAATGGCGCCACTACTGTGCGAGTTGCCCGCGTTTCACCGGCGGCTGATGTTTACACAGGTTCAGGCACATCAACTATCGATTCTGCGCTTTCAGCCAATACTTTATATACTTATCGAATTTATTCAAGAAACGGTGACGCGCTTGAAAACTCCAATTATGTCGAGGTTTCTGATACCACGCCGCTGGCGGCTCCGACAGGATTGGCTCATACAGCCAACACTGCTTCTTCAATTACTTTAGATTGGGATGATACGGCCGGCGCCACCAGCTATAAAGTTTACTCGGCAACTCATTCTGACGGGGAAACGACTCAAACTACCGGCTGCGCCGATACGGCTTCGTCAACTTGTATCGCCACAGGTCTTTCAATCAATACTCAATACACTTTCCATGTTCATGCGGTCAATGCTAACGGCACAGGTGCGGGATCATCTGACATTATCCCTTATACTTCAGCCGAAACGCCACTTGCACCAACTTATCCAACAAAAACAGCAAATACTATTAATGTAACCATCGGTGCTAATGGTAATCCTGCCGCGACTGAATTTGCCATAAGCTGTGATTTGGCTCAAACATTGTATCTTAATTATACCTCTAATGCTTGCGAGGCAATTGTCAATGATGCCGATCACTGGCGGACACGAACGAATTGGGGCGGTGACGGAGGTTTTGCCGACACCGGTCTTTCCGCTGGCACTACCTATTACTATTCTGTTAAAGCAAGAAACGGCGATAGCGAAGAATTAGCTTTAGGCCCGCAGAGTTCAGAAACCACACTTTTTTCGGTGGATATTTCCGGTTCAACCGATGTTACAAGCGGAACGGTAAAAGTAGCCGTAAACGGCACATTTGCAGGTACGGGATCAATTTCGGGCGCCGGTCCATACACATGGTCAATTAGCGGTGTAGCAATGGCTTCGGGTCAAAGCGTTATTGTTTGGATTGATGGCGCCTCGGTTGCTAACGAATCAACAGCCATTACCAAATATGACGGTTCGGGCAATATCACGGATATGGTTTTAAATAAACATGTTCTTACAATCGGCAGCGCCGATAATCAAAGTTTAACTTTAGCTGATGTAGATGATTACACACACACCAATAACACCTCTGTTATGCATACCGTCGCTGCTAATGTTTTCAATACTGATGGCGATGCTCAATATTCAGACGATACTTTAAGTATTCTTTCCGGCAGCACTTTAACCATTGGTGGCACTGAAACATTAACAACGGTTAATGTCAATCTGGCTGGAACACTTACCTCTGGTGGAAATTCAACTTACAATATTGGCGCCAACTTGACTCCAGGAAGCTGGACTTCATCTGGCACTTTTAACGGCAGTTCGGCGACAATGACGGTTACCGGCACATTTACAACCACCGCTGGCACCTTTAACGCGCCTTCGGGAACGCTAACGGTTCAAGACACATTTACAGTTGCCAATTCTACCTTTGTGGCAGGTAGCGGTACGGTAAAATTTTTGCCAAGACCTGGTTCGGTTGCTAATTACAGCTTTAATGTTACTACAAATAATAACGATTTTAATAACCTTGAATTTAATCGAGCTGATTCTGGCTCAGAGGTCAATACTGATCATAGGAATATTTCAATTGTTGATGATTTATTGACAGTCAACGGTTATTTGAATGCCCAAAGTAATACCACCAAGACTTGTAACGATGGTGCTGAAATCTGTACTTTCGGTGTTGGAGGTTCTGCAGGTCTTTTATTAACAGTCTATGGCGATATTAATTTGCCAGCAACAGCTGGTAGTACTGGTAGTGTTACCGTGTCATGGGTTAGAGTTGGCGCGGTTGGCGGGCTTGATTTTTATGGCAACTTTATTGAAAATGACGCCGAAGCATCTTTTGGGGTAGAAGTTGTGACATTTAAAAGCACTACGGCCAATCAAACAATTACTCAAGGTGCCGGAAGCACCAGTGGTGTTTGGCATGTTAATAAGGCAGATCCTAACAATTTAGTTACTTTACAGACAAATTTTACTCTTACGGGTGGTGGTTGGAGCGCTATTGTTATTGATGATGGTATCTTATATACCAATGGTTTTGCTCTTACTTTAGGTAACGAGTTTCATAATTTAGATACTTTAAGGGTCAACGGTAATGAAGTGTTGACATTAGGGACCCACCAGACCGATACCTCTTCTGGTACGGTTGACTATGCCGGTACCGGTACCTACGGTTCCCTTAACTATGGCAATACTTATTTTAATTTGCTGATTTCCGGCGCTTATACTTCCCTGACGGCTGCCGCCGCTACTGATGTTAACGGCACATTTACTCAAACCGCCGGCACTTTCGTGGCGCCGGCAACGACTTTGAATGTGGCGGGTGATTTTGCTCATACAACTGGCACATTTACTCATAATAATGGCACGGTTATTTTGGACGGAGCTGGCGGTAGCACTCAGATAGTAACTGGCGCCACTACTTTTAAAAATCTTTCGATGACAGCGGCAACGGCTCGAACTATTAATTTTGCTTCCGGTGTAACCCAAACTGTCACCGGTGTTTGGACAGCCACTGGGGTAGCAGGTCAATTATTAACTTTGGGCCGAAATGGCGGTGCGGGACTGGATCAATGGAGCATTAATCCTACTACTTGGACTGTAGACTATGTTGCTCCGGCCAATTCCAACAACTTGGCTGCCAGCGCGATTAATCCGACCAATTACACTGATGGCGGCAACGATACTAATTGGTTTTTGCTTCCGCCGAATGCGCCGACCGGAGTAACAATCGATACCGCTACTGCAAGCGGCTTTACCGCTCATTGGACCGATAATTCTTCCAATGAAACCGGCTTCAAAGTTTATGTTTCAACAACCGCTAACGCTGATTGTTCATTAGCCACTTACCCGGGCGCACCCGATTACACTTCTGCTGCCGATGCTATATTACAAGCAGTTGTTGGTAAATCTGTTAATACCCAATATTGTGCTAAAGTTACCGCTACCAATGCTTATGGCGATTCCTCGGCTGCTTATTCTGCCGCGCCGCTTTATACTTTGGCCAATGCTCCGGCCGCTCCTACAGTGACGGTTAATTCATGGGACGCGGCTAATGGCAATTCAATTACTGTTACCGTTAACGCCAATTCCAATCCTTCTGCGACCGAATTCGCCATCTCTTGCGATAACACGCCGACTAATTGGTTGCAAGGGGACGGTACCTGCGCGGCTGGTCTAATTTGGAAAACTAAAACTAATTGGGAGACTGGCACAGTAAATTATCTTAAAAATTTGCCAGCTGATACAGAATATACTATTTTATCAAGGGCTCGAAACGGCGATAATGTTTCAACTGCTAATTCAACTTCGACTGGTCCAAATCGATCTGCTCCAGCCCAGCCGACAGGACTTGGACATACTGCCAATACGACAACGACTATTACTTGGGATTGGGCGGACAATGCGGTAGCGCCTGACGGATATCAGCTTCTAAATGGAACAGAAGCTCTTGTCGAGACGGCTGTTGGCGCTTCAACCGTAGTTCAAGATCAATCAGATGCTATCGGCACGCCTCTTACAGTAAACACACAATATACGGTTAAAACCCGTGGCTACCGCGGCGCTATCACCGGTCAACCGACGGCGACATCTTCAGCCTACACTTCCATCGAAGCGCCGACAAATATCGATTTTGATACGGTAAGTGAAACTTCTTTAGCAATGTCTTCGAATACGACTTTATCCAATCTTTCCTCCGGTAGTTCCCATGTTGACTTTACATACATAAATTCGCCAACGGGTGGAACCGGAGGAACGAGTTCCGGCAGTCTAACTTCCGATTCTTACACGGACAATATTTTACAGCCCAATAATCAATACTGTTATCAAACACAAGCTTTTAATGGCGATAACGAGCAGAGTTCTGCTGCGGTGCCGGTCGGCAATGCCTGTAAATACACTTTGGCAAATGCGACGGGAACACCAGTTTTGACTGCTCTTAGTTGGGATGTTGCTAACGGCAATGCCGTTTCGGTTGGAATAGCCGCTAATTCTAATCCGGCGGCAACAGAATTTGCCATTGCTTGTAACACCGGCGCAACTTCATGGCTCAACGCCTCCGATGGCACTTGTGGAGCGATCGCTGACGATGCCAATCACTGGAAAACCGAAAGCGCATGGGAGACGGGAACGGTTAATTATCTTAAAAATTTAGCTGCCGATACTAATATTACCTTGATTACCAGGGCCAGAAACGGCGAGGAAACTAATACGGCTAATTCTGGCGATTCCAATACGGTGATGACCGCTCCGGCTCAACCGGCAGCCCTTGGGCATACCGCCAACACAACCACGACCATCACTTGGGATTGGAATGACAATGCGGTTGCTCCTGACGGATATCAGCTTCTAAATGGAACAGATGCGCTTGTTGAAACGGCTGTTGGCGCTTCAACTGTGGTTCAAGACCAATCTGACGCTATCGGCACGCCATTAACTGTAAATACTCAATATACGGTTAAAACCCGTGGTTACCGCGGCGCTATCACCGGCCAGCCGACGGCAACTTCTTCAGCCTATACTTCGATTGAAGACATTTCCGGGGTTAATTGGGGAACATTTACCACCACAACCCTTTCGGCGCAACCGGCTAACACGCCGTCAAATTTAATAGCTGGCACTTCTGGAATTCAATATTGTAATACGACCACGGCGGCTTGTTCTGCTTGGCAGCAAACAACTGATGCTTGGACATCAACTCCGTTAGCGGTAAATACTCAATATACCTTTACGATTCAGTCTCGTAATGGTGACGGCGAGACTACCACCGCCGCTACCGACCAAAAATACACCCGAGCCAATGCGCCGATTACCGCTTCTCATTCGGGAAACACGACAGGCAGCATATCTTGGACTTGGGGCAAAAACAGCAATCCGGCTTGGACGGAATTTTACGCGTCCGATACTTCCGGCAATAATTCCGATTGGGTAGCTGACGCCGCCACATGGAGCGCGGGCGCCGGTAAAACTGCTAATACCCAATACACAGTTACTATCAAAGCTCGAAACGGCAACGGCATTGAAACCGATGTCGCCGACAATCCTTCAACTTCGGCTTACACTTCCATTGAGTCGCCGGCAACTTTAACTTCGGGTACGATTACCGCCAATTCAATTCAAGTTAATATTTCCGAAAGCTTTACTAATTTAGCTGTTGGTACTTCCGGTATTCAGTTTGATGAAACCACGGCCAATCCCGGCGCTGGAGGGGAAGCTGGTTTTACCACTTGGATTCAGCTTGCAACTGTTACCGACACCGGGCTTTCTGCCGGCACAACTTATACATATCGGGCTTACGCTCGCAATGCCGACGGCGATCCAACTGATTATTCGCTCGGATTTAGTTTTGCCACTTCCAGCGGCATTGAGAATCTTCTTTTTGCCATGCCCGGTCAAACTTTTTTAAGCGGTACGGGAATAAGCGGTTCTACTTCCAACCAAGAAGCGGGCGAACCGTTTAGCGCGAATGTTTATGCGACAGATGAAAATTCCGTATTATTAAATACAAATACTGATACTGTTACTTTGGCTTTAAATAGTTCAACAGCTTCGACCAGCATTCCTAGTCCGTCATCAATGGTAGGCGGCAATACTACCTTTAGCAACATAATTATCTATACGGCGGGAACCTATGTTCTAAACGGCACTGGCAGTTCCGGTTCGTCATCGCCGTTTATTGTCAGTCCTACTACTTGTTCGGCAAGCGTCTCAACGGCAACGGCTTCGCCGACATCATTGGAAATAAATAACACTTCGACGGTTACTATTTCTTTGAAAGATGCTTATAGTAATGTTCTTTCCGGCCATACGGTGGCGGTTTCATCCGATCAAGCCGGCGACATTATCACTTATAGTGCGGCAACTACCAACTCTTCAGGGCAGATTCTGGCTTATGTTACTTCCGCTTCACCTCACACTTCAAACTTAACCGTCATTGATACCACCGATACCATTACTTTAGACGATCATCCGCAAATTACTTTCACTATTCCGACAATTGCCAATCCGACTGATTTTGCCGTTTCCGCCGGCAACGCTCAAGTGGCGCTTTCGTGGACTAATCCGACAACTGTCACATTCGACCATATTAATATTTATCGTTCAACTATCTCGGGAGTCTTAGGCGATTTAATTTCCAGTACCAGCGCCACTTCTCATCTTGATAGCGGTCTTACCAACGGGGTAACATATTTTTATACTCTAAAAGCGGTTGACAGTTTCAGTAATCTTTCCTCGGGCACAGTCCAGCTGTCGGCTACGCCGACCGAACCAAATCCCGATGACGACCAGCCGCCAACCGCGCCGACGAACCTCCGGGCAACCAATGTCACCACCGATTCTTTGAGATTGATTTGGGATGCTTCAACTGACGATAACGGTGTTGCCGGTTACAGAATTTATAATGCCGATACCCTAATCAATATCGGTACAACTACCAATACTTTCTTTAATCTTGCCGGGCTTTCGGTCAATACAACCTATCGTTTCTATGTCGTTGCCTACGATGGAGCCGCCAATGTCTCGGCGCCGTCGAACATTTTAAGCATTAAAACTTTAGCGACTGGTCGTCCCGGCGACGAGCCTCAAGAAACAATTACTTATTTGGTAATGGGCGGGGTGCCTAAAGAAATTGATGCCGGCGATCGTTTGCCTAACAATGTGACGGTAACGGCGGCGGACGCTGGCGGAAATATTGTAGCAAATTATAATAAAGCGGTTCACTTTACCTCAACCGACAAGTCGGCAAAACTGCCCAATCCCGCAAGCGATCCTTATACTTTTACTGCTGCTGACGCCGGCGTCCATCAATTTTCGGGCAAAGATTTTGTCTTATATACAGCGGGAAGACAGACCATTACCGCCTCTGATTATTCTGTTCAGGCAACACAGGAGGTTTTAGTTAAATCATCCAGCAGTATTCCGGAGGTCTTCCAAAAAGCTTCTAACAGAGTTCAAGAAATAATCAAACCGAAAAATATGTCGCGCATTAACACCGGCTTTTTACTGACCACAGCGGCCCTATTATTAATTCCTTTACTAATCAATACCGCCTTGTCTTTTGGCGCAATCCTGCCGCAACTTTTGTATTGGTTTTTACAGCTGTTGCAATTATTAGGCCTTAAAAAGAAACGCAAACCTTGGGGAGTGGTTTTTAATTCACAAACCGGTCAGCCGATCCCTTATGTTATGGTTCGGATTTTAGAAAAGAAATATAATCGTGTTGTTGAACGCTCCGTTACCGATAATCAGGGTCGTTACGGTTTCTTAGTTAAGCCGGGCGAATATTATATTACTTGCTCAAAACGCGGTTATAAATTTCCTTCAGCTCAAAAAACTTCGACTTTTTATGAAAAAATATATTTTGGTGGCGAAATAAAAATTGCCGACGAAAAACAATCGGTTGCCTTTAATATTCCTCTTGATCCGCTAATAAAAGCCAGTTTGGGATGGAGTATTTGGATTAAAATTATTCGTCTAAATCGCATTTTACAAAAACTTCGATTATCAATTTTAGTGGCCGGTATTATCCTGTCAATTGTGATGATGATCGTGGCTTATGAGTTAATTTATCTCTTGTCGCTTATTTTCTACATCCTCATTGGTATTCTAGAAATTTATCGAAGCCATAAAGCAAAGCCGTATGGGGTTGTCACTGATAATTATAATCATCCTATTGATCTGGCTGTTATCAGAGTTTATCAGAAAAAAACCAATCGTTTAACAGAAACCGATGTGACGGATCGGGATGGCCGTTTCCGATTCTTAGTTGCTCCGGGTGTATATTACATTACTGCCGTTAAGCCGGGATATGTTGATTTCAAATCCCACATTATGTATCTTGAAAAAGAAAAGACCATGGTTTCTACAAATATTAAATTAAAGAAAATAGAAAAATAATTTGACAATTATGATATAATAAATTCAGGAGGGCTAAATGACATCATTTAAGTCTTTTTTAAGGGTATTACTAACTATCATTGTACTTTTTGGTGTTTTTTTTGGTTACAATCCAATTTCTAAAACCCAAGCGCAAAGTACTACTTATTATCTTGCACCGACAGGGAATGATTCTAATACGGGAACTTCAGCAGCTCCATGGCTTACTTTGCGAAAGGCTCAAACTTATCTTACAGCTGGGACAACTTTAATCTTGAAGGGAGGAGATTATAATAGTCAAAGTTTTACTTCTCAAAACGATGGCACTTCTTCTGCGCCTATTACTATCAAGAACGCTTCAGGAGAAACTCCTGTCATATATGCCCAAACAGGCGCGCAATTTATTCTGACAAAAAAATACTACATTATAGAAGGTCTGCAATTTAAAGTTGCTGCCGGGGCAACTCCTTCGGAATTTATTTATATGACTGATGCCGGAGCGACCAATAATATCATCAGAAATAATATGATGATCGGTAATATTATTAATTCAACTACAGCTTCTCCAACCACGAATGGAATTGTTTTAAGAAATGGTGCCAATTACAATACGATTCAAGGAAATACTGTCAGTAACCTTGGCAGCAATCCGGATGGATACGGTCCAGAGGGAAATAACATTTTAGTTGTTAGTGCCAGCTACAATAAGATCCTTGATAATACTATTTTGTATGGTTGGCATCAGGGGATTGGTATTTGGAACAAGAATGGAGGAGGGGCAAACTATAACGAAGTTAGAAGAAACACTCTAAATATGTACTATGGTTCGGGAATTGGCTTGCAAACAACTCCAGGGCTAGGCACGACCGCCGATCGTAACTTGATTGAAAATAATATTATTAATCATACTGGCGATGGAATTTCCGCAAGCGACTATAAAACTGGTATTCAGTTTGACAGCGCTTATAATACAGTTCGGGGTAATGTCATCTATAACGGCAACTGGCAAGCAATGACTTTTGAAACCAGCGCCGGCTATCCTACTTCTAATAATGCCGTTTATAACAATACTATTTTTAACAATCGAACCGAGTGTATTAAATTTTCTCATGGAAGTAATCCTTCGGTGATCGTCAACAACACTTTTACGAATAATATTTGCTACAATAATGACAAATATCGTTCTCCGTCGGATCCATGGAATAAAATGGAAATAAATTTTGTCGAAAATGGTTATCCATGGAGCACTTTTGCCGGGGGCAACACCTTTAAAAACAATCTAATCCAGCATGTTAATAATGGTGATGTTGTCATCAACCATAACGATTATTGGACAAGGACTTTGGCTCAAGCCCAGAATCCTAGCTTAAGTCCAAATACTTCAAATGTTTTTTCCGGCAATATTGAAGGGAACCCGTTATTTGTTTCTACTGATCCGGCGAATGCTAATTTCTTACGTCTTCAAGCGACCAGTCCGGCCATAAATAGTGCTCTGGCGGTCAGCGGACCCGATGATGCGACTTTTGGCGCTTGGAATGGTGGTGCGGTAATTAAAGACATCGGTGCTTATCAATACGGAGCTTCTCCTACTCCTGCTTTAACTTTAACCAAATCAGCCGATAAAGCTTCAGTTAAGTCCGGAGATATCATCACTTACACTATTAATTACACCGCCACTGCCACTGTCACCAACCTAAATATTACTGATCCTATTCCTTCAGGTACTACCTATGTAACTAATTCTGCCAACCCTCCGGCTACTTTTGCTAATTATATTCTTACCTGGAGTTTAGGTAACAAAGCAGTCGGTACCGACAGCGTTACTTTCCAAGTAACGGTAAATTGAAATAGTTTTTTAGATAAAAAAGACTCCGGGAGGGGCTCTCGGAGTCTTTTTTGCTGGCTATTACTCATGATAACCAGCATTTAATCTTGGAATCTAATTTTTAATAATGAACATGGGAGATAGCCATCTCCGCGGAATTCACTTAATAGTGGACATATACCGGTGTGCCAACCTCAACAAAGTTGTATACCATTTCAGCATTGTCTATAGAAGCATTTATACATCCATGAGACATAGGTGTGCCGAAGTTGCTGTGCCAGTAGGTTCCGTGGATGGCAATTTCGCCGTTAAACCAAGAAATCCATGGAACATTAGGTAAATAATAATCAGGACCATCCATTAGTTGCGAGCGGGTTTTCCCCCAAACAGCGTATTCGCCAGTCGGGGTGGCGTACCCGCTTTTACCCGAAGAAATCAGGAATTGATTAACTAAGGTGCTTCCTTCAAAAACATATAAAGTTTGTTCCGATAAATTAATGTCGATATAACGGCCGATGTAGCGGCCTGGCTGAGCATGCGGGAAGATGGTTTTTTGTCCGCGAGGAGCGGCAAAAGTAACAAGGGCAAAACTTGAATTTGCTTTTTGGGCATTTAAGGCATCTTTTATTTGAGCGCTTAAAGTGTTAGAGTCAACCCCGCGGCCGTCACTACCTTCGCTTAAAACATTGCCGGTGCCATCTTCAACTTCGCGGTCAACGGCTTTAATTTCGACTTGATTTTCGATGGATTTGATAAAACCGCTTGGATCGGCTGAAGCAATCAATTTACTAGATGATTCGGAAAATTTAATCCAAGAACCAATTTCGGCGCGATCGGCTGTCCATATAGAATTTTCAAAAGTAATGGTTATCGGCGCGCTATTCATATAATTTTCCGCCTGAGCGCGGGCAGAAGCAGTGCCGTCTTCTGTAATTCTCGGTTCTAAATCGGAGGTTTCCATCACAATTTGGCCATTCTGGCCGGAATTAATGAAATCGGTAACATCTTCTTTAAGCTTTTCTTTATCAAGACCGCGGCCTTTCTCGGCGGAAGAAAGAGTAATCTCGCCATTTTTTATCGAAAGAGAAGCGTTAACCGGTTCTTTTTCGATAACTTTCGCCAACCCGCTTAAATAGTCATTTAATTTATTTTCGTCAATCTTTGGATTGATAGTGATTTGCTTTCCGCTAATTAGCAACTTGTAAGTTTCGGTAATTTTTGCGGTAATTGATTTATCGCGGCCATATTTATAGGCCTGATTGATTATTTCATCAACATTAAAAGCTACTCCCAATTCGTCAAGTTTTGGATTGTAAGTAGCGCCGTTATGGACGATAGTGGGGCCCTGTTCGTTGAGTTCGGCAATTTTATTTTCAAGAGCATTTTTTGCTTCGTCATAAGTCATCCCACCAATATCAACTCCGGCAACCATTACTTTGGGATAAACTTTTTCCGCATAAGCTCGTTGGTAGGCGAAACCGCCGCCGACAAGCGCCATAAATACAAAAATACCAATACCAATTTTAACGAGTGCTTTAGTATTAGAAAAAATTGTTTTTTTTGCTTTGCTTTTTGTTTTGCCGGCCGGAAGCGCTAATTTGGCGCTTACTGCCGCAGTGTTAACTGTCATTTGCCCCTCCTGATAAGTTTTATTTTTGTATTGCGATTTTTTATTATTAAATTATTATATCATAAAAATTACCAAAAGTCAATAAATATAAATAATTTCCAATTGATTTTCAGGTAAAAATTTAGTAAAATATTGTTGTGGGCATGTAGCTCAATGGCAGAGCTGGCGTCTTGACTTTTTCGGTTTGGTGGATGCGTAGCTCAACGGTCGTCTTGACTTGTAAATTCCGTGCGCGAGTAGCTCAATGGCAGAGCGATTGTCTTATACACAATTGGTTGCAGGTTCGAATCCTGCCTCGCGCACGGAATTTAGAAGCTATTGATACACGCCCGGTTGTAGGTTCGAATCCTACTTTGCCCACCAAAAGACAAAAAAGCTATTGATATAATTTAATTTCTGCGCTCTAATTTTTGATGGGCTTGACATGGTTTGCAAGCTATTTTATTATCTGTTATCTTTATTGTGCTATAGTTTTGAACATTCTCATAATCGCCGGATGATCTTACTGAAAAATCGGTAGGGTCAAAGTCCGCAGCTATGGCATATCTAATTGGATCTTAAAAATTTAACCCCGTGAAATATCGGATTATTTCACCGGGTAAAGGAGAAAAATGAATTATGAAAAAGTTAAGCGATATTTGATCTTCCTGCTGATCGGAGTTTTAAGCTTGCCTTTCGGAGCGATGGTTATGTTTTTTTCGAGCGGTACAGCTTCAGCGGCCGAAAAAAATAAGCCGAAAGTTGTAAAAACAGAAAACCAGCCACTTATCAAAGGTGTTTTTGGACTTCCAAAAGATCGTACTTATTATCCGGGCGAAAGAATAAATTTAACATTGATTTTAGTAAAGAAAAATTTACGCGCCTGGGCCAATATAAGTTCTTTGGATAACAGTTTTTCCAAATCGGCAAATTTTATTCAAGCTGATGAAATAACTTGGAAATTAGCAACTCCTATTTTGTCGGATAATTTATTCGTTGGGGAGCAAACTATTTCCATTTTTGTTGAAGATGAAGAGGGCAATACCTCATCCCAAATTTTATCGGTTATTTTGAAAAAATTGCCGCAATTAGAAATAACTTCAATTATTGCCAGTCCAAAACATTTTATTGATATTAAGTGGAACCCAATTGCTTCGGCCAAAGGCTATTTAGTGGAATGGAACGAACAAGGCAGCACAGTTACCTCAAAAAGAAAAATTGGCGCATCATATACAACAACTCGGATAGAAGATTTAAAACCGGGTGGAGTGTATAATTTCAGAATTTGGCCAATTACTTTATCTGGCGTAAAAGGAAAAGCAAGCGAGGCAGTTGCGGCAATTCCGGTATTAAAAGCGTCAGCCGTGGCAGAGAAAACTTCTCAAAAAGTTGCGCCACAAGTTACTCCTGCTATTGGCGGTGGAGTCTCGACGGCCAAACCGCAAGTAAAATCAGCTACCTTAGAAAAACCGAAAATTACTCCTTCGATCGTTCCGTCTGTTTCGCCAAGTCCTGCACCCAAAGAGGAGACAAAGGGCGGTTGGAATAGATTATTGGTGGCTTTAGCCATCTTAATCATTGCTGCCGGCGCCTCTATTGGTGGATATTACGGTTACGAATGGTGGCAAGGCCGGTCAAAAAAAGACGAACCGTCATCAGGGTCAAGTAATCGCTGGTAAAAAAATCCCGTCCTGAGGAAATTCGAATGGACGGGGTTTTTGTTTGGTGGCAGGATTGCTATACTATATATAGTAGGCTGATGGAAATAACAAGAAAAAACAAATTAATAAATTTTCTCATTAAACTGGGTGGCTACTTATTAATTTTTTATGTCGTTTTTCTTTTAGGCCGGTCAATCTGGATCAACTGGCAATTAAAACAATCAATTAAACTTTTAAGCGACCAGATTGTTTTATTAAAAAATGAAAAGAAAGATTTAGAAAATCTTAACTTATATTATCAATCGGATTCATTTAAAGAACTCGAAGCCAGAGAAAAGTTAGGTCTTAAAAAACCCGGCGAAAGCGTTTTGATTTTGTCAGCCACTCCGTCGCCAAAAAACTTTCCTCAGGAAGTAAAAAAGGAGCAACAAAGCGTTAATACTCAACCGACGGAAAATCAAATTCCCAATTGGCTGCTTTGGTGGGAATTTTTTACTAAAAAAAGCGAATAATTAGAACTCCTTCATTGACACTTCTTTACAGTTGAAGTTGTGCTATTTTTGATATTACGATTACCTTGAAGAATATTTATATTTATGAGAAAATTAAATCAGATATATTAATATAGCACCTTATGAATTCACCTAACCCTTAACTAATCATTAAGGTATGGCACAAAATCCATGTGAATAAAGACGGTCTTCTGATCGGCACTATTCACATGGTATATATCCGAAAGGGTATATGGCAATCTCGAAAGAGGTTGTAGCCGACGGGAGACCTTTTTTGTATCGTAAATATTAATATTAGAAAGGAAAAATGGGTAAATACAGGGAATGTCCAAAATGTGGTTCTTTGATTGATTCTCAAGGTAGCTCTTGCAAGTTTTGTAAAACTAAAGATAAAAGCGAAAAAAATAAAATCGGAATTTTTTCTAAAATTAAAGCTTCATACGCAAAGTACCAAGATGAGCAAGCCAAAAAGAAAGTAGCCGAAGGGGCACGTAAAAAAAGTATTTTATCAGGTAAAATTGAGTCGTTTACCCCCAGCTGTAACTTAGAAAAAAATGAAAAGGCGTATGCAGAGTTTCCAGCAGATAGAATGGCGATAGTCGAACATATTGAAGAACATTCTATCGGCAAATCTCATAGAAAGGGAGTGCTCGGTCGTGCTATTGTCGGTGGCGTACTTTTAGGTCCGCTGGGTGCACTTGGCGGGGCTGCAACTGCTGGTAGTAGATCAGAAAGTACTTCAATCCAGAAAAAGATTGAAAGAATCGATAAAATTGACAGCGGAAAACTTATATTCACTAATAAACGACTTTTATTTATAGGCAATGAATTTTGGCATTTGTCACATAAAGAAGTTATTTATGTTGAATTTAGAGGAAATCAATTCTATCTAAAATATCCTGAAATGAAAAAAGGAGAATATTTTGTCGCTATGGGACCATATGCATATGAAATAGAACTTTATTATAAGGGTATAGTTAATAATTTGGTCAAATAAGAAAGGAGTTAAAAAATGTATACATTGGTTTTCATTATGGTAATTGGGACATCAATCTGGGTTTTAGTTGACGCCTCACAAAGAAAACTTGGGAAGGGAGAATCGGCAATAGTTTGGTTTATCAGCTGTCTATTACTGTGGATTATCGCATTTCCTTGGTATTTAGGAAAGAGGTCGACTTATCCATCAAAGCAATCTAAATAGAAAGGAAACCTATGAGTGAACCTAAAACGAAGCAAGAGTCTTGTTTAACAAAAATTTTAGTATCATTCGGGGTTCTTGTTGGAATAATTATTTTAGCTGTGATATTTGGGAAAGCCTCAGACTCTTCCAAAACATCGCCAAGTTCAAATCAAACAAAAACAGAAACCAAAAAAGGGTATGTAATTGGTGAAACAGTCAGTATGAAAGACCATCAACTCGTGGTCAGCAATTTAAATGCAGATTATCAAAGTGGTAATCTATATGATAAACCTCAAGGCTCCGATAATGTTTTCGTGGTAATGGATGTAGCCATCACTAATATAGGAAGCAAAGATTTATTGGTTAATGATTGGGGTTTCAAGCTTGAAGATGAAACCGGGGCGCAAAGAAACACATCTTGGTTTTCTGGAGTTGAGGGAAGTTTACAATCAGTTACGCTTTCGCCAAACGGTAAAACTTCCGGGAAACTATCATTTGAAGCTAAAAAAGATAGTAGTAAATTGATTCTTCATTATTCGGGGGGAATTGCAAGTGGTGGCGAAATAACAATTAAATTAAAATAGAGGAGATAAAATGAAAATTGCAGCACTTATCCTTGGGGTCATTGGTGGAATTGCTGGTATCATTGGTTCAATTTTAGTGTTGGTTCTTGGTGGAATCGGTTCGGTAATAGGTGGCGAAGGAGCAGGGACTGTTACATCTTTAGGTTGGGTTGCTTTGCTTTTATCAATTGTCGCCATTGTTGGTGGCGCTCTATCAATAGCAAAACCAAAGGTTGCTGGAATTATGATGCTACTGATGGGTGTCGGTGGCATCATCACTGTCTCAATCGGCTATGTTGTCGCAGGTCCCTTGTTGATTATCGGTGGCATTCTCGCCTTAGTTGGTGGCAGAAAAACATCTTAGAATATTTACTGTCTAAAAAAAGCGAATAATTAGAACTCCTTTATTGACATAAGCGAAAATTTATGTTATACTGTTTTAATACACTGAAAAGTAACTATCGGAGGGGAAATGAATAAAATAAAAATAAAATCAATTAAAGTTATCTGGGGACTAATTTTTATTTCATTAGTTCTAACCAATTTTAGCTATGTTCACGCTGCTTTTCCAGCCGACAGTATTGTTGAATTGACAAATTCGGCTCGAGGCAAAAATGGTTTAGGAGCATTATCAACCAATTCTAATTTATCTTCAGCGGCCTATTCCAAAGCCAATGATATGTTAGAGAAAGATTATTTCTCTCATACTTCGCCTACCGGCACTACCCCGTGGGATTTTATTAGTGGTGCAGGGTACTCTTACATTTATGCCGGAGAAAATTTAGCTATCGGTTACTCTGATGTTAATGAATTATTTAATGCTTGGATGGATTCGCCGACTCATCGAGAAAATATTTTAAATTCTAAATTCCGCGAAATTGGAGTTGCCGTTGTTAGCGGTGAATACCAAGGAAGTGAAACAATTGTTGTTGTTCAGGAATTTGGCGCGCAAGACGGAAATCCTCAAAGCCAGGTTGCTTCAGAGCAAGTAAGCGGAAATCCGGAGAATACAAACAGCCCTGCTGTAACTTTAAATACCGATCAAGCAGATCAAGCGTCATTTAGTTTTGTTAAAGAAAAGACTTCGTTTTCACCGCAATCAATCTACGCTGGTGAAGAAGTAAATTTCCAAGTTGTGATTACCGGCGATGTTGAGAAATTGGAAGTAAAAGCTTTTGATCAAAATTATAGTTTACTAAATACTTCAAATGCTGCCAGCTCCGATAATGAAAAAACATTCTTGCTTAAACAAAAAATTGAAACCGAAGGATCAACTGATATTATTGTAAAAGCTTCCGATAAATCAGGTAATAGCCAAGAGATAAATCTTGGCGTGTTGGAAGCCAAAAAGAAAGTTATTGTTAATGCGACTGAAAATGAAAATCAAGCCGGATTATTTGCGGGGATAAAGCAATCTTTTGCTTCTCATTGGATAATCTATATTGTTATTTCAGGAGCAATACTTACTCTTATTGGCTTTATTGCTATTAAAAAAATTAAATTATCCAGGAACTTTGTACCCCTCTGGAAAATGTAAATAGCGATTAATAATCTACTATGTTCAAGAAATAAACTTTTGTTTTCAGCCGCCCTTTCGGCGTCAGTCGATTGCGGAGCTACAGCCAACCTATTCGTCGTTTTCTGTTTGACTTCGTCCCGACATTCCCTCGTCAAACGAAAAGCTCCTCAACCGGCATTTCACAAAAGTTCATCCCTTGAACTTTATTGTGTTTTAAATGTTCAAAAGTCGGTGATCTTGATATGAGGGAAATTTTATGTTAGGATAATTTATGAACTCTTTTATGTGTCTTTATCGCGGGGTGGAGAAGTGGTATCTCGTCAGGCTCATAACCTGAAGATCGCAGGTTCGAATCCTGCCCCCGCTACCACTTCGTCCCGCAAAGCGGGTCTCAGTGTAAACTTATCAATCAATAAATCGGAGTTTACATTGAGCGAAGCGAAATGGCAGTGTAGCTCAGTGGTAGAGCAAGGCCATCATAAGGCCGGGGTCGTAGGTCCGAATCCTACCACTGCCACCAAAAATAAATTATTAATATTTATCAAATATGATTACTTTAAAAGGAAATTGTTTTCGCAATATATTTTATCTTGTTGTGATAATTGTCATCGGATTAATTATCTATTCTTTGGCTGTGCCAACTGGTACAAAACCAGAGCAAGTTGGTATTTCAGATATTGCTGTAAGGGTTGAGTCTCAACAAGTAACGTCTGTTGAAGTTGATCAAAATCAAGTTACGGCAAAATTAAGAGACGGCAAAGAATTAATCGCTTACAAAGAAGCGGCTGCCAACTTAAAGGATTACGGTATTACTTCCGATAAAGTTGAAATTAAGGTTAGCAATCCGGATAAAGGTTCTTTTTGGACAACATTTTTATCAATAATTTTACCTTTTTTGTTAATTGGCGGTTTTATTTACATCATGTTCCGTCAGGCTCAAGGAGGCAATATTCGAGCGCTCTCTTTTGGCCAATCAAGAGCACGGCTCTTTAACCCAGGAGCCAAAAAAACTACCTTTGCTGATGTTGCCGGTTTGGAAGAGCCAAAACAAGAGCTTTACGAAGTTGTTGAATTTTTAAAAAGTCCCGGTAAATTTAAATCCTTGGGAGCGGAAATTCCTAAAGGTGTTTTATTAGTCGGTCCTCCGGGATGCGGCAAAACCCTTCTTGCAAAAGCAGTCGCCGGCGAAGCCGGCGTGCCTTTTTATTCAATTTCAGCTTCCGAATTTGTGGAAATGTTCGTTGGCGTAGGCGCCGCCAGAGTTCGCGATCTTTTTTTGAAAGCCAAAAGAAACTCTCCGGCGATACTTTTTATTGATGAATTGGATGCCATCGGCCGTCAGAGAGGCTCTGGTTTGGGCGGTTCGCATGACGAAAGAGAACAAACTTTAAATCAAATTTTAGTTGAAATGGATGGTTTTGAAACAGACACCAGAGTAATTGTGATGGCTGCCACTAACCGTCCCGATGTCTTAGACCCGGCGTTATTAAGGCCCGGCCGCTTTGACAGGAGAGTGGTTATCGATCTTCCTGATCTTAAGGAGCGGGAGGCAATATTAAAAATTCATTCCAAAACTAAGCCGCTGGCTAAAGATATTGATTTGGAAAAAATTGCTCGTTCAACCGCCGGTCTTTCAGGGGCTGATTTAAGAAATGTCGTTAATGAAGCGGCTATTTTGGCCGCCAGAGAAAATTTAAAAGAAGTCCATCAAAAAGAATTATCAGGTTCAATTGAAAAAGTTATACTTGGTCCGGAGAGGAAATCACATCTTCTTTCAGTAAAAGAAAAAGAAATTTCTGCCTTTCACGAGGCAGGCCATGCGGTTGTCGGTCATGTGTTGCCAAATTGCGATTCGATCCACAAAGTGTCGGTCGTTTCCCGCGGCATGGCCTTGGGCTATACATGGTCGTTGCCGATTGAAGATAGAAAACTTTACTCTACGGCAAAGTTTAAAGATGATATCGCTCAACTTTTGGGTGGTTGGGTAGCGGAAAAAATTATTTATGGCGATGTTACCACCGGCGCTCAAAATGATCTTAGGCGGGCAACCAAACTGGCTCGAGATATGGTGATGATCTATGGCATGAGCGAAAAGTTAGGGCCGATTGTTTTAGGAGAAAAAGAAGAAATGATTTTTCTTGGCCGAGAAATATCCGAACAGCGCAATTATTCAGACAGCAAAGCCGCTCAAATTGATGCCGAAGTAGCCCAAATAATTGAAAAAGGCCGACAAGATGCGACGGCCGTTTTGACAAAGAAAAAAGCTTTTCTTAAAAAATTAGCCCAAGAACTGATTACGAAAGAAACGATTGAAGGTTCGGAATTAGATAAGTTACTTAAAGCATAAACAGAGTTTGGAGGGGTTTTGCTGGGAAAAATTAAAATTATTTTTTCTCTCATATTGGTCTTAGGTTTTCTGTTTATTATTTTTAGTTCTAAATCAAAAACTCAAGCTCAATCTTTACTACACTGTGGCAATGGCATTTGGGACATTGGTGAAGATATCAACAATTGTCCGGCCGATGCCAATTCTTATAGTTTAGGACCAACTGCGCCGCCGCAAAAAGTAATTGATAATTACGAAATCGGCATGTATGTTTTTCCGAACTGGCACAATTATCTAAAAAATCCAGATGGCACCACGGTCTATAATCTAGCTGGGGTCTGGTCGACAATTAGAAACGCGACAACTGTTTTCCCCGGCCAAGATCAACCCAAAATGCCGCTTTTAAATTATTATGACGATTCAAATCCGGTAGCGGCAGATTGGATGATTAAATGGGGGACTGATAGCGGTGTCGATTTTTTTGTCTATGATTGGTACTACGATAACAACGGAATAAAAAGACAAGAGGCTCTTGAGCAAGGATTTTTAAAGTCCAAGTATATTAATGATACAAAATTCGCTGTCATGTGGGCCAATCATTTGGCGGTAGATCAAACACATGCCGATGAGGCAGTGGACTATGTTGTTAATAATTATTTCTCTCTGCCACAATACTATAAAGTTAACGGCAAACCAGTTTTTTATATTTGGGATTTACGACCTTTAATTAACACTTTTTCGCGTTCAGGAACAAAAGCTATTTTTGATTCTTTGCGTAACAAATCCATTGCCAAAGGATATGGCGGCGCGGAAATTATTTTGGTCAAGGGTGGCTATCTTGAGGAGACAGCCGGTTTTAGCTTCGGCGATATGGCAACAGTTGGTATAGATGGTCTTACGGATTACACTTATCTTCTTAGGGGCATGACTCCTAATTCAACTCGTGAATATACTGATGCGATGATTGTTAACGAAAATTCCTGGATAGAGTATTATGATAAAATGGTTGGTTTGTATGGAACCAATCCGAAATATTTTCCAGTGATTGCCCCCGGTTATGACGATTACCCACTATTACCATGGAGGATAAATTATAAGACAGTAATTAATTCCACCCCTGAAAAATTTCAAAAATTGGTTCAACGCGCCAAAAATTTCGTTGATACAAAAAATATCAATCCTAAAATAATCATGGTTGAAGCCTGGGATGAGTGGAGCGAGGGAGCGGTGATGGCGCCGACTAAAAAATGGGGGACACGATATATAGAGGCAATAAATCGCGGCCCGTTAGTTTTCAGCAAAACGGTTGATAAATTTGTATCCTCTTCGGGCAGTATTTTGACTTATACAATAAATTATGAAAATCTTGGTAATAATCTGATAAACAATGCTGTTATTACGGATATCGTTCCGGCAAATACTACTTTAGATTCGATTCAAAATAACGGTCAACTTATCGGTAATACTGTCAGATGGACAGTACCTTCTATTTTATCAGGAGCATCTGGTACGGTTTCTTTTAGAGTAATAATAAATTGATTTGACAAAAATTGTGAAAGATATATGATAATAACAGGAGGGAATTTTTGAAGTTATTTCGCAGATTAAGGAAGCTGTCTTACCGAAAACAGGTAACAATTGTTCTCTTTTTAACAGTGGTGCTTGTTAGCGCAGGTGTTTTTATTTGGGCTGTTTTTAGCGGTAAAATTAAGCCTTTTGCTCAAACAATTTGTCCGGCTAACAGTATCTGTAATACCGCTTCTGTTACTTACAATGGCATAACCGTTCCAATTGAGTCAAATACTGTTATAACAAATATCGTTACCGGCACAAATATTAATCTTGCCTTAACACTTCAGGGTAATGCCGGCAGTGATAGTAGTTCTTCAAATGTCCATTTAATTATTTATCCGGCGGGACAAATAACACCGGTTTTTGAAAAAAGCGATCTTGCAATTGGTCCTACCGGCAGTGGACAAGTTACAGCCGATCTTACTGATGGAAATTATGACTTTTGGCTCAAAGTTCCATATCATTTGGCTCAAGAGAGAACAAATATTGTTTTAACGAATCCTTTATCGATTGATTTTGGCCAGCAGAGGGCAGGTGATATATACGACGATAATCAAATTAACTTGTCTGATGTTCAGATCATTCTTACTTCTTGGAGGTTACTCAGTACTGATGTGGGTTTTAGGGCCGATGCCGATGTCAATAAAGACTTAGAAGTGAGCCTGTCAGATGTTCAATTATTAATAACAAACTGGCGGGTAATAGGTGCTCAAAGGAGGTAAATATGAAAAAAAACAAACTAATTTTTCTGATCATGGGAATCGTTCTAATCGTGGCATTGATTTTGATTTACACTTTGGGTATCAAAAAAGGCAAATTATTCCCAAAGGCCGATGTTGATGTGGCAACAATGGCTTTGAATCCATCAAGTGGTACTTATCAAATAGGTCAAACTTTTGATGTAAATATTGATATTACTACTGGCGGAGTGGATGCGGACTGTGCTACAGCTGTGCTAGATTTCGATACCAATTATTTAGATGCTGTAAGTGTCACTCCAGGAACTGCAACGTTCTCTTATTTGTGGACAAATTCTATAAATGGAGGAAGAATTGTTTACGAAGCATGTGTTCCTCTATCTCAACCAGTAATTTCTTTTAATGGTAGTGGTGTCTTGGCGACGATAAAATTTACAGCTAAACAATCAAAAGGTAATACAAATGTAACTTTTAACTATGTGGAAGATTCAAGAGGTTTAAATAATTCGCAAATTATTTCCCATAGTTCAGACACGATACTTGCTCAACCGTCAAATGCAACATACACAATTTCCGATGTAACACCTACGCCAACGCCGACACCCAATCCCACAGCTACTCCTACCTCCGGAGGAGGTGGCGGTAAAAAAACACCAACACCGACACCAACATCCGCTCCCACACTAACTCCCGAGCCAACTTCTGAACCGACAAGTGAACCCACTCCAACAGACATCGTTGTTCCAACAACTTCTACTCCAACACAAATCGCTAAGGCTTCGCCGACACCTACAATTTCTCCTGCAAAAAGTCCGTCACCGTCTCCATCGGTAACCAAAAAAACTTCTCCCAGTCCGAATGTTTCTCCTTCGCCAGAAACGAAACTGGCCGGTTTTTCAATTTCTTCCGGCGCCGCCTTGGTTTTGTACATTGCCATACCGGTTTTTATAACCTTGCTTGCATATTTCATCTGGCAATGGCGTAAAAAGAAAAAAGGCGAATTTGAAACTGAAGAACAGCCTCAAAATGATGACGATGATGATGAAATCATCTAAGACGATTGATTTTACCTTATTTTAGGACTAAGATAGACTTGTAAGACGAGGAGTTTTTTTTATCATATTTATGAAAAAATTTCTAAATAAATTTTTTGGGAGCAAAAATTCTTTTCGGGCGGCTTCGGTTATATTAATTTTTACGCTTTTTTTATCCAATGTCTTGGGGGTAATCCGCGATCATTATTTGACTCAAAAGATACCGACGGAAATGCTTTCAGTTTATTACGCTGCTTTTAGAATTCCAGATTTATTGTTTAATGTTCTGATTTTAGGAGCTATTTCGGCCGCTTTTATTCCAGTTTTTTCATCGCTTCTATCCGATAAAAAACAAAAGGAAGCCTGGCATGTTGCCAACTCGGTGATAAATATCGCTATCGTTTCTTTAATTGTGTTTTCAACCATTCTTTGGATTCTTATGCCATATTTAACTCCTTTATTTGTGTCGGGGTTTTCAGCTGAAAACCAACAACTAACAGCTTATTTGGCCAGGATAATGTTGGCTTCGCCAATTTTTTTCGGTCTTTCATATATTTTCGGAGCGGTACTAAATTCTTTCAAACGATTCATGGTTTATTCTTTAGCGCCCTTAGTCTATAATGTGACGATTATTCTTGGGACTTTTCTTTTCGCTGATAAATTCGGAGTTATGGCTGTTACTTACTCGGTAGTTATTGG
>CAYSSM010000002.1:55062-58146 GCA_964433905.1 uncultured Candidatus Saccharibacteria bacterium
ATGGTAGTTTTTGGCACTTCCTTCGCGGTGGCAATTTTTCCAACATTATCGGAAACATATTCACAAAAACGATTTAACGACTTTGCTTATTATTTTACGAAAACTTTAAGAACAATTATTTTCTTTATGGTGCCGATTACCTTTATTGTTATAATGCTGCGAGCGCAAATTGTTAGAATTATCTTAGGCTCGGGTTATTTTGGCTGGGGCCAAACGATTGATACGGCTAATACTTTAGGTTTTTTTGCTCTTGCCCTGGTTTTTACGAGTATTATTCCGCTACTGGCAAGATCTTTTTATGCTTTTCATGATACAAAAACTCCAACTGTTGTGACCGTCATTTCAATAATTATTGCGATAATTGCCGGTAAGTTGCTATCTCCAATAATGGGCATCACCGGATTAGCTGTCGCATATTCCTTGAGTTCTTTTATCAATGCGGTGGTTTTATATTTAATCATCAGAACAAAAATAAAAATGCCGGAATTATCTATCATTTTCTTTACTTGTAAAGTATTTTTAGCTTCAATAATAATGGCAGTAGCATTACAGGAAGTAAAACTTGTGGCGGCTATTTTCGTTGATATGCATCGTTTCTGGGGTGTCTTTACGCAAACAATTATTGCGGTATTAGTCTCCGTGCTGATTTATCTATTGCTTGCTTGGATTTTCAATTGTGAAGAAATTGCCTCCATTAAGGTGGTGATCAACAAATTAACCGGGAGGTCTCTTGCCGACGAATCACCAGAGCCAGGAAGATAATTTTTACGCAGATTTGGATAAAAAAACTGCTCATCGGAGCTGTTGCACTTGTCAAACATTGATCATATTTTTTGCCATCATCTTAACTATTTCAATAATCATCGTATTTTTTCTGGTCAGGGAAATTAAAAAAATCAACTTATCACCACAAAAAATTACCACTTCTTTTACTTTGAAAGACAGCTTTAATAAGAAAATAGAGGTTACCGATCCGGAATTCACAACCGAAATTACTTCCGAAGAACTTACTTCGATTATGAGCGACGGTCTTAAATTGGGTCAATTTGACATTAAGGATATTCAAGTTACCGTTGATAAAGATGGATTAAACATCTACGGCAATACAAAAATGATTGTTAAAACTAATTTTAAAGTTGAAACAACTCCTAAAGCTGAAAATGGTAAAATCAAAATTGCTGTAAATAAAATCTCTGCCGGCCGTCTTTCTTTGCCAGGTATTTTAAAACCTCAAATCGAAAAAAATCTTAATGAATATTTTGATAATAAATTTTCCAACCTTTATCAAAATTACGAGATCGAAAAAATTGAGCTTCAGCAAGATAAAATAATTATAAGTGGTAAATTAAAAACAATTTGAAAGGAGATCAATGTATCAAATCTTTTTGGGGGTAATTTCGTTAATTGCTGCCGGCTATTGTTTTTTTACTAAGCAGGCGAAAATGGGATTGGGTTTTATCATTTATGCGGTTGCTTTTGTGCTATTGAACCCTGATTTGGCCGAAGGCGTAAAATCAGATTTTTACGGTGCTTTGGCTCTGGTTTTGTTTGTTTTCGGAAGCCTTGTCATCTGTTACAAGAGAAAAATAAAAGAAATTTCAAAAACATCCGAAGATTCCGAAAATAATGAAAGCAAATAAACTGCCTCGCAGCAAGCTGCGAGGCATTCAACCTCTGAAAATAAAAGTTAATGTTGTTCTCGACCATCAGGTTAAAATGTGTTAAAATAAATCTATGAACAAGATCAGTTTTAATATTGAACGCGAATTAACCGAAGAAGAAAAGCAGGCCGTCGAAATCGTTAAAACTTTGCAGGAAAAAGGTTTTGAGGCCTATTTTGCCGGTGGTGCGGTAAGAGATGAAATTTTAGGGATTCCTGCCCATGATATTGATATTGCCACCTCCGCCAAGCCGGAAGAAGTTCAAAAAATTTTTCCCGGAGCTCGTGGCCAAGGCAAGGCATTTGGTGTTGTTGTGGTTAAATCAGAAAAATCTACATCTACTAAAGGAGGCGAGTTTGAAGTGGCAACTTTTAGATCCGATATCGGAATTGCCGATCATCGCCGGCCGATAAAGATCGAATACACAACTGCCGAAGAAGATGCCCAGCGCCGCGATTTTACCATTAACGGTCTTTTTTATGATCCCGTAAAATTTGAGATTATCGATTATGTTGAAGGAATTAAAGATCTAAAAAGAAAAATAATCCGTTTTATTGGCAAGCCGGAAGAAAGAATCGAAGAAGATTATTTGAGAATGCTTCGTGCGGTTCGTTTTGCCGCTAAATACAATTTCAAGTTAGAGGCAAAATCTAAAAAAGCTGTTAAAGAAAATACCGATAAAATTATTGAAATTTCCGCAGAGCGCATTCGTGATGAAGTTAGTAAATCATTACAAATTAAAAATCGTGACCAATCGATTCTTCTTTGGCTTGAATTAGGTTTGCTTGATAAAATATTGCCTGAATTAAAGGCAACAAAAAATGTTTCACAACCCGTAGAGTTTCACGGTGAGGGAGATGTTTGGACGCATACTTTGCTTGCTTTAAAAAACATTGGCAATCCGCCAGACGGCGGACCTTCTGAAGAATTAGTTTGGGCGGTCTTGCTCCATGATATTGCCAAGCCGGAGACTATCGGCTATCGCAGTAAAATTGGTAAAACAAGCATAACTTTTTTTGATCATGATGTTCGTTCGGCCGAGAAAGCTAAAGCGATTTTAGAACGTTTAAAATTTTCACATCATTTTATCGAAGCGGTTTTTTGGGCAATTTCCCAACATATGCGGATTATTAATGCCTTTAGCGGTATGAGTGAAAGAAAACAGAAAAAACTTTTTTCCGATCCGCATATTAAGCTTCTGTTGGATTTGACCAAAGCCGATCTTTCAGCCAGCTTGCGGCCGATTGGCAAACCGGATATGAAAATGTATGAAGACGCATTAGCCCTCCACAAAAAATTTGAAAAAGAAACTTCCGAGGAAGAAAAACATCAGGTCAAAAAATTCGATTTAATTACTGGGAACGATATTATGAAAGAATTGAAACTTGAGCCGGGACCGGAAGTTGGCAAGATAAAAACAGAA
>CAYSSM010000003.1:0-53085 GCA_964433905.1 uncultured Candidatus Saccharibacteria bacterium
ACTTGAACAAGGCTGTAAATAGGATACAGGATTGAATAAACGATAAAGCCGACTCCAAGGCCAACAATGACAATGGTAACCGGCTCGATCAGATTGGAAATGGTTTTAATTTTATTGTCAACTTCATCTTCGTAGTAATCGGCCAATTTATTCATTAATGTTTCCAACTTACCCGTTTGCTCGCCCACCATAATCATTTGCGGCACAAGAATAGGAAATTCTTTGGCTTTTTCCAACGGCACCGACATGGGAATGCCGCGCTCGACTTCGGCGATAACCGATTTTAAAATCCTTGTATAAACGCGATTATTGACGGCGGCGGCGGTGATTTTAATCGTCTCGATAATGGGAATGCCGGCCTCAATCATCATACCCAAGTTTCGGGAAAAACGCGCCATATAAACATCGTAGGAAACATAGGAAATCAAGGGAGTTTTGAGCTTAATGACATCCCAGGTAAAACGGCCTTTTTTGGTATAGCGGAAAAAATAATACAAGCCCGCACTAACGATAATGATGCCAAGCAAAACAAAATACCAAGAGCCGACCAAAAAGTTGGAAATCGCTACAATAATGCGAGTAGATAAAGGCAATTGAGCGCCGGATTCTTCAAAAACCGTTTTTAAGACCGGCACAACTTTAATCATCATCACAACTACCACCACAATCATGGCGACAACGATAAATATCGGATAAGCAAGAGCAGAGTTGACTTTGCTTTTAAATGACTGGAAGCTTTCCATGCGGTCGGCAAGATTAGCGAGGACTTTTTCCATTTTGCCAGAGGCCTCGCCGGCCCTAACCACCGAGATAAAAACATTATCAAAAACCTTCGGATATTTAGCCATGGCAGCCGATAGCGGCTCGCCGGCATCAATATCCTTGGCAATTCCCTCTAAAACATTACGAAAGGCAACATTTCTGGTTTGCATTTTAACCAAATTAATAGCTTGGTCAAGAGCAAGCCCGGCGGAGATCATCACCGCCAGCTGCCTGGCAAAGAAAACTTTTTCTTTATTTGTAACCCTCGCAAAGAGAGTAATATTTTTCATCCCGCTCCTTTGATACTATATATTTAATATAACAAGAATGAATTAAGATGACAAGAGACCTTGCCAACTTAAATCCAAATCTCAAATAAAAAATGTCAAATCAATCTCAAATACTTAAATAATTGAATTACTTTTTAAGAATCGTGGAGAATATCAGTAACAATTCATGAGCTTCTCGCCAAAGCTGCCGACATTTTTCTTGATAATCAGGATTCGCCTTAGCAACCATTCTAAGCCAATGTCGGGTTTCCTTAGCTTCTTTTTTACAAATGCTTATTTTGTGCTTAAAATCTTTCTTTGATTCAGCAGCGTCGGCCTCCATATAATTGGCACCAATACTACATGCAGATCTTGTAAGCTGTGAAATTAATATTCGATTTATCGGATTACTACCCAGAAGCTTTAAAAAATCTATAACTTCCTCGGCAAATATTGAGGTTCTTTCTTCAAGATCAAATTTGTGCTTTGTGATTTGAACTTCATTTGACATTTTTGTTTTGATATTTGATATTTCTAATTGAGCTTTGCTCAATAGACCATCATCTTGAAGGCTTTGGGATCCAATGCCCAAGTCAAGGCATTGTCGATGGTAATTTCTCCTTTCGACACCAATTCGGCCAAAACTTTGTCCAAAGTAATCATCCCTTCGGAAGCGGAAGTTTGAATGATATTCGGCAGTTGGTGGGTTTTACCTTCGCGAATGGTCGACTGAACCGCCGAATTAGAAACCATAATTTCGCAAGCAACGATTCGACCGCCGGAAGTCCGTGGAATAAGTCTTTGTGAGACAACTCCAAGCAAGACATTGGCCAGCTGCATTCTGACTTGCTGCTGTTGATAAGGCGGGAAAACATCAACGATACGGTCGGCTGTCTGGGATGCAGAATTGGTATGCAAAGTAGTAAAAACCAAATGGCCGGTTTCAGCGAGTGTTAGGGCGGCGTCGATTGTCTCCAAGTCACGCATTTCCCCGATTAAAACAACGTTGGGATCTTCGCGCAAAGACGATCGCAGTGCCCGGGCGAAAGAATTGGTATCGGAGCCGACTTCGCGCTGGGAGACAATTGATTTTTCGTGCTCAAAAACATATTCGATCGGATCTTCGATAGTCACGATATGCTCCGCACGGGCGTGGTTAATATGATTAATCATCGCCGCTAAAGTCGTTGATTTGCCGTGACCAGTAGGACCAGTGATAACAACAAAACCTTGCGAAGCGTTGGTAAATTTTTCCAAAAGCGGCGGCAGGCCTAATTCTTGAAGTGTTTTAATTAGTTTAGGAATAAGACGAAGCGAAGCGGCCATGTTGCCTTTTTGAAAATAGGAATTAGTTCGAAAACGAGTCGTTTGATAACCAAAAGAAAAATCAACCTCTTTTCTTACTTTAAGGCGCTCGAGTTGTTCTTGAGTCATAAACGACTGAATTAGACGGCTAACTGCTTCAGATGAAAGCTCGGCTTCGGACGGAACGGGAGACAATTTTCCGTCAATTCTCACCATCGGCGGAATGTTTACCGTAAGATGAAGATCGGACGCTTTTCGCTCAATGGCAAAATCCAAAAGCTTTTTCATCAAAGGGTCTAAAGTAATTTGCATAAATCCTCCTTTATAAATTTCTAATTAACCTAATTATACTAATTGACCTAATAAATACCCGATGTTTAAACGGCGACGGCCCGCAAAACTTCGTTAATGGTGGTAATCCCCTTCAACGCTTTGATAATGCCGTCTTGGCGCATGGTAATCATCCCCTCTTTAATGGCTTCGGCCTTAATTTCCGACGACGGCCGGCGAGCGATACAGACATTTTCAATGTTTTCCGTCATTGGTAAAACTTCGAAAATGCCAATTCTGCCTTTATAACCGTGATCGCATTCGGAACAGCCCTTGCCTTCGTAAAATTGATATGGCCGCGGAAAATTTAATTTCGAAAGCTCTTCATCAATTTCTTTTTGAACCAATTCCGGAATATGAGCCGGCCGTTTACATTTTGGACAAAGTTTTCTTACCAAACGCTGGGCCAAAATGGCGTTGATAGACGAAGTAATTAAAAACGGCTCAATGCCCATATTGATTAACCGAGGCAAAGCGCCCGAAGCATCGTTGGTATGCAATGTTGTCAAAACTAAATGACCGGTTAAAGCGGCGTGGGTGGCAAGCGAGGCGGTTTCGGCATCGCGAACTTCACCAACCATAATTATGTTGGGGTCTTGGCGAAGGACGCTGCGCAAACCGTTAGCAAAAGTAAAGCCGATTTTAGGTTTAATTTGACATTGATTGACACCGGAAATTTCATATTCAACCGGATCTTCCAAAGTGATGATATT
Source organism: uncultured Candidatus Saccharibacteria bacterium (assembly GCA_964433905.1). Taxonomy (GTDB): domain Bacteria; phylum Patescibacteriota; class UBA1384; order UBA12157; family JAENIV01; genus CAYSSM01. The sequence continues at coordinate 3,380 of CAYSSM010000003.1, forward strand.
TACCGAAGCAGAAGAAATTCGGTTTAAAATGGCATACAAGGTTGTTGATTTGCCGCAACCGGTCGGGCCAACCGCTAAGACAATGCCGTAGGGTTTATCGGTATTTTCAGTTAAAATTTTTAAATTCCTGCCCATCAACCCCAGCTCTTCTAAAGTGTACATTCTTAAAGACTTGTCCAAAATTCTCATGGCAACTTTTTCGCCGTGAACCGTCGGCAAAGTGGAAATTCTTAAATCAATCTGATGACCGGAAGTAATGGCGTCAAAACGGCCGTCTTGAGGAACTCTGGATTCATCAATTTTTAATTTTGAAAGAATTTTTATTCTTGACATGAGCGCCGGCTGCATTTCGAGAGGAAGTTTGATAATATCTTTTAGAACGCCGTCGACGCGGTAGCGGACGCGTGAATATTTTTCAGTCGGTTCAATATGAATATCCGACGATTTTTGAGACACAGCTAAAGCCAATACGGCGGCGACAATTTTTGGCACATTTCCGCCGGTAATAAATTGTTCGAGATCGATAACTTCTTTAATGGGAGTATCCAAAAATTTGTCCAAATCGTTTTCGGAAGCTATCACCACCGCTTCGGGGGCTTCTTCCGGCTGCGGTGTCGGTAGAACCGTCGGCTCGGTGGCTTGCGGCTCTTTGGGAGCCTGCTCAACCGCCGGTTTTGGCATAAACCGGCGGGGGGAAATATCCGATTCGGACGGCGGCGGGGCAATAATTTTTTCTTCTTTGGGCGGACTATAAAATTTCATCGCCCGGCTAATTTGATGTTCATCAGCTTGATAAATATCCAAAGCAATATCGTTTTTTTCTCTGACAAAATCAAGGATTTCTTGCACTTTTTTATCTTCGGGATGAACCACCGCCACTTTAATAAGCGAGGGATGCGGGGCCTCGAAAACAACCATTTTGTATTTTCGCGAAATGTCTTCGGGAAATTTGGAAATTACTTCCAAAGAAATATTCATTTTGTCTAAATCAACAGTTTTACCGGTTGCCGCCGGCGGCGGCAAAGTTGACGCTACTTTTACGGGAATTTCCGCGATAGAGGCTTCTGCCGGTTTTGAGTATAGAGCAATAATTTTTTGAATATCTTCCTCGGTAGTAACGGCAATTTTGATAACATAGCCTTTTTTCTTTCTTAATTCATCTAAAACATCGCCCAAATCGCTGGAAAGACGATTGGCTTGCGAGGTGGCGACATTTAAAATTTTGTTTTGCTTATCAAATTCATAAACAATAGTTTTGTATTTTTCGGCTAAATCTTTGGGAATAATTTCCAAAACCTCACGAGGAATATTACTACTGGTAAGCGAGATAAAAGGAATGGAAAATACCGCCGAATAGGCTCGGGCGATATCCTCGCCAGAGACCATATGGCTATCTTTTAGCTTTTCTTCAACTTCGATATTGGACAAATGTTTCCAACTCGAAGCATCGTCCGGCTTAATTTTGCCGGTTTCCAAAAGAACATCAACTAACTTTTTCTTATCACTTGTTTGCTGAACGTTTCCGCCACCTATAAACAATCTCCCTCCTTACAGGAGAACTATTATTTAACTATAGTATATAAAATATCGCCTCCAACTGTCAACCGCTTCGACTTTGCTCACGGTTGACACTGAGAGACAAGTTTATTCCGAACGTGCTCCCTTACCAAGTTTTAGCATTGTCGTCGAAGTGTCAAATTCGCAATTTTGGCAGGAGTTGAGGGAATCGAACCCCCGACCCTTCTTTTGGAGAGAAGCGTTTTACCACTAAACTAAACTCCCATTAACTAAAATGTTAAAACTGCATGATAAACTACTCTGCGGCTTGCCGCAGAGTATCCTGCGGAAAGTTTGTTTCCAAACAGGTTTTCATCCCCGCAGCAAACTGCGGGGTATTCAACCTGTTGAAAATAAAAGCAAAAGGGTTATTTACTGTATACTGTCATCCTGAAGCGTCAGCTGAAGGATCTCTTGTAAATGTAAGTTTATAATGCTCAGACAAGCTGAGAGATTCTTCGGCTAACGCCTCAGAATGACTTTTCTGTATCACCATTTAAGCTTTAACCAAAGAAATTATTTTTTTGCTTTACTGATCTTTGCTTCCTTGTGCAAAGTATGTTTACGGCATTTTTTACAGAATTTACTAAGCTGTAATTTTTCTTTATTTTCTGCCGGATTTTTGCTGGTAGTGTAATTTCTTGATTTACACTCGGTGCATTCAAACTGAAATAAAATTGATTTAGTCTTGGCCATTTCGTCATTCCTTTCTAATGGAGCCCATGAGCGGATTTGAACCGCTAACCTGCTGTTTACAAAACAGCTGCTCTACCATTGAGCTACACGGGCTTATAAAAATGAATATTTGTTTCATGGAGCCCGAGAGGGGACTTGAACCCCTGGCCTATTCCTTACCATGGAATTGCTCTGCCTCTGAGCTACTCGGGCACTACGGCGGGTGAATCTACCACTGAGCTATCCGGGCCCTTCACTGACACTCAGGGTAAACTGAGTTTATACTGAAGCCGCCGTTGGCGGCCGAAGTGGTGCCGGAGGTAGGATTCGAACCTACGAAGCTGTGAAGCGTCGGTTTTACAGACCGCTGGGTTTGTCCACTTCCCGTACTCCGGCATTATTCGTTCTATACTTATTTTTATAATAATCTATTGCTTTTTTAACCTCCAAAAGTAATTTTTTATCGCAATATCTAAGATGGATTAAACCATTTACCATTTTCCGACCATTTTTTCTAAAATCATTTCTGACATATGGTTTAGAAAATTGTCTCCTGGGAATCCCCGTTAAATTGCTCCAAAAATTAATTAAACTATCAACATCTTGATCTGTATAGCAATATAATAGAATCCTCAACTTTTTTTCATCAATTTCGTAAATATTTCTTAAAAATTTAAGAAATATCGTAATCATTTCCGGATCACTGTTGGCGAAATCTACAATGCTTCCTTTTTCGCTCGTGTAACCCTCGCTCCAATAAAGCATTGTGCCGATAACTTTTAATTCCCTTAGTAAAACAGAATCAATAAGTCTAAGTTTAAAAGAAGGTGATTTTCTTTCAAAATGTAATCGATTTATTTCAGAAAAATTTCTCCGTTTTAGTTTATGTTTTCTCATAAAATAAATGACCGCATCAATTGATACATCAAGTTTTTCGGCTATTTGACGCATGCATAGCTGATTACCATAATAAAGTTTTTTGATCTCAACCAATCTATTGTCTAAAATCTTACTCATGCAATTATTCTATCACCTTATACCATTGTGTCAATTGTAAATGTACCAGAACCAATTTCAATTTACAGTCAGATGCGTTTGGCCACTTCGCTACCTCGGCAAAAATAATTGTTAACCGATTCTTCGATTCCTATTAAATACTACTATAAAATAAGACCTTTTTCAATATTAATAAGGTTCAGCAAAAGACTTATCTGCGTTTTTTTTCTCTATCTAAGCCTTTTTCAACTTTTTCTAAAAGTTTTTGATACTTTTTGTTTTTAGGATCCAAACTAAGAGCTTTTTTAAAAGATTGTTGAGCTTTAAAATAATCCTTTAGACCGGTAAGGGCGATGCCTAAGTTAATATGACGCGAAGCAAGATCGGGTTCCAGTTTGACGGCCTGAAAAAAAGCATCTTTGGCATCATAGTAATTCCCCTGCTCCAAAAAAATAACCCCTAAACGAGAATATATTTTTGGATTATCGGGATCTTGAGTTGCCGCTTTAACATAAAGATCTTCGGCTTTTTCATACTCTTTGCTTTCAAAAGCGTCATCGGCTTGAGCAATTAAACCGTATAAGCTTAAATCTTTGTCGCTGACTTCCTTGGCCTCAGATAATTTATCTCTGGCATCGGGCAGCCGGCGAGCAACAATGATCAAAATTATAACGACCGCTAAAACGATTGACAAATTCCAGATCATACAAACACCTCGACTTTTTCCCCTTTTTTGGTTTCAACGACGATTTTGCCTTCCAGGATGCTGTAGCCGCTGACAATCCCTTCAGCTTTTGGCGATGAATATTTACTGCCTATTTTCGGCATTTTCTTTTTTAATTCTTGGTAATTTTGAGCCTCAAAAGCCAAGCAGCACATTAATTTTCCACAACAACCGAATAATTTGTTGGTATTGGAGGTTGAAAGCTCTTGCGTCTGGGCCATTTCCAAAGTAACACTTTCTAAATTATTTAAGAATTTGGAACAACATAGTTCCCTACCACAACGGCCGATGCCGCCGAAATGTTTGGCTTCATCACGCGAGCCGACTTGCTGAAGGCGGATTAGTTTATTGTAAGATTTGGCTAAATCGGTAACTAAACTGCGGAAATCAACCCGCCCGGCGGCGCAAAAATAAAAAGTCAGTTTTTTCTCGTCAAAGGAAATATCGACATCCAAAATTTTCATATTGAGGCCGTGGCGAAAAACTTTTTTTCTGCTTTCTTCCAAATATCCTCGGGCCTGTTTTTTTAGATTTACTAAATTCACCCGGTCGTCAGAACTAACGATTCGGATAATTTTTCCGTTACCGGTTTCTGCTTCGCCATTTTCCGGCTTTTCAACTAAAACTGCTTGCTCGACAATGCCGTCATTTTCCGCTAGAATTTCCTGGCCGGAACCCAACGATAAATCGGTCTCAAAAAGATATATTTTTCCCGTTGACGGAAACTTAATAAATATTTTTTTCATTTTAAAATTAAAATTTTAATAATAGATTTTCTAATAGTAATTTTACCGAAGTATTGGTTAAAAGTAAACCTCTTGCCTTAACAATTTCTTTTAGAACGGTTTTTTTATCATGACCGGCCAATAATTCTTCCCGAAAACTTTTTTCCCATAAATCGATGATTTTATTAAGATCGGGATTTTCCGACAGTTTGTTGGCATAATCAAAACGTTCTTTAATTGACATTTGACCAATCTTTTTAAAATCTACAAAATCGCCTATCTCAACTTCGTCTTCATTTTTCTGGTATAATTTCTGGCATCTTGATTCGATAGTCGGAAGTATTTTTTCTTTTTTAGCGGCTGTCATAATAATAATCGAGCAAGATGGAGGTTCTTCTAAAGTTTTTAGCAAACAATTGGCGGCATCTAAAGTCAGATTTTCGATGTTGTGGATAACCGCCAGTTTATTTTTAGAACTATGCGGTTTGAGAGTAATCCAATGAATTAGCTCGCGAATATGGTCAATTTTGACCGGATTTTCTTTTAGCTCAATAAGATCGGCGGTATTTACAGTTAAAATTTTTGCTATCAAAGCAATGTCGACTTTGCCAAAAATAATATAAGCGTGGCTTAAACGATCATTTTTCAGTTGATGTTTTAAAATATCTAAGACTTTCATTTTACGGCTTTAAACTAACATAGATTTGACTTTTTATAAATATGAGTTTACAATATATATCGAGGGTACGGGAATATTCCGTCGGTCGAACCTAAAGTTAACCCCATGCGGGGAAAGAAATAATAATATGGATTTCGAAGACAAAAAACTAAATTGCAAGGAATGCTCAAAGGAATTTGTTTGGTCAGCCGGTGAACAAAAATTCTACGCTGACAAAGGGCTTCAGAACCCACCAGGACGGTGTCCTGATTGTCGCAAAATGAAAAAAGAAAGTCGATCGAATCGTGAAATGTATTCGATTATTTGCAAAGAATGCGGCAAAGAAGGTGAAGTGCCTTTTCAACCACGCAATTCAAATGATGTGCTCTGCGCTGAATGTTTTAAAAAATCGAGAACCCAAACAGGACCAGCTGAATCAAACGCCTAAATATTTCGTTATTTAGATGTAAGATTAGTTTTTTGTTTGGATCTTAAGCAAGCAGTGCAAATATATTTGCCCTGGAATTTTTGAATATTCGGTTTGATTATTCTTTTAGTCCGGTGCAACGAATGAGGACGGTTGTATCCAACTTTCGGACTCTTTTCACATATTGCGCAATTCATAATGCCTTTCTTTTTTGCTAATGACTAACTTTTTAGCAAGGTTAATAAGGTAGTTTTTTGATATGCTTTGATGCTATTTAGATATTAATTACCGACAATTTATGTTATCATATTAAAGAAACAAAAACAAGGCTAAGATGCTACTATTTAATTTAATTTCAAATCCTCAACAATTTATCGGTTTTATCGTCGCCATTTTGATAGCCATAACAATCCATGAATTTGCCCATGCTTGGACGGCCAATTATTACGGTGATTCCACCGCCAAGCAAATGGGACGGTTGACCTTAAATCCCCTCGCTCATTTGGATCTCTGGGGAACGATTTTTTTGCTTATTGCCGGTTTTGGCTGGGGCAAGCCGGTAATCGTCAATCCCCGAAATTTTAAAAATCCAAAATTGGACAATTTGACGGTATCTCTTGCCGGACCAATGAGTAATCTACTTTTGGCAACATTTTTCGGATTAATTTACCGCTACTTCCAAATGCCGGGATTGTTGGAGCAAATCGTACTATTATTAATATTTTTCAATCTTGTTTTAATGATCTTCAATCTCATACCGATTCCGCCTTTAGATGGCTCAAAAGTATTGAGTATTTTTTTAAAAGAAGAAACTTATATCAACTTTCAGCAAATGGGTATTTTTCTCTTGTTCGGTTTAATTTTATTTTCGCAATTTTTCCCGATTATACCAACTTTTTTAGAAAAAACCGTTTCGTTCTTTTTCCACATTATCACCGGTAAAACAGTTTTACTTTAAAAATATGTTTATAGTTGATAAGATGATATCATAAACTATTTAATCCGGAGTGTGGCGCAGTTGGTAGCGCACCAGGCTGGGGGTCTGGTGGTCGTCGGTTCGAGTCCGACCACTCCGACTTTTACGGGTTAAATGCCCTGATTATAGTTTATGGTCTATTATATTTAGTAAGGTAAAATTATGGCATATGAAATACAATTTGCAAGAGTGACAAATTCCGGAAAATTATCCGACAGATTTTTAACATGCAAACACATAACCGCCGATGATTTGGCAAAATTCCCTATGGGTCAGGTTTTTTCACTAATAGAAATAATTTCACCATGGTTTCCAACTGCTCAAGTAGGACAAACAATCATTAATAATTTTTCTAAGTACTATTATGAAGGCGGCAGCACATCTGATTTGGTAAACCTGGAAAATTCACTTAAAAAGGTGAATGAGGATTTAGCCCAAATTACCCAAAACGGCGAAACTGATTGGATCGGCAATCTTAATGGTATTTTGGCCGTAATTGCCGGTAATAATTTCCATCTATCGCCTACCGGCAAAGTCGAGGGATATATATTTCGCGACGGCAAAATTAATCACTTAACATACGGACTTCAAGATAGCGGTGAACCGCATCCGCTGAAAACTTTTTCGAATGTCGTTTCCGGAGAATTAAAAAGTCACGATAAAATCCTATTAACTACTAAAGAGCTTTTCAACCATCTTTCTTTGGAGTCGGTGCGGCAAATTATTTCTATTAATAATCCGTCAATGGCGGCGCAACAAATTTCTAAACTGCTGAGAAAAAACAAAATTAGAAATGTTAACATCATTATCATCAACCTTCTCACAAAAGAAGAAGTTTCCAATGAACAGGCATTTGGAGAGATGGAAAATGTTTACTACTTAGATAAAACGACCGAAGGAGTAATGGGCAAAATAAATGACATCTGGAAATCATTTCTTGTTCCTTTCGGCAAAATCATCAAACATAAAAGTAAGGATTTTGGCAAAAAAACATCGAACCTAACAAAAAATATTGTCAAAGAACCGATTACAAATCAAGAACCGGTAGGAAAACAAGATGATGCTTATCAAGAGTTTCTCGATCCCGATAAAAGAGATGACAGTCTCCTAAAAGACGAGGAGATTAAGTATTCGCCAGAGCTTTATGTTCATTATTACGATCAGAAGAAAAATAAACAAAATTCTTTCTTCGATCAAGTAAAAAATGTCCTTTTTAAAATTTGGTTAAAGTTGAAACAATTCTTTACCTGGATAATTGATATTTATCACGATAAAGCAAGAAGAAAATATCTCTATATTGCCTTAGCAGTCATACTAATATTAATAATAGGCCTCGTAGTCGGCTTAAAAAATAAAAAGTCCCCTATTGGCAATTTAGACGCCCAAAAGATTCTTGACGAAGCTTCGGCTGCTGAAAAAGACGGTAAAAATGCGGTGGTAGCAGGAGATAAAGAAAAAGCTAAAGCGCAATTTATTATCGCTATTGATAAAGCTAAAAGCATAAAAAGTAATTCCCTGGTAGCAAGAGACGCCGATCAGGTAATCATCAGCACTTATCAAGAATTAGATAAACTGACTTCAACCACCCGTTTCAACACACTGACTTCAATAGCCAATATTGCCGATGCAAAAAGTATCTTTGTTGTCTCGGGTATTGGCTTTATTATTACCGACAAGGATATTTACGAAGTAAATACTCTTGGCGGCACACCGTCTAAAGTTGCGACTATCCCTAAAAATAAGAATTATCTTATCGGCACGCGTCAAGAAAAAATTATTTATCTTTATACAAGCGATCAAAATATATATAGTTTTAATACCAGCACTAAAAAAATCGAACAAGTAAAAATCACTGATGACAACAAATGGGAAACGGCAAATTCAATCGCTAGCTATGTCGGCACTTTTTATCTTTTAGACGGAGTCTTGGGTCAAATTTACAAACATTCATCGAGCGCTGACGAGTTCCAAAAAGGCGAAGAATACATCAACACAACCAACATTAATTTAAAATCTGCGCGCTCGATTGCCATTGATGGTTCGATCTATGTTCTAAAAGAAAATGGTCAAGCCGTAAAATTGTTAAAATCGAAAGTCCAGGATTTCTCATTACAAAACATTCCCACGCCAAATGATAAAATCGCTGAACCAATTAAAATATTTACCGATGCGGACACACCCTCGGTTTATGTTCTTGATGGAGCCCAAAAACGAATTGTTGAATTCGATAAAGACGGTTATTTTGTTCGTCAATACGCTTTCTTAGAAAACATTAAATATTCTGACTTTTTCGTATCAGTAAAAGCCCGCAAAATCTGGTTGATCGGCGAAAATAACTTATACGAAATATCAATTTAAATCTACAAGTAATATATGAGTAATAATCTATTTTCGTGGAAGAAATTTATTATTGTACTTTTACTTGGTGTTGGAATATGGATTTTAATTCCCAATATTATCGGCCTCAAACAATCGTTTGAATTATTAAACAAAATTAAGTATTGGGCGCTTCTGCTGGCAATTTTGTCAGAAAGTTTTTTTTACATTGGCTCGACTATTCTTACTCAAACGGTTTTAAAAATGACCAAGGACACTTTAAGGTTCAGGGATATTTTGAAAATTTCGATTATGGACTCGTTTTCTTTACAGTTTTTACCGTTTGGAACGCTTGGAGAGGCAACCGTAAACTATTACTTTTACCGGCTGAAGAAAATCCGCACTTCGCATATTCTAATGATGTTTGTCAGCCGAACTATTACCATTTGGCTAATTTTCGCTATAATTTATTTGATCGGTGTAGCTTTTTCTCCGACGAATTCACAGATGGACACAACTAAAATGCTAATCATTTGGTTGATTTATTTAGTAGCGTTTATATTTTTATTTTATTTAATTTATCTTTATTATAAGAAAGAACTACTGACAAAACGAGTTCTTCGTTTTGTAAACTTGTTAAATATTGTAATAAAGATTTTTTATGCCAAAAAAATCCCTTCAGAAAAAATTCCTCCTTATGTAGACAAAATTTACGAAGCGACAGATATTATGTCAAAAAATCGAAAATTGCAGCTGTCGGCAATTTTTGGAGGTTTATTATATTGGATCGGAGACATCGCTTGTCTGTACTTTGCCTTTTTGGGCTTTGGTTTTCAGCCAAATATTGCCATCGTTATTTTTGCTTACTGTATCACAAAAATTATTTCAATTTTATCATTTATTCCCGGTGGAATTGGTATTACGGAAGCTTCGCTTTCTTTAATTTTTATCGGTTTCGGCGTTCCTCCATCGATTAGTTTGGCAGCCGTTTTAGTCTTTCGGCTTATTTCTTTCTGGCTGCCGATACCGATCGGATTGGCGTCATTCTTGAGTTTGCAAAAAAATTATTATAAAATAAACTTACAAGAAACAAATATTTAGGAGGGGTTTATGTGGGATGACTTACCAAAGAAAAATTCTGCCAACATGTGGCTGATTGGTATCCTGATTATCATTGTTTTGGGGGTCTTAGGTTTTATTGGTTATGTATACTACAAAAATTCCGGAGCGGTTTCCCTAAATGTAACACCCTCTCCTAATGTTAGCGGAATAAAATCCGGCAACCCTTCAGTCTCGCCGTCACCTAAAGTTAGCATGTCGCCAACCATTTCTCCCAGTCCTACCGTAACGGTTGATTTAAAAATACCCGAAAATGAAACTTTGGTAACTTCTTCGATCGCCGACACTAATGGCGATAATAAAGATGAGACTTTAGTTATTACCAAAATGAAAGACGGCAAATACCACGCTTATGTTTTATCTTACGATGGACAGTCTCTTTTTGACGACAAACAACTCACCATGAAACCGCAACGCATCGCCACACAAATATATGATTCATCAAAAGAAAGTTATCTGTCTTGGATGCTGATTTTTACAGAAGATTCCGGCAGTTTGGCTTTCATTCATTTTAATGGGACCAAATACGAGATCCCCCAAAATAATATGGAAATCTAAATTACCTAGTTTTAATTACTTAGTCCTAAACCGTTTGCCCCCATTTCGTAAATGGGTGTAAATGGTTATTACATTTTTTCGGGGACGGAGATACCCATAAGGTCTAAGGTGTTTTTGAGGACGATTTGAGTTGCTTTTAATAATACGAGTCGCGCAGTGGTAAGATCTTCATTGCCAGATTTTATCACCGGGCATTTTTCGTAGAAAGTATGAAATTTTGTCGCCAGCTCCATCGCATAAAAAGGCAGTTTTTGGACTTGGTAATCTTCGGCAATTTCAATAACTAAATCAGGCAGCTTTATTAACTCTTTAATTAAGGATAATTCTTCTGGTTTATTTAATAATTTTAAATTTTCTTCTTTTGTTTCGGATTTCGGATTTCGGATTTCGGATTTGGCAAGAATACTGTGTATTCTCGCATATGCATATTGTATATAGTAGACGGGATTTTTTTGTGATTTTTCTTTAGCCAGATCTAAGTCAAAATCCATGTGAGTATCCAAAGAGCGCTCTAAAAAGAAAAACCGCGAAACATCAGGACCAACTTCATCAATAAGTTCATCTAAAGTCACATATGTCCCTGCCCGCTTGGACATTTTAACTTCTTGGCCTTTAGATACTAAACGGACCAATTGAGCGATTTGAATTTGTAACTCACCCGACCAATCGGCATCACCACGCAGCATCTCAATCGCCGCTTTTAGCCGCCCAATGTAACCGTGGTGATCAGCCCCCCAAAAGTTAATCATTAAATTATAACCGCGATGGATTTTATCGTGGTGGTAGGCAATGTCTGAAGCAATATAGGTTTTTTCGCCTTCTTTTGTTACCAAAACACGGTCTTTATCGTCATCATATTGAGTTGTTTTAAGCCACAAAGCGCCACCTTGTTCGTAAGTCAAATCTTTTTTACCCAGCTCTTCGATTAATTTATCCACCCGACCGGTATTGTACAAGCTCTTTTCCGAAAACCAATGGTCAAATTTTATCCCCATCTTTTCAATAGATTTTTTAAGATATTCTTCCATCAAAATTGCAGCAGCTTCCTCGCCGGCTTCTTTAGGATCTTTAGACTTTATTTTCGGTGCTATCTCGTCAATATATGCACCTTTGTAAACGGCTTCGTCATCTTTTAAAACAGAATGTCCTAATGCCAAAACTTGAACTCCGCGATCATTAATATAGTACTCGCGAGTAACATCAGCCCCGAAAGCTTTTAGAATATTGGCCAAAACATCGCCACAATACCCTCCGCGACCGTTGCCAAGGGTTAAAGGTCCGGTAGGATTGGCGGAGATAAACTCGACATTTACTTTCAGATCTTTTCCAAGATCAGTTGTCCCGTATTTTTCACCGGCGATATTAATTTCAGAAATTCTTTGTTGTAAAGAGGGGAGAGCAATTTTGAAATTAATAAATCCCGGACCGGCGACTTCGGTGCCAGCGATTACTTCTTGATTATCTGATTCTCTGATTATCTCGATTATTTTTTTGGCTATATCTTGTGGCTTCTCCCTCGCTGTCTTCGATAATTTCATAGCGATATTTGTTGAATAATCTCCAAACTTCTCGTCCGCATATTCCACAGAAAAATCCGGCATCTCAACATTCGGATACGCCTTTTTAATAACTTGCGATATTAATTCTTTAATCTGATTTTTCATAATTAGCCTAATTATATTATATTTTCCGTTAAATTTACACTATTTTCCAAAACTTTTTATTACAACTTTCCCGCGATCGCGGTTTTGTCGTAATGAAATAAACCTGTTATTTTGATAATAATTATTTTTTATCATTTAGGTTAAACATTTCTAAATATTTCTCTTCATTAGTTAATGCTTTTGAAATAAAATAATCCACATTTTTCTCAATATCTAAAAGCTCAAACAATTCTTCTAAATCCGCTGATATATCCTGAGGCGTAATCCAAACCGATTTTTGAATCGGCAAGCAACCTAAATTTTGTAATTTATCTCGAAAAACATCGCGGGTTTTCTTTCTCGACTCTTCGATATCAAAAGCAATTATCCGCCAAAAACCATCCCATTTTTTAAAAATTCTTTTCCGAATAAGTTTTAATCTGCCTTTGGAGGTTATTTTTAAAAATTTGTTACCTTTATTCTCCACCTCTTCCAAATACCCGCGTTGTTTAAGTTCCCAGATTGCCCTTGAGAAACTACCCTTATATTTCTTAAACGATTTACCGAAACCTTTGTAGGGATACAAAAATGCCGCCGTTTCTCCCACTCCGCCAGCAACAACCGCCAAGATTTTTTCAGTTAGAGTTTTTCTCCGCATTCGTAAATCCCCTCCTTAAAAACATTGTAACTTTCCCGCGATCGCGGTTTTATTGTATAACTTTTTCTTTTTTACGAAAACTATAACAAAAATAGTTAAGACATTTTGGATATAAACTACCTCGCAGCAAGCTAACGAGGTATCCCTAAAGGGAAAGTTTGTTTTTAATAAGCAAAGCTTGTTATTCGCTTCGCTCATAATAGGTTTTCATCCGCATGCCTAAAGGCGTAGCAAGCTACGAGGTATTCAACCTCTAAAAATAAAACCTCTTGCAATAGATTCACTTTCTTACTTTTATAAATCGGCGTTTTCCTACATGGACTATCATTTCATCTTTTATTTGAATAACTTTATCAGATTCGGTGATTTTTTTGCCCTCTATTTCAACTGCACCCTGCTCAATCAAGCGCCGGGCTTCCGATTTTGAAGTTGCCAATTCGCATTTTACCAGCAAATCATCAATGCGACATTCAGACTCTTTAATATTAATTTCCGGAATTTCTGAAGGTTTTTCGCGGTTTTTGAAAACTCGATCAAACTCCCCTGCTGCCTTTTCGGCGTCCTCTTTGGAGTGATACATTTCAACGATGATCTTAGCTAATTCGGCCTTACTTTCGCGAGGTTTATCTAATGTCTTACTTTCAATGTTTTTTAATTCTTCATCCGATATTTCTGTGCATAACTCATAGTAATCTTTGATTAAATTATCCGGAATGGACATTATTTTGCCAAACATATCAGTCGGCGCATCAGTGATGGCGATATAGTTTCCGAGCGACTTGGACATTTTTTGTTTACCGTCAGTACCAATCAATATCTTTATTGTAATGACATCTTGAGATGGCTGGTTCATTTTCTTTTGTAGACTTCTTCCAGCCAGCATGTTAAACTTTTGATCCGTTCCGCCAATTTCAACATCCGATTTTAGCATGATTGAATCATAGGCTTGCATTGCTGGGTAAAATAACTCGGGGAGGGCTATATCGCTTCCAGATTTCAATCTTTTTTGAAAATCATCGCGTTCAATAATTTGTTGTAATGTAAATTTAGCAGCAAACTTGAAAATCTCCGCAGGATCCATTTTTGAAAACCACTCCGAATTGTAACGAACTTCCGTTTTTTCGGTATCCAAAATCCTGCCAACTTGTTCAAAGTAAGTCTCAGCGTTAGTTTTAATTTCTTCATCAGATAATATCGGCCGAGTGGTATTGCGGCCGGATGGATCACCGATTTTAGTCGTGTAATCCCCTATTAGAAAGATGATCGTATGGCCATCTTCCTGAAACTTTTTAAGTTTCAATAAAACAGCCGTATGGCCAAGATGAATATCGGGTCGAGTTGGATCAACACCGTATTTTATCCGCAATTTCTTGCCATCTTTAAGTTTTTTTTCAAGTTCGTCTTTTACGATAATTTCTTCCACGCCACGGATTAATAATGAATTAGCTGTGTCAATAGTCATAAAACTCCTTTATATGTTTAATTGTAACCTTTATAATGGTAAAATGTAAATATGTTTAATATTCAAAGATTTAATCCTTTTCGTAATCCCCTTAATTTAAGAAGTCTTAGCCATCCTCGGGCATGGAACTGGAAAAAAATTAAAATTTGGTCTATAAGAATTGGCATAGGTTTAATGTTATTTATCCTGCTCTTATTTGCCTGGTATGCCAAAGATTTGCCGACCCCCGGTAAAATCAAGCGTCGCCAAGCTTCAGCGGCAACGCAAATTTTAGACCGCAACGGCAATGAGCTCTACGCTGTCCACGGCGATATTAAAAGAATACTGATTAGCAATAACGATATGCCGAAATCGATTAAAGAAGCCACGATTACAGCCGAAGATAGGTCGTTTTACAAGCATCACGGCATCAATGTCAAAGGCATTTTGCGGGCTCTTTATAATAATATTACCAATAAATATAGTTATCTTTCCGGTGGATCGACGATTACTCAACAATTTGTTAAAAACGCTCTTTTGGACCCTAAAAAAACTTTTACAAGAAAAATTAAAGAGCTGATTTTAACCATTGAAATTGAAGTTATGTACTCTAAAGACGACATTTTAGCAATGTATCTTAATGAAATTCCTTATGGTTCAAATGCTTACGGTATTGAAGCCGCCTCGCAAACATTTTACGGCAAAAAAGCTAAAGATTTAACCTTGGCTGAATCGGCTACGCTGGCGGCGTTGCCTAAAGCGCCGACTTATTACTCGCCTTACGGCATCCACCCGGACAAACGGCAAATACGGGTAGAATACATTTTAGATTCGATGGCTGATCTTGGCTATATTAGCAGAGACGAAGCTAATGTCGCCAAAAAAGAAGCTAAGGAAATAAAATTTACACCTCGACGCGAAAATATTTCTGCTCCCCACTTTGTCATGTATGTTAAGGAATTACTGGTTGATAAATACGGTGAGCAAATGGTAGAAGAGGGCGGGCTTAAAGTTACTACTACTTTAGATCCAGATAAGCAAAAAGTGGCCGAAGAAGCCATTAATTCGGCTGCTGCCAGAAGATTTGATTCGATAAATGCATCCAACGCCTCTTTGGTTTCAATTGATCCTAAAAACGGCCAAGTTTTAGCTATGGTTGGCTCACGGGACTTTTTCGATGAGTCAATTGATGGCCAGGTTAATGTTGCCATCGCCGAGCGCCAGCCAGGTTCCGCTTTTAAGCCTGTTGTTTATGCCACCGCTTTTAAAGATAAATACAATCCCGCCTTTAACCTCTGGGATGTAACAACCGATTTTGGTAATTACACGCCTCAAAACTATGATGGCGCAACGCGCGGACCGGTCACGGCCCGCAAAGCCCTGGCGGGATCGCTTAATATTCCAGCTGTCAAAATGCTTTATTTAGCCGGTATGGATAATGTTTTAGATCAAGCGCATAAGATGGGAATCACTACTTTGAATGATCGCGATCGTTACGGATTGTCGTTGGTTTTGGGCGGCGGTGAGATAAAACTAATTGATTTGGCGACAGCATATGGGGTTTTTGCTAATAAAGGAAGTTTGGCCCCCACCAACCTGATTCTTAAAGTAGTTGATTCTAATAACAAAGTCTTGGAAGAGTTTAAAGAAGACAAAAAAGATGTTTTAGATCCGCAAATCGCTTACGAAATTTCGTCAATCCTGTCAGACAATCAAGCTCGTTCTTATGTCTTTGGCTCAAGATCGGCTCTGTATTTCGATGATCGTCCGGTGGCAGCCAAAACCGGCACAACCTCCGAATATCGCGATGCTTGGACATTTGGATACACGCCGTCACTCGTTACTGGAGTTTGGGTGGGAAATAACGATAATTCGCCGATGACCGCCGGCGCTGCCGGCGCCATGGCGGCGGCACCGATTTGGCGCGATTATATGGCCAAAGCTTTAGCCAACAGCCCGGTTGAAGATTTTGAAGTCCCTAACGGCATCGAAGAAATAACGGTGGATAAATATACAAATAAGCTGCCTTCCGGTGGCGAAACGATTACCGATATCTTTGCTTCTTGGCAAATACCCAAAGACCGATCTAAAGATGTTGGTAAAATTAGAATTGATAAATACACCGGAAATTTGGCTACTGATGACTGTCCCGATCAATTTGTTGAAGAAAAAATAGTCGCAAATATTCATTCTGAACTACCCGACAACCCCGCATGGGAAAGACCT
Organism: uncultured Candidatus Saccharibacteria bacterium; assembly: GCA_964433905.1. Classification (GTDB taxonomy): domain Bacteria; phylum Patescibacteriota; class UBA1384; order UBA12157; family JAENIV01; genus CAYSSM01. The sequence goes on from CAYSSM010000003.1 coordinate 20,079, forward strand.
GTCAGAGCTTATGCCGCTTCGATGGGGTTATTTAGCTCCAATGGAGTCCCCGAAGGAGAACCAACTTGCGCTGGTTTAACTAATAAAACTACGATTACGATAAAAAGTCCGGCCGATAATAGCACTGTATCGGGAAATTTTACGATTTCCGTTAGTGTTGATTCAAGCGTGCAAATTAAAAGTGTTGAATTCTTAATCGACGAAAATAGTATTGGTGTAGACAAAACCAAACCGTATTCGATTAGCTATAATGCGGACAATTTATCTGGCGGTAAACACCGGATTTCTGTCATCGCTACCGATGTTTCCGGACTTTCATCATCAGGATCGGTGGTTGTAAGTAAAGGCGCTAATGATAAAACACCACCAGGACCAGTGAGTTTAAAATCAATTTCGCCGGGAGCAAATTATATCGATATTATTTGGCTTAATCCTTCCGATATAGATGTTGTGACAGCAAAAATTTATATTTCGCGCAATAAAAATTCTGTCGGATCTCTGAATAACGAAGTTAATGTTTCTCCCGATAGTGAGAGTTCAATAAAAATTTCCAATTTAGACAATGGCAAAACCTATTACATTACCATCAAAGCAATTGATTCATCGGGACTTGAAAGCACTAATAACACTCCCTACGAAGCCACGACTTTATAGTTATTTAATTTAGGCTGATTCTATCTTGAGTTCTCGACTTTGTTTTTCTGCGGTTGAACAAAAATCATTTTACCTGCCACAGTATGATAGACTCTGACAACTTCGCAGAGTATTTCTTTGCCAACCAGTCTTTCACCACCCTCAACAACAATCATTGTTCCGTCGGGCAAGTAACCGACACCCTGACCGGCTTCTTTACCCTTTTGAATAATTTTAACTTGGATTTCTTCACCGGGAATCAATGACGGCTTGAGACTTTCCGCTAATTCGTTGACATTAAGAACATAAACTTTTTGAATTTTTGCAACGCGATTTAAGTTGTAATCAACGGTAATAATTTTCGCGTGTCTTTTCTTGGCGGTTTTGACTAACTTTATGTCGACCGGTTCGCGAGATGTTTCAAGATCATCAATAATTTCTAACGGAATGGTCGGATTATGCTGCATGCGATCCAGAGAATCCAAACCGCGGCGGCCTTTCGCTCTTCTTAGAGGGTCTTCGGAATCAGCTACTTTTTGCAGTTCATTTAAAACAAAATTAGCCACCAGCAGCTTACCCATTACAAAACCGCTTAAAGCAATTTGCTCCAAACGACCGTCAATTAATGATGAGGTGTCAACAACAATTAAATTATCGGGATTTGTTTCATGGCCAAAAAATCGAGTTGTAACTTTATGAAAAAAATCAGCCGCTGGTCTGGCCTGAGCAATGAATAAATCTAAAACCGCCACCGTGACAAAAACATCGACAATCATCGGCATCCATACACCGTAGGCTCCCGGTAATTTTGAAAGCGGCGTTGCCACTAATGATCCGATAAGCAATCCTATAATCAATCCGACTAATCCCATGAAAAAATATGGAAAAGATATTTTTAATAATTTGCGCGTTAAAAATAAGAGTAAAATGGCCACCGCCAAAACAATAAAAAAGAGGGTTATGTTAGTTGATTCAGCTTGGTTAAACACAATAACTCCTTATGACTTCGTTAATATTTTTACCTTTTGGAAAAATGCTAAATCCTAAACGTTTGGCTTCGGCAATTCTTTTAGTTTCAAATGAAACTTTTCTAATTTCTCCCGAAAGGCCGACTTCGCCAAAAGCGCACAGTTTTGAATTAATAGGCTTGTTTTTTAATGCTCCAGCAACGGCTAATGCCACCGCTAAATCGACCGCTGGTTCTTTTATCTTAACACCTCCGACAACATTGATAAAGACATCTTGATTGGACAAATTTAAATTAGCTCTTTTTTGCAAAACTGCAATTAGAAGCTGCAAGCGATTTAAATCAAAACCGGCCGCTCTCCTTTGAGGATAGCCAAAAATAGTTGTTGCCGTCAATGCTTGGATTTCAACCAACAAGGATCTGGTACCTTCGATTGTCGCCGTGACCACTCCGCCCGGAACATCTTTAAGACGATCATGCAAAAACAACTTTGACGGATTTTTAACCTCTTTCATCCCCTCTTCTGACATTTCAAAGATGCCTATTTCTTCTGTAGCCCCAAAACGATTTTTGGCGCTGCGTAGAATTCGGTTATTTTGAAAATGTTCACCTTCCAAATACAAAACGACATCAACTAAATGTTCGAGCATTCGCGGACCAGCAACTGAGCCTTCCTTAGTAACATGACCAACTAAAATAACCGGGATATTACTAGTCTTGGCAAACTGCTGCAACCTGAGCGCGCACTCGCGAACTTGGACAATTGAGCCGGGCGTTGATGGAAAATCTTGCGAATAAATGGTTTGGATTGAATCGATAATCAGCAATTCCGGTAAATTTTTACTCGCTGTTTCAATGATATTATTAAGATTAATTTCAGGAAAAAGATCTAAATTACTTGCTTTTAAATTCAGCCTATCGTAGCGCATCTTAATTTGTTGAGGAGATTCTTCGGCGCAAACATATAAAACTTTTTTTAAATTTGTTGCGACTTGTAAAAGAAGTGTCGATTTGCCAATCCCGGGATCGCCACCTAAAAGAATTATCGAACCGGGTACAATACCACCACCCAACGCCCGGTCAAATTCACTGATTTTTGTGATTATTCGATGAAAATTTTTGTTTTTTATGGTCAAAATGGGCAATATTTGAGTTTCAATATTCGCATTGAGACTAGTCCGATATTTTTGATCGATATTGGTTTTAAATTCTTTCAAAGTATTCCAAGCGCCACAGGTATCGCACTTGCCTTGCCATTTAAGATATTCTTCGGAACATTCGGAACAAATAAAAACAAGATTGCTTTTCATTTTTAAATTATACCATAAAATTGAAAAAGACAGATACTTTTTGAACACTTGACTCAAGGGCTAAACTTTTGTTCTCAGCCGCCCTATCCATCCTATTCGTCGCTTTCTGTTTGACTTCGGTATAAATTACCTCATCAAACGAAACACTCCTCAACCGGCATTTCACAAAAGCTTAGCCCTTGAGCCTTAGCATCATTTTCGACGCTTAAAAAACCATTTCACATTATCATAAAATTGAAAATAAACTACTCTGCGGCAAGCCGCAGAGTATCCTACAGAAAGTTTGTTTCCAAACAGGTTGAAAATAAAATCTTTTTATTTTATGATAAATACATCCTACGACGGCGATGGAGGTATGGCAATGCAAATCCCCACTCAACAGGATGTGAATTGCTCGGTAGCTATTATGCAGCAACAAGAAAGACGCAGAATTGTCGCTGAAATTACCGAAAACCTGGGCGAGCATGGTTTGTCGTTAGCCGAGTTATGTGAGCGTCTCCGCAATGCGGCAAGGAAAAATCATTACAATATTTCTGTGCCATTATCCAAAAACCATCTTCATTTTCAATCTAATGGAAATATTTTCGTCATTATTGGCAAGACGAAACATATCGTTAGAAGCGGCCAAAACATTAACTCTCAAATACTTCAATTGATTTGTGCCGGCAACAACCCCGAAAAAGTCATTGTAGACATTTGCCAACGCATCAAAATTTAGAGTAAGAGACATACTCCGGAAGTTATGCTTTCGGAGTATTTTTGATATCAATTATTTTTAATTGGATCTTTTTTTGGCCGTTCCACTCATCTTCATCTAAAGTAAAAACAATATTATAATCGCCATTTTCAACTAAATTATTTGCCAGATATCCCATGTCAAAACCGAGTGCTTCAAAATTACCCACTTTAAACTTGAGATGATTACTTTTTTTACCAATAATTCTAATGTTAGAAATTTTTATTTTATCTAAGATAAATACCGGCCGGGGATTTCCCAAACCAAATGGTTCAAACTTTTTTATTTTGTTAATTAATGCAGTATTTATTTCTTTAATTTTTAATTTCGCATCAATATTAATTGAAAAAGTTAAGTCTTCGTCTTTTAATTTTGAGTCGGCCACTTCCAATAATTTGTCATAAAGACCTGATAGATGCTTATTTTCTAATGTTAATCCGGCAGCTTTTTTATGGCCGCCATATTTTGATAAATATATTTTGGCTTCATCTAAAGCGGCAATAAGATCGAACGCTTCAATTGAACGGGCAGAACCCCTAAGATTGCTACCCTGCTTTTCACAAACAATTACTGGCCGCGCAAATTCTTCCATTAGCCTGCCCGCCACCAAACCAACGATTCCCTGGGGCCAATTTTTTTCGGAAATGATAATAACTTTCTTTTTTTGCAGATTGGCCTCGCAGACTTTTTTTCTTGCCTCATTTAAAACACGTTCAAGTTCCGCTTGGCGCTGACGATTTATTTTATCCAAGATGTCAGCCAACTTATCAGCTTCTTTAGAATCGGTTGTAGTTAAAAGAAAGAAACTTTCATTAGCATGATCCATACGACCAGGGGCATTGATTCTCGGACCGATCTGGAAACCAACGGCATAGGTATTTATTTTTTCCGGAGTAATCATTGCTTTTTGATAAAGCGTTTTGAGCCCTATATGCTTTGTTTTTTTAAGAACGATTAAACCAAATTTGGTAAAAATACGATTTTCCGATATTAATGGAACGATATCACAGATAGTCGAGATAGCAACCAAATCCAAAGACCATTTTAGATAATTTTGACTTATTTTCGGAATATGTTTTGAAAGCGCTTGAAGAAGTTTAAAGACTACACCGGTAGCGGCCAGTTCCCTAAAAGGATATTTATCTCCGCCTTGTTTTGGATCAACGATAATACATCTTGGCAGTTTTTTAGAAACTTCGTGATGATCGAAAACGATTACCTCCATTCTCAGCTTCTGAGCATATTCAATTTCTTTGATATTCCTGACTCCTAAGTCGACTGTGATAATTAAATTTACTTTGTTTAATAAAAAATACTCTATCCCCTCGTTATTTAGGCCATATCCCTGCTTCCTTGAAGGAATATAAACGAAAGTTTTAATCCCCAAATATTTGAACAAATTAAACAATAAAGCCGTTCCCGGGATGCCATCAGCATCGTAGTCGCCAAAGAGCCCGATGATTTCGCGACCGGAAATTGCCTGTAAAATACGTTTTACCGCTTCTTTCATCCCCTTCATTAAGAAAGGATTAAACAAATTTTTTTCAAAATCAGGATTTAAAAAAGAAGGCCAATCCTCCTTTTTAATTTTTCTATTAATCAACAGTTGCTCAATTAAATCATCTGATTTTTTAGGAAGTATTTTCCATCGCTTAATCAAATTAACTCCATCTATTTGTAAAAAACTCGACCTTCAACACGGACATCGGCATATTGTTTAATTTCTTCTTTATGTTTTGCCAGTAATACGCTTAAAGCTTCTAGTTGATCTTCAACTGGTCTGGTTGTATTAAATTTTATTCTCCAGCCCTGATCAACTAAAGATTCTACTTGATAAAATGTTTCATCTACTTCGAACCATCTGATATTAAAGCCGGTTTTTTGATTAAATTTGTTATTTAATTCCGAAATAAAACTAATAAAATTTTCCGATAGAACATTTTGTTTAATTTCAACCGGCAGGCTTTTATTATCTTGGACGATCGGTAAATTTCCCGATTCTTGAACTTCTTTAATTATTATTCCCGCTGAATTTATCAAATAAATTTTGTCTTGTGTCCGCCAGGCAATTTGCGGCTGAAATGTTTCAATTTTAATTCTCAAAGTGTCGGGAAAACCTCTCATAATTTTCACATCCTGAATTTCCGGGTATTTATTAATTATTTCATTTTTTAGATCAGCAGTCTTCGCTAATAATATATTTTGCCCTTTAATATTATCGAGTTCATTATTAATTTGATGGCCCTCGACAGAAATATTTTTTATTTTAAAAAACGAAGAAAAAATTAATATATACCAAAGCCCAGCGGCAATGATAATGAATAATAGTAAAAAAAATACTATTTTAGGGATATTGGATTTTGAAGGCTCTGTTGCCGGATTAAATACTTTTGGCGACCTAAAAATGTCTCTATTTTTTAAAAACACTTCCCTCCTGCCTTTTTACCACTGACCGATATATTCTATTTCTTCGTTCAAAACGATATTATATTTTTCACGAACTTTTTCTCTCATTTCTTCAATTAACATTCTTATTTCTGAAGCTTTAGCACTATTGGTGTTAATAACAAAATTCGCATGTTTATTAGAAACTTCAGCCGAACCAATTTTTAGTTTTTTTGCTCCGGCTTGATCCAACATATAACCAGCACGTCTTTCTATTGGCAATTCCGGCATACCTTTTGAGCCACGGCCAATGACATTTTCCAATTCTTTAGGAATAGGATTTTGAAAAACGCAACCAGCCGATGAACCAATTGGTTGGGACTTTACCCTATTATCTTTTGATTTATTTATTCTTCTCATAATTTCCTCTTTTTGATTTTGAGAAAGTTGCATTTTACAAGAAAGAATCACCGGTTTAAAACGGTTTTTCATTTTTTTTAACTTACTTGTCCGATAGCCAAACTCCATCCACGAACTGTTATATTGAACTATTTTTGGCACGCCATCTTTAGGGTCAATAATTAACATCGTAATATTTTTTATATAATCACCTACGCTTTGACCGTAAGCGCCAGCATTGCCGTAGACAGAGCCGCCGATAGTTCCAGGAATGCCATATAAAAATTCTATTCCTGATAAATCATTAGCAACACATGCCATGATTAATTTCGAAAGATAAACACCGGAATCAACAATGACCTGACTTTTTTCCCGCATAATGGCTATATTTGATGTTGAATTTTTAATCACAAGACCGGGAAATCCGTAATCAGAAAATAAAATATTCGATCCCCCGCCCAAAATAAAATAAGGCAAATTAATTTCTACCGCCTTGCGGACAGCTTTTACTAAGTCGTCAACCGAAGACGCTTCAAAAAAATAATCGGCTACTCCGCCCACACGAAGGCTGGTAAAATCACGCATTACTACATGTTCTCTGACATTGTCCAATAAATCGGTAATTTTTCGCTTAGTCATTTTTGAGCCTTGCAAGTATTTTATCAGCAATTTTGTAAATATCTCCGGCTCCCATGGTAACAACAACTGTTTCCGTTGAAGCCGAATCGATAATTTCCTCAATAATTTTATCCCAGTCATGAATATACCGAACCGAACGATGATTGACTTTAATGGCATCAGCGAGATCTTGTCCAGTGATAATTTGTTCTTGCTCGCGCGATGAGCCGTAAATATCAGTGATAAAAACTTTGTCAGCATTTTTAAAACTTAAAGCAAAATCTTTAAGCAATTCTTTTGTTCTTGAATAAGTATGAGCCTGAAAGATACACCATATTTTTGACTTTGGAAATTTCTTTCTTAGAGCCTCCAATGTTAAACTAACAGCTCGAGGATGATGTGCATAATCGTCAATAATCGTGATATTACCTTCGTGACCAATTTTTTCAAAACGCCGTTTGACCCCGGAAAATAAAAACAGATGTTTTTTAATTAATTTTTCATCTAAGCCAAGTTTTAAACAAGTAATAATTGTGGCAGTGGCATTAAGGACATTGCCAACGCCCGGTACGAGCATTTTAAATGGCCCAATTTTATCTTCCTTATTTAGTAGAAAAAAAGATGTTTCATTCTCATCTTCGACAAATTCGGTAATTTTCCATTTCGGAGTTCCTTCGAAACCGTAAGTTTCAAAATTTCGATCTGCAAGATTTCTCTCAATCTTTTTAGCTTTTTGGTAATCAGTGCAAAGGACAATAAAACCTTTTCTGGGAATTTTACATGCAAATTTATAAAAAGTATTATAAACATCTTCTTCCATCTTAAACATATCAGGATGGTCCATCTCGATACTTGTGATAATTTCTATTTGAGGATTTAAATCTAAAAATTTGCTTATTGAATCTTCCGAACTTTTCTTATATTCATCGGCTTCAACGACAAAATATTCTCCTTTTCCATAATGGGCATTGCTGCCAAGCGATTGGATATTGCCTGCGCCGATAAGAAAACTGGGATCGAGATTAGCTTTGGTTAGAACATAAGCGATCATGGCAGCCGTAGTAGTTTTCCCATGAATGCCTGCCACTGCGATGAGTTGATGCTCCCGGCTAAAGATAGCTAATGTTTCTGAATAGGTTTTAATTTCGAGATGTTTTTTCTTTGCTTCTTTTACCTCAACATTATCTTTGTCAAAAGCGGCTGAGACCACCACAAGATCGGGCTTATTCTGAAGATTATTCGGATTAAATTCATTAACAACAATACCCGCTTTAGAAAGGATGTCGTCGGTAACAAAGGATTCTAAAACATCGGAACCGCTAACTTCATAACCAATTTCTTTAGCTATTTTTGCTAAAGCCGACATTCCCACACCCTTAACGCCAATAAAATGAATTTTTTTGATAATATTATTTTGCATATTTTTTTATTTCGATTTCGTTAGTATTCTAACTCATATTAGATATTAAATCCAGCCTTTAAGCCAAATTCGATGATAAAATAATGCCGGTTCGATGGGAATTGCCAACCAAATTGGTAAAAAATAGATAAACAAAGCTAATAGAATTACAAAATAAAGATAAACAAATAATTTTCCTTTTTTTGCTCGCCAAAGTTCCGCCAGCCAAAGCGAGATTCCTATCGATAAAAACATGAATGACGGCATTGCATGATAAAAAAATAAAACTCTTTTAAAAAAAGCCCAAGGAATTAAAAAAATCAAAAAGGCAGCCAAAATAATAACATTACTTTTTTTCTTTTTGTAAATCCCCCAAATTAATAATGGGATAACAATAATTGACGACCACCAAGCCAAAGGATTGCCGATGCCGTCAATGCCGACATATTTGCCATTTACATCTTTAAAATAGAGCCAGATAGGCCTTAAAAGCAGAAACCAGCTCCACCATCTGGAACCGTAGGGATGACCTTCGGTTAAATAAAGATTGTATTTAAAACTTTGAATGTGCCATTCAATAACTTGATTAAAAAATGATTTATTTATGCCAAAATTAAATATAAAAAAAGAAAGATACACAATAACCGGCAAGAAAATTAAAAATAATAGATAGTGCAAAAAATATTTTTTAAATGGGATCTTTTTTACAATTCCAATAACGATAAAAGTTAAAAAAACCATTGCGGCGATATATTTTATCGAAGCCGCCATTCCTAGAAAAAGTCCGGCTAAAATTAGAAATAATATTTTTTGAGAGTTAGCAAATTTTAAAAAACAATAAAAAGAAAATAGAATAAAGAAAATCATAAAAATATCAATTAATCCTGCTCGAGAATAAACTAAAAACATGCCGTCTAAAGAAATTATTATGGCCGTAAAAATACCGACAATTTTGCCAGCTAATTCTTTTCCGGTGAAATAGCCCAAAACGATTAAACCGGTACCGAAAATTGCCGGCATTATTCGCCAGCTAAATTCACTACCGTTAAATATTTTGATACCAATGGCTAAGATTAATTTTCCCAGCGGCGGATGAATATCGAAAAACGGTGTATTTGATAAATAATTTTTTGCAAAAGTAATAAAATAAACTTCATCAAAAATTTGTTCTTTGACTGCACCCAAATGCCAAAGCCTAATCGATAGACTTAGGACGACGATTAAACTGATAATGATCCATGGACGATCAAAAACATATTGAAATTTTTTTTTCAAAATAGTTAGCATTTTGCTGCCTCAAAAATTGCATCGATAATTTCTTCGGTCGCATTTGGCTGATAGAGTGCGTGCGCATGATGGCCAAGAAGTTTTCTTAATTTTTCGTCATCCATTAGATCATCAATAATATTTTTCAGTGAACTGGAAGTTAAATTATTTTCCGACAGAACAACGGCAGCATTAATTTTTTGAAATATTTTAGCATTTTCTTTTTGGTGATCACTGGCCGCACTTTCTAACGGAACAATAATTGATGGCTTGCTAGCGGCAGCAAGCTCAATTAAAGTACTGGCGCCAGCACGCGAAACTACTAAATCAGCGTCCCGAAGTAATTTCGCTATATTATCAGTAAAAGAAATTAAATGATAATTTTCGTAATTGAACTTTGATAACTTTTTAAAATCGCGCTCGCCACAAATATGCCAAACATCATATTTATTGATTAATTCCGGTAATATTTCCGATATCAATCCGTTTATTTTTGATGATCCCTGCGAGCCACCGGTAATTAGTAATTTCGGTTTTGAGTTTTCGATGGGCGTCTGTAAAAACTCTTTATTAATAGGAATGCCAGAATAAATTAATTTATCAAGCGGAATATTCTGTTGATAATATTGAATAGGAAAACCTAAGCAAATCTTACGAGCATATTTTGAAGCCATAAGATTTGCTTTACCAACAACGACATCCGATTCATGAATTACTAAAGGTATTTTTAAAATTTTTACCCAAAAAAGGATGGGAAAAGTAACATAGCCGCCTTTTGCAAAAACGACATTGGGCTTAAAAGAAATAATAATAAAAAACGATTGGATAATCCCAAAAAAGATTTTAATCAAATCCCAAAAATTTGAAAATGAAAAATACGGCCGCCATTTCCCTACAATAATTGGTCTAAAAGGAATTGGATATTTTTTGACTAACTGCCGTTCAATCCCTTGACGAGAACCAATATATAAAAATTTAACTCTTTTATTTTTCGAAAGACTTTGCAAAACATGTATTATTGGCCACACATGACCGGCTGTACCACCTCCGGTTGCTAATATTTTCATAATTACCTCTTTATTTAGAATATTTTGAAATGTTTAAAAGGATACCGACTGCCAGCAGCGAGAAAATAAGCGACGAACCGCCAAATGAAATAAACGGTAAAGGAATTCCTGTAAGTGGCACTAAGTTAAGCATCGCGGCAATGTTGATAAAAGCTTGGATTAAAAACCATGTTGTAATCCCAGCCGCCAAATTACGAGAAAAAGCGTCTGGCGCAAGTTTTGCTATTTTGTAACCGCGGATTCCTAAAAAAACAAAAGCCGCTATAACAATTGATGACCTAATAAAACCGAGTTCTTCGGCAATTATTGCGAAAATTGAATCGGTGTGCGCTTGAGGCAAGTATAGATATTTTTGTTTGCTTTGGCCAAAGCCTAGTCCCCACATCCCTCCGGAACCAACAGCAATTAACGCTTGATTAATATGATAAGCCGCGCCAAGTGTTTGTTCGCGTGGATTTAAAAAAACCAGCAAGCGCTGAAAACGGTAAGAAGCGGTTTTAATGAGAATCCCAATAATTGCCGCGGCAATTATTCCACCTAAAGCCAAGTGGGAAAGCCGCGCGCCGGCAATAAAAAAAGTGATAACGGCAGTAAATAAAATTACTGATAGCGTGCCAAGATCTGGCTGATTCATAATTAAAAAACCTAAGGTAACCATCAGCACTAAAAATGGAACAAAGCCAAGGGAAAAATTTTTTATCGAATCGCCTTTTTTTTCAAGCCACGAAGCAAGGTAAATAATAAAAGTCAGCTTAATAAGCTCTGATGGTTGAAAAAGAATTGGGCCAATACCGATCCAACGATGAGCGCCACCGAATTCCTTGCCAATGCCGGGAATAAAAACGGCAATCAGTAGTAGCAAAGTGGCCAAAAACAGAATTAATGAATTTTTGCGCCAGATGCGATAATCGACAAAATATGCTCCTATCATTAAGATTAAACCTATAATTAAGGAGATTATTTGATGAGTAACATAATAATAATTATTGCCGAAATGCTCTTGAGACATGACAATTGAGGCAGAAGAAATCATTACAATGCCAAAAAAACATAGTAAAACAACTATTAAAGCTAATAAATAATCTGGTTTTTCTTTTTTGGAAAATCTCATAAATTTTTGACACTCTGCTTAAAAAGCAATCCTCGTTGTTTATAATTTTCGTAGCGATCAAATGAAGCTGACGCCGGCGACAGAAGAACAATATCGCCTGTGTTGGCTTTTTTAAATGCCATGTCGATTGCCGCCGTCATTTCTTGGATATCATCAAAAATTTCGATATTTTGGCTATTAATTTTACTGATAATTTTTTGGCCCGTTAGACCGATATTTATTATCGTTTTAACCGAACTTCTTGAAATTATCTCAGCCAATTGATCGTAATCGGCATTTTTTTCTGAACCGCCAATTAATAAAATTATTGGCTCTTTAAAAGATTTTATGGCTGCAATTGTTGTATCCGGATTGGTTGAAAATGAATCATTATAATATTTAACTCCATTTATTTCTTTAACGAATTCAAGCCGGTGCTCTAATCCTTTAAATTCTTCTACAGTTTCCTTAATGGCTTCTATTTTTGCGCCCGCAAGATGACTTGCTGTGACAGCCGCCGTAATATTTTCTAAATTATGTTCGCCTTTTAGTTGTAAATTGTCTTTAGAAGTAACATTATAGTCTTCATTATCGCGTAGAATAATTTCGCCGTCAAAGTCAACAAATGCACCTTGATCAATAGATTTTCTTCTTGAAAACCAATAAACTTGCGCCATTGTCGAAGATGCAAACTCTATGCTAGTAAGGTAGTCGGCATTAATTACAGCAAAATCTTTTTTTGTTTGAAATTTTACTAAATTGAGTTTTGCTTCGATATACTCTTTCTCGTCTTTATGATAATCAAGATGATCAATCTTAATATCTAAAATTACGGCAATATAGGGAGATTTATCCAAATCCTGAATTTGAAAACTTGATAGTTCCAAGATAACCCAATCAGTTGGGTTAAGTTTATTTAAAAAGTTAATCGGTGGATTGCCAATATTACCACCGATATAAATTTTTGAATTAGCCTTGGATTTTTTCTTTAATATTTCATATATTAAAGTTGCCGTCGTGCCTTTGCCTTTAGTACCCGTAACTCCAATAATAGGGCAAGGACAGAGCTCAAAGAAATGCTTTGTTTGTGAAGAAATCTGCACGCCGGCTTTCTTTGCATCTTGAATTTTTTGATTAAAGTAGGGGAGCCCGGGCGTGCGAAAAATAATGTCGTAATCATTTAAATTTTTCAAGTAATCAGATCCTAACTTAAACTTTACCGGTAAGTTGGCAATTTCTCGATAGTAGTTTTCTACCTCATCTTTATTCTTTTGATCACGAACGGTAATCTGGGATCCACAATTGGCTAGAAACTTTACCAAGGCAGTATTTTCTTCCCCAAGGCCTAATATTGCGATTTTTTTGTTTAGAAATTTTTCAATTTTCATCTTACTTAATTCCAATGATAGCCGCCTGAAAAATAGTTTTATCTCTTTCGAGACGATAGCTGCCATAGATGCCGGGATTACAGACAGGACAATCGTGAGAGATTTCAATGTTATTTTTTAATATATTATGTTTTATTAAATCTTCGAACGCGGCTCTTTTTAAATCAACATAGCCATCGTGATTTCTTACAAAGGTCGCTGAAGGATATTTATCTTTGAACTTTTCAAGGACATCTTTTTTAACGACAAAATGTTTTTGACAAATACTCGGCCCGATGCCAACGATAAGATCGTCAGGAAAAGAACCCATATTTTTTAATTTGCTTATTAAGTTTGGGATTATTCCGGCAAGAATCCCCCGCCATCCGGCATGAATAATCGAAACAATATTTAAGGCCGGATCGTAAACAAGAATCGGCAAGCAATCGGCAACAGTTATCATCAAAGATATTTCTTTTTCGGCAGTAATTAGCCCATCACACATTGGAATAGCTGACTTTTGATCCCGACTGCCGCGACCCGCTTCTTGGCGCCCAATAACGGATATTTTTTCACTATGACTCATGTTGGCCACGGCTACATTTTTAATTTCAATGCCTAATTCTTTGAAAAAATGCTCCCTATTTTTGATAACTTCTTCGGTTTTTCCTTTGCCAAATTTCATTTGACCGTAATTTCGTTTTGAGATGCCGTGAACAATTCCCTGAAATTTTGATAAATTTGAAAATTTGAAAGTTCCGTCTTCCATATTTTAATTGTAGCAAAAAAATCACCTTAAATAAAGGAAAATTTGGTTAAATTTACTATCCCCTACCAATGAGGGCGATCATTAGACCGATGGATGCCGTTACTGCTGAAATTACCCAAAAACGCATGGTAACTTTGGTTTCCGGCCATCCGAGAGCTTCCAAATGATGATGTAAGGGTGACGAAATAAATACTTTTTTCTTAAATAGCTTTTTTGAAGTTATTTGGATGATGACAGAAAGCGCCTCGACGACAAAAATAAAACCGATAATAGGCAATACAGCCACCGAATTGGTTAAAAAAGCAATTACAGCTAAGGTCATCCCCAAAGACATCGAACCGGTATCGCCCATGAAAAAGCGCGCCGGATGGATATTAAACCACAGAAAAGCCAGCAGCGCCCCCGAAATCGTCCCGCAGAAAACCGCTAAAGGAACTTTTCCCTGGACCAAAGCGATAATGGCGTAAGCGCTAAAAGAAATCGCCAGCGTACCGCCCGCCAGGCCATCAAGGCCGTCGGTTTCATTAACTGCGAAAGCAAAGAAAACAATTGTCAAAATGAAGATCGGTATATACCACCAACCAAGAAAGAAATCGCCAATACCGGGAATATGAAAGATGTCCCAGCCAAGTTTAAAATAAAACCACCAGGCGCCAACGGCGGCAATGGCAATGTAAATTAAAAATTTGTAGCGAAAACGGATTCCGCCGTTGTTGGGACCTACGCCGCGAATGTTGGCTAAATCGTCAATCGCCCCGATAATTCCCGTAGCAACCAAAGCAAATAACGGCAGCCATGTACCGGCGCGAGAGAGATTAAAAAGAATTGTAATTACCGCCGCCGTCACCCATATTAAAAGCCCTCCCATGGTTGGAGTATTGGCTTTGTCCTTGTGAAGACTGTAAAAAATCGGTGCTTTTTGCTCATCGTAGCCGGTTTTGCGGATTCGCTTGCCTAATTTATTGCGATACAAAAAATCGGTAAAAATAGGCGTCCAAATAACGGCGATAAGGAAAGAAAGGGCCGTCAAATAAAATATTTTTGCTAAATTAGGTAAGAAAAGTTGAATTTGTTCCACTTATTTTTTTAAAACCTCAACTATTTTTTCGAGTTTAATTGCTCTTGATGCTTTTAATAAGATTATATCATCAGTATGGATTTTGTTCAAAAGATAATCTGCAGCTTTTAAGGAATCATCAAAATGGATGTTGGCTTTATATCTTTTCGAAAGCTCACCGACAGAAATTACCTCGTCAGCAACTTCACGGGCGTAATCGCCAATTAAATTATGGGCTTCGTCAGATATGTTGCCAATTTCCAACATATCGCCCAAAACCGCATATTTTTTTCCGCTATTATTGGAATTAGGCAAATTTTTTAATACATCCAAAGCCGCCCGCATTGAAACAGGATTGGCGTTATAAGTATCATCAATAATTATTGTTTGTTTTTTGCCCTCGTAAACCATTAGACGCTGTTTTTCCGGTTTAATTTGTTTGATGCCGGCAACGATTTCCCGCAAGTCCATACCTAATATTTTTCCAACGCTGGCGGCGGATAGTGCCGCATAGATATTCCACTTTTTTCCCAAAGTAAAAGTAACCGCCGGCAATTTTTTTTCTCCCATGATAATTTGAAATTTCGTAATTGGCCGATAATCAATAATCTCAGTGGTGATATTACGGGCATAAATATCGGCAGGTTCTTCAATTCCGTAGGTCGTAACTTGAAATTGACAGCTATTTAAAACTTCTCTAACTTTTTCATCGTCAATATTAAGTACCGCCCAACCATCCTCGGATAATGCCCTCAAAAGATCGGTCTTTTCTTCGATAATTTTTTCAATCTTGCCAAAAGCGGCTAAGTGCGCCGGGCCAATACTGGTAAGAACAGCTATTTTTGGTTTAACAAAATCAGTTAAATATCTGATATCGCCGGGTTTATCGGCGGCTATTTCTAAAACTAAAACTTTATTTTTTTTGCTAAAAATACTTTTAAAAGGGCAAGTGATAACAATCGGCAGCCACTGGAAAAATATTGATGGTGATTTTTTATAGCCCAAAATTGCCAACGGCACGCCAGTTTCATTATTTAAATTACCTTCGGATTTTCTAATATTGCCGTCAAACTTAACCTTTAATACCTCAAAAATGGCGTCTTTGGTTGAAGTTTTGCCCACAGAACCGGTGATTGCCACAATATCCGGTTTTGACCGTTTAAGATAACATTTTGCCCAAAATTTAAGACATGATTGTAATAATTTTGAAAACATAAGCTAAATTTTAATATTGTATTAGACTGGCTATTTTATCACAAATTTCTTTGTTTGTCGATAATTGTTGAGGAAATTATTGGCTTGGTGGCACACGAAAGTATTCCAAAAGCCATTTGGCCATTGTGCCAAATGTCGGCGCCGCCGAACTTTCTGCCCATTCAGCATTTTTTGGCTGGTCTAACCTTACCAGCATTATAAATTTAGGATCATCGGCTGGCGCAAAGCCAATAAATGAACCGATGTGACGGTCTTTATAATAACCGCCGCCGGGATTAGGAACTTGAGCGGTGCCGGTTTTTCCGGCAACTTTGTAGCCGCTCACGCCGGCTTTTTTGCCATGGCCTTTTTCAACGACCGACACCATCATATCCTTAACTTTATTGGCAGTATCAGTGTTTAAAACCCTTTTTACTTCTTGCGGCTGATGATAATCTTTATTACCGTCGGCATAACTAATTTCTGATACAATATACGGTTTCATCAGTTTGCCACCGTTAGCAATACTGGCGGCGGCAGTAATAAGCTGAATTGGAGTAACCGAAATTCCCTGACCAAAAGCAATTGTTGCTCGCTGCGTATTCGACCATTTTTTTACATCCAAAACATCGCCGGTTGCCTCGGTATCAAGTTCGATGGCAGTTTTACGGCCGAAACCGTAGTCTTTGACATATTTGTATTCAAGTTCTTTCCCTAACTGCTCGGAAATCCAAACCATGGCTACATTATCAGAGTTCTCTAACACCTGGGTCATTGTTTCTTTACCATAGGCCTGATCGGTTGAAGTGTGAATTTCGTAACTATCAACGGTCACCATATTTGAGAAAATGCCTTCCGTGTCGGGCTGAACTTTGCCTTCGTTAATAGCCGCGGCCATAATTAACGGTTTAAACACCGACCCCGGCTCCCAGGCGGAAACAATCGTCGAATTATTAAAAACATCTTGATCTTCTTTCGCCACCTCGGAAAATTTATTAGGGTCAAAAGACGGCTCACCGGCCATGGCTATGATTGCCCCTGTTTTCGGATCCATTATTGTAATTGAACCAGAATCTGCCTTAAATTCTTTTACGGCTTCTTGCAAAACATTTTCGGCTTTGTATTGAATATTTTTATCAATTGTTAAGACATAATCCGCGCCATTGGTTGGCTCAATTTTATCGCCAATACTAAACAAGCGACCGCGAATGTCTTTTTCGGCTGAAATCTCGCCGCCGTATCCGCGGAGCTCTTCATCAAAAAATCCTTCAATTCCGTATTGGCCTTCAGACGAATTATTGACAAATCCTAAAATGTGCGACGCCAATTGATTTTCAGGATAGAATCGCCGCGATTCGGGCAGAACCAATATTCCCCGAAGTTTTAAATCGGCTATTTTATCACCTTCTTCTTCACTGAGGCCGTGTTTTAATGGCGGAATATAATTTTTATCATTATTAATGAGATTAAAAATTTCATTTTTTGTTAGACCCAATATTTTAGCAAGTTTATCGGCAACTTCGTCAGGATTTTTGATATTTTTTGGCACAGCTAAAACTTGAAAATATTGCCGATTGGTGGCCAACGGAAACATATCCGAGGAATAAATTTTGCCTCTTTGGGCTGGGAGATCTTTTTTAATGATATATTGATCTTGAGCTGAAGCAAGGTATGTAGCATGTTCTAAAACTTGTTTTTGAAAAAGACGAAAACCCAAAATGGCAGCTATAACTACAATAAAGCCGATAGTAAAATTTAATCGTTTGCCCCAAAAATTATTATTTTCCATAATTAAATGAATAGACCAATGACTTACAGAGCCGGCTCCATATTCATCGTTTGAGCGCTGTTTTTAATTTCGTTTAAAGATTTTAAGCGCGCTGATTCAACTTCTAATTGTTTAACATCAGTCAAAGCTTTGGATTTTTGGCTTTCTAAATCCATAATTTTATATTTAAAAGTTGCTGATTGAGTGCTTTGAGCAAGGTAAAAAAGCGCCGCTACGGCCAGTAAAACAATCGTAACAAATTTCAGCGTTATCGGACCAATTTTTAAACTGCTACCGATGGTTCTTTTTCTTAATCCTTGCTCCCAAGTATTTGCTCGAGTGATTAGCATTAAACCCTCCTAAAAAATTAATTTTCAATTTACAATTACAATTTACAATTTCTTTGCTACTCTTAGTTTTGCCGACCTGGCTTTGGGATTTATGGCAATTTCTTTTTGCGATGCCACGATCGGTTTTTTTGTTAAGATTTCCAAATCTAATGAATCATGAAAGAAATTTTTTACAATTCTATCTTCAAGCGAATGAAAGGAGATTACGGCAATTCTCCCGCCAGGAGATAAAATTTGAACCGCTTGAGGTAAAACTCTTTTTAAGTTCTCTAACTCATTATTGACTGCCATTCTTAACGCCCGAAAGGTTGAAGTGGCAAAATGGTGCTCTCTGCTATAACGGTATTCGGGCGGCATAGCTTGCTTGATTATTTCGACTAATTTATCGGTAGTTTTAATTGGCTCTCTTTTTCTTGACAATACTATCTTGGCGGTTATTTTCTTTGCGAATCGTTCTTCCCCAAGCTCGAATAGTATTTTGCTCAAATCTTTTTCTGAATAATTGTTAACGATATCAGCGGCGGTAATTTTCTGGCGTGTTGGGTCCATCCGCATGTCAAGCAAGGATTTAAGATTAAAACTAAAACCTCGTTTTGGTGTTGAAAGCTGATAAGTTGAAACGCCCAGATCCAGCAAAATTCCGTTTATTTCTTCAACATTCCACTTCCTACGAATTAATCCTAAATCTAAAAAATTTCCATGATAAAAAGAAAAACGCTCGCCAAAAGTTTCTAAATTCTTTTTGGCTGCCTCTAAAGCCTCGATGTCCTGATCTATACCTAGCAATTTCCCATGTGGACCAATTTTTTCAAGGATCAATTTAGCGTGTCCACCGAAACCAAGCGTTCCGTCAATAAAATTGTCGTTCTTTTGAGGAGCTAAAGTTTTTATGACTTCCCTTATTAATACGGGGGTGTGTTTTGTCATATGATATCCTGAAAAAGACTAGCAGCCAGTGCCCCTCCTTAAAATTTTTCCATTTTTGTTTTGCCCCGCACCGGCAAATTTTCTTGACGGGTAGGGCCGAAAAAATATATCCATATGCAGCCATTTTTTTGTTTTAGCTGGCTGCTAGTCAAACAAAGTAATTTCCGACCAATCTTTAATCACGAATTGTTACTAATTCTGAAGGTGACTATTATTATCTTTATATTATTCGTGGGCAAGATTCGTCGTATCTGATAGCTTCCCTATACATTAGTGTTTATTCGTGAAAGAAATTCGTCGTATCTATACTCCCAAATCGGCCATGTGCTTGGCAATTTGGTCGGTGGCTTTTTCGGTTTTTTCTTTATATTCTTTCCATTTCGCCTCATCCCAAATTTCCAAACGGTTGAATAATCCTGCAATAATAGCGTTCTTTGTTAATCCGGCATAAGTCCTGAGATACCCCGGTAAAAGGGCTCGACCCTGGCTGTCAAACTCCACTTCCATAGCGCCGGCAAGCATTAAACGAGAAAAAGCTCTTGAATTTGCATCCGATAACGGTAAAGAAGCTAATTTCTCGGCTAATGTCTGCCATTCTTTTTTGGGAAAAAGCCACAAACAATTGTCGATTCCGCGAGTTACGACGGCGCCACTGCCAATATCCCTTCTTATCTTGGAAGGAACAGCCATCCTTCCTTTCTGGTCGATTGTATGTTGATATTCACCGATGAACATATAAAGGTCCTCGCCAATAACTAATTGGACTAATAACGAATTTATTTGTTATTAGATTAAATTGGTTATTAGTGTGGAAAGATTTCCACAGAAATCGTTGGTTTTCCCCACTTTTATCCACATGTCAACACTTCCTCTCCATTTTATGCCACCCGTATATTCCTGTCAAGCAGTTAAAAGCCATTAAATTAACAGGTTAAACTAAAAACACACCCGTAGGGTGTGGATAAGTATTGGTGCCTTACTTCAAAACTAGTTTATCTTAATACTTATTTATATTCTTCTGGATAGACTTCTAATATAGTAAGATTTTTAGGATCAATATCAATTTGCACCGGAGAGGTATTCTGTCCACCATAGACAAAACGCCATAAAAAATTTTGATTTGATCGTTTAGCTAAAGTGGCAATATAGTTATTCTCAGAATCGGGGTTTTTTATATCATAATTTTGAAAATATTTCTGCACTATAGATAAAGCTTCCGGAAAATCTTTTATTCCTTCTAAATTAATCTGTTCATTGTTGGAGATAATTTTAATTGTAGTTTTTGTAAGCTTATATTCCCCTGTTTCCGGTATAACTGAAAAGAGCATGTCAAAATTTTCTTCCGAGTCATAAAAAGCAAAGCTATTGTCTGGTTGATCAAAATTAAATGAACCATACATCTTATCGATAATAACATAGTAAAGTTGAGGATCTTTCGAATACTTTCCAACGATCTCATAAGCTTTCTGCGATTGTTCTAAAATTGAATCTTTATTCTTTAATTCAAGAGTCCCCGACTCAAGAGTTTGGTCAGGAGATATCTTAGATTGATATTGTCTTTTACCAATAAAATAAAGATACCCTAAAAGGATAAAAGTGAATAATAGAATGATTAATATAATCCACAGCCATTTTTTCATATTTTTTTAGAAACTCAATTTCCCAAACAAATAATTTTTTAGCTCTTTGATTTCGATGCGATCCTGTTTCATGGAATCGCGGTCGCGGACGGTGACTTTTTTATCTTCTAAGCTATCAAAATCAAAAGTGACGCAGAAGGGTGTGCCGATTTCATCCTGGCGGCGATAGCGCCGGCCGATACTACCTGATTCATCAAACTCGATGTCGCCCCAGCACGATTTTAGATCGTCATAAACTGCGCGGGCATCTTTGGATAATTTCTTGACCAGAGGCAGAACAGCAATTTTAACAGGTGCCAGTTTTGGGAGAAAATGTAGAACTATTTCGAGGGTGTCATTCTGACTCGGAGAGGAAGAATCTGGCAGTTTATCTGCCAATCCCGCATTCGCGGGAGATCCTTCGCTTTGCTCAGGATGACTATCTTGACGACCATCAGGAACTTCTTCAAACGCATCACAGATAATCGCCAGCATTAAGCGTTCAATACCCATAGTTGGCTCGATAACATAGGGAATATATTTTTCCTTGGATTGTTCGTCGAAGCATGATAAACCTTTGCCCGATGATTTTTGATGCGATTTCAAATCAAAATCGGTGCGGTTGGCACAGCCCGTCAACTCTTTCCAACCGAAAGGATAATTGTATTGAATATCTACGGTTCTTTTAGAATAGTGCGACAAGCCTTCTTTAGGATGTTCGTATTGTTTGATATTTTCCTTTTTAATACCAAGCCCTAAAACAAAATCTTCCCAATTTTTCAGCCACTCGTCAAAGAATTTTTCGTCGTCGCCTGCCTGCCCTGAGCTTGTCGAAGGGGGTTTTACAAAATATTCAATTTCGGCGATTTCAAATTCACGGACACGGAATAAAAAGTCTTTGGTATTAATTTCATTGCGGAAACTTTTGCCCATCTGCGCGATGCCAAAAGGAACTTTCTTGCGCGAGGTTTCCATCACCTGTTTAAAATTAACAAACATCCCCTGCGCCGTTTCGGGCCGCAAGTAAGTCATCGATTTTTCATCTTCGATTACCCCGACATGGGTTTTGAACATTGGATTAAATTTCTTCGGTTCTGTAAACTCATGTTCTCCCCCATTTGGACATTTGATATTTGAGCTTTGTTTGATATTTGGATTTTGAGTTTTGGAATTTTCTTCTTGCGATATTTCATCGATTCTAAATCTCTGATGGCACTTGCGACACTCGACCATCTCATCTACAAAATTACCTTCATGGCCGCTGGCCTGCCAAACTTTGCGGTTCATTAAAATCGCCGATTCAATGCCGACAACATCATCGCGGTCTTCAACAAAAGTCTTCCACCAAAGTTTTTTGATATTATTTTTGAGCGCTAATCCGTAAGGTCCAAAATCGTAAATCCCAGAGAGTCCGCCATAGATTTCACTGTCGGGAAAAATGAATCCCCGCCTCTTTGCCCAACTGACAATTTTTTCCAAATTTTTCTCATTTGACATATTATTTCCTTGTCTTAAATATATCATTTTTCCCCTAAAAAGAAAACACCCTCGGGCCGAAACCCGAGGGGTGCCATGTTTGAGTAAACTGACCGAAGCGCTACTTGCCGGCCTCGCTACCTTCGGTGTCGAGACGAACGCGGACTACCCGGCAGAAGGGGAACCAGTCGCCGATAAGTGAATCGAGATACAGAATCCACTTACCAACATAGTGTGCGCAAACGATGGCTTGATAACCGCGTGAGCACCCGCCAACTTTGCCGCCCGGCCAGACAGTGCCTGTAAAAACCAGTGTGAGTCCACGCCACTCGACAGGGATACCGTCTTCCTGCTCAAGCATGCGCTCGGCGTAAGACAAACCGGTCGGACCGCCGGGCATTTCCTTCACCCGATCCATCATTTCCGTCTTCTTAACGTAAGTCTCCCCGTCAGCCTGGATCCTCTCTAAAAACAGCGTTGGCTGGCCGACAACTGGACCAATGTCAGATATCAACCCTTTGCGCATCAGCAGCTCCGCTTCTGTCAAATCCCTGGACGGAGTCTCCCGCAAGACCATTTCAGGCAAGGACTGTGTACCCGTCATCATCGCTATCGCTCCTTTTCAACCGCAAACGCGGTGTATTCTCTCTTCCAACACTAAAATATAGCATAATTATGTCATAGAATCAAGATCATATTATCGTTTTTTTAGTTCGGATTTATCTTTTGAAGATTCTTGGTATCTCGGCCGGGATGCGGACGACTATTTCATATTTTCATTTTATCAATAATGTTGCCGAGAACCAAACAAAACCTTAGAACCTCTTCCGCACCTGGCAGGTGCGGAAAATGGTTAGGAATGTTATACTAGAGTTAAGATGAGAAAAAATCCCTTGGCAAATGGAGAAGTATATCATGTTTTTACTAGAAGCATTGCTGACTTTAAGATTTTTAATGATGCTTTAGAGTATGATCGAATATTACAACTTATTAGGTATTATCAAGTGAAAAATAAATCAAAATTCTCAGATTTTATTGATTCAAGCATTGTCCATCAGATTGGGTTCGATGCGGCGCTGGAAACGGTTTCGAAAAATAATAATCCCCTGGTACAAATAATCGCCTATTGTTTGATGCCGACACATATCCATCTGATACTAAAACAACTAACTGACAAAGGCATCTCTATTTATATGAGCAATATTCTCAATGGCTATACAAGATATTTCAATATCAAACACCAAAGAAAAGGACCATTATGGGAAAGTGAATTTAAAAATGTCTTAGTAAAGGATGATGAACAACTACTACATTTGACGAGGTATCTTCATCTTAACCCCACGACTGCCGACCTTATTAAGAAACCGGAAGATTGGGTATTTTCATCGTATAAAGAGTACCTTTCTCAAACCGAGTCCGATATTTGTGAATTTGAAGGTATCTTGGAAATTAATCATTCAATATATCGTAAGTTCGTCAATGATAGAATTGCCTACCAAAGAGAACTCGCTAAAATTAAAAGTTTGATATTAGACTGAACCTTATTCCGCACCTGGCAGGTGCGGTAGATGGTTAGGAATTATAGATTCTGGGGATTTCGGCAGGAATACGGGCGACAATTTCGTAAGGGATCGTATCGATTTTTTGAGCAAGTTCAAAAGCCGTCATTTCTTCTTTGCCCGATTTTCCAATTAGAACCACTTCATCACCTATTTTGATATTCGAAAGTTTACTGACATCGATAATTGTTAAGTTCATACAAACACGACCGATAACCGGACAGCGTTTGCCGGCAACTATAACTTTACCCCGATTTGAAAGATTTCTACCATAACCATCGGCATAGCCCACGGCAATAGTGGCGATTTTCATATCGCGCGGCGCGCGGAAGGTTAAGGAATAACCAACATAATCACCTTTTTTGATATTTTTGATTTGGACGATTTTGGTCTTAAAACTCAAAGCCGGTTTCAGTCCTTTTATCGGCGTAATGCCGTATGTTGCCAAGCCAGGCCGAACCATATCAAAAAAAGTTTCTTTGTCAGTTAACGCATCCGATCTTGAAAAGTGAATCTTCGGACGCGGCAGTTTTTCTTTTTCGATATCATTTAAAATATCGCTTAATACCTTCATTTGATAGTTTCTATAATCAGAATTTGCCACATCAGCAAAGTGAGAGTAGATATATTCAATTTCCAAACAATCATCTTTTAAAAGTTTTTTATAAGCATAAATGAAATCTTCGGGCATAAATCCCAAGCGGTGCATACCGGAATCAAGCTTAAGATGAACTTTGGCTTTTTTATTTAATTTCTGACAGATTTTTTTAATTTCGACCGCCTCTTTAAGATCGTAAATCGATAAAGTAATATTATTTTTAATTGCTTCTTCGATTTCAGATTTATCAATGTAACCGATAATTAAAATCGGTAGTTTTATTTTGTTGTTCCTTAACTGCATCGCTTCATTAAAAGTAGCGACAGCAAGATAATCAACTTTTTCCAGTTGGAGGATCTTAGAAATCTCAATTGCGCCGTGACCGTAAGCGTTAGCTTTAACCACTGGCATTAATTTTATTTTTGGCCAGTCAATTAATTTTTTTATAGTTTTAATATTGTATCGAATGGCGTTTAAATCAATTTCAACCCAATTATTCATACAAATATCCTTCCGATTTTAATTCTTTGCCACTAGTATGTTTTAAATATCCCCGGGTGATCTGCCTAATTTCTTTGGATAAATTATTTTCGGTTTTTAATTTATCGATAACAGAAATTCTGTGTTGTAAAAATAACCGTAAAACTTTGATCGCTTCGCTGGAAATGGAATGTCCGATATCGTGGCGGCAATTTTTACACATCAATCCCCCACTTTCGAAACTAAAAAAATTGCCGGCTTCTTCTAACTTTTTACTGCAGGAAATACATTTATTAAGTTCTGGATGAAAACCAGTTTCTGCTAAAAAATTAAATTCAAAATAAGAGATTAATAAATCGTTTTTTTTTCCATCCAGATGTTCTAATGAATTTTCCAATAGCTCAAAAATTTCTTTATGTGGCTCACGATCTTCCGTCAATTTATCAATAATTTCGGCAAAATAAAATGCTGTTTGAGTGGCTTTTAAGTTACCGCGCAGATTCTTAAAACATTTAGTCGTAACCGCACCCGCCACCGTATCCAACGATCTTCCTTCGACCAAAAGAAGATCATCAACGCAAAATAATTCAAGATAGCCGGCGAGCTTGCTCAAAGTTTTCCGGACGCCGCGAGCGACGGCTTTTATTTTTCCCAAATCGAAAGTTAAGATCGTTAGAATTCTGTCAGCTTCACCCAAATTAGATCGTTTAATAATTATGCCGTGGCATTTAAATGTTGCCATTTCTCTTCTTTAATACTTTTTCTGCTTGTTTAAGCTGGTCGGGCGTATTAATTCCTAATGCTTCTTCCTCATCGGAAACTGGGATTGCAAGGATTTTTTTACCTTGATTACAGGCAATTTCAACAATATCAGTTAAATAAAATTCTCCTTGAGAATTTTTTTTCTCAATCTTTTTGCCATTTTCCCAAAACCAATCAGCATTAATAATATAAAAGCCGGGATTAGATTCTTTGATTTTTAATTGCTCCGGCGTGCAGTCTTTTTGTTCTGTAATACCGATAACTTCGTTTTTTTTATTTCTGATAATACGGCCAAAAGCCCAGAATTCCGGATCTTCAAAATTTACCGAAAGCATGGCGATGGTTGGTCTTTCTTTTTCATATAGATCTATAAGTTTTTTAATTGTTTCCGTTTTATACAATGGATTATCGCCATAAAAAACAATAATAGATTCGGTTTTGCCTTTGAGTACGCTTGCCGCCTGCGTAGTGGCATGACCCGTACCAAGCTGTTTTTCTTGAACCACATATTCGACATCTTTTCCCATATAATTCTCAACTAATTCTTTTTTGTAGCCGACAACCAAAACCACTTTTAAAATACCGGCACCTTTAATGGCTTTTACCGAATGCCAAACAATAGGTTTTCCTAACATTTCAAACATTACTTTAGGAATAGGACTAGCTTTACCTTCATTCATTCTTGTCCCCTTACCCGCCACTAAAATTATCGCCGCATATTTTTCTTGTTTCATTTAATACTCCTTTAAGATTATTTTAACAGATATGAGACAAATGGTAAACCCCATAATTAACACTAACTCCTTGACAAAAGTATTTGACAAGAAAATATATCCCGTGATACTTTGATGTTGGGTTTAATCTATCAGTCATCAAAAGAAGGGGGAAGAAAAAACGACTGCAAACCCAAACAACGCTGATCCATAGGAGGGACTGTTTTGCAAAACAGGAATGTTGTGTTGACCGGTCTGATGCTCGTCTGTATGGTGTTGATTTTCTCCGCCACCGCGTTCGCGGCCGGCAACGAAGTGGGCGTCGGCATCTATTCGTCGTCCGGAGACTTGGGCTATGGCACGAAGCTCGATGCCCAAACCACGCTTGGCCACCTCAAGAACCTCGACATCGTCGCCGATTACGCTCATGTCTGGGGCCTCGACGACAGTGCCACGGCCACCAATGGCAACCTCTGGGCGACCGCTGAACTCAAGGCCAAGGCTGATTATCTCGGCGTCGGAGTTCGGAAGTCCAATGGACGTCTCAATGCCAGTGTGACCATCGGCGCGGCGCGATCTGCTGCCAGAGCGACTGTCACTGTCGGCAACCAGTATGGCGCTATCGCCTCCGCCAGCGCAAGCGATAGCACGACCAAGTTTGCCTGGCAGCCCAAGCTCAGCTACGAATTGGGCAGCAATGTCTCACTGACTGCCTCGTACCTGGGCACCGGCACCAAGGCCACCAGCGGCTACAACCTCGGAGTAGCCTACCGCTTCTAGAAACCGGGACATCCGCCGGCAGATGTCTCACATCTTCCCCTCCTCAAAGTATCGAGGAGGGGATCTTTTTATTTTATTGACAAATGCATTTTCATGATTGTATAATATTCTTGGAAAGAATACTAAAAAAGGGAGAACCATCGATGAGAATGATTGCGGTCGTTGTGGTTGTAATTCTGATAGGAATGGTCACCGCATGGGGAGAGCTAACCAAAATTCCAACCCCTTCTCGAGGAGTAATCGCTCAACCTTTGATATTCGAACCGCTCGACTACTCGACTCCTGGATATGGGAGTGTTGGCACTGGAGTTGCCACTGGTCTTTCTCGTTTCACTTGGCCTCGTTTTGAGATAGTGGAAGACCTCACCAACCCCTCTCAAGTATTGGCTGAACGCTCAGTCATCAACAATCCCAGTTTCCTTGATAGAGGTTTTCTCAACCAAACACCATCGGTGACCCGAGGACCATTTACCAACATCTCCTCACTTTTTACTGAAATCAAGGTAACGCCTATGGGCGCTGCCAAATAGACCCAAATTCTTTCCACCCATTTGCCGGGACTTAAAACTTATTAGGCCCCGGTCTTTTTTTTTGACTAAAAATAGTTGACAAAAATCATATAATGATGATATTATATAGTGTCGCTCAAATTAGAGCGCAAGGAGGTTCCACAAAATGCCTAAAGGCATCAGCACTTTGATATTTGTTCTGGTTATCTTGACAGCGATAGCTAGTGTCGCCTCGGCTGAAGGCGTCCTGGATACCAAGGTCATGATAAACTACCAAAACAAACCATTCGCCGAAGTCATGACCGATCTGGCCACCCAAGCGAAGACGCTGGTCAAGTTCGATCCGGCTATCTCGGGAAGTATCACATTGGATTTGGGAGAAACGACTCTGTCCAACGCGTTCAACCAGATCGCCGTGATAACCGAGACCTATTGGGGTTTGACGCCTGATGGCGTTATCGTGGTTGCCCCACCCAACCCCAAGGGTCCTTATTTCAAGGATATCTCTGAAGTCAGGACCATCAAGGTCAACCACATCACGGTTGACGAGGTGGTCAAGGCGCTAGCTGATCATCCGTACCTCGGCTTTGCCAAACCGGTTCAGAGCATCAACTCTCTAAGCGTCATTGCCCCGCCAGCCATCATCGCTCGGCTGGAAGCTGATGTCCGACGGGTCGATGTTCCCAAGCCAATGACCAAAACCAAAGTGGCAGTCCTTGATACCAGCCGGGTAAAGGACAAAAGGTTCAATATCGACTGGGAATACACCACGGGGTTAGAAAGCACCGGGCCAACAGTTCGCACGATTCAGCTGGCTGGTATGGACTTGGGCTACACTAGTATTGGGGCACAAAAAATCCTGATGAGTTTGAAAAACAGCTATTCCAAAGACGAGCTCAAGATTATGGCTCAGCCAGAACTGGTGGCTCGAGATAACGAAGAAGCAACCCTGAGTTTCGTCAAGCGCTACACGGTACCGTCGGCGATTTTCTATGGCGTTACAACTCCACCGGCTCAATTCAAAGAGATCGAAGCTGGTATCAAGCTGAAAGTCCGGCCGAGAGTGATTGTTGGTGAAGACGGAGAAAAGTGGATCTTGATTACCATCGAACCGAATGTCTCCGAGGTGGTTGGCACTGGTCCCTACGGAGTGCCGGTGGTCAACCTGCGCGAAATCTCCTCGACTCTCTTGGTTCGGAACGGGGAAACGATTATCGCGGCCGCCTCGGTCTCCGATCTCGGCTACGAAATCAAAACCGTAACCAAGGTTCCTATTCTCTCTGAGATTCCGTTGATTGGCAAGCTTTTCATTTGGCCTTCAAAACGCCGCGAGGCCAGGAATCAGGAAATTACGATCCTGATAACGCCCAAGATCCTCGAGGCAGGGGAAAAAGAGCCTGAGGTTGAGAAGGCCAAAGTGATAATCGAGGAGAGAACACCAGAGAAAGCCCAACCAACCAACTGATCAGTCCGATCAGTTCCACCGCTGCGGTAAGCAGAAACAGAAATGTTTTTGTCCTGCCGTAGCGGTTTTTTTTGTAAATTTTAGCCAAAGTACCACTTCGGAAGTGTGATTCAAAAGGTTGGGATGTTATTTTTGACAAATATCGCAATAGAAAGTTCCCCGACCACCGATGGTGATTCTTTTTACCGCATGGCCTTTGGGATCGGTTTTCTTTTGATAAATTGATGTAACTTCCATATATCTGCCTTTTTTGCCTTCAATATTAACATAGGTATTTTCTGATGAGCCACCGTATTCCAAACCCAACTTCAAGACTTTTTCGATTGCATTTTTTAGTTTTGATATCTCATTATCAGATAAAGATTTTGCTGGTCGCGTTGGCATAATGCCGGCAACATACAAACCGTCATTAGCATAAATATTGCCGACACCGGAAATTTTAGCTTGATCCATTAAAACTAATTTAATTGCCTTGTTTGATTTTGAAAAAATCTTCTTCAGATATTTAGATGTGAATTCTTTTTTCCCAGGTTCTGGACCGTACTTATCGGGACCTAATATTTTATCTATCTCTGATGTTTTTACAACTTTATTCCAACCGAATTTTCTAAAATCGTTAAAATAAAGATGAGAACCATCGGAAAAAGTATATGTTATGTGAGTGTAGGCGTGCGGCAATGGTTGGTCGTAAGCTTTCTGCGAATGTCCCCCAACAGCTTTCGATTTATCGTCTTTATAAATAAGCTGCCCTGTCATTTTCAAGTGAACAATAATTGAATTGCCGTTATCTAAAACTATTTGCAGGACTTTTGCCACTCGTTTGGCGTCGATAATTTTGCCACCGATAATATCGTTTATATCGCCAATAAAAAGCTTCGGCACTTTTATTTCTACATCAGAGATCTTTTTACCTTTGAGCTTTTCGACGATTCCTTTACGAATTGTTTCGACTTCCGGTAATTCGGGCATATTTCTATTCTACT
Organism: uncultured Candidatus Saccharibacteria bacterium; assembly: GCA_964433905.1. Lineage (GTDB taxonomy): Bacteria > Patescibacteriota > UBA1384 > UBA12157 > JAENIV01 > CAYSSM01. The sequence continues at coordinate 50,325 of CAYSSM010000003.1, forward strand.
TAACCGTGACTGATTTTGCCAGGTTGCGAGGTTGGTCGGGGTTTAAACCGCGGCCGATTGTTAGATAGTACGATAGTAATTGTGCAGAAATAATGTTTAATAGTGGCGAAATTTCCGGCAAATCCCCCACCGACAACCACTCATCAAAAATGGGATTATCATTTGGCGCGACGCCAATAACAAATGCGCCACGTGATTTTACTTCCATGGCGTTAGATAAAATTTCGTTTTTGACTTCATCTTCAGCCACAAAAACGATTACAGGCGTCCCTTTTTCAATTAGGGCTATTGGCCCGTGTTTTAAATCGCCACCGGCAAAACCTTCGGCATGGATATAAGAAGATTCTTTTATTTTTAAAGCCGCCTCCAGGGCAGTTGAATAATTCAAACCGCGGCCAAGAGTAAAAATGTGATTTACTTTTAATATTTTGTTAGCCAATTTTTTTAGTTTTTGTAAATACTTTTCATCAAAAGTTTTTTGCATTTCAAGGCTTGCTTGCTCGATAATCTTTTTTCCTTGGGCAAAATCCCCCGCTACCGCCATTGCCAAAAGATACAGAATCGCCATTTGTGATGTAAAAGCTTTGGTTGAAAGAACCGCAATTTCCGGTCCTGCGGGAGTAACCATCACAACATCAGACAACCTTGCCAAAGTAGAGTTTGGATTGTTAACAAGCGATAATATTTTACTGTCTTTAGCTTTAGCAACTTTAACCGCATCTAAAACATCGGCGGTTTCGCCTGATTGAGAGATTGGAAATAACAGAGTTTTGTCGGTTAAAAAATATTTAAAATTAGAAAATTCACTGGCAGAGGTGATATTTACATGCATCTTGGCATTTTTAGCAAATAAATATTCACCCACAAGCCCGGCATGGAAAGATGTTCCGCAAGCAACAAAAAATGTCCCGAATGAATTGCGAATTAAAGCGGCATTGGTTTCGATTTCCTTTTGGTCCATTAAAGATATCTTTTTAATTATTTCCGGCTGTTCATGGATTTCTTTTAGTAAAAAATATTTATATTTTCCAGCTGTTACTTTTTGACTTAAGAAATTATTTTTTTGAAAAACAAACTTTTTTTCTTTACCAGATTTAATATCATAAATTGCTATTTTTTTTCCAATTTCAATTACTGTCCCGTCTTTGAGAAAACTTATTTCTTTAGCATATTGCAAAGTTAATATGTCAGACGAAATAAATTTTTCATTATCGTTTATTCCCAAAACCAACGGACAACCATTAGTTGCCGCCAAAATTTTATCCGAATTTTTCGAAATTAAGCAAATAGTAAAATTACCTTTTAAATCCATGAGGGCTCTTCGAAATGCACTAAACAAATCTTTTTCTTTTTTGAGATATTCCTCAACCAAATGCGGAATAACTTCCGTGTCGGTCCCAGAAATAAATTTGTGTCCAAGTTTTTCTAAGTTTTCTTTTAGTTCTTGATAATTTTCAATAATGCCATTATGAACAACAGCGATATTTTTTGAACAATCCATATGCGGATGGGCGTTACCCTTTGTCACACCACCATGGGTTGCCCAACGAGTGTGACCAATACCTATGCTTGAATTTATTTTCAAATCAGCGCTTTCTACTTCGCTTATTTTGCCGACATCTTTGAAAATCTTTATTTCAGTATTTTTTAATGCAATACCCCAAGAATCATAACCACGGTATTCAAGTTTTTTTAGGCCTTCAATGACTCTATCTTTGGCGCCATCTTTACTAATTACCCCAACAATTCCGCACATATTTAACTTTCTAATATTTTGATTAAAGTCTTAACAGATTTTTCGCTATCGTGATAAAGAGGATTGGTCTCATCAATTAGATCCGCTTGGACGATATCGAAACGGTCAATTTTTTTCTCACCAGTGGTAATGTTTTTTACTTCGCCTAAACGTTTGCCAGAAGTTTTAAGTAATATTTTGCTATTTACCAAACAAACATCAAATATCTGCGGATCAGAATGTTTAATTAAAACATCTATATGATCTTTGACAGTATAATTTTCCGTTTCACCTCGTTCGGTCGAAACATTACAGACAAATATTTTTTTAGCCCGTGATGATGCCACCGCTCGGCAAATTTCTTTGAGTAAAAAATTAGGAATTATGCTTGTATATAGCGAGCCTGGACCAACAATAATAACATCGGCTTTTTCGATCGCTTTGACTGCATCTTTATTGGCGGTAGCGCTTTCCGGATGAAGTTTGACTTTGCGAATCGGTGATCTATGACCGGCAGTAGTAATTAAAGATTCACCCCAAATTGAACGACCATTAGCAAGCTCTGCCGAAATAATTACATCGTCATAAGTTGAAGGTAAAACCTGACCTTTAATATTTAGAATGCGCGAGAGTTCCTGAATAGCTTTTTTAAAACTACCGGTAATGTCCCCTAAAGCCACCAATAACAGATTGCCCAAATTATGTCCTTTGAGCCCGCGACCATGCGGAAATCGATAAGTCAATAATTTATGATATAAAAGCTCTTCATCGGCTAATGCGACGATGCAGTTACGGACATCGCCTGGGGGCAAAATATTAAAATCGCGACGAAGTTGTCCGGTTGACCGACCATCGTCGGCCATTGTTACCACTGCTGTCAATTTTTCCGTATGATTTTTAAGGCCTCGTAATAGATTTGCAAGCCCGGTGCCACCGCCGATAACAACGGTTTTTTGATCTCTTATTCTTGCCATAATTAATATTGAGCTATTATTTAATATAAATATAATATCTCAATATATAGAG
>CAYSSM010000003.1:53185-55182 GCA_964433905.1 uncultured Candidatus Saccharibacteria bacterium
GTCGTTGGCTATTTATTCCACGGTTTATTGGGATGCATATTTTTTATATAATCGTAACGGTCGGTAGTCTTGCCGGTAACCGGATTAAATAGCGGCGTTCCGCCAGAATATGCCGTGTTTTCTAAATCGCCATATTGATTTAAATTATTTGTTTTAATCCACGCTTCTATTTTTCGATTTTCGGGATTCAGTTTCGGGGCAATATAGCTGTAAGAAGCCAGCCCTAAAACACCCAAACCAATAATAATTAAAATGATTAATAAAACTTTTCGCATTTTCCTCCTTATTTACCAATAATTATATCTACATTTTTAATATTTTCACCGGGAACCAGCTGAGTATTTGATGTTCCGCCGGGAAAAAACATTACTTTTGCATCAACTTTGTGTTTACCCTCATGAACATTGGGAATATAATAATCACCTTTCAAAGTTGAGACGCCGATTAATCGGCCATCAAGACTAATATTGGCCGGCACCAATAATGGATAATTATTTGAAAGCCTAACTTTGCCTGAAATTGAGCCAGGGATGTTTGACGCTAAAGGTTCCATGGCAATATCCATTTTGGTATCGGAAAAACAAGCCAGTGATACGGAAAAACTGTTGTCATTATAGCCTTTTGATTTTGAAGTTATGGTATGCGACCCAAAAGGCACAATCCAATCAAAATCACCATTCGAATTAGGCGAACCGGCCCCGTTGACATCAGTAGCAACCGATAAAATTTTTTGGCTGCTATTCTTGTCGACGACTTGACCCGATAAACCCGCGCCATACCACTCAAAATGCATTGCATCTCTTTCACCAGGCCAATCGCCACCCCACGCAAAACCATATTTTTTAAAGATATCAATAACCGGACCGGGAAGATCCGTCTGCGGCGGCCCGTAGTTGCCAAGTTGATAAGGATTAGCTTCAGGATTAATATCGATCGCAATTCCCCATGAATGCAAAGATCGGCCACCGCCACCAATTTTCGAACGCATATTGTATCCTTCAATTCGGCTAAAATTATAACCTGTTTTGGCCGCCACAACTTCCTTTTGAATTTCGTCTAAATAAGAAGTTAATATTTTATTTACTGTCACTTCGTTGCCGAATAAATTATAGCTAACCAAATTAGATCCGGGAGCGCCAAAAAATCTCGAGATATCTTTGGAGTTTTGACAGCCAATGATGGCTTCGGCACCAGTTTTTAATAGTCCCGTTTTTTTTAGATAATAATAAACTCCCCCTCCGAGAACAAGGATTATCACAATAATCCAAAAAAAAGCTTTCGTCTTTAAAGACATTGTTAATTATATAATACCAAAAAATCGCATAAAATGCGATTTTTTTCATCAGCTAAGTTGTGGGTAATGACTTACTTTCCCGAGACCTTTCGATCTAAGTATCAAGGTGTCTAAAGGCAGTGCTGCGGTGCTTTTTCTCACAACTTTGTTGTGAGAATTAAATTTTGTAGATTTTATATTGGCGTCTACCTACTTTCCCAGAGCCTTGCGACTCAAGTATCATCGGTACTAGTGGGCTTAACGACTCTGTTCGGAATGGGAAGAGGTGTACCCCCACCGTTAAGACACCAATATAAAATTTACAAAACCTAAAGCAACTCTGTGCTCGCCCTCCGGGCGAGAAACTAAGTCCCGGAATGGCCTCTCGATTACACTCGAGGTGAAGAAGAGGTGTACCCATCGCGTTAAAGCACCCAGAATTTAGATGGCGAATATATTTACCCAACAATATGTCGGGGTGTCAGTGTCTTGGTCGTTGTTCTACCAACAGATAATTTTCTTTGGTCTATTAGTACTCCTCGGCTGAAATCCTTACGGATCTTACACCTAGAGCCTATCAACCCAGTGGTCTACTGGGAACCTTAATGAAGTCTAATCTTAGGATGGGCTTCCCGCTTATATGCTTTCAGCGGTTATCCCGACCGAACATAGCTACCCAGCAATGCCCTTGGTAGAACAACTGGTACACCAGAGGTTCGTCCAC
>CAYSSM010000004.1:0-44030 GCA_964433905.1 uncultured Candidatus Saccharibacteria bacterium
CTGAGAGATTTTCCGACCAAAAAAACCTTGCTGATTAATTTCAATAATTGTGTCAAAGCAAACAATATAAACATCATAATAATACGAGATCCATGCGATAAATGTGACTGTGGCAGTAATAAGATAATAAATTGATAAAATAAGGGTTAAAAAGTTCAAAACCAATCCTTGAAGAATTACTCTTTGGGTAAAATAGATTGTGATCAATATTATCACTGGTAGGATTAACATCATCATTGACAGCAAAAATTGACCGATAAATGACGCCCAATGACGGTGAACAAAAATCACTATTTTAGATTCATCGACCGACCCCGGCACTGGAAAATGATATTCAGCCATTACTAAACCCTTCTAAAAAATTAAAGATGTAATAATTCCGGTAAATTTTTACCCCAATCCAATTGAGAGGTTATGGTAAATGTAATAAAGATAACCGCGCCGATAAAAATTAAATAAACTAAAATTGCCAAAGGAATTTTATCGCCCTTTATTCTCATTTTGATAACCCGATAAATTCCGTAAACATTAAAAACAGAATAGATAAGTAAAAATAAAAGCCAAAAAATTAAAAATAGATACATAATTTATCTTTAGTCGATCATGTGACTGTAACGCGTCCAAAGCCCGCCGCCATGATCAACAATTACCGTATTGCCAAAACCGCCGTAATATTCATGTAAAATAATATCGCCGGCAGCTGCAGCGCGAATGGGAGCGCCGTAACCGTCATTTGAAGCCAAATCGATTGCACTATGAAATGAATACCAAGGTGAAGCCCATTGAGCCGGACCAAATTCTTGAGTCACTCGAAAATTAGTCATTGGCCAGGCTAAAATTCCACCTAAATAGTTACGAGGATTCACTGGCGAGCCATTAACATAAACGCCAAAATCAAGGTGAGGGCCGGTTGAAAAGCCACTATTTCCTTCATAACCAATAATATCGCCTTGATTGACATAACCGTAAGATACTCGATTACCGCGAGTTAAAGCCGCAATCTGCGCATTAAGTTTAGCCAGCGACGCTCTTGCTTCTGCGGCTTTCTGTTCATAAGCTTTTTGCGCGTCAACAGCCGAAGAAAGCATGATGTTTTTCTGACTTTTTTGGGAATCCAAACCGCGTTTTTGCGCTTGCTGTTGGGATTTCAAATCATCCAAACTGGTTTTTTCTTTTTCCAATTCGTTACGCTTGTCTTCCAGCTGTCTTTTTAATTCATAAATTACATTGATAGTCGTCTCAATTTGATATTCTAACGCCTCAATGTACTGAGCACGGTCGACAATTTCCGATAACGAATTCGAGCCAACAATAATTTCCACTGTTGACTGTTCCGGGCTTTCATACATTACCCGCATCGTCTCAAACAAATTTTCTTTTTGAACCGCCAGTTCTTGTTCTTTTTGAGTAATTTGATTTTGAGTATCTTTAATCGCTCTTTCTGTCTCTTGAATATTAAAATCGGTCTGGGCAATTGATGCTTCGATTTGAGAAATAGAAGCATCCAAAACTTTAATTTCGTTCTTCAGCGACTGAGCTTCTTTCATTTTCTCGTCAGCCGCTTTTCTTGCCGCGTTAAGTTCTTGATTCTTTTTTGTCTGCTCTTGACGCAGACTGTCAAGATCGTCGGCAGAAGATGTTTTTAAGTACCCAAAAAAAGCAAATATTAGCACGAAGCAGATTAATATCATCCTGAAAAAAAATTTAGCCATTTTACACCTTAAGATATTTTCTAATTGAAAATAACGAACATCCAATACCGACAAGAATGCCAACCAAAAATTGCAGCAGTAAAATCAAGCCAAAATGTCCAGCAAAAAAATTCCTCATATTTTGAGAGACAGTCTCGCCTAAATATTGGTTAGTCAGCGGCGTGATTAGGCCAATACCAATCCAAAGCAGTAGCATGGCCAAAATACAAGCCAAAAATCCGTATAAAGCGCCTTCAACAATAAATGGGACTTTGATAAATCGATCGGAGGCGCCGACTAAGCGCATAATTTCAATTTCCTGTTTTCGGGTAAAAATTGTTAAACGGATAGTATTTAGAATAACCAAAATCGACATTATAATAAATATGATAGAAAAGAAAGTCCCCAGTTTTTTAATAAAAGAAGTGATCGCCAAAAGTTTATCGATAATTTGCTTATTCTCTTCATAAGAAATTTTATGAATAATCGACCGGAAATCGTCAGAACTTAAATAATCGGCAATATTGTTTAAGTTCGAGGGATCAATTGCCTTCACGGCAAGCGATCTTGGTAAGGGATTTTCGTCAGTTGTAACCAATTCCCTTATCCTTTGGTTTTTCTGCTTTTCGTTCCAAATTTGCAAAGCTTCTTCTTTGGAAATATAGCGCACTTCCTTAACATCGGACCGAGCAGCTAATTTCTGTTGAATATCGCTTATTTCATCTGTTGTCGCCGAATCTTTAAAATAAACCGTAATATCCATTTTCGCTTTTATTCGATCGGTCGTTTTACCAATAACAATCGTCATAACCACGAAAAGAGAAATAATGAGCAATGTTAGCGTCATCACCAATGTCGAAGCTAGTGATAGCCAGCGGTTACGCCAAAAGTTCGTTAATCCTAAATTTGTAATCCTTTTAATTGAAATCCAGTTCAAATTACGTATCCTCCCCGATATTTATCAGAACCTATTTGACCATTTTTAATTAAAATGACTCGTCTTTTTAAGCGGTCAACGATAACTTTATTGTGAGTAGCTAAGATGACAATTGTCCCCCGCTGGTTGATGCGATCAAGCAATTCAATAATTTCCCACGCATTAACCGGGTCTAAATTGCCAGTAGGCTCATCGGCGATTAAAATTTTTGGCGAATGGACTAAAGATCTGGCAATGCTTACCCTTTGGCGTTCACCACCGGATATTTCATCCGGATAATTATCTTTGCGCTTAAGCATGCCCACCAAATCCAAGATCCGAGGAACTTTATCGCTAATTTCTTGGGGATCAGCATCGCAAACTTCCAAGGCAAAAGCCACATTTTCATAAACGGTTTTTTGCGGCAAAAGTTTGAAATCCTGAAAAACAACGCCGATTTTTCTTCGAAAATAAGGCAACTCGTTCGATTTAAGTTGGACTATGTTTCTACCGGCAATTAAAATTTTTCCGGCAGTCGGTTTTTCCTCGCAAATAAGCATCTTGACAAGGGTTGATTTCCCTGCTCCAGAAGGACCAACGATCGAGACAAACTCGCCTTTTTCGATTTTAAGATTTATATTTGTTAATGCAAGGATTTTTTCACCGTATGTTTTTGAAACCCCAATTACTTCGATCAAAAAGCGCCTCCTTTATCAGTTTATCAAAAAAATTCTCAATTACCAATGCCCGCTCCTTTTACTCCACAAAATAAGCGAATTAACATCTCTACTATTAACAATATCTTCTTTTTCCAACCATCCGCGCCGCGCCACCGCCACTCCAAAACGCATTAACTCAAGATGACCGGCTTGGTGAGAATCGGTCGAAATAGCAAATTTAACCCCGTAAGATTTCGCTTCCCTGCAAAGACTGTCTTTCAAGTCTAATCTATTAGGAAAAGCGGAAATTTCTAAAACGGTGCCGGTTTCTTTACAAGCACGAAAAACTTGCGACCAATCAACTTCGTATGGCTCGCGCTGACCGATGATACGGCCCGAAGGATGACCGATAATATCTACATGAGGATGATTGATTGCCTTAATCAATCTATTGGTCATAGTTTCTTTATCCTGGAAAAAACTGGTATGGACTGAAGCGGTAACTATATCTAATTTTTCCAGCATCCAGTCTTTTATATCCAAATCACCATCAGCTTTGATGTTAACTTCAACTGATGATAAAATTTTTATTTTAGGATGTATTTTTTGAACTTTTTCAATTTCTTTTTGACGAAGTTCCAGTCTTTTTTCATCCAAGCCATTGGCGATGCCTAAACCGACCGTATGATCGGATATGACGATATATTCATATCCAAGCTTTTCAGCAGCTCTAACAATCTCAGAAATTGTCATTGCTCCATCCGACCAATTTGAATGAACATGCAAATCGCTTTTGATATCAGTAAGTTCAACCAATTTAGGTAATTTATGTTTTAAAGCTGCTTCAATTTCACCAGTATTTTCCCGCAATTCTGGCTCAATAAAATCCATGCCTAAAAAATTATAAACTTTCTTTTCCGTAGTAAATTTATGAAGCTTGCCTTCAAATTTAAAGCCGTGCTCGGAAAAACTCATATTTTTAGTTTGAGCGTATGTTCGCATTGCCACATTATGCTCTTTAGAACCAGTAAAATGCTGCAGAAGCGAACCATACTCATCAGCCGGCAGTATCTCCAGATCAATTTGTGTTTTCTGATTGTGAATAACTGTTGACTTTGTCTCTCCCTTAGTTAGAACTTGAGAAATTCCAGGAAATTTTATAAATTCCTCAATTAGTTTTCTGGGATTAGAACTGGCAGCAATAATATCAATATCACCGATTGTTTCTTTCATCCGGCGCAGCGATCCCACATAATCAATTTTTTCTACTCCTTTTACTTTCTTCAAGTAAGTAACAATTTCTTCTGCAAGCGGCAGAGCTTCGGTAATTAACATCCGACCGGTCATTCTTTTCATAATTTGGATTCCTCGTAAAATATTTGTAGCAGTTTTCGCCTTAAATAATTCATCACCTTTACCAGATTTTAGTTTTTTTTCTAAATCATCAATGTTTTTGGCTTTGAGTTCTTTGGTGATTTTAATTGCGGTTTTTGGCCCTACGCCAGGGATTTTTAGAAATTCGACTTCGGAAACGGGAACATCTTTTTTTATCTCGTCTAAATATTTTAATTTGCCGGTTTTTAAAAGCTCTTCGATTTTTTCAGCGATCGATCCACCGACATCAGGAATGTCGTTTAACGCTTTTATTCCGCCTTTTCTATAAACATCCTTCATTTCTTCGGCATAATTTTCGATTGTTTGAGCCGCCCGTTCGTAAGCGATGATACGGAATCTATCAGCTGGATTTCCTAATTCCAATATTTTCGCGATTTGATAAAAAGTTTGTCCGATTTCTTTATCGGTCATTAAACACCTCGTTAAATATATTATACTCTAATTTGAACATTATTAATTTATTAATCCTCTTTATAAACCATATTGATGCCTATAAACGCGATAGCAGTTATAGGCATCAACAAAATCTATCTGTCAAAGAAATATTTCATTATTTCTACATGATCGGAAATGTATTCAAGACGGCCTATTGTAACAAATCTTTCGATACCACATAAAGAGGTTAGAAATAAGATTTCTTCTCCGCATTCGTAAGGAAAAATAAAAACACTTTCCTGGAATCGATAAAAACCAATATCTTTTAATTTTTGAGCAAAAAAATCCCGTTCTTTCTTTTTGGTTTCAGGAATATCAAAAAAAACTATTCTCCATTTTTTATCCCATTTCGAGGGTTTTTTAATCTCCAGATGGTCAAGATCGATTTTCTTTAAAAAATCTCTGCCATTTCTTGATAATCTAACCGAATAACCATCTTTTGTTTCTTGTAGTTCGACCATCTTCCTTTGTTTCAAACGTAATAACGATCTCTTAACGTCTCCACTATTCATTTTTTTATTCAGAAATTCATAGAATGACTTTATCATTTTAGGATTTTGCAAAGAAAAATAAAAAGCTCCGCTTAAAGCAGTGAACTTTAAAATTTTAATTGCCAGTTCGCCAGGTCTTTTCATATAGTATTTTCCATTTGAATAAATAAATCATAAGCCTATAAGCGCTATAGCGATTAAAGACTTACTTTTTAAATTATATCACAATATTCCATGATATAGGCTACAGTTCTTTGTACATTTTAACTGAATCAGAAAATCTATTTTTTCGAAACAAACCATTGGGCAATCTGCCCCATTCCTTAAAACCCACTTTTTTATAAAAAGAAATTGCAGGATTATTATCGGAAAAAACGGTTAGAGAAACTATATTCATTTCCATATTTTTTGCATGTTCAATAATCAAGTTTAAAAGAAAACTGCCAATTCCTTCACGGCGAAAATTTTTATCAACCATTATTCCGATTTTACCGACATGTTTATCGCGAGCAGTCCCGCCTTGGTAGACATCGCACGAACCTACAATTTTATCATTACATATCGCCCAAATCACATAAGCTTTTTTATATTTGATATTATTTAATACAGACTTTAGCCAAAGCTCCTCTTCGATTTTTGTAATTGGCTTTTCGGGAATAAATGATAAAAATGTGTCCTCCTTGGAAAGATCATTAACGAATTTTAAAATTTGATCGAGCCGATCTAACGACGGCTCATAAATTTCAATTTCTTTGCCGCTTTTTGACATAAATTTCATCAAAGGTTTATTACTAAACATTTTTACCTTGTGCTAAATTGATTAATTTTGTCAATAAATCTTTATATGAAAGCCCGCTTGCTTCAATAAGCTTTGGGTACATTGAGATGCTCGTAAAGCCAGGAATAGTGTTTAATTCATTAATATAGACTTTTTTATCCTTTTTTCCAACAAACATATCAACCCTGGCCATGCCGACACAGCCTAATACTCGATATGCTTTTTCAGCCATGTTTTGAATTTCTTGTTGTTTGCGCCGAGAAAAGTCAGCCGGAATAATAAGTTCTGATTTAGCGCCATATTTTGCCTTATAAGTGTAAAATTCTTCTACGAGAATGATTTCGCCGGGAAGCGAGACAAGTAAATTATCAGTCCCTAAAATTGCCACTTCAATTTCGCGGATGTTATCAAGAGCTTTTTCGATAATTATTTGATCGTCATATTTTAAAGCAAGGTTAATGGCCTTTCTAAGATTTAGTTTTGACTTAACTAAGCTTATGCCAATGCTTGAGCCCGTATGAGCGGGTTTAATAAAAACCGGTGGCTTAATGCTATTAATAATTTTTCGAGGAGTTTTTAGCCACTGGTTTTTCGTAAAAAACTGGAAAGAGGGGATTGGTATTTTTAAATTTTGGAAAATTTGTTTTGAAGCAATTTTATCTAAGGCTAAAGCTGAAGCTTCAATACCGCAACCTACATATGGCTTTTGCATAATCTCACAAAATCCCTGGATAGAACCGTCTTCCCCACCGATTCCGTGAAGCACAGGGAAAATTACATCTGATAATAAGAAGGATTTTAATTCAAATTTACCGTCTTTTGAAATAAAAATCGGCACGACATCAAAAAGACTGTCGTCAATATTTGCCATCACCGATTCCGCCGACATCACCGAAACATCGTGCTCGGCTGAAATTCCCCCATACATTACCGCAACTTTAACCCGCGGCGGCGGCGGATTTCGCTTTTGCTCAATTTTTTTCATCCTGTTTTTTTCTTAGAAATTCTATGGCCAGCAGCTCTGGCTTTGGAGATATTAATAGCCGCTTCCTGCTTTTCAGCAGAAGCTTGCGTGGCATGTCTTCCCAAAATCCTTTTGCCATCGTGGGTATAAAGATACCACTTTTTCCCAACTTTTTTGATCATTTTTACCCCCGCAGATTTATTCTATTTTATAACTCGATAAGATATTGTCAAAGACATGCGCCGAAAATTCATCGTTGTCTGAAAAAGCGATTTCCATTTGCAAATTATAAAAAATACCGTTTTTTAAAGCCGAGACTTGATCAACAAAAGTTAAAATGCCTGTAATAGAATCAATGTATGTCCATTGTCTTTCCTTAGCGGGAACCCCTCCCAAGGTTGTATCCTCGGTCAGAATTTCTTTGGCACTTTCTGGATTTTTTGCCTCTTGAAATAAATTGTTTCTTACCCAATCAAGATATTCGGAAAGATCTTGGGACAAAACATTGTTCGATCCATATACCCTAACTGTCATTTTGGGATCGCTTGTAGACAAAGTTACACCGTCGCCATTCTGCGACTCCTGCGCGGAAAAAGTTGAAGGGTATTTGAGTGAAAAACCATAACGAGCGTTTGCGTAAGAAGATAATGTCCCAGTCTGGAGATTCGTCGTCGGCGAAGGCGATATTTGTGTTGTCCCGACTTTGTAGAAATAGTAGCATCCAAACCCAAAAAGCAATCCGCCGATAATTAAAATTCCAAAAACCACCGCCACAATAATCCAAATTGTTTTTGAGTTGTTTTCTTTAGCCATTTTTCACTTTCTAGAGGATATTAATTTGCAATATTTTAAATTTCCCTTCGGTTTTGTTTTTGGAAAAAACCTTTACCCCTCGTAGCTTTCTTGTCCGCCATAGCTTCAGCGAAGGCGGAAGCGAAGTGGGGCAATTAAATTCTGTTTTATATCCCATTTATTTACCCAAATATGCCAATATTGATGAACCGCCAATTATTAACATCAAGGCAATAATTTTTAAAAAGCTAACACTTTCACCCATAAAGAATCCAATTACTGTTGCAAGTGCCATACTCCCACCGATAATTATTGGTCCCCCAATAGAAACCGGAAGTCCTTTTCCATAAGCTGACAAAGCAAAAAAATCAATACAAAATGCCGTGATTCCAGCCAAAATCACAAAGACTATTCCTCGCCAATCTTGTATAAGATCAATAGATTTAAATCTTGGTATTAAAACAATAAGACCCACAACAACTGCGACTGCGGAAACAATAATTGCTCCAAAAATTTGATTAATATGAGGTGCAGCAACTTTATGAAAAACGGTCCAAAGACCGAAAGATACCGCCGCCAAAATTGCTAAATAAATTGGATTCATTTTTGCTCCTTCTTAATAACCTTAAATACCTTTCCATGGCCGGGAATAATAAAATCCCCAATTTCTAAAATCTTTTTCCGGCTATTCCCAAGAACTTTTTCATCCTTAACGTAAGGATCTTTATGTTTGATTAGACTTTCATAATCAGTCTTTTGCTCGTCATTATCCATCCACCAAAAAACATCACCAGCGACAACATAAGTGCCATCATCAGTTGGAACAATTAAGGCGCAATGAAATTGATCATGGCCGGGAGTTTGAATAATTTTCAAATCAGTACCAGGAATAATATTTTTATGATCGATCTGTTTATCGTTTTCGTAAATCTCCGTATCATTAAGAACTTTGGCATTTTCGAAAATTCCGGTGAGTAATTGATGATCTGTATGATTGTGAGTCAAAAGAACATAATCGATATCAGTTGTAGTTAATTTATTTCCCGCCAAAGCTTTAAGCAATTCAGTCCGATTGCAACCGGGATCAACAATAATTTTTTTGCTATCACTCTCTATCAAAGTCACTGTTGAACTTGCCAACCAGCCATCGGCAATTTTCTTTGCATAACCTTGGATTAAAATTTTTATTTGATTATTTTCCATGACATTTCTTATACTTCTTGCCGCTGCCGCATGGACAAGGATCATTGCGGCCGACTTTGGCGAAAGCACTGACCGTATTTGTGGACACCCCTGGGGTGTCCAAATTGGTTGATTTGGTTCGGACTGATACTTGAACGCCATTATTTGATCCGGTTGTAGGAGTTTGTGGTTGTTGAGGTTGAGATGATTGACTAGATTCTGGCGCCACATCTGTAAAGGTTCCGGCCGCGGCTTGTTCGTCGGCGCCGCGCATTTGCATTGTTCTCATTGGTTGGCGTTCAATCGTTACCGGTTCCGGACGAATATCAGCTTTAAGCAAAATTTCCACTACTTGACCATCAATATTTTGCATTAATCTTTGAAATAAATGATAACTTTCAGCTTTATATTCCACGAGTGGATCACGTTGACCATAACCACGTAGACCAATTCCTTCTCTCAAATAATCCATGGCATTTAGATGCTCTATCCACATTGTGTCAATTGAACGAAGATAAACCATTTTTTCAATCTGACTCATTGTTTCCGGACCGACTCGATTATATTTTTCTAAATATTCTTTTCTTCCCACTTCGTCTATTAGATTCAAAATATCATCGTGAATTTCCGCACCTTCTAATATTTTTTTTCGCTTTGAATAAATTGCTTGACGATGTTTATTAGCAACATCATCATAATCAACTAAATGTTTTCGTATATCAAAATTATGACCTTCAACTTTTTTCTGAGCCGATTCAATCGAACGGGAAATTAAAGAATGTTGGATTGGCATATCGTCCGGCAGACTCATACGAGTCATCAAACTTTTCATTCTATCGCCGCCAAAAACTCGCATTAAATCATCATCCATTGAGACAAAAAATTGCGAAGAACCAGGATCACCTTGTCTGCCGCAGCGTCCACGAAGCTGGTTATCAATACGACGAGCTTCATGGCGTTCAGTACCGATAATATGAAGTCCGCCAGATTTTACCACTTTATCCCTTCTTTTTGAATCAAGAGGCGCTCCACCTAAAATAATGTCAACGCCGCGGCCAGCCATGTTGGTGGCAACAGTAACCGCGTCAACTCTGCCCGCCTGCTCAATAATTTTTGCTTCTTTTTCATGATGCTTGGCGTTTAAAACTTCATGTTTAATACCGTTTCGTTTTAGCATTTGCGACAGCTTTTCTGATTTTTCAATGGAAATTGTGCCAATCAAAATCGGTTGGCCAGTCTTGTTTCTCTCAATAATTTCTTTGACAACGGCGGAAAATTTTGCATCTTCATTTTTGTAAATTTGGTCTTGCGTATCCTTACGGATATTTTCTTTATTAGTAGGAATTTCCACAACATCAAGTTTGTAAATTTTCCAAAACTCTTCGGCTTCGGTAGAAGCCGTTCCCGTCATTCCAGCTAACTTTTTATACATTCTAAATAAATTCTGAAAAGAAATGGTTGCCAAAGTGTCGGACTCGCGCTGGACTTCAACATTTTCTTTGGCTTCAATCGCCTGATGTAAACCTTCGCTGTAACGGCGGCCGGGCATCATCCTTCCCGTAAATTCATCAACAATAATCACTTCAGCGTCTTTAACAACATAGTCTTTATCTTTTTTATAAAGCGCGTGCGCAGTTAAGGCCTCTTCCAAATGATGAACGAGATTGATCGATTCCGTGCTGTAAACATTTTTAATTCCCAACATTTTTTCAATTTTATCCATACCAGCATCGGTAAGGGCGACTGAATGCATTTTTTCATCAACCGCGTAGTCAGCCGTCTCCTTCAAATTAGGGACCATTTGTGCAAATTGTCGATACAAAGAAGCAGATTCTTCGGCTGGCGCGGAAATAATAAGCGGAGTGCGGGCTTCGTCAATTAAAATAGAGTCAACCTCGTCAACGATAGCAAAGTGTTGCTCACGCTGAGCCATTTGTTCCAAAGATTGGACCATATTGTCCCGAAGGAAGTCAAAACCAAACTCATTGTTTGTGCCATAAGTAATGTCGGCAGCGTAGGCTTCTTTACGGGAAATTGGCAATAAATTATTATATTCAATATCAACCGGATCTTCATCCTTTTTTTCAGCGGTAAAAAGATACGACTTTTCGTGGTTAATGGCTGCAACCGTTAACCCCAACTTATTGTAGATAACACCCATCCAAGCAGCATCTCGGCGAGCCAAATAATCATTAACAGTTACCAAATGAGCACCCTTGCCTTCCAAAGCATTGAGATAGAGCGGGAGAGTGGCAACTAAGGTTTTTCCTTCACCGGTTTTCATTTCAGCGATTTTACCTTGATGCAAAACCATGCCGCCAACCAACTGGACATCAAAATGCCTTTGACCGATGGTCCGCTTGGCAGCTTCCCTTACACAAGCAAAAGCTTCAGGCAAAATATCATCAAGAGTTTCACCTTTATTCAATCGCTCTTTAAATTCAATAGTTTTTTCTTTAAGCTGTTTATCAGAAAGCTTTTCAATCTCTTTTTCAAACCCATTAATCTTATCAACTGTCGGTTGAAGCTTACTTACAACTCCCTGATTTGAACCAAATATATTACTTAAAAAATTAAGCATTTTTGATATGCCTCCACCTCATATTTTAGCACTTTTTAGGGTAAAAGAAAAGCGGCAAGTGTGTTACCTACCGCTGGAATAGACTCATTCGATTAAAGTCACTGGCCGATTGAGCGCTTCGATCGGAATAGCAGCGACAACTTCTGCAAGGGTTGATCCTACTTCTTTTTCTGTTGCCTGTCGCTCATAGAAAAAGCGAATCTGTTTTATGAGCTTACTGGCGAGCTGATGACCTATTGTGATGATCTCTTGACGATTATCGAACCGAGACTCGATATCCTTAATTGTCCAATAACTACTAGTTAGAGTGTTATTACCGTGTTCACGGATGATAAACAGGTAATCTGGTCTAAAATAACCCACCCAAGTTATTTCAACCATATCAATCTGTCTAAGAAAATCATCAGGCAGAAGCTTACAAGCCTCAATTAATGCTCCGACTGCTCCGGCAATATCATCTGGACCGAAATTCTGATAATCTTGCGGATCATGATGTTCTAATCCGTGTACCGGAATACCAGTTTTTACCAGGAATCGAGGGATCAGCTTTCCCACTTTCTTACTCCTCTCGTCATCAGAGTGATTTTAGTATAGCAAATTTTTCTATTCTGTCAATGCAGCAAGATGTATTATTTATTACAACTTTTCCGCGATCGCGAGATTGTTGTAATAATTTAAACCTGTTATTTGAGTGATGCGCAATTTATGATACAACCAAAATAGTATCACTTCGGAAGTGTGATTAAATGGTCAGAGTTCGTTTGCTTTTTCTTCTTCAATTTTTGCTTCGTAATATTTGGTAGGGAAGCGAGAACCGATTTCTTTTTCTTTTATATTTTGTAGTTCGTGTTCTATTTTTTTATAGGCGATATCAATTGATGCCATAAATTCATTCGTCCGAGCGTGTGAAAAAATAGGGTTTTTAGATTCCGCCATAGTAAGCGATATATGAACGTCTTTATCCAAACCCCTTTTAGGACCTTGAGACTTTTCCGATAGGGTGACTTCGCAAACCACCGGTTCTTTTACAAACTTATCAAGCCTTTCAATTTTTTCTTGAATGTAGGAATAAAGATTTTGGTCGACTTTATAATTGTTTTTGCCGCGGATTATTATCTTCATTAAAAAACCTTTCTACTAAATACTAAATTATACGAAAATACTAATATTAAATCCGCAATTTTTTAACGAATATTTACCACCCGATAATATTTTACACCATCGCGAGTAAAATTAGCTATAATTCCAAGTTTAAGACCAGTTATTTTTAAATAGCTTAAGATTTGTTCTAGATTTTGTTTTTGATAATAATTACCAGATTTTAATTCTAAAACAATTTTATTATCTATCAAAAAATCTAAAAAATTAATTCCGATTTTAATATTATCATATTTTAGATTAACAGCAATTTGTTCTTGAAAGGATATCTTTCTTTTAATAAACTCTTGTCTAACAGCGTTTTGATAATATTTTTCTCGATGACCTGCTCCCAAATTTTTAAAAACTTCGAAAAGACATCCAATAATTTCGTAACTCAAATCTGGATAAATTAGATCTTCTTTCTTTTTCATTTCGTATTTTAGTAATTATTTCGTATTTGGTAGAGTAATTACTTTGAAATCTACATATTTTTGTAAAACTTCCGGCACTTTAATCGAACCATCTTCCTGTTGATAATTTTCGAAAATGGCAATCAGCATGCGGCCGATAGCGGCGGCAGTGCCGTTAAGAGTGTGAACAAATTTATTTGAGCCGTCTTCTGTTTTGCAGTTACTTGATGAATGAGTCTCGCGATAGCTTTCTTGGCCTGGCATCCAAGTTTCGATATCGATAGTTTCAGCCGATGGCAAGGAAAGATCACCGCCACAAAGCGCCATCACTTGATATGGCAAGCCCAATCCTTGCATTATTTTTTCTTCAAGCGATACTATTAATTCGTGCTCTTTTTTAGAGTCTTCAGGCTTACAAAATGAAAACATTTCCAGTTTATCAAATTGGTGAACTCGCAGAATGCCTTTGACATCCTTGCCGTAGGATCCTGCTTCACGACGCAGGCAAGTTGAGAAACCAATAAATCTTTGCGGTAAGTTTTCAATTATTTCGCCAGCAAAATAGGGTAAAATTGATTGCTCTGAAGTTCCTACCACTACCATCTCATCAGTTTTGGTACGATAGGCGTCATCATTTACGGCTTCAAAATGACCGGTCCCCCACGCCATTTCATCTTTAATTAAAATCGGTGGGATTATCGGCTTAAAACCTTCTTTTTTAACAATATCTAAAACATAATTTATTAAAGCAAATTCCAGTTCAACAGCCTGATTTTTTAAGTAGTAAAAACGCGAGCCAGAAACTTTAGCCGCCCGGTCGATATCAATAAGATCTAAATCTTTACCAAGCTCAATGTGATCTTTGCCTTTTTCTAACTTTATCTCTCCCTCTTTTTTGAGAACTTTATTTTGAGTTTCATCAGCACCGTCAGGCACATCTTCAAGTGGAATATTAGGAATTACAGCGGCGGCAACTTTATAATTTTCCTGAACCTCTGCCAGCTGCGGCTCGAGATCTTTTAACATCTGTTTTACTTCAACAGCTTTATCGGTCCGCCGGTCGGCGGATTTACCTTCTTTAGCCAGCTGGTTTGCTTCGGCTCGTAAAGTTTCGATTCTATTTTGAAGATCTTTTTTTTCTTCATCTAATTTAATTACTTTTTCTAAATCAACATTAGTATGTCTTTTTGCCAATGATTTTTTAACTTCTTCCAAATTTTCCCGAACATATTTTATATTAACCATTTGAGACCTCCTCTAATCTTTTTATAACAAAATTTTTATCTAAACTTGCTAGAAGCCAGCCGGCTTGCGGGCCAGAATCTTTACCGATGAAAATTAAATATATAGCCGAAAAAGCATCGCGGGGTGGAATTCCCATCTCATTTTTAATATTGTGGATTTCTTTGTGAAGATCTTCGCCAGCCCAAGTTTCTTTTGATTTTATTAAATTCAAAACTTTATTCAAAAATGTTTTTTGATCGCTATTTAATTCTATTCCCTGCGGTAATTCATCACAAATATTAAATTTATAATTTTCCGGAGCAAATTTTTCTAACCACAATTTGGCAATTTCAATCCTACTTTCGATTTCTTGTTTTTCGATATCCGATAGTGGAATAGCTCCCTCGTCGCCTTCGGCTCCTCGAGACTTCGCTACATGCCTAAAGGCGCTCGCTTTTTCTTTTTCGGCATATTCAAAAATATCAATTCTCGGCATCTGCAACATATAGGCAATTTTCGAAAACCGCAATAAATATTTAGGCTGGCCTGCCCCGAGCGAAGTCGAAGGGTCTTTTTTCATATCAATTTCGGTATAGTAGAAAGCTCGAGCTAAATCTGACTTTGGATCTTCGTTAAACATTACAGAGGCACGATCATATTCATCATAAAGAAGCGGAATTGCATCTTCTTCGGGCTGAAAATCAATTGCCCTTTTTGCTTTTGTTCTGATAAGTAAAAATCTCAAAATGTTGGCCGGCAAAAAATCGTACATATCCTTAGCTGTTACACCAAGACCTTTTGATGAAGCCATTTTTTTACCGCCAACCAAAAAGAATTCGTAATGAATGTCGTACGGCGGTTCTTGCTTAAAAACTTCTCTAAAAATCGCATTGGCCACATCTCGAGAACCACCGGCCGCAAAATGATCCTTGCCCTCACCTTCGATGTCAGTATTAAAAACAAACCATCTTGCGCCCCAAGCTACCTTCCAAGGCATCTTAGCATTACCGCCAAAGGGACTAATCTCGCCTTCGTAACCGCAACCTTGTGCCCACTCTACCAGCTTTTCTTCACATCTGAATTTTACGAGTTTGCCATCCCAACCAGTTACTTTGGTTGTTCCTATTTTTCCACATTTAGGACAGATGACCTGCAGGGGGAACCAATCAGGATCTTTCTTCGAACCCGAAATCTCAAAATAGATTTTTTGAATAGCGGAAGCATTGTCCAATACGATTTTTATAGCCTCATCGTATTTCCCTTCTTTATGTAGCACCGAATCTCTAACAAATTTCGCTTTAATGCCTAGACCATCAAATATTTCTAGGGCTTCATTCAAATATTGATCGGCAAAACTGGTCGATTTTCCATCCGGAGCAGGCACCTTATTAAGAGGCAACCCCATGTATTTTTGCCAGTTTTTGTCAACATAAATCGGCAGTCCATCCATAGGGTCAAAGTCATCAAAGCCGAATTGGAAAACAGCTTTCTTACTTTTATCTTCAAGACCGCGTCTGACTAAATCATGAACGATAAGTCCTCTAAGTGAGCCAATATGAGCATGGCCAGACGGTGTCATCCAATCAGTAATTAAATAAGACTCCTTGTCAATTTTCTTTAAAATATCTTCAATTATTTCATCTGTCCAAAACATATTACCCTTTCAGGGAAATCCAAAACTCAAATACCAAATGCCAAATATTTCAAAATTTTGATTATCTAATTTCACTCTATCAAAAAAGAGACCTGATATCAACCGAGCATCGATATTTGGTCTCTTTTTTAAAAATAGATCCCTCGCTAAAACTCGGGATGACCTTGTTAGGTCATTTTATGTCAATAATCTTACAAGTCATCTTGCCATTAGGAGTATTGATTTCCACATTCTCACCTTTGACTTTGCCCATCAAAGAGTGTCCAATGGGCGAATCGGCAGAAATTTTTCCGGCAGTAGGATCAGATTCAGAAACGCCCACGATAACGTAAGTTAAAGTTTCGCCGTCTATTTTTAATGTAACAGCTGAACCCAATTCGACTTTATCAGTGCCATTCTTAGTAACGATTTTCGAATGCCGCACCATTTCTTCCAATTCTAAAATCCGCCCTTCAACAAATGACTGTTCATTCTTAGCATCTTCATACTCGGAGTTTTCCGATAAATCACCATACTCGCGGGCATTACGGATTCTTTCGGAAACTTGCTTGCGCCGCTCCTTTAAAGTTGCTATTTCGGTTTGAATTTTTTGAAAACCTTCCTGAGTTAAGAGAATTTTTTCTGGCATGTTTATTCCTTTTTTAATATTTTACATTATTTTAAAAAAAAGTCAAGTATTTATTGGGTTAAACGCAACGGCACTTGAGTTAAGCTCTTCTCGCTACCATCGGCAGCTGAATTTTCGTAAACCTCTAAAATTACATCCATAGGTGATCGGCTTAAAACAGCGGAGATTGATTTATTGTAAACCGCATTGCCCATTTCACCGCTTGCTTCGACAAGTCCCTCTTTTATTACCGGTCCACGGCAATCTTTTAGGCGAAAATTGAATTGATTTTCGAAAACGCTAGCTTTACCCCTAAAAGTTAAATCTTTGCTCTTTTGAATCGAATAATCTTCCAGATTTTCGACGGTAATATTGGTGCTTTTGGCCGGTTTTTGTAGGCAATGAACTTCTTTTATTGTTTTTTCGGCATTGGCTGTTGAGGTTGGAGAAGCTGAAGGCGATGGCGAGAAACTTGCAACTATCGAGCTGCTTACTGCAGGCGAAGGCGAACTTTCAACTTTAACATTTACCCTATCCTTAAAATAAAAAAACCAAGCGGCAGTAAAAACAGCTAATAGAACGATAACGATGATGACAATAAAAATCCAATATTTTGATTTTTTTTGAGACATTCTCCCTCCTTTTAAGTTACTTTCTATATTTTATACTATTTGTTGGTAAAATACCAGTATAATACATCTTTGGCCACCGGCCCGGCCGAAGAATATCCTTCACCGCCAGCTTCAACCAAGACAATAACGACAATTTCCGGATTTGCCGTCGGAGCAAATGCGGCAATCCAACCGTGAGTTTTCCCTTCGCTTCCAAATTGCGCTGTTCCGGTTTTAGCGCCCACCGTCACCGGTAAATCTGCTAATGATTTGGCCGATCCAATCGTTACCGCCTGACGCATGCCCTCGCGAACAACAGTAAGATTTTCGCCGCTAATAAAATCTTTTTTAATAACACTCTTTTGCGATTCGTAAACTACTTTGCCATCTTTATTGCTGATTTTTGCGACAATTTGCGGTTTTAAAAGTTCTCCACTGTTGGCAATCGCAGAATATGCCGTCGCCATTTGTAAAGGCGTAATTAAAAAGTCGCCCTGCCCAATTCCCAACTGATAAGTATTGCCCAAATACCAAATTTCCTTTTTATTTTTTTCTTTCCACGCCGGATCAGGCACTAAACCAGTGGCTTCGCCAGGCAGGTCAATTCCGGTCTTGCTGCCAAAACCAAATTTTACTAAATAGTCATTTAATCTCGCAATACCCAAACCGCTAATTTTATCCCAACCACCGGCAACGGCATAGAAAAAAACATTCGCACTGACTGCCAGAGCTTTACGGACATCAACCAAACCATGCACCTTCCAGTCTGGATAAACATAATTGCCAACTCTAATTTCCCCCGTAGCATTAATTGTTGTATTTTCAGTGATTACTCCTTCTTGAAGGCCGGCCGCCGCCACAAACGGTTTGACAATTGAACCGGAAGGATATGTCCCAGAAACAGGTCGATTAAATAACGGTGTCGAAGGATCACTAATTAATTTTTGAAATTCTTCAGATGTTGACTGGGAGAATAAGTTATTGTCAAAAGTAGGGTAACTTACCATTGCTAAAATTTGGCCATTTTGAGGATTAATTGCCACTGCCGATCCGCCTGGCGAATCATTGGCAATAACACTATTTTTTAAACTTTGCGCTAATATATATTCGAGATTGGCATCAATACTTAAAACCAGATTATTTCCCGGAAACGGCTCAGAAAGAGACAACTGCCTTTGCTGTTGGCCTTTAGAATCAACTTCAACTTCTAAAATTCCCGGAATTCCTTTTAGATTTTTTTCATAGCTAAATTCCAGACCGTCTTTACCTATTTCGTAAAAAGGTTTATATGTCGGATTTTCCTTTAAATCATTTTGGCTCATTTTTCCAACATAGCCAATAATTTGGCTAAAACCTTCTACGGAATTATACTCGCGAATCGGTTTCTTACTAATAACAACGCCGGGCAAATTAATCGTTCTTACTTCTAAAATCATGGCCGTGTCGCGATCAATATTTTCTTTTAAGACTATGGGATCGTAGGTCGAAAACCCTTTTTCAGTGACTCTTTGTTTGATTTCATCTTCGGAAATTTGAGAAGCTTGGGATAATTTTTGATAGACTGCCTCTTTCTTAGCACGGTCTTTGGGCAAATCCAACGGATAAACTTCCAAATTGAAAGAAGCTTTATTCTTTGCCAAAATCACTCCCTTCGAGTCATAAATCAGCCCGCGGGAAGCGGTAACTTCCCTGACTCTTACACGATTACCTTCAGCTAGCGTTCTGTTAAATGCCCCGTTAGCTATCTGTAATCTTAAAAGTTGGGTTAGTAAAATAGTAAAACTAATTGCGCAGATTAGATAGGGAACCCATAATGGTTTGGGCGGAGCTTTAAATATTTCCTCACCTTCCGCATCATTTTTGTAATGTTCGTATTCCAAAACTTCCGTGGTTATTTTACGGAATGATTTATCGCCTCCCAACGGTTTGTCGTCATAAAGATCAAAAATTGACATATTAAGCTATTTTAATTTCTTCTTTTGGTTTAATAACATTTTGTAAAAATATATATATCAGACAACCCCAAACGCCCGAGATAAAAGCGGAAATCACTACCTGCCAAGACGGAAGCATTTTCAAAAATAGATGGATTCCTAAATCGTTAAATAAAACCGCGCTGGTGAAAATGAAAAAAGCGATAATAATTTTTGGCGTTGGAAGAATTTTCAGTAAATAAAAATTGATAAAAATAATTTCAATTAGAAATAAGATTGTATAAATGCCAAACTTCATTGTTGAACTAATGTCTAACATTAAGCCACCAATAGCAGCAATTAAAAAACCTTCTTGACTGCGTCCAAACAAAACAAAAGCAACCGCTAAAATAATAATAATATTGGGAATTGTATCAAAAAACATAATTTTATTAAATAATGTTAATTGAAAAATACCTAAAGCGATAATGAACAAAATTTTAAGAATTGTTTTTGTCATTTTTGGACCACAAAGACGAATTCCAGGTAATAAAATTGAATCGGCGATTTAACGGTTACTTTTTGAAAAATTTCACCTTCTTTAGAAACGACATCTTGCACTTGTCCAACAGCAATACTGCTTGGCATGTCACCGCCAAGTCCGGAGGACACTACTTGTTCACCTTTTTTTATCGTAATATTAAGGGGGATGTCTTCAACAACTAAGCCACTAATGCCTCCGCGCAGAAGGCCTGTCCCGCGGGAATCTTGAAGCAAAACCGGCACCAAAGAATTATAATTATTAATTAAAGTAACTTCTGAATTATTTTCATTAACTTGTTTGATAATACCCACCAAAAAACCTTGAGAAACAACGGCTTGACCAACATTAACACCATCTTTGCTGCCACGATCAATGATAATATTTTTTAAAAAACTGTTAAGTGGCCGGGCGATAACATTTGCCGGCGTTAATTTCATTTCACCTTTATTGGAAAGAAAACCGAGTTCTTTTTTTAAAACTTCGCTTTCATGCTGAGCTTCTTTTAAAATTGAAAGCTGGCTTTGAAGTTCTAAATTTTCTTTAATTAATCTTTCATTATCATATGAAAGCGAGACTAAGTGAGTAAAATTTTTAAAAAAGAGCGAGACGCGATTGGTTGAAACATTGCCAACTACAGAAAAAGGAGTCGTTGCTTGATAGAATAAATTTTTTATAGGTTGAAAAAAATTATTAGGCAAAAATAAGCCGATTAAAGCGATAACCCCAACGATAATAATGATTCGATATTTTTTCACTATCCCTCCGATTAAGGATTAAATTGCGTTGGCAGTAGCACCCCTTTTAGAGTCTCGATATCTTCTAAAACCAATCCCGTACCCCTTACAACTGAAGTCAAAGGATCATCAGCGATATGAACATCGGTCTGGGTTGATTGTTTTATTAATACATCCAATCCTTTTAGCAAAGCGCCGCCGCCGCAAAGAATGATGCCTTTTTCCATTATGTCGGCAACCAGTTCTGGCGGAGTTTCTTCCATGGTAGCACGAATGGCGTCGACAATTTGCTGAACTGATTTTTTTAGTGCGGCCCTAATTTGTTCATCATTAATTATTATTTCTTTTGGCAAACCGGTTACTAAATCACGGCCGCGCATTGGCAGATGAAATTTCTCTTTAAGTTCAACAGCCGTACCAATACGAATTTTTATTTCTTCAGCCGTCCGCTCACCTAACATCAAGTTAAATTTATCGCGGGCAAAATCAATTATGTCTTGGTTCATTTCATCACCGGCAACCCTAAGAGACCTTGAGGCAACAATTCCCCCCAAAGAAATGACTGCCACTTCGGTCGTGCCACCGCCAATATCAACAATCATGTTGCCCGAGGCTTCTTGAATAGGAAGTCTTGCGCCAATTGCTCCCGCTACCGGCTCTTCGATTAAAAAAACTTGACGAGCGCCAGCCGCGGTAGCGGCTTCTTCCACTGCCCGACGCTCAACTTCCGTCACACCATAAGGAATACCAATAACCACACGGGGTCTGGGAAATAAAGAGAATTTCTCACGATGGACTTTGTCAATAAAATATTTGAGCATTTGTTCGGTAACTTCAAAATCAGATACAACTCCATCAACTAAAGGACGAATAGCAACAATATGAGACGGTGTTCTACCAACCATACGCTTGGCGTCATTACCGATAGCTAAAATCTGTTTGGATTTTTGATTAATTGCTACCACCGACGGCTCATTGATAACAATCCCTTTACCTCGAACATAAACTAAAGTATTGGCCGTTCCTAAATCAATGCCAATATCGTGGCTAAAAAATCCCCAAATTCTGTCGAAAATTGCCATAATATTTCCCACATTAATTACACAATTAACTATAAACTACCTCGCAGCAAGCTGACGAGGTATCCCTAAAGGGAAAGTTTGTTTTTAATAGGTTTTCATCCTCGCAGCAAGCTGACGAGGTATTCAACCTCTAAAAATAAACTGCTTTGTAAAAAACGCAAAACATCCCTGTTTGTATTCAAGGGCTTTTGGCCTCTCGACTATAACAAAAAGACGGCACTATTAAAAGCCCTCCTTATACTAATAATAACTAATTTACTGCTATTTTACTACCGGTATTTTTTAAGATTATCTTCGTGTTCTTGAAGGGTGGCCGAAAAAACCGCATGGCCGTCTTCTTTATTAAAAAAATACAGCCAATCGCCTTTTTGCGGATACATTACCGCCTCAATTGACTTTAATCCAGGATTGCAAATCGGTCCCGGCGGAAGGCCAAGATATTGGTAGGTATTATACAACGAATTGGTATTTCTATAGTCAGATACTTTAATCGGATTCCATGAGCCTTTGGCGTATTGAATCGTTGGATCGGCTTCCAGTTTCATTCCCTTATCTAAACGATTCAAATAAACCCCGGCAATTTTAGCTCGATCATCGTCGAATTTAGCTTCTCTTTCTACAATTGAAGCTAAAATTATATTATCCCTGGTTGGATTTAATCCGGCTGTTTTGGTAACAAAATTATCCATCATTTCTTTTTTAATATCTTCCGGTTTTGAATTGGGTAGAAATCGATAAGTATCGGGAAAAAGATAACCTTCAAAAGACGAAGCAATTTTTAAAAGTTCTCCCGCTTGAATTACTTTTTTTTCCGCTAAATATTCGTCGATTTGTGTAACCCGCCAACCCTCGGGTATGGTGACTAAATATTCCGAAGCTTTGCCCGAAGCCAAAATTGCCAAGATTTCTTTAATATTTTGCGACGAAGACAATTTGTAAACGCCAACTTGAATTAAATCATTCTTGAATCTGACATACATAACAAAAGCCGTGGATGAAGAAATTATCCCCTCTTGCTGAAGATTTTGAGCGATTGTTTTCGTGCTTTGCCCAGATTTAACAATGAATTCCTTTTCGCTACCCGATCCTTTATGATTTATTAAATAAAAAAAGTAAGCTATAAGCAAACCGATTATCAGAATTATTACCCCAAAAATAATAAGTATTTTTTTCATTTTTCTTTTAAATATTGTTCTAATATTAGTTTGGCTGAAAGCTTGTCAACTTCTTCTTTAAATTTTTTTGTTTTGGGATTTTGCCCCCCGGCTTTCAATTGAAATTCGGCTTCTTTCGAAGTCAAAGTCTCGTCTGTGTAGTCGACTTCAATGTTTAAGCTTTTAGCCAGCTCTATAGCAAATTTATGGATCCTGTCAGCTTGAAAAGTATCAGAATTTTTAGGAATGCCAATAACTATTTTTCCGATTTTTTTTTGACGGCAAAGATATCCAATTTTACTAATTAGCACAGGTAAATCTGTTGCTTCGATTATCATGAGAGGAACGACTACATTATCAGAAAAAAGAGCTACTCCGATTCTTTTTTCTCCGACATCCAATCCGATAATATTCATGGCAATGCCTCCGTCGATGCAGGGGTAGCCGGCAAAGAAGGAGAAACTTCGGAACTTGGAGCAACAGGAATAGTTTCTTCGTTCATATACTCAAGTTCAACTTTTAAATTGCGCTGAAAATTAGAAATTCGCTTTAACCACCATGAAGGGCTAAACTTGATCTCAAAGCCGTTTATGCCATCTATTTTACTTAAATAGTTATTAATAGCAGTATTACTTTTCCCTAATAAATCTTTTTTTACTTTCTCAATATCAACTTTTGATGAAATTTTTGCTTTCACATGGACTTCTAAATTTAGAGATTTTTCGTCATATTTAGTTTCTTTAACTACCGGAACAATAGTATCATCCAAACCCAAAGTAATCATTTTATCTTGAGGTATTTGTTTTTCCAAAACCTCTACAATGAATTGATCGAAACCGGATTTATTAAAACCCATTACTCGTGTTCGCTCTTTAATTTTCAAAGTAAAATCATTAGCTTCTTGATCGACATTAGCCGAAGATTTTGTCTCGACAGTATCATTTTGAACCGTTTTATCTAAGATTTCCAAATCATTGGTTTTTTCTTTCAACTGATTTTTCAAATCGTCATTTAATTCTTTAGTCAATTTATCTTTGGCTTGATCGTAATCCTGTTGAGATACCACCGTAACTTCCTTTGAAAAACCGCCTGTTAAATCTTTGTTTGACTGACCATAAATTTTTTCTTGTTGAGCAGCTGGCAAACCAACGATCGTAAAGCGTCCAGATTTAACATTGTAATCCTCACCGGCATTTTCGGCTTCGATATCAACATTGACATTGCCCGGGACAATATTGCCGCCGCGAATCGAAGTGCCGGGAACGGTAACACTACTTTTTGAAACAAATGTTTTTGATGATGACAAAAATTTTGTACCGGTTGGAAAAGTTTGCGGATTAGAATCCCAATAATTGTAAACTGTTAATGTTCCGCTTGCTTTGCCACCAAGATTTTTTTTGCCCGTAGCAGTAAACTTATCTTCTTTTTCGCTTGTTAGATCAATCAAATTGCCTGAAAATGTATTTTCACTAAGATTACTGCTTTCCTCAGCTGAAATTTTTGCTTCTAAAGTCTTGTCGTAATTTTGAGCCAAAACTTTTATTTTGATGGTAACTTTTGGCAAAATTAGAAAAAGACCAATTAATATTAATAAAATAGAAGCTGTAATTAACGGCCAAATAATTTTTCGAGTTTTTTTCCAATCAAATTCAACGACTGGTTTATGCGGTTTCCATGAAGGTTGAGAAGTCGGTCTGATTTCTTTCTTGGACCAACCTTTATGAGCTTCTTCTTGAAAATGATGGACTTGGACTCCCTTGGGCTTTGCTTGAGGAACTTCCTCTTTGCGCATGTCTATCTCGATTATTTCTTGTTCGTCTGGCAAAGAAGCCGGCGGCTGATAAATCGGCCGTCCACTTTTAATAGAATCAAAAACTGTTAAACCAACTTGCGCAGCTAAATTTCTGCCAATTTTATCGGAAGTAACTAAAACAATTTCTTTGCTAAATTTCGCCGCTTCTTTAACTAATAACTTTAGATTAACAACCGATTGAAGTAAAGTGGCTTCGCGCGGCACGACTAAACTAATCCGATTAGATTTCGAATTTTTAATCTTGTCAATAACTGAAGTTATTTCTTCATCCGGTTCTAAATAATATATTTCATCCATTTTTTTATCCTGAGCAAAGTCGAAGGATTATTCTCTTAGGCTTGTAACAATCTTATTTAATATGCTGTCAGTAATGCGTTCTTCACCGACTAAATCGATGGCTAAATTGGCCAAACTCATTGGGGTGATATCCCATGGATTTACTAAGTCTTCCGTTTTGTCAGTAATATTTTCAACATCTATAGGTTTAATAAAATGTACCGTCGGTTTTCTGGCAAAAGGTAGATTCGTAGACCATTCAGCGTTTTCAAGCGTTTCAGCAATATCGGGCAAAATGGTGCCGCCGCCGCAAAGAAGAATCCGTGAAGGCAGAAGTTCCACCTGCGAAAACTCTTCCAAAGTTAATTCTACGCCGGAAAACCAAACCTGACAATCGGTTTTTAGAGCATTTTTAAGAAATTGAGTGTCTTCTTTTTCTAATTCGTTCTTAGAATATTTTATTTTCATTTCTTCGGCTTCTTCGAAAGAATTGCCAAAAACTTGAGAAATCCTTTTGGTAAAAGACCGACCTCCTAAAGCAAACATTTTAGTGCCTTCGACCCCGCCCTGACGGACAACAGCTATATCAGTTGTGCCGCCGCCAATATCAATAAAGATGGCGGAAAATTCACTTGACTCTTTAGGACCGACAGATCTAGCTAATGCATAAGGATCGGCAACGATAGAAAGCAAGTCCAAACCCAATTCCGCCGCAATTGTCTGTAAAGCGCCAAGATGAACAATCGGTGCAAAAGCGTTGAAAACTCCTACTTGCAGCTGCCTGCCCTGAAAACCCAAAGGGTTTGTCACTTTATAACCGTCAATTTTAACATCAACGATAGCGGCATTAACCAACCTCACATCCATTTCTGCATGGCCGGTTTCCCAAGCTAAAATTTGACGGGCTCTGTCGAATGAACGGCGCTGAATACGAGCAATGATGTCTTTTAGCTCTTCTAAAGTTATGCCCAATTTTGGATCTGGCCGCGTATATTTAATGGTAGTAGTGTTGCCTTTAACCAATTCGCCGGCAATACCCATAATCACCTGAGTCGGCATAATCTGCGCCTGCTCGGCCGCCCGCTCAATCGCTTTTTGGCAGTTTTTAACTACTCCATGAATATCAGTCACCGCCCCACCCTGCATATCCGAAAGCTTTTGACGTTGACGTCCAGTGCCGGTAACTATTCCTTTATCCTCTTCAACCTTAAAAATAAGGCACTTGGCAAACTCTGTGCCAATATCAAGAGCAATAGCATACCTATTTTCAATTTTTTTTGATCCTAAGAAATCAAAAAGTCCCAAATCCCCTCCGTACCTGTTTTTCCACCTCTTCGGCGGATATCCTAATTATTTATCTAATACAGCAAAAACTGGACAAAATGTCCTTTTTTTAAGTATACCGCAAATGTCTGAATAAAAAAATCCCGATGATATCGCAAGATTAAACTACCTACTTTGTCTAAACCTTAACCCCCACTTCGAAAGTAAGAATAAATTAGTTTTATTAGAAAAATAACTTATTTCACCTTTGATAGCAAATTCCTTTACAAAAAATCGAAAATCCCAAGCGCTTGGCTTGGGATTATGATATTGGAGGGTTCACGTGACGCCATCTCCTTTCGGTTAGTTGATCTCCAAAACAACATTGTCTTTGCCAAAGCGAGTAATAGCCCAATCGACAGCTTCGACAATCGATCTAATGATGGTCTTGACCTCAGATAACGTAAGGGTATCTGATACTGAATTCTCGGGATCCCTTAGCGGCAGACAGAGAAATTGTGACCTGCTCCGCTTACGCCATTTTTCTTTCCACTTGTTTTCGATGTCGACAGAGATAGGATCAAAGTCAGAAACACCATTATCCTCGAAACCCTGAATATCGTCGCGCAGTTGTTCGATAGCACCAATGCAGTCAGAAAGTTCGAATGTGCCTTCGTGAGAAACCAACATCCGAAACCCAGGCGACGCACCACTTATGACAGGTGCGAAATGCCACGACCCACTAAAAGCAAGCTTGCTTTGACTAGGACGAGGACTTCCGTAACAGCCTCTTAAACCGACAATGATGTCACAGCCCATAAGTCTTCACCCTTTCTCCTTGATAGAATGTATTTCTCAAGCTAATAAGCTTGAGAAATATGATAACATATTATTGCGTAGAAGTCAAGATTAGCAACAAAAAAATTTTTACAAAATATAGTTCGAGATAATAATTTTCCACCTTAATTTTGTTCAACTCTCTCTGTTTATTAACCCCCCACTGCGTCAAAACCATGTCAAATCTCCAATTTTCTATCCACTTCCTCCTTCGGCCAAACCATCCACCCCGCTCCTGGAGCGGGGAAAAATGGTTAAAGGATGATATAATAAAATTATGAGAAGGAAAGAACAATTAAATACCAATCAGATTTATCATATTTACATCAAAAGCATTTCCGATTATAGAATATTTAATAATTCTGAAGAATTTTGTAGAATGATGGATTTATTACTTTACTATCAGATTAGAAATGAGGTTAAATATTCAGATTTTATCCAGCAAAAACAAGTTGCAGAATATGGGTTTCGTAAGTTTATTGAGATCATTTCTAAAAATAAAGAAAAGATTGTGCAGATAATTGCTTATTGTCTTATGCCTACCCATATTCATTTAATTCTTAAACAATTAGAAGAAAAAGGAATTTCGTCTTATATGGGAAGTGTGCTAAACAGCTATACACATTACTTTAATGCAAAACATAGAAGAAAAGGTCCTTTATGGGAAAGCAAATTCAAAAATATCTTGGTGATTAACGATGAACAATTAATCCATTTGACTCGTTACCTTCATCTAAACCCTACTACTGCATTTTTGACCGATAAACCGGAACAATGGTCTTTTTCTTCTTATGGAGAATATTCGTCACTAACAAACGCAAATCCTAAACTTTGCCAATACAGTGATATTTTAGAGATCAATCCACTAGAGTACAAAAAATTTGTAAACGACAGGATAGCATACCAGAAAGAATTAGCTAAAATCAAAAATTTATTACTAGATTGAACCTTATTCAACCCGCTCCTGGAGCGGGGTTAAGGTTGCTTTAACTCTACGCACCCCAGCTGACGAGGACTCTTCTTTTATAATTTTAAAATGGCCTAAAACACCGATTTTTTCCACATGAGGACCGCCACAAATCTCTTTGGAAAAATCACCCATAAAATATACTTTTACCTTGAAACCATATTTTTGGCCAAATTCACCGACCGCACCACAGTTTTTAGCATCTTCAAGGCTCATTTCTTCCATTTTAACTGGCAGGTCTTCTCGGATTTTCTGATTAACAATATCTTCAACTTGTTTTAGCTGCTCATCAGTTAGTTTATCAGGATAAGAAAAATCAAATCTTAACCGTTCAGCGGTAATATTCGAACCTTTTTGATGAATATCTTCACCTAATACTTTTTTTAGGGAAGCGAGGAGCAGATGAGTGGCGGTGTGATATTTTATTTCCTGCTCTCCCCCACCAGCTAACCCGCCCTTAAACATTCCGGCCGATGCAGTACGAGAAAGATCTTGATGAGACTTAAAGGCTTGCTCAAATTGAGACTTTTCTATTTCGATACCATTTTCTTCCGCCAATTCCTCTGTCATCTCCAAAGGAAACCCATAACTTTGATGCAAATCAAAAGCAATTTTCCCATCCAAATCATTTTTTACTTTCTCGAACTCTTTTAACCCTAGCTCTAATGTATTTCTAAACTTTGATTCTTCTTTGGTTAGCTCTTCTTCGATTATTTCTGTTTTAAAATCGTAAACATCTTTGTAAGTATTAAAAACTTCCTTTGCCAAAACTGTCGTAAAATTTTCGTTTATCCCCAGTTTCTTAGCTTTAATTACCGCCCGGCGGATTAATCTGCGAACGATGTAGCCGGCATCTTTATTCGCCGGCAAAATCCCGTCATTAATGGCAAAAACTGCTGCTTTTATGTGATCTAAAATTATTCTTTCATTAATAGGATCTTCTATTTTGAGTAATTCATACAATTTTTTACAAGGAAGCCCGAATAAATCAGTATGAAAAACATTTTCGACATTATTAATTTTTACCAACATTCTTTCCAAGCCCATTCCAGTATCAATGCCTTTTGTTTCCAATGGACTGAATGCGCCATCTTTAACATAATATTCATTAAAAACCAGAGTCCAAACCTCAACGTCATCAATATAGACTTCTACAGCTGGACCGCATGGGCCTTCATCGCCAGTCGGTCCCCAAAAACAATCTTCACGAGGAAATTCCTTATATTTTATCTGCATCGATTCTAAGATTTGAGCCGACTCGTCATCACGAGGATTTTTATCGTCTCCTTGAAATATCGAACACCATATTTTTTCCTTATCGATGTTAAGACCATCTAAGAACTCTATTACCATTTCAATCGCTTCTTTTTTAAAATACCCTCCAAATGAAAAGTTACCGAGCATTTCAAAAAAAGTTAAGTGAGTATTGTCGCCAACCTCTTCAATATCGGAAGTTCTAATACAAGGTTGGCATGTTACGACATTTTTAGCAGGAGCGTTTTCAGAATTTGTATAATAAGGCTTAAATTGTTGCATGCCGGCAGTCGTAAACAAAACAGACGGATCGTTTTCAGGAATTAGACTAGCGGGAGGTAATTTTTTGTGATCTTTACTTTCAAAAAAATCTAAAAATTTTTGGCGCAATTGAAATGAGTTCATTGATTACCTAAAATTAATTTTTTAACATAATCGGAAATATTTCTAAAACCAATCGTCGCCGGATTTCTTTTCTCGGAAGCAACTTGCGAATACCACGAACCATAAACCTTATTATACATTTCTTCAGCACCCTTGACTTTCTGAATAAAAAAGACTGTCTCATAAGGAAGAGCTGCACCGCTATCCTTGTACTTGTCCGCCCGGCTGACACCGGCATTATAGGCCGCTAACACTAAATCGGTATTGTCGGAGTATTTATCCATTAGTCCCCGTAAATACCATGTGCCATATTTGATATTAGTGTCTGGGTCGCGCAAATTACCCGTAGGCTCACCAATTTCTGAAGCTATTGAATCGGCTGTCCTTGGCATAACTTGCATTAGTCCCACTGCTCCGGCGCCGGAAACAGAATCTTTATTAAACCTACTTTCAGTATAAATTACCGCGGCGACAAAATTAGGACGTAAATTTCGCTCTTCAGAGTATTTTTTTATTAAGTCTTTGTAATCAAGCGGATACAATATTTCTCCCCAAACATGAGGAAAAAAGAAATAAAAGATCGCCAAAAGTGCAACAGTGACAAAACTGACAATTATAAATTTTATCGTTCTTTTCATACTCTTATACTAACAGTTAATAATTCTGCCGCCAAACTTATCTCTGATGCCCGAGATCGGACTCCCTCCTACATCCTTACTGATCTACTTTCAGTGCGGACTACGGCGGGAAAGCGGACTTTCACTTTCTTATTCTGATGTGCCGCGGGTGGGATTCGAACCCACATGAGCGATGAAGCTCACAGCATTTTAAGTGCTGCGCGTAAACCGTTCCGCCACCGCGGCAAAATATATTTTAATTATACCCTGAAAACTACTTTAAAACAATCTCCCAATTTTTGCCATTGAGTTTTAAATCGGCCGAAACTGTAAAACCAGCGGCTTTCTTGTGGCCGCCGCCGCCGAAAAGCTTGGCAATTTTTGAAACATCAACATCATCTTTTTCGGTTCTGATGGAAGCGCGGATCTGGCCATCGGGAGTTTCGAAAAATAAAACCGCCGCTTTCGAATCGGGAATTGAATTCATCAGATTAACCACTCCTGTTAAATCGTAGTATGTCGCCTTACATGTCGCCAAATCCTTGAGCGTAATTACCGATGAGACAAAACCCAAATCTTGATTTTTATGTATTCTTGAAAGCGCAATCCCCCAGAGTTTGAGTGAAGCGATACTTTTATTTAAAGATACATTGCGGGTAATTTCTTTAAGACGAGCGCCATAGTTAAGTAATTCCGAAGAAATTTTCAGCGTTTCGGGCGAAGTGTTCGAATGCTTAAAACCACCAGTATCAGTATATATCCCAGTTAAAATCGCGGTGGCGATATCGCGCGTAATCGGAACATTCATTTCTTTAATTAGTTGCCAAACAATTTCCGATACGGAGGAGGCTTTTTGATCAACAAGATTCAAATTAGCAATTTTCCACAAATCATTTTTAGGATGATGATCAATATTTATTAAATTACGATAATTCTTGGCAAATTTTTTAAGTCTCTCGGGAAAACCGGTTCTTTTTAAATCACCGCAATCAATAATTACAATAACTTCAAAATCGCCGAAAAGAACATCCTTTTGAATTTTTGAGACCTCTTTTAAAAACAAAAAAGGTTGCGGAATAGAATCTTTGCACACCATTGAAGTCTCTTTCCCCAACTCTTTTAAAACCATAAACATTGCTACCGTTGCCGCCAAAGTATCGCCGTCGGGATCTTCGTGGATCATTAATAAAATCTTTTGGTAATTTTTAATCTTTGAAATAACTTTATGAAACATTGAGGACCATAACTTTTCTTTCTTCGTTGGGTAATTCAGTAAAAGAAAATTTATATTGATCCGCCCCTTCTTGTGAAACGCCTTCTTCGCGCAAAAAACTGTCTAAATTTTCAGAATACATAGGGATGACCACGGCCGGATCAATTTGATTAATCACATCCATAGCCATTTTTGTTTCAGTAAACTCGCCCCCGCCGACGCCGATTATTAAAACATTGATACCATTTAATTTTTCCAACTCTTCATTGGTCAGAATTTTCGCTTTTTTGATCCAAGCGATTGTCATCTTTTCAGATAAAATTTCCGTAATGCCGTCGATAACTTCAAGCTGAACCCCGCCTGATTCGTATTCACCAGGGTTGGAAATTTTCATCTCGCCTAAGCTTATTTCTTGACCAATTTTGACTGTTTTGCTTTTAGTCTTGATGGTAAAATTTTCTTCGCCGTTGTAACTAATAATCATTTTTTCACCTTTTTGGTTTTAGCTTTTGATGTAATTTTGGATGTTGTTTTTGATTGGATCTTTTTATCGTCTTGTTTTACAAGATCCTTCATCGACAAACTTAACTTATGTAATTCCGGCTCGATCGAAATAATTCTGAATTTATACGATTTTCCTTCTTCGACTTTTTCTTTTGGATCGGAAACTTTTTCTCCTAACTCGGAAATATGAACTAAACCGTCTAAACTGCCAACTTTTACGAAAGCCCCAAAAGGAGTGATTTTGGTTATGCTACCGGGAATTTCATCACCAACCTTAAACCCTTCCGATTCTTTTAGCCATGGATCTGGCTGAAGTTTTTTTATTGATAAAGAAAGTCGATTATTGTCGGTGGAAATTACTTCAACATCAATCTTATGGCCAATTTTGAAAAGATTGTTTAAATCTTCAACATGGTCCCAAGAAACTTCAGAAATATGGATTAATCCTTCCATTTCTTCTTCAACATCAGGCAATATCACTTTAACAAAAAGACCAAAATTAACAATTCCTGTTATTTCGCCCGTCAACTTTTGGCCGATTTTAATTTTTGTTAATTTCTCTTGCCAAATTAAATCACCCGCGGCTTTTTCGGAAAATATTAATTTTCCCGACCCGGGTTCAAAATTTAATATTTTAACTCGAAAATTCTGACCAACTAAACTGTGTAATTTTTTATATATTTCATCGCGATCGCCGGAATTAACTTTTGGATAATGCGATGTGGTCAGTTGTGAAACAGGCAAAAAACCTTCAAAATCACCAAATTGGCAAATTAATCCACCTTTATTGGCAGAACTGGCTTTGACTTGCAAAACATCACCGGTCTCAAATTTTGTCGCTAAGAGCTTGCTGATTCTTTCTTTATCGGCTCGGCGTAAAGACAAAATGACATAGCCATCGTCGTTTTCAACCGTCAAAACATAGGCCAAAATCTTGTCACCAACTTTTAGGTCACCCATGTCCGGTGAAAATTCTTGTTCGGGAATTATTCCTAAAGATAAACCGCCCACATCAACTAAAATTTTATTTTTTAGACTTTGTAAAATTTTAACCTCAAATAGTTCGTTTTCTTTAATTGAGATTAAACGATTGCCGGCGGCAGCAACTAAATCCTGCATTGTTTGGGGTTTACTCATTGATCACCTTTCTTATCCCTCCATTGTTATGGTAAATATTTGTTATAAATTTGTTCTTCGCGGAATTTATTAATTTTTTGAGGTAGAATTTTAAAATAAAAATAAAGTAAATAAATTGACCAGATGATAAAAACTAATATCAATATTAACAGAAATAAACGGCTACCTAAATATGGAATTTGCTGAAAACGAAAGAAAATTAATACCAAACCTGAAATACCCGTATAGAAAAAAATATTGAAAAACCGTCCTTGTAAACTGCTCAAAACCGGCAGATTTTTCTTTTTCTTGCCGTAAATAAACCAAAAAACAATGGCTAAAACAATAAACAACCCGAAAACAATCGCAAGATAAAGATAATCTGAATTGGCTGACGGCGTTTTTTCAAAAATGTAAGAAGGCTCGAATAACTTTTTGGGATTAATATTTTTAAACAATTCCATAGCGATGTCTCATATTGATATCTGAAACAATGGACAGACTCTCAATACCACTATATGCATGCCAACAAATTGCCGGGTCGCAGAATCGGACTGCGTACACGTTGACATGCGTGCCGACTTTTGCCTATGCCTGGGGCGAGGATCGAACTCGCGACACCATGATTTTCAGTCATGTGCTCTACCACTGAGCTACCCAGGCAAAAGTCACAGTCAACTGCTCTACCAATGAGCTAACCCGGCAATTTGTTGGCAGCCATGTGCGATATTTATCCGCCAAAATCCGCACTGTAAGCAGAGGATACAATCCTCGTTCGAGTCTGAGCCTGAAGGCTCATCCCTCAGAGTCGAAGACCTTTTACAGTAAGGATGTCGGCGGACCACTGAGCTACCCAGGCAAATATAGTTACAAGTTAAAAGTTACAAAAGAAAAAACAATTTTCTTTGTATCTTGCATCGTATAACATATAACTTGTAATTAGGAGGCTGATATTTAAATCTATTTTATAATAGCAGAAAAATAATTTTATATCAATGGTGGCCGCTGCAGGATTCGAACCTGCGACTTTCTCGATGTAAACGAGACACTCTACCGCTGAGTTAAGCGGCCATAATTTATTTATTTTCTATTGTTATTTTTTCAATTTTATCACCGACGGCAATTTTTTTAACCACATCCATTCCTGAAATTACCTGACCAAAAAGACTATATTGTTTTGGAAGAGTAGGTTGATCGTCTAAACAAATGAAAAACTGCGAACCATTAGTATTGGGACCGGAATTAGCCATCGCAACCGTCCCCGCTTTGTATTCACCTTCAACTTTTTCATCGTCAAATTCATATCCCGGACCGCCGGTGCCATCGCCTTTTGGATCTCCCCCCTGAATAACAAACCCTGGCACAACCCGATGGAAAGTTAACCCATCGTAAAAACCTTTTTGAGCCAAGTAAATAAAGTTGCTGACAGTTATCGGCGCCTTATTGGCAAATAGCTCAAATTCGATTGTGCCTTTACCAGTTTTAACCACCGCTTTTTTGTTTTGAATCATTTCGCCCGATAAAAGTCCCGGGAATTCATAAGTCATATTACTCTCCTTTAGATTTACAGAATCCGATTTATTTTTATTACTAAAACCATAATAAATAATTACCCCAACGATTAAAAGTATAATTATTATGCCAATATTTTTCATAAGTATAAATCCATGGTTGACACCCTGTGGTCTTTGCCACAGTTCAATATTTTATCAATAAAATGTTTTCATCTTTTATTTTAACGCCCTGCGGTCTCTGCCGCAGGGGGATTTACAAGTAATTGTAGGATGTTAAACGTGGTGCCCAGGACAGGACTTGAACCTGCACGGGCTTGCGCCCATAGCCACCTCAAGGCTACGCGTATACCGATTCCGCCACCTGGGCATCTATTATGATTATACCTTAAAAAAGTGTTTTTTTCAACTTAAAAATGCTCTATTCTCAAGACAAGAACCTGCTTCGCAGAACTTGTTTCTCAATTTACTTAAAATAGTTCGAAGATGCCTGACTAACAGACAGGCAAAATGTGACTGGTAGTTTATACGCCTGTCATTCTAAGCTTTTTTTCCAAAACTAAAACTCTCTTCTCTAGCTTCTCGTATTCTTCATAGTCAACTTTTCTTTTAAGCATTCCCTTGATCATCTCAATGTTTTCCGTATTAAGAGCCGTCATTTCCATAATCGCATCTAATTTTTTAAATATCTCATTAAACTTTTTTGTATGATCAACTTGCACTTCAACGATAATTTTTAAACGACTGTCAAACTCCTCCAAAAGCATTTTCTGATGTCGTTGCATCTCTACCGTTTGTGTAGTCAAGTTCTCATTAATATGCTTGGTTTGGTCATCTAATAATTTTTTGAACGTTTTATCTTCCATATTGGTCTCCTGATTTTAACAATATTCTATTTAGAAAATGATGTCAATTTCCAACTGGTGCCCGGGAGAGGACTCCCTCCTGCGTCCTCTGCTTGCAGTGCGGACTTCGGTAGGGCAAGCGAACCCATACTTGCAGATTCGTATATGCCAGTGGTGGGATTCGAACCCACAATCCTTGCGGAACACGGCTCTGAACCGTGCGCGTATGCCAATTCCGCCACGCTGGCATGCATTATTCCAGCACCCGGGCAGATTTTATTTTTTTATTCTTTTAGTATGAATATACCACAAAGCGACATTCAAAAATCGGTCTCCTTCGGTTGCTGCAACAATTTTTTCGATACCATAAACTTTATTAGATACCAAATAAAAATAATCTTGATGCTCAACAACATAAGCCGGTATTTCCTGATCAATAATTTGCTGAAATTCAGCGTATTTTTCTTCGCGTTTTTTAAAATCAAATTCCTGGCGGGCATCTTCCATTAATTTATCGGCTTTAATATTTTTAAAATTTGATAAATTACGACCGTCTTCTTTGATTTGTGAGGAATGCCAAAACGGATAAGGATCAGGATCTTCACCGTAATCAAGTCCGTATAGCAATAAATCATAGTCCCGTTTTGGAATGGTAGTTTTTTGCAAAGTAACATTATCCTTAACATCTAAAGTAACCTTTACGCCGGCTTTCCCCCATTTGTCAACAACCGCTTTAGCCAGCTCAACATTTTTGGCATTATCAGAAGTAACCAATCTCAAATCCAATTCTTTATTCGGTGAAGAATTCTCTTTTAATGCTCGGCGAATATTAATGTCCTGCAAGCTTTTATTGGAAAGATTAAAAAATAAATATAAATCTCTTGGCAAATGAACTTCAAATTTATTATAATCTTTCATGTCCTGATTATTTTGGATGCCCAGTCCGTAAATATCCTTCCTTCTTGCCGCTTTTAATAAATCGTCCTGGCTATTAAACAATTTGACAACTACTTTATTAATGTAGGGTTTACCCGCATAATAATCGTCACGAGCCGTTAATTCGACTTCGTCTTTCGTTTCTTTAGAAATTCGATATGGCCCGTAGTCAAAGATTGGTTCAGTCGAAGCATAGAGAAAAGGACTAAACGGTTGTTTGAAGGAAAATGTAATTGTACTCGAATCGGGAGTTGAGATCTCAATATCTTTCCAAATATTTTTTGATAGAATTTGACTGGCCAAATCCTCTGAACTAAAATTATCCCTTAGTTTGAATTCGTATAATTTACCGTTATTTTTTATCTCCCAACTTTGAGCCATATCGGCAACAATGTTTTTTTGATTATCGTATTTGGTTAAACCGGCATAAATTAACCGCGGCAAGTGCTTATCAAGATCTTTGCTTTCACCAACAATTCCTTCAACAAATTCACCTCCGGTAGCTGGCACTTGCCTGGTACCAGAAAGCCAATTACGATAGCCCAAGAAAACAAAGGATATCGCTACTGTTGCAAAAAGGCCCAATAATATTATTTTTTCTATCCTTGAAAAAACTCGAGGCAAGTGTTTGAAACTATAAAGTGTATCCCGCCAAGGATATTTTTTTATCGAATTGAGAATTTTTTTAGATTTGATAAATTTCATATAAGATATTCTCCTATAATAAATGAGGACTTTATTAGATCAGAAAATTAATTATTACCAAGCCAACAAAAATTAGAGCCATAGCTATGGTAAAATAAAATAAAAATTTTTCCGCTCCGCGGCGAGTTCTGTAAACAGCTCCCTCGCCACCGAATGCTCCACCCAAAGAAGTACCGCGATGCTGAAGAAGGATGGCTAACATTAAGATAACAGATACAACAATTTGAACGATCAATAAAATTTGGTTCATTACTTTAATATTATAAGATATTTACCAAAAATTGTAAAGGTGGTATAATTATATCTGTGAGAAGTTAACGCTGAGAAGTAAAGCGACGAAGCGCGAGAGTAGTTCATCGGTAGAACGTCTCCTTGCCAAGGAGAAGGTAGCGGGTTCAATTCCCGTCTCTCGCTCCACATCGCTATCGTTCGGTGTAAACTAAGCTTGCATTGAACGAAGCAAAATGGCCTGATGTCCGAGTGGCTAGGAAGCGGTCTGCAAAACCGCGCACGCCGGTTCAATTCCGGCTCAGGCCTCCATCTCGCTACGCTCGGCGTAAACTTGATTCATAAAAAACATTAGTTTATACTGAAACGACTGAAAGGAGTAAAGTGAGTAAAAAAGGTAAATCAAAATTCCATCGCCAAATAAGAGCTCGGATTCTCCAAGAAATGGTTAAAACTCAAGCTCAATCAGTATCAACAACTGAAATATCACCTGCAGCTAAACCGATATTGCCACCTCAAAAAACCGAGTTCACACCCGCTCCAGGAGCGGGATTACAGGTTGGTTTTGGTACTTTGCAACTAGTCCGCGCTGATTTAAAAAAATCAGCCATTATTATCGGCTCAATTATATTAGTCATCATTGCGTTAGCGATTATTGATACTAAAACAGGCATTCTTTTAAAAGCAGGCAATAGTATTTTTAAAACACTCAATATTGGAGTCTAATAAATAGATTGATCTTTTGGCCGATATTGCAAGGCCTCGGCCAAATGAGAAGTTTTGATATTATTACTTCCCTCCATGTCAGCAATTGTCCGCGCCAATTTTAATGTTCTAACATATTGGCGGGCTGACAAATTTAAACTGTTTACCGCCGAACGCAGAAGCTCTTTTGAAGGAATATCAATAGCACAATGTTTTTTTATTTCCGCCGGCTTTAATTCAGAATTGGTTTTTTTCGATCTTTTTTGCTGAATTGCTCGGGCTTTTTCAACCCGGCTTCGAATTACGCTTGATTCTTCAGCCACTTTTTCGTCAGATAATTTTTCAA
Organism: uncultured Candidatus Saccharibacteria bacterium; assembly: GCA_964433905.1. Taxonomy (GTDB): domain Bacteria; phylum Patescibacteriota; class UBA1384; order UBA12157; family JAENIV01; genus CAYSSM01. The sequence goes on from CAYSSM010000004.1 coordinate 38,478, forward strand.
ATTTAACTCTCGGCACTTCGATATGAATGTCAATTCTGTCAAGTAGCGGTCCCGAGACTCTTTTTTTATAACGAAGGATTTGCGTCGGCGTACAGATGCATGATTTTTGCGTATCACCTAAATAGCCGCAGGGACAAGGATTTTGAGCAGCAACTAAAATAAATTTCGCCGGATATAAAACAGATCCCTGCGCTCTCGAAACCGTAATCACACCATCTTCCAAAGGCTGGCGCAAGGCCTCTAAAACTGATCTTGGAAATTCAGCAAATTCATCCATAAACAAAACTCCGCGATGAGCCAAGGTTATCTCGCCGGGCTTGGGAAAAGTACCGCCGCCAACCAACGCCACAGAGGAAGTTGTATGGTGAGGCGCCCTAAAAGGCCGGGTATTGATAATTGGCTGATCGGCTGGAAGTATGCCAGCGACCGAATATATTTTTGTTACTTCAATTGCCTCCTCTTCGTAAAGCTGAGGTAAAATTGACGGGATTGTCCGCGCCAAAAGAGTTTTGCCTGATCCGGGCGGTCCCATCATTAAAACATTATGTCCACCGGCGGCGGAAATTTCTAAAGCCCGTTTTGCTTGCTCTTGACCTTTAGCATAAGCCATATCAAAATCGTATGTTTTTGGTAAAGTAATCTTAAATTTCTTGAAATAAACCGATAAATTTTTTTCATTCTTAAAATGGTAAATTAAACTTTTTAAATTTTCCGCCGGATAAATTTTCATACCCTTAACGATAGCCGCCTCGTCTTTATTAATATCAGGAAGGATAATTGATAAATATTTATTTTTTAAATTAACGGCAATTGGTAAAATACCATTTATATGGCGCAGATTTCCATTTAAAGCCAGCTCCCCGACTAATAAAGTTTTACTGTCAATTTCCGGCAGCTGGTCGTCGGCGATTAAAATCCCTAAAGCGATGGCTAAATCATATGACGGTCCTTCTTTTTTAATATCGGCTGGAGCTAAATTAACCGTAATCCGTTTCATTGGAAAATTGGCGCCAGAGTTTTTAATCGCCGAACGGACGCGTTCTTTGGATTCTTCAATCGCCTTATCCGGCAACCCTACGATTGTAAACGAAGGAAGCCCGGCAGAAATGTCGGCTTCAACTTCAACCGGAAAAGCTTCCAGACCTAAGACTGCGGCTGAATTTACTTTAGCGAGTGGCATTATTTTTTTGAGATTTTCTTTTTCTTACTATGATAAATACTATAATTGTCACAAGCAAAGCAATTCCGACAATTAAAGCAATGCCTGTGCCGGATTTAAAAAGAGTCGTTATTAAAGATGTTTTAGGCGAAGGTGAAGGCGAAGGTGAAGGTGAAGGTGAAGGGCTGGCAGGTAAAGAAAGCTTTGGCGTCGGTGTTGGAGAAATTTCAACGGGAGTTGGAGTTAGAATAGGCGTAGCTGTTGGAGTAGGAGTAGGAGCGGGAGTAGGAGTTGGCGTTGGTGAAGGAGTTGGCAAAATTTCCTGAGGTAATTGAACAATTCTGATATGGTTATTGGCCACGGTTTGACCCCCTCCATAATAGCCGGTAGCAAAAGCCAGGTCGTCTTTCACTCTCATCCTAATTTCCAAAAGGCTAGTCGTTGGAGCACTACCGCCGCATGCGAGATAACGGATAGCCTGAGGATTTTCAATGTCTAAAACGCAAATATACGGGTCTTCTAAGGTATATAAAAGATTGCCGACTATTTCCGCATCAAAGGTGTGAACGCTTTGAAACTGATAGGAAAGGGTGGGCGATAAAGGATTACCGATATCATATAAATAGTTAGTACTTTGACCGCCTATCATTAATTTGTTACCAGAGACAGCCAAATCAGGATAAGAAAGACTGCCGATCTGATTAGAATTAGAATCGAGGAAACTTACTGGAGATATGACTGGATTTGAGGGATCGCTAATATCTATCACCTTGATTCCACCAATTCCACCGCCATGCTGTGATGCATAAACCAAATTACCTTTGACGGCTAATCTCCATGGTATTTGCGGTAAATCAATAAACGATCGCAATGCGGGATTAGCAGGATCGGCAATATCAACAATATAAACCCGATATTTAGTTACAAGCCCCGGATTATGATGGCTTTCGGCCGTGACATAAACATAATTTCCAGAGGTGATTAAATCGTACGGATACCAATAATCATCAGAGGCATTCAGGGGATCTAAAGTAAGCGAGCCAATCTTTTGTGGATTTGAAATATCGCTAAGATCAAAAACTCTAAATTGGCTATTTTCACCTGTTTGAGAAAAGAATACATAATTTTGCTTTGTTGAAACTGCCCCTCCCCCAACATACAATCCCCTAAAAGATTGGACATTATCGCCAAAAAATCGAGATTTTAGGATTGGATTTCGCGGGTCGGTGGCATCCCAAAATTGTAAGCCAGCGCGGGTTACCGCCACCATAGCTTTATTATCCAAGAAATTAACATCTAATGTCTGATTTAAAACCGGAGCGATTTGGACGATTTGCGGATAATAATTAGAGGCAATATTTTGGACATCGTAAACATTAAATAAAGTTTGATTGTCAGTAAAAAATACATATCCTCTCGGATCTGCCATCACATCAGCCGACACCCCCGGGGTGGCAAAATTACGCACCGGCAAGGCAATTCCATCAGCCGGCTCAGGTCCAGGAAGCCAAACTGCATTAGCCGGATTAGAAATATCAAAAACAAAACCGCCTTGCTTGTTGCCAATAATTCCATTGGTGGCATAAAGATAATTTCCTGAAATATCTATTCCCATAATATCAGAGCCGTTTCTGCTAAAAGCCTTATCAACCACGACAGGAGAAAAGGTGGGTGTTCCAATTCCATTGATATCCACCACTTGCAACCCCGCAATTCCGGCCGCCACATAAGCGTAATATCCCGCAATCTCAACATCGTAGGCTTTATCCCCACCGTATCCAACCAAAGGAATGGTAAAAGCTTGATCGGTTTGAGCATCGATTATTTTAAAATCATTGAGAATACCGGTGAAAAGAAAAACTTTTCCGCTAAATTCTCTTGCTTTAAGAGTATTGCGGTTAGCGCTATTACCTAACCCGACATTGATGGTTTTTTCTAAAATAGGATTGGCCGGATTAGTTACATTACGAACTTGAATTTTGCCTTCGGTAGAGGCAATATACAATTTATTATTTAAATAATCTAATCCCCGCGCATAGTAGATCGAACTAGAGACTACGGGAAACTCGGTAATTTTTTGAATCGAGGCCGGATTAGAAATATCTAAGATAAATGCTCTGGTGCCGGCAGTGGCATAAAGATAACTTCCGTTAACTTTTATATCCCATGGCATCCAGTTTAATCCCGTCGTGGACAGAAATTGATAGCCATTCCCGAGCTCCCTCGGACGCAATGGATCGGTATTGTCAAAAATTTTCACGCCATTGTCAAAAGTCGAATAAATTCGAGGCGGATTATCGGTTAGAACAATTTTTGTATCGTATTCAGACGGCGCCCAGAGCATTTTGGCAAGCTGAGGGGTGCCAATTATTTCAGCTGCCCAAGGCGAATATTTTTTTAGATACCATAAACCGCCTGATATAATTGCTAAAATCAGAAATAAAGCGCTTAATAGGACGATTTTCTTTTTTAAAGAATATTTTTTAAAACGGTTAATAAACTTCATTTCCCCTCTTTATTTATTATACAGTGAACTCTGTCAAAATCTACTTAGACAGAAATTTTTCGATTAATTTTTCCGCCTGATTAATGTTTTGAACCCAATAAATGTTTTTATCCCGCCTAAACCAAGTCATTTGGCGGCGGACATATGCGTGAGTGTTGAATTTAATTTTTTGGATCGATTCTCTAAGAGATTTTCGACCTTTTAAATAATCAATAATTTCCTTATAGCCAATGCCACTCATCGCCGGCAGATCCTCACGATATTTTTTTAATAGATTTCTTACTTCCTCAACTAAACCACTCTTAACCATCTCTTCTATTCTAGCGTCAATTTTGGAATATAAAGTTTCACGGTCCACATCAATGCCGATAATTAACGAATCGTATTTTGGCTTCTTTTTTTGCAATTTGCTAAAAGGATTCTTTGTCAATATCGATACTTCTAAAGCGCGGATAATGCGGCGGCGGTTTTTAGGATCAATTTTTTTGGCTGAGATCGAATCGAATTGCTGTAATTTTTTAATTAATTCAGTATCTTTGAGTTTTTCAAAACTCTGTCTTAGTTTTAAGCTTTCCTTTTTTAGATCAGGGATAACATAACCGTAGAGAACTGATTCAATATATAAGCCCGTTCCGCCGGCAATCACTGGTAAAATATTTTGTGCTTGATATTTTGCAATTAGCTCTTCGGCTTTTTTTTGATAATCGGCAACGGAAAATATCTTGTCTGGATAAATGATATCAATTAGATCTTGTTGGAAGCTTTTATCTTTACCAGTACCAATGTCCATCCCAATATAAACTTGGCGTGAATCGGCTGAAATAACTTTGCCGTTAAATTTTTGCGCTAAAATTTTTGCCCATGAAGTTTTCCCCGAGCCGGTCGGACCAACAATAGCAACCAGTCTCGCCGAGCCTAGGCGGATAATTTTTTTAGTATCTGGCATTGGTTTTTCTTCTTACTAATTTTTCTATTTCAACAACTAAGATGATTGAGAAAGAGACAAGGACGATTTTTATCCAATCAGTTCCGCTGAGAGCCGTGGTATGAAAAATTCTTTCCATCGGCAAAACATAGACAGTTGAAATTGAGAGAAAAAAAGAAAGAAGCATTGAGCCCAAAATATATTTATTAGAAAAAAATGGCAAGCTAAAAATTGACTCTCTCAAAGACCGGCAATTTAAGACATTGAAAACCTGGAAAACCACCATCGTGATAAAAGCAATGGTTCGAGCGCGGTTAATATCTGCTCCGGCTTGGACTTCCGCCCCATAAAGAATCATCGTTCCCACTAGCATAACTAATCCCACTAAGAGAGTCCGGGCAATCATAATCCGGTTGAAAATACCTTCTTTTGGCGAGCGAGGGGAAAATCCAAGAACTCCTTTATGAGTTGGTTCCATGGCCAAAGAAAGACCAACGGTGCCATCGGTGACTAAATTTAACCAAAGAATCTGAACCGGCAAAAGCGGTAAATTATATGGCGGGGGGAATAAAAGCAAAGCTGAAAAGATAATTATTAACTCACCGATGCTGGTTGAAATAAGATAAAAAATCACTCGGCGAATATTTTGAAAAATCGTTCTTCCTTCTTCAACGGCGGCGACAATCGTGGCAAAATTATTATCAGTCAAAACCAAATCGGCAACTTCTCTTGAGACATCGGTCCCCCCCTCGCCCATAGCCACGCCAATATCGGCTTTTTTCAAGGCAGGGGCGTCATTGATACCATCACCAGTGACGGAAACAATTTGGTTTTGGCCTTGCAAACTTTCAACAATTTTTAACTTTGTCTCCGGCGAGATCCTCGCAAAAACAGAAAAATCACCGAGAGCTTTTTGGAAATCTTCTGGGTCTAATTTCTCTAACTCTTGACCAGAAATTAAGC
>CAYSSM010000005.1:0-20181 GCA_964433905.1 uncultured Candidatus Saccharibacteria bacterium
AGTGTTTGAGTATTTTTACCAACTCACTGTTGGCTTTTGATATTTTAAGTAATTCCGAAGCGGAAGAATGATTTATGTAGCGCCCAATATAATCCTTCTTGGGAGGATGCCAATCCAAATGAATGCCATGCAAGACAGCATAATCTGGCCTTAGTTTTGTTAATTCTGTTACTGAATGGATAATCTCCGAGCGATTTTCCGGATGATAGTACCAATTTGTGGCTAAATTATTTTCCAAATGGACGCCCCAAAACAAAGGAGGAGCTTCGGTAATTGTCTCCGATTCGCCTTTGAGCTCAAAGCCAAATTCCACCCCTTTTTCTTGGTTTAATTTGCGAGCAATAGGATTTTTAAACCATTCGGCCCTACTAGATAATTGTTTTGCATTGGAAGGCACTAATAAATGCAATAAATCCTCCTTGTATTTTAGAAATTAGTAATTAAAAATTAGAAATTTTTTCAGATGTTTCCCACTCCTTTATATATGAATCCTGCTTGAGTTGCTTCGGTTTTGTCAAAAACATTGCGGCCGTCAATTATAATCGGTTTTGGCCGCATAAGTTTCTTTAGTTTATTATAATCTAATTTTTTGAATTGGTCGTGGGCGACCATTAAAACCAGCCCTTGAGCGCCTTTTAAGGTTTTTTCGATTGAATCTTTGTAATCTTTAACATAGGGATCGTGAACAGTGATTTTAGCGCCGGTTTTTTCAAGCAGTTTCAAGAATGGTTCGGTTGGAGTATTTCTAGTGTCATCCGAATTGGCATCGTAAGCGTAGCCCAAAACGGCAATTTTGGACTTTTCCATTTCTTTGCCGGCTTCATCAAAAGCCGTTTTTAGAAGATCGAACATGTGGCGGGGCATAAAATCGTTAATCCGTCTGGCCAGAGGAATCATCTGCGTCTCAATCAAGCCTTTGGCGCCGTAAATTAAAAGCCACGAGTCCTTGGGGATACAATGGCCGCCAACACCTGCACCGGGAAAATGAACCTGACGAAGAGCCTCCGGCCGGGTTTCACCTCTTTTCTTGCATTCATTAATTAAGCGGCGAACTTCCCAAACATTAGCCCCCATCGCTTCGCACAAAAGGGCCATTTCGTTGGCAAAAGCGATTTGGACATCGCGATAAGTGTTTTCGCCGGCTTTGACAATTTCCGCCGTAATACAGTCGCTTTCCTCAATTTTGCCCTTAACGATGTACTTATAAAGAGTTTTGGCAGATTTGGCGGCTATTTTACTCATCCCGCCGACCAAGCGATTATAATTTAGAATATTTTCAATTAAATGTCCCGGCATCAATCTTTCGGGACAATTGGCCAGCAAAAAACTTTTGCTGGCTTCTAGGCCCGATTCCTGCTCTAAAAGCGGCTTAACAACATTGTCCATCGTCCCTGGAGCGATGGTTGATTCTATAATTACCAGTGCTCCTTTTTTCATATTCTGGCCAATGTCTTTTAAAGCGTTTTTTAAAGCTTTATAAGCCGGTTCGTGCGTCCCCTCTTCCACCGGCGTTTCCACCGCCACCAAAATAACATCGGCTTGTTTATAAGCGTCAAAATCGGTAGTAGCTTTAAAATTCCCTTTTTTATGGACTTCTTTAAGAAGCTCTTTTAGGCCCGGCTCTTTGCCCTCAATCGTGCTAAAACCGCGGTTAATCTTTTTAACTTTTTCGGCAAAAACATCAACCCCAATCACATTAAAACCGGCCTTGGCAAAAAGCAGCCCCACCGGCAGGCCGACATAACCTAAACCGCAAATAACAATATTGGTTTTCCCTTTTTTGATATTCATCGCAAAAATATGTTAGACCATATTATTTACTTCTGTCAAATATTTTTTAATCATTCCTAGGATGATAAACTCCTTAGAATAATATTTTTAAAGCAAAATATTATTTTTCCAATACTTGACGAACTGTGGATAAGTTGTCTATCATTAGGTTTGAGTAGCTGTGGATAAATCCCTGTGGACAAATCAAGCAGTGTCTATTAGATTAAATGAGCCGGAGGGAAGTAAAACAATGGATCTAAAAGAAATTTGGCAAGTCGCTTTGGGCGAACTGGAAGTTACCCTTTCCAAAGCCAATTTTACCACATGGTTTAAAGATACCTTTATTTTAGAAATTCATGATAAAGAAGCGCTTATCGGAGTACCCAACGCTTTCACTAAAGAATGGCTGGAAAATAAATATCAAAAAGAAATTTTAGCGACGCTTAAAAAATCGATCCCCAATTTAGAAACGATTAGCTTCAAAGTCAGATCTCAAACAAGCGCCCCGGTGCCGCCAAAAGCTGTAAAAGAAGCCCCGCCGCAAGTTGAAAAAGTCGATGCCATCTTCCACCCTCAACTTAACACCAAATATCAATTCGATAATTTTGTCGTCGGGAATTCCAACCGCTTGGCCGCCGCCACCGCCCAAGCGGTGGCTACCAAACCGGGGACTGTTTACAATCCCCTTTTCCTCTACGGCGGCGTTGGTTTGGGCAAAACCCATTTGGTTCAAGCCATCGGCAATGAAATTTTAGCCAAACATCCCAAAAAGAAAATTATTTATGTTTCCTGCGAACGCTTCACCAACGATTTTGTCCAATCAATTTCCAACGGCAAGATCAATGAATTTAAAAAAACTTACCGCGATGTTGATGTCTTTTTGGTTGACGACATTCAATTCCTCTCTGGTAAAGAAGGCACCCAGGAAGAATTTTTTCATACATTTAATACTCTTCATCAAGGTAACCGCCAAATTGTCATTACTTCCGACCGCGTCCCCAAAGCCATTCCGCAAATTGAAAGCCGGCTTTCTTCGCGTTTTGGGATGGGGATGGTGGCGGATATTCAGCAGCCCAATATTGAAATGCGCCAAGCTATTTTACGGTCAAAATGTCTCGAAAAAAACTTTATCATTGAAGACAATATTATTGATTATATCGCCCAAAATATCGAATCAAACATCCGCGAGCTGGAAGGCGCTGTCACCCGTTTAATGTCTTATTGCCAATTAAATAAGCTGGATGCGTCGCTGGATGTAACCAGCCGCGCTTTGGAAGACATCATCGCCTCAAAAGGCAAAAACTTGTCGGTGGAGAAAATCGTTAAGGTGGTTGGAGAGTTTTTTAAAATTGACGCTGAAGATATTTTTTCAACCAAAAGAAATAAGGATCTTGTTTGGCCGCGCCAGTTGTCAATGTATCTTTTGCGCCATGAAATGAATTTATCATTTCCAAAAATCGCCCGCGAACTTAATAAAAAAGACCACACCACAATTATGTACGGGGTTAATAAAATCGAAAAAGAATTAAGTGTTAATAATGAATTAAAAAACGGCCTTACTATTATTAAAGAGAAATTATATATAACATAATTTTTGTGATTAAAATTTCATTGTTGTGGATGAATTGTGGATAACTTTTAAACATTAAAAATTTAATCTGTAGATATTGTGGATAAGATTTTGCTAAAAATTTTCAAACAGTGGCCAAAAATGGCATTGTGGATAAAAACACCAGTTAATCACAGTCTTTTACACCCTTTTTCCACAAGAAAAATATGCTTTAATCCACAATATGAACACAGCTTATTACTACAATTAGTTTGGTATATACATTAAATTAATATATAGACTGTGGATAAATCGACATTTAGAAAGGATTTTTATGAAGGTATCATGCACCCAGGAAAATTTAGCTAAAGGATTAGGGGTTGTCTCTCATATGGTGGCTTCCCGGACGACTTTGCCGGTATTAAATAATATTCTTATTAAGACAGAAAAAGGACGGTTAAAATTATCAGCTACTGATTTGGAAATAGGTATTAGTACATGGATTGGCGCAAAAGTCGATCAAGAAGGGGCAACAACTTGCCCTGCGCGGCTTATTCTTGAATATACTACTACTAATACTGATAAAACAATTAAATTAGAATTAAAAGACACTACTTTAAATCTTTCATCAGAACATTTTAAAGCAAATATTAAAGGTATTGAAGCGGCTGAATTTCCCTTGATTCCTGAAGTAAAAGAAGAACAAAAAATTGAAGTTTCTGCCGCCGACCTGCGGGACGCGATTACAAAAACGGTTTTAGCTTGCGCTATTGATGAAACTAGGCCTGTTTTAGCCGGCGTTTTAGTCAAAATTGATAGTAATAAGATTAAATTAGTGGCCACCGACAGTTACCGTTTGGCAGAAAAAACTATCAATATCACCAATATAGTTAAACCAATAACTTTTATTATTCCCCAGCGAACGATGGCGGAAATTAATCGTTTAATTGATGATTCGGTAGATAAAGTTGAAATTAAAATCGGCGAAAATCAAGTCCAGTTTAAATTAGGGCCGACGGAAATTGTCTCGCGTTTAATTGAAGGCAGTTTTCCCGACTATAAACAGATAATTCCAGTTAACATAAAAACAACAGTTGAGTTATCCACAGCCGCGTTTGCCAACGCTATTAAAATGGCCAGTTTTTTTGCCAGAGATTCGGCAAACAATATTAAACTGCAGTTTAAAAAACCGAAAGGTTTGCAGGTGCTGGCTGTTTCTCCGCAAGTGGGCGACAACCAGTCATCGCTTGAAGCGACGATTACCGGTGAAGATTTGGAAATCGCTTTTAATTCCAAATTTATATTGGATGTCTTGCAGGTGGTAAATTCGGAAAAAATTACTATTGAGATGGCAGGCAATTTATCAGCAGGCATTATCAGGCCTCTTAAAGATAAAAATTATCTCTATATTATTATGCCGCTCAGGATAGAAGAATAGACCTAACGCGAATTTATTCACTAATTTTTCACAAATTATTCGTGTTATATTTGTGAATAGATTAGTGTTAAGAGAATTCAATGTTAAAATGTTTAGCTTTAGAAAACTTCAGATGCTATAAAAAATATCAGGTTGATTTAGATGATACCACCATTTTTGTCGGTCCTAATGGTATCGGTAAAACCAATATTGTCGAGGCAGTGTGGCTTTTGGCTACCGGGCGGTCATGGCGCACTCCCCACGACCTTGAAGTAATTTTATGGGAGAAAGATTTTTGTCGGATTTCATCAAAAATCGAAAATGATGTCGCTAAAGAATTGGAGCTTTTTTTGCAGAAGGAAACGGTTAACGGCAAGCAAATGAAGATTTTTAAGCTCAATAAAGTAAAAAAAAGGGTGATCGAACTTTTGGGAGAAATGCCGGCGGTTCTTTTTTCGCCGGAAACCATTCAAATGATTGGCGGGGCGCCGCAACTAAGGCGGAGATTTTTGGACATAATGCTTTCGGAAGTTGATAAAAAGTACGCATTAACGCTCTTAGATCTAAGTAAAATTTTGCGCGAGCGCAATAAATTATTGTTTTATATTAAAACCGGCAAGTCTAAAGAAGATGAACTCGAATTTTGGGATCAAAAATTAATCGTTTTAAGCAAGTTTTTGATTAAGAAGCGCCAGGAGGCGATTAAATATTTTAATCTGAAAATAGACAAAGTTTATCAAGAAATTTCCGGTAAAAAGGAAGAGTTGAAATTGCGTTATATGGCTTCGGTTGAAGCCGAAAGATTCGAAGAGCATTTGATAGCCGTACGTGAACGGGAAATAGAGCAAACTGCGACGCTTTACGGTCCTCATCGCGATGATTTGGAAATTATTTTGGATAAGCGCGAGCTGTCGTCTTTTGGCTCGCGGGGAGAATATCGGAGCACCGTTTTGGCGTTAAAAGTATTAGAGCTGGAATATTTATCAGATAAGAAAGGGGAAAGGCCAATTTTGTTACTCGACGATATTTTTTCCGAACTCGACAAAGACAGGAGAATGCATCTGGCAAAAATAGTATCAGGCCAACAGACGATTATAACTACAACCGATCTCGATCATGTCGAGAAATCCTTGCGCGAAAAGGCAAGAATAGTAGAACTCAAATAGCCAGCCACCCTAACCTACCTATTCGTCGCTTTCTGTTTGACTTCGTCGCAGTATTCCCTCGTCAAACGAAACGCAACTCAACCGGCATTTCATAAAAGATCATCCCTTAAACTCTGATCTATCGGTCAAAATGTCTAATATATCGCGCCGTATGTCAAAAAGACTTGATTTTTTCTGTTAATTGTGCTATGATTTATCGTTTTAGTGTACTTCGACTTGGTTTAGTGTCGATCGTGTGAAAGTCGAAAGTTTGACAACTTAGCAATCCGTCGAAAGACGGTTAGATATGCGAAAAAATACATGTCCCGCGGAGGTGGGAAATGAGAAGTCTCCTGTTGACGGCTGTAATTCTGGCGGCAATAATGCCGTCTCTGGCCTTCGCTGATGAAGGCACAGACATGGAGAACAAATATGGCATTAGTAGCGATTCCGCTATGAACGCCCGCTTAAAGAAGGTGGCCTCCAAGGTGATTTCGGCTGCCAAAGAGCGCTACCCCCAATCGGGCAAGGTGATGAGGTTTAAGATCTTAGCAGATCAAGACCTCAACGCCTTCGCTCTCAAGGACGGCCGAATCTATGTCACCCAAGGGATGATGGAGGCGCTATCAAACAGGCCGGACGATGAGTTGGCTGGCGTGTTAAATCACGAGGCCACTCACATCTATCAAGGCCATCACGGCCGGCAGATGAAATCGACGATTTGGGGAGCAATCGGCGGCGCCATCTTGGGCAAGCTCGTCGGCGGCGGTTGGAAGGATGCTGGCACGGGCGCCCAAATCGGCGGAGGTCTGGTCGGTTCGCGTTACAGTAAAGACGATGAGTACCGAGCTGATGCTGGCGCTGTAGAGCTGCTCAAGATTGAGGGTTATAACCCTACAGCTATGGGACATGCTCTTGAGATGCTCAAGTCCCGATACGGCAACGGCGTTGGAGGGGTTCCTGTTGTCGGTTGGTTTGTATCGCACCCTAATACCAGTAAGCGGATTGAAAACGCTAACCGGTGGGCAGGAATGACCAGCCCGACTATTGTTAGTAATTCTGCACTACGGCCGGTTGATGCTCCCGTTAATGGCAAAACCGTCGTAGTTTTGCTTGATCCCAAGGCCACGGAATCCTACGGTTACGGCTACGGATCGGGCTACTACTACGACGAGCGTTTGAGTAAGATCGCTATCCAGGAGCTGGAAGCCCGTTTGGGTAAAGTCGGCTACACCGTTTTGGTTTCCGCCCGCGATGCCGGTCCTATTCAGGAAGAAATCGAGCTGGAAAACTCCGAATGGGGCAAAAATGGCGAAAACCGCAATCCCAAAGGGGACTTTGCCGGCGCTCAAGAGGCTTTCTATGTCAGCGCCTACCCGCTGCGCGAAAGCGGCTACAGCATCGGCGATTGGCAGAGACAGCTCGAGCTCAAAGGCCTGACGGTTGGAGTTATTCTGCGGCAAATCCAGCCACGAACGCGCAAGCAGTTTGAGGCGTTCCGCGGCCAAGGATCGATCACTGCTCCCAGCCGTGTCAGATTTCCGCTAGGGCGGAATTGGAACGATGTTGAGGTCAATGTTGACCGCAGCGACAATCTCGCCCGCCAGGCGGTTACAAGAGCGGTGAGCGCGGCCGTAGGCCAGATCCAGCCGAGCGGTTATGATCGGCGGCAAGAGCGGCAAGCGCATTACGAACCGGTTCCGCCGAGGTCAAATATAGGTTCGTTTGAGCCGCCCGCACCGCAGCGCTATTCCCCCCCGCCGGCTCAGCTGGACGAACCGGCTTCGCCGGTAAGCCAGTTGACGACTTTCAGCCTGATAATCAGGCCAAGCGACTATTCGCCCGGCGGTCCGGAAGTGATCCGTCAAATCTGCGTTCAGTCGGGCACCCTCCGCGGCGCCCAGTATATCGTCTACTATCGCAACGGCACTGCCATTGCCAAAATCGGCATCACTGAGATTGTTGCTGACAAGGTTTCCGGCGTGCTTAGCTCGCCTTCTGGGAGACCCTCACCCTTGCTAACGCAAACCAGGTGAAGTTCTTCTGAGAGCTGCGAGCCGAACAATATCGTTCGAACCAAAACGGCCCCGCCATCGGCGGGGCCGTTTTCTGTATAGACTAACTGTTTGTTCTCTTACCTTACGATTGTTTGAACATAACCGACGATCACCAGGGCCAAAAGAACAATCACAATTCCGATAACAGCGTTAATCAAAGCAGTGCGTCCTTTGGTGGCTTTCTCGGCATCGCCGCCGGCGGTAATGTACAAAACACCGCCATAGATGAGATAGATAACTGCCAAAAAACCCACAACCCACAAAATCTTAATCACGATATTAGCCGCCATTGACTTTAGGTCACTCACGCCTGTAATCGGATTAATAATCGGGGTGATATCACTGGCTGATATGGCATACGCTTTCCCAATTAAGTTAACCATTTTACCTCCTCAAAAGTTTATTTATATTAATTTACAATAGATTTTTTAAAGTGAGAATGACAATTTCGCTTAAGGCGATGACAATAATGCCGACAATCGCCCACATAATCACCGTTTTGCCTTTTTGAGCTTTTTCTTCGCTGCCGAAAGCGGTGAAGTAATAAAAGGCGCCGATAAGGATAAAAATAATCGCAATTCCGCCGCCCAGCGCCAAGCCGATTTTTTGCAGGCGTTCAACAATTGCCAAGATATCATCTAACTTTAAATCTGCCGCCGGTTTGCCTAATAATATTTCCATGCATTCTTTCTTTAATTATTCAACACTTATTTAAAAAAGTCAAATTATCGAAAAACTTATCAAAATGTCATTCTGAGGCTTCAGCCGAAGAATCTGGCAGTTCATCTGCCAACCTGCATTCGCAGGAGATCCTTCGCCTGACGGCTCAGGATGACAAAGAAAAAACCTTTTTCAACGGTCTCTACAAAATATTGATAACAAAATTGACGATCGTCACGGAAAGCAAAACGATCACAATGCCGATAATCGCCCATAGAATATTTTTCTTGGCCAGCTCGGCTTTGGCGGGATCGGCGCCGGCGGTAATATACATCACTCCCGAATAAAGCAGAGCAACGACGGCCAAAAGCCCCATAAAACTTAGCATATAGTTAATAACAATGGCGATTAAGGATTTGGTGTCTTTGACATTTTTAATACTGAAAACAAATGTGCCTAAATTGCCAAGGTTAAAAGAGCCGCTCGATGCTGTGTTGGTCGGCGACGGACTAATTGTACCGCCCGAAGGCGTGGGCGTGGGCTCACTGGCGGCGTTAAGATAATATGCAAGATGATTTTCCAAAAGGATCTTAACCGGTTGAACTACATCGCCGGTGTTAGTATTTAAAATGTGAACCGTAATGTAGTGATATCCGGGGCTGCTGCCTGCCGCCTGCGTGTCCCAAGTGTAAGTATGAGTTTGATTTTGGCCGGCTGCCGGCGGATCCCACCAATCTTTTATATACGGCGTTGCGGCGTTGGGATCGTTGGGGGCCACTGCATCGGAAATATAAAGGACAACTCGGTTGGCATTTGCCGGTGATTCGGTAATATTGACCGTTATAGTTATTTTATCGCCGACTTTTCCTCCGGCGCCGGCGGGATTGGCGGTAATAGTAATTCCGGGACCGGCTTTGGCAGGCGTTGCAAAACTTATTAGTCCGCCAAAAAAAACCAATCCAATTAAATATAAAAAGATTTTTTTCATCAATAACTTATCCCGATTACTTTTGTTAAGATAACTCCGGCCAAAATAATTAACGCCAAGCCGACTAAAGCGCCGATAATCAGATCTTTAGCTTGCTTTATGCTGTCGGGATTGCCTTGCGAGCTGGCGTATAGGTAACCGGCGTAAATAAGCATCATTATTGCCAAAGCGCTGCCGATGCCGATTCCCCAATTGTAAAGCTTGGTAACATAATCGCCGACATTGGCGGCATTGCGGAAATCTTCTTCATTTGCCGCCATCGCCGGAGGAATATTCATTAGCAATAAATAGATTAAATTCATTGTATTTTTCCTAATAATTCCGTTACTTTGATGCTGGCGCTGTCTAAAGCCGTTTGAACGCTGGCGCCGGCCAAGACTTGGTTAATCATTTCCTTAAAGATTTTATTAACTTCTTGGGCATCGGGATTATACCAAGTTCCGGCGGTGGCAAGGGCGATTTTAGTTTCGTTTGACTGGTCGGCATCGGTATTTAAAAGCGCCGGTTGTTTTTTGCTTACTCGATAATAACTTTGAGCGTTTTCTTTGCTGGTAATAAAATCAACCAATTTCCAGGCCATAAGCTGATTTTTGGATGTTTGCGGCACGGTAAAGGTTTCGTAAGAGATGAAACTGACGGGATTTTTCGTTTCTTTAACTTGCGGCACGGGATGAATGCTGTATGAAAGCTCAGGACTGATTCTTTTAATGTCACTTTCTTTTGAAAGATAATCGATGTAGTAAATAAGTTTATTTTCGGCAAAAGCCCGCAACGGATCGCCTAAAGACGAGTTAAAAGTATAGTCTGAACTGTTTTTATTAGCAAAACCGGTGTAGGTTTCCAGAGCTTTGGCTCCCGGAAAACTTTCGCCGCCAAACTTATTGATGGCGGTGTGAAAAGTTGCCTGCAGATGGTCGTCGGAAGTCATTTGAGTGCCGTTTTGGAGCATCATTAAAGTTAAAATGTCGGAAGCGGAAGGAACCGTGTCGGTCCCCAGGCCGGCGACGGAAACGGAAATTTTATCATTTGATTTTAAGGTGATCAATTTAGCCAGTTCGGCAAGGTCGTCCCAGTTGGCAGGCACCTTGGCGATAAAATCGTCTTGCTCCTGAGTAAATTCGCGGCCGGTTATGGCTTTTGATTTGGCGTTATAATTACTGAACATTACCAGAGAGTCAGCGGACAATGGGAAACCGTAGACCTTGCCGTCAATAATGTTTTCGGTGCTGATTGCTTCGGGATAAGCTTTTTTATAAATTGAGGCGATGTCCTTGGTCGGGCTGGCAGCCAATTTGTCATGGTGTTTTGGCAGCCAAGTGTTGGGAATGCCCCAAACATCAATTTTGCCGGTGGAGATTAAGTTTAACGATTCAACTTCATAGTTATTCGGGTCTATCTTTTTAAAATTGACTTTGACTTTGTTGGCGGCTTCAAAAGCGGGAATAATATCGGCGAAATTTTTTTCCTCTTCGTCGTAGGTAATCCAATTGAGTTCGGTCGTTTTATTTTTTCCACGGTTACTGGCAAATAAAAGAACGCCAAAAATCACAACCAGAATCAAGGCGCCAATTAAAATGATATATTTTTTGTCCATTTCCCCTCCAACCTTCGCCAAGGCTACGGTTGGCAAGCCGCTCCTTGGATTGTCCCTTACAAGCTCATTCTGCGATTAGTAGATAAGAGCGTAGGGGGACACGATATTTATTTTAAAGCTTCAATCCTTTTAAATATTCTCTAAACTCGCCATTGATATCCTCGCGCTGAAGGCCAAAATCAACATTGGCTTTCAGATATTCCAGCTTGTTGCCGGTATCGTAATATTTAGCATTTTCTATTTCTCTGGCATAAATTTTGTGATTATTCCGAAGCTGGTTTATGCCATCAACCAGCCAAATTTCTCCGCCTTTGCCCGGTTTAATGTTTCTTAGGGCGTCAAAAATATCCGGAGTTAAAATGTAGGCCCCGTGAGTGGCTAAATCCGAGGGTGCTTCGTCGGGTTCCGGTTTTTCGACAATCTCTTCGATTTCGAATATTTTATCTTCTACGGGTTTGATTTTGGCGATGCCATATTTTGCCAAATCTTTTTTATTCTTAATTCTGACGCCGGAAATAACCGGATCTTTGAACTTGTCAAACACATCAATCATCTGTTTTAGCCGCGGCGGGGTGGCATAAATAAATTCATCTCCCCACAATACTGCGAACGGTTCGTTGCCGATGATCGGTTCGGCATTCAAAATCGGCGTGCCGTTGCCGTAGGGGCCCTTCTGGCGGATATAAATGAAATTGGCCAGGCGGGCGATTTTGCGGATTTCTTCCAATTGTTCGATTTTTCCGGTTTTCTCAAGATAATTTTCCAACTCCAAACAATGGTCAAAATGATCTTCGATGGCTCTTTTATTATAGCCGGTTACGATGATAATGTCTTCAATGCCGGAGGCGACCGCTTCCTCGACAACATATTGAATCACCGGCTTATCAATTATCGGCAGCATTTCTTTGGGAGACGCCTTTGTCATCGGCAAAAATCTTGTGCCGTATCCGGCGGCAGGAATAACCGCTTTTCTTATCTTCAATGAAAATCCTCTCTACTAAATACGAAACGATACTAAAATACTAAACCTTAAACTTTTGTATTTCCGTATTTATTTTTAGAGGTTGAATACCTCGTAGCTTGCTACGAGGATGAAAACCTATTAAAAACAAACTTTCCCTTTAGGGATACCTCGTCAGCCGATTCGGTCTGAGCCTCACGGTCGAAGACTTGCTGCGAGGTAGTTTATTTAGTATTTTGTAGACAACTTTTTATTCCGTTTTTATTTCAATCGTTTTAGTTTTGGTTTTTTCTTGTTTGGGAATGGCGATGGTTAAAATGCCGTTTTTGAGCGTGGCATTGGCTTTATCACCGACGACGGCTATCGGCAAAACATAGGCGCGCGAAAAAGATCCCCAGTAACACTCTTGACACAGATAATTTTCCCTTTTAATCTCTGTTTGTTCTTTGCGGGCGCCTTTGATGGTAATGACCTCATCGGTGATGGAAATTTCCAAATCTTCCGGTTTAACCCCGGCGATCGGGGCTTTAATAATGACTTCGTTTTCGTCTTGATAGACATCAACCGCCAATTGTCCTTCGGTTTCTTCCATCCAATCGGGGTTGATGGAAATTGAATCTTCGGCCATACTTCCTCCATTTAACCGTAAGTTAATAATATTAATTGTTATCATATCTAATATATGCCAACGAGCGAAAATCGTCAAGCAAAAGCACATGTGGGTTGACAAATATTTTGATTGAGCTACAATAAAAATATTAGGAGGGTTATTTGAAAAAAAACCTTAATTATTTGTTGATAGGTGCTCTATTAGTTTCAGGTTTAACATTAGCCGATTTTGGAAAAATTAATCAAGCTAAAGCATTCGACGCTAATAATTTAATGTCCGATGCCGAATTTATTGACTATCAAACTTTGGACGCCAACGGCGTGCAGGCATTTTTAAATACTCGCGGCGGCACCCGATTAAGAACTTTTTCCGAAGGTGGCAGAACGGCAGCGCAAATTATTTCTAGCGCGGCTACGGCTAACAGAATTAACCCGTTTGTTATATTGGCAACAATTCAAAAAGAAGAAAGTTTGATTGATTCGAACACAAATTTTGATTATCGCGTAACTTGGGCGATGGGTTACGGCGTGTGTGATTCCTGCTCTTTAGACGACCCCAGCGTGGCTCGGTACCGTGGCTTTACCAACCAAATAAATTACGGCGCTTGGCAACTGAAATACAATTATTTGGTTTGGGCGGCTAACGGCTCAAGCTGGAATGTCGGCAAAACGATGATTATTGATGGCACGGCCATCCGTTTTGCCAATCGGGCGACATCATCTTTATATCGTTATACTCCCCATCTCTCCGGAAATGGCAGTTTTTACGATATTTATAACCGATATAAAACTTACCGCGCGCCCGCTTCTTATGACGCTAAGCTGATTGTTCAAGTTCCGCGGGCAAATTACACCGTTCGGCCGGGGCAAAGATTTATGATGTTGGTTTCTGTGCGCAATACGGGAACGGCAGTTTGGACAAAAGCAGGTGGCAGCCCAATGCGTTTGGGAAATTATGGCCCTCAAGACAGAGGCTCTGCTTTTACCAATGGAGCAAATGTCCGTTGGGAAATGCTGCAGTCGACGGTCAGACGCAATGGGGTTGGTTCGTTTAGAATCTACTTTACCGCTCCACAACAAACGGGAGTTTATGTTGAAAAATTCCGTCCGGTGATGGAGGGGATAACTTGGTTAGGGCCTGAAATCACCTACACATTTAATGTTACCGGATCGCAGATTAATACCAAGTCAAAAACACCGACAACCACTACACAACCAGCGCCTTCTAAATCGACGATGACGGTCGAAGATAAAAGGGCGCTGATAAGATAATTAAATTAGATACTTCGCCTGAAGGATATTCTTTCACTCTCGGCCTCCCTAACCAGCCTACTCAATGGTTTTCTGTTTTGTCATCGCCTCCAAGTCTCGACAAAACGAAGCACCATTGAGACCGGCGCTTCGTTCGAGAACATCCTTCAGGCTCATGTTGGGATGAGCTCAAAATCTTGCTTCAAATTACGAGACCGTTGAAAATGTTTTTTTGATGTCATCCTGAGCCGTCAGGAGAAGGATCTCTGAACTCGTTTCAGGTATACTGGCATTCGCCAGAGATTCTTCGCTTTGTTTAGAATGACATTTTGGCAATTTTTTAAACAATCTTATTTTTAGAGGTTGAATACCTCAAAGCTTGCTGCGAGGTAGTTTATTATATTAGTTGACACTTATAGATAAATTTTGTGCTAAAATACAAAAAAGAATATTTTTTGTATTTTAGTATGTAAAAAATGAAGCTGCGGTAAGAACACTAGGATTTATAAATATGAATATCGGAATTGACGCCAACAATATTTTATTCGAAAAAGCCGGTGTCGGGAAATACTCGCTTAATCTTATCAATAATCTGATTAAAATTGATCGCAAAAATCACTATTTTTTGTATTTTAATTTTTTGCGGCAGAGAAAACAACGAATAGCTCAAGTTAATAAACTTTTACTTAATCCTCTTCCAAAGAATGTTAAATTGCGTTTTTTAAACTTTCCGGCAAGGTGGCAGGAGTTTCTTTTTTCAACGCCGTTTCCCGCCAAAAAAATAATTAATGATGATTTAGATCTTTTTTACGCTTCTTATCCAACGGGAATCCCTAAAAACGGCTTTAAAAAAATGATAACAACGGTTCATGATTTGGCTTTTTTGAGGTTTCCCGAGCATCGCGGGAAAAAATTAAGCAATTATTACTTAAAACGGCACAAAATTGCTCTTAAAAATTGCATCAAAATCATCGTGCCGTCAAAGGCAACCAAAAAAGATCTTCAAGACATGCTCGATATTGACGGTAAAAAAATAACCGTTATTTACGAGGCGGCTGACAGCCGATTTAAGGTAATTCATGACCAAAGATTAATTTCTAATATTAGCTCAAAATATTTTGATCCGGAAATTGAATATATCCTTTCAGTAGGGACGCTTGAACCGCGCAAAAATCTGCCGCGGCTTATAGAGGCTTATTCCCAGCTGCCCAATAAGCTTACGCAAAAATATAAATTAGTTTTGGTCGGCGCGAGCGGCTGGAACAATAATTTGCTTACCAAAACAATAGAAAACTTGAATCTAAAAGATAAAGTTATTATCACGGGATTTGCGAGCGACGACGATTTGGCATATATTTATAATAAGGCAAGTATTTTTATTTACCCTTCGTTGTATGAGGGCTTTGGTTTACCTCCATTAGAGGCAATGTCTTGCGGTTTACCCGTAATTACCTCAAATGTTTCTTCACTTCCGGAAGTTGTCGGTAATGCCGCAATTCTTATTAACCCAAATAACGAGGATGAAATAATGCAAGCGGCAAAAAAATTGCTTTTAGATCAAAAGGTTAAAGATAAATTAATTAAAAAAGGGTTAGTCCAAGCTAAAAAGTTTTCTTGGCAAAAAACGGCTGAACAAACTTTATCAGTATTTACCAGCGAAAACTAAAAGAGGGGTATTTGAAAAAATTTTTAAAGTCTGATTGGCTGGCAGTCATTTTTCTTTTTCTTAGCGCCGCCGCTATCAGGACGATCCCGGAATTAAAAGCCGGTGTCTGGCCGATTGGCTACGACACTTTTAATACTTATGCCGCCGAATTGGCTAGTTATAACGGACCCTTAATCAATTGGGTTAGAACCGCTAATATTTTATATTTCATATTTCTGCCGTTTAAAGCCGCGGGTATTGCCCCGGATACGATTATGAAAATCGTCGGGCCGTTGCTTTACGGCGGCTTGATAGTCTCGTTCTACTTTTTTGTCAAAAAATTTCTCAAGTTTGATACCAAAAAGTCTTTTTTGGCGGCTTTGTTGCTTCTTCTTCAATTGGGAAGTTTAAGGATAAGTTGGGATCTTTACCGCAATGAATTAAGCCTGATATTTTTGTTTTTGGCGATGATCAATTTGGCTAACATTACCCGGCCAAAAAATCTATTCTATTTTTGTCTTTTAGGCGGTCTGGTCACGCTTTCAAATGAATTGGTCACGGTTTTGCTGTTGATTATCACTTTAGTTTATTGGTTTTATTTTTTGTTCAAAAAAAGATGGCAGGGACTTGCCGCTATTTCTATTCCGCTGGTTATTTTTGGAACGATTTTCGCTATTGTCGTTGAGTCGTCGGGACAAGTTTTATATGACAAGCATATTATTTTTATGTCGGAAAGAAATTATTTTTGGCGCTATTTCTACCGCTATAATCTTGTGATTCCTTACTGGCTTCTAAAGCAAATTATTGGTCAATTATTTTGGCTGCTTTATGGTTTTCTCTTGCCTTTTGCTATCATCGGTATCTGGTATTTTAGAAAAAACCTTGTTTTGATTATTCTAACTGGTTGGTTGCTGGCAGGGACTTTTTCTTCGCTGCTTTTTAATGGCAATGGCATTTTGGTTTGGGAAAGATGGCTTTTTATGTTGGTTTTTCCGATGGTAATTTTTGCGACTGAGGGTATCTATCGGTTGGGGGAAATCCTTTCAAGACCGAGAAAGTGGGCAAAAAAAATGCCAAAACTAGCTTATGCGACAGCTGTCGTTTTTTGGATAGGGTTATTGGGATTTTTTGCTTTTCGAGCCAAGCCATTTTTAATGGCTTCCTATGCTCAAGCTCGGCCGCCTTTGGCCAATGACGAGCTTAATAATTATTTTCCTCGGACAATGGTTCATAATTCAGTCGGTCTTTTTGATATGAAATCAACTTTGGCGGTGGTCAAATGGCTAAATAAAAATGTTCCCAGCGGGGCGGTGGTAATTGTTGATAATCGTTATCGGGGAGTAATGATTACCCGATTTGACATTGACAATCGTTATATCATTACCAATTCGTGGTCGGAAAAAATTCAAGTAAGCACTCTTGATTTAGCTAAAAAATTACCCCATCGGCCTGTTTATCTTATTTGGAATACTTCCAAAGCAATTGATAATTTCGATCGAGTTTATGCCGCCAGCAGTAAAGGTGTCTATGAGGCTTTGCCATCGTTTTATGATTAATCGATGTTAAAGATAATTAAAAAATATCTTTTAGATCTCATTTTTCCTCAATTTTGTATTGACTGCGGCAAGGAAGGCAGTTGGCTGTGCGATAGCTGTAAAAAGGAAATATTGCCGGTTAGTACTCAAACTTGCCCCGACTGTGGGCGAATTTCTCGTTTTGGGAAGTATTGCTTAAAAGATAGGAAAAATAAATATTTAGCCGGCATTATTGTTGCCAGTTACTATCAAGAGGGGGCGGTTAAAGAGCTGATTCATAATTTCAAATATAATCATATGAGCGAAATTGGCATATCACTGGGTGATTTGCTGTCTTTGGCATTGAAAGAAAATATCAAGCTTGGCAAAGATCTGTTACTTTCCCCGGTGCCGCTTTTTTATTTAAGAAAATCGCAGCGCGGCTACAATCAAGCGGAAATTTTGGCTAAGGTGGTGGCGGCAAAATTAAAATTAGAAAAAAATGACTATTTATTAGTTAAAAAACGGCAAACAAAACCACAGGTTTCATTAGAAGGAAAAAAACGGCGGAAAAATTTAAAAAAATCTTTCTTTTTTAATAAAAAATATGATGTTTCAAATCGGACAATTATCTTAGTTGACGATGTCAGCACCACCGGCACGACTTTGAACGAATGCGCCAAGGTTGTAAAAAATGCCGGGGCTAAAAAAGTTTGGGGGTTGGTGGTTGCGAGAGGATAAGGGCTTAATACTTCACCTAAAGGATATTCTTTCACTTTCGGCCTCCCTAACCAGCCTACTCGCTCGCTCCTGTTTAATTTCGCGCCCGGCTCATTAAACAGGTAGCTCGTTCGACCGGCGCTTCGTTCAAGAACATCCTTTAGGCTTTAAAAACATTA
The DNA here is from genome assembly GCA_964433905.1 of uncultured Candidatus Saccharibacteria bacterium. Classification (GTDB taxonomy): domain Bacteria; phylum Patescibacteriota; class UBA1384; order UBA12157; family JAENIV01; genus CAYSSM01. The sequence goes on from CAYSSM010000005.1 coordinate 18,060, forward strand.
TCAGGATGTCTCCAATGTGCCGCGCAATATCATAGGGATTGAATTTTTTTAAGATTTAAGATAGAATAAAAGAGATTCAAAAAGAGGGTATTTTTATTCAGTAATTTGGAGCAAGTAATGAAAAGAACATTTCAACCCCACAATCGAAGACGCAGTAAGGTTCACGGTTTTAGAGCAAGAATGAGTTCTGCCTCCGGGCAGGAAGTTATAAGAGCAAGAAGAGCAAAAGGCCGTAAGAAATTAGCGGTGTAAAATGCTGGCAAAAAAATATCGCCTTAGTCGTGGTCAAATCGGGTTAATTTATAAAAAGGGCAAAAAAAAGTCATTCGGAAAATTGTCTGTGAGATATTTGGGCAACCGGGTCGGCTTTACGCGATTTGGCATTTCCGTCAGCGCAAAAGTGTATAATAAGGCGACCGCAAGAAATCGATTGTGTCGGATTATCTACGATGAATTGGCCAAGAGCAAATTCATCGTAAACAGGGATATGCTTTTAACCGTATTTAGCCAGTTATCGGAAGAAGAAGCCAAAAAGAATATTAATGAGATCAAATGTGCAGAAAATTGGCTTTAAAATCAATCAAGCTGTATCAAAAAACTTTATCTTTCGACCACGGTCCGTTGGCAGTTTTTTACAGCGAGGGTTTCTGCCGATTTCATCCCACCTGTAGCCAATACACATATGAGGCGATTGACAAATACGGTGTCTGCCGTGGCAGCTGGATGGGATTAAAAAGAATCTGTCGTTGCAATCCGTGGACAAAAGGTGGAGAAGACCCGGTAGAATAATATGGAAAACGCCTAACACGAATTTTTTCACTAATTTATCACGAATAATTAGTGTTCGATTCGTGAGAGGATTAGTGTTATGAAAGTTCAAATATTATGACATTTATCAAACTTATCTTAAAAACAATTTTATACAAACCGCTATTTAACGCTCTAATCTTTTTAATTTGGCTCATTCCTGGCCATAATGTGGCCTGGGCGATCATTATTTTAACTATCGTGATCCGAATTATACTTTTGCCTCCATCTTTAAAGGCCGCCCGTCAGCAGAAAAAATTGCGCGACCTCCAGCCGAAAATTCAGGAAATTCAGGAAAAATATAAAGACAATAAAGAAAAACAAGCTCAGGCGATGATGGAATTTTACAAAACTCATAAAGTCAGTCCCTTAGGCTCCTGTCTGCCGCTGCTGATTCAGCTTCCAATTTTAATCGTCCTTTATTATGTTTTCTTAAACGGCCTTGGTTTTGAGCGTTTTGACCTACTGTATTCATTTACTCCCCGTCCGGATGTGATTAAAACAATATTCTTGGGCATTGATTTAGCCAAGCCCGAGCGTTGGATTCTACCGGTGCTTGCCGGAGGCTTGCAATATATTCAAAGCCGGCAAATGATGCCGCCATCCAAATCGAATCAGAAAAATGATATGTCGCAGATGCTTTCCAAGCAAATGCTTTATATCATGCCTTTATTTACAGTGATTATTGCCGGTCAGTTTCCGGCCGCCATGCCGCTTTATTGGATCGTGACTACTCTGTTTGGCATTGGCCAGCAATGGTGGGTTGACCGCGAAAATCCTACCAAAATTGAAAGTGGGGAAATTGAGCCGCAAGCCAAAAAAGAAAACAAAACCAAAAAAGGCGGTGTTGAAGTAACCGTCAGGCGAAAAAAGTAAGGTTAAAAATGAGTTTGGATAAATTTAAAATTGAAAAGTCAACTAAAAAATATATTGGTTTGATTGATCCTGAAGCTGAAATTGACATTGAGATTGAAGATAACGGTTGCCGCATTAATATTGATTCCAGTTTGTCAGCCATGCTAATCGGTTATCATGGTGAAACATTGGAAGCTCTCCAGCATGTTTTGCGCTTAATTCTAATCAGAGAACTTGAGGAATTTGTGCCGATAACGATTGATGTCAGCGGTTATCGCGCCAATCAATTTGAGGAACTAAAAAAACAAGCCGAGGTATTGGCTATGAGTGTGATTGCCGGCGGCCAATCGCAAAAGATGCAGCCGATGAATTCCTATGAACGAAGGATTGTTCATGTTGCTCTAACTGATGTTGATGGCATTGAGGTAGTTTCTGTTGGCGAAGAACCATACAGGTGCAT
>CAYSSM010000005.1:20281-25787 GCA_964433905.1 uncultured Candidatus Saccharibacteria bacterium
AAAACTTGCTTTTTTAAAAAAACTGTGTTATTATTAAATTGATAATTTTCTATATCTTAAGGCAAGCATTGGTTAAGCCGAATGATTAAGAAATTAGGTCGGCTTTTATAAAAGTAAAAAAGTGAAAGAGAAAATGAAAAAACTATTTGTTGGTGGCTTGTCTTATGACACATCGGAAGATGTTCTTAAAGAAGCTTTCTCAAAACTTGGCGCAGTAGAAACCGCTATTATCATCAAAGATAAGATGAGCGGTCGTTCCAAGGGATTCGGTTTTGTCGAAATGACAAACGATGAGGAAGCAGACAAAGCAATCGAAACACTTAACGGCACAGAGTTGGAAGGCAGAAAATTGACAGTCAATGTTGCCCGTCCAATGGAAGAACGTCCGCGAAGAGATTTTGACCGCGGCGGTCGCTAAACTTTTAAATAAGTTTATCAAAAAAGGGGACGGGTCCTTTGGGGCAAGTCCCTTTTTTTGAATCTATTTATATAAATTAAGATAATTTACAAAAAATATGAACAAAGATATCGCAGTCATATTTGACATGGATGGCGTTCTCTTTCAATCCCAAAAATATATTTGGCGTTCCTTTATGGAACTTCTTAAACCATATGGGGAAATTAAATTTACAGATAAAGAAATCAGAACTCATTTAGGAGCATCTTTAAGGGATACGGTTGAAGTGTGGAATAAAAAATATAAGTTAAAAATTGATCATAAAAAATTTTCTCAGGACGCAACCGAATTAGAATTGGAGTTTATGGCAGGAGAATTAGTGGCCGATAAAGGTGTTATCAGATTATTAAAAGAACTAAAAAACAATAAAATCTCTATGGCAGTTGGGACAGCCTCTCAAGGCTATCGAGCTAAAAAAATGCTTAAAATCTTAAAAGTTTCAAATTATTTTCCGGTTGTAATTTCTGCTGATGATACCCATAAACACAAGCCCGATCCGGAAATCTTTTTGCTTGCGGCCAAAAAATTAAATATCTCGCCTCAAAAATGTGTTATTCTTGAAGATTCCGAAAGTGGAATTAAAGCGGCAAATTATGGCGGCATGAAATCAATCGGGGTTAAAACCGCCTTTAATACTGAAGAAAGCCTAAAAACAGCCGATCTTATCATTCAAAATTTTTCTGAACTTTCATTGTCTAAAATAGACCAACTTTTTTATCAATGAATCTTTCGATGAAAATGCCTTTCTGCCTTGACTTTTCGAATAAATAATAGTATTATCAGATATTGACAATCTGTATGCGAAGGGAGAACTGCGACGAGAACCATTATCGGTTGTATCAACAGAATTCCCTTTGCGGGGAAGATAGTCATAAAACCGCGTGTCTTTAGCTTGTATTTCAGCGAAACGATGGATGAACGGAGATACAACTACGACCAAGTCCAGATGCTTCTTGTCTTTTTTATTCTTGCTCATGCAATTCAAGCGATGATTGGAATTCAGGCAGTAGGGTTCAATTCCTCAGCCTGGGTGAAAGTTATCGCTGGTTTCTTTGCCTTTGGAAACTTTGTTGTCATTCTGGCGCAGATCCATCTTTATATCAGAGTTAAGCGTTTTTTCTATAGGGGGCTGTTTTCTAAGGGGAAAAGAAGTTACATGGATTATTCTAAGACACAAGTCGTGGCCATGATTACAACAACAGCTGGATTACAGGCTATTTTCATCACATTTTGTCTACGACACTACTAAAAGTCAATCTTGTCTATGCATCATATGGCTCCTTGCGGCTGCGTTCTGCTCGGAGCCTTTTGTTAACAAATAGCTTTTTTGCATATTTTGTCAAATTTGAAGTTTCCCCTTAAATCCGATATTCTGATATTGATAATATTGTTTTAGAGGAATTTATGGAAACCCGGATAGCCATTTTTAGGCAGAAGAAAATCAGAAAAACCATTCACAAAAAAGAATGGTGGTTTTCTATCACTGACGTTATTGAAGCATTGATCCAAACTGAAAGATCAAGAAAATATTGGAGCGATCTGAAAAAGAAGTTAAAAGATGAAGGAAGCGAGGTGTCCGAAAAAATCGGACAACTGAAAATGAAGGCGTCTGATGGAAAAAATTATCTAACTGATGCCGCTAACACCGAAACCATTTTTCGTATTATCCAATCAATTCCTTCGCCGAAAGTCGAGCCATTAAAACGATGGCTGGCCAGAGTCGGCTATGAAAGGGTCCAAGAAATTGATGATCCGGAGTTAGGAACAAGACGAACCCGCGCTTTATATAATGCGAAAGGCTATTCCAATAGTTGGATTGAAAAGAGGATGCGTGGGATTGAAATTAGAGAAACCTTAACCGATGAGTGGAAAAATAGAGGAGTAATTGAGGAAAAGAATTACGCTATTTTAACTGCTGAAATTTCAAAAGCAACTTTTGATATGACGCCGAGCGAATATAAAAAATATAAAGGGTTAAAAAGACAAAACTTGCGTGACCATATGGATGATTTGGAACTGATATTTTCAATGTTGGGTGAAGCATCGACGACAGAAATCGCTAGGAATAAAGATGCCCAAGGTTTTGGCGAAAATAAAGTCGCTTCTCAAAAAGGTGGGAAAATTGCCGGCGACGCAAGAAAAAAACTCGAAATAGAATCAGGTCAAAAAGTATCTACCAAAGAAAACTACTTAAAGCAATCACAAGGCAAAAGAAAATTAAAATAATCTCTTTTTTGCATATTTTGTTCTCAATTGGTATTATCAAAATAGTATTCCATAATTTTGCATTTTGTCTTCGACTCTGAGGGATGAGCCCTCAGGCTCAGACTCGAATGAGATTTTTTATTTTTGAATTAAAATTATGCCTGACATTGATTTAACATTACAACATATGGCTCGGGAGGATGAAGAAAGACATGCCAAAGAAGCGGCCAAGAAATTGGGCTTGCCTTATATTAATTTGGTTAATTATCCTTTTGCGCCTGATGTGATGGCAATTATTCCCGAGGACCAGGCCTTCCAAAACAGCGTCGTTGCTTATCTTAAAGCCGAAAAAAAAGTCCGGGTGGCCTCCAATGATCCCAAAAATCCTCAATTAAAAGAATTGCTTAACAAAATCGGGGCGGCGACAAAAAGTGAAATGCTGATATCTTTTTGTTCAAATACTTCCATCCGCTACGGTTTGCAACTTTATCGCGTATTGGTGCCTCAAGTCAAGGAAGAAAAAATTGAAGTTTCGGAAACGAAAAAAGAAACTTTTGAAGAAGAAATCGAAACCTTAGAAGGTCTCAAAGAAAAGATTACCAAGGTTTCAACCACAGAGCTTTTGGATGTCATTTTCGCCGGCGCCATCAAGCTTGAAGCCACCGACATTCATCTTGAGCCGGAGGAGAAAAATTTCCGCATCCGCTACCGCATCGACGGCGTTCTTAGTGAAATTGCCGAACTGCCGATGGCAATTTTTCACAGCGTTCTTTCGAGAATAAAATATATGTCTAAACTCAAACTTGATATCACTCATCCGCAAGACGGGCGGATGGAAATTAAAGTTTTAGACACCGATGTTGATATTCGCGTGGCAACTCTGCCGACTTCTTACGGCGAGGCTATTGGCTTAAGATTACTGCCTAAAGATAAAAAGTTTTTAAAACTGGAAAATCTTGGTTTTAACCCAGAAGCAATAAAACTTATCGAGGATGCTATTGCCAAGCCGCAAGGGATGATTTTGAATACCGGTCCCACCGGTTCGGGTAAAACCACCACTTTGTATGCGATTCTACAGCAGCTCAATCAAGTCGGTAAAAAAATTATTACTTTGGAAGATCCGATTGAATACAGGATTGCCGGTATTGAGCAGGTTCAAATTGATATTGAAAATCATGTCGGTTTTTTGGACGCGCTTAAAGGAACGATGCGTCAGGATCCGGATATTTTGATGGTTGGTGAAATTCGCGACAAAGAAACGGCCGATATTGCCTTACAGGCGGCAATGACTGGCCATCTGGTGCTGTCTACATTGCATACCAACAACGCGCCGTCATCTTTGGCGCGTCTGGTTGATATGGGGATTGAGCCGTATTTATTGGCTGGCTCAATCAATTTGATTATTGCTCAGCGTTTGGTGCGGGCGATTCATCAAGATTGCGGCGGCAAGGGCTGTAAAATTTGCCGCAATACCGGATTTAAAGGCAGAATTGCCATCTTGGAAGTTTTGGTGCCGGGAGTTGAAATCGAAAAACTTATTCGCGACAAAGCGCCGCTTAGAATATTCGAGCAAACGGCTCAACAGTTAGGTATGAAGACAATGTATGAGGATGGCATGGATAAAGTTGCTCAAGGATTAACGACTAAAGAAGAAGTCGAAAGAGTGGCTAAAGAGTAATTAAATAATTAGTGATATTTTATGAATCGCTAGAACTGGCGGTTTTTTAGATTTATAAAACTCAGTGATTTTAGGCAAATCCTCTTGACTTACGGAGTATTTTGGTGTTAGATATACTCAGATTGGCAGAGGAGGTATTCATCGTGATTGAAATTCTCACTCCGGAGCAAGTAATGACGATGAATGATGACGACAAGGCACAAGTTGATAGGATTATTGAAGGCATTGTGTCCAAGCTAAGCGAGGAATACTACCGCGGAAATACATTGTCTCTCCCCATCCCTGCGATGGATGTGGGCAATGGCAGAAAAATTAGAATTTTAGATGAAGTGGCTCGGCAGTTCAAGAAGGCTGGTTGGAAAGTCGACTACGCCGACGAAAAAACTTTCTATATTGGTGCGCCATCTTAGATTTGATCCGGAGTTCTGTGTCAACGGGACTCCGTTTTTTTTGTTAGATGTTATAAAAGGCAAAGATTGTAGAACTACAGCCCCACACCTAAAGATTAGGTCGTGGGGTCAAAATAGCTTGACATCAGGAAATAACCTGATATTATTGGAATATCCTACTCGAGGAGAAGGAATATGGCTGACAAGACAGTGGTGAAGGTTGTCGGTATAATGTCTGACGAGCAAGCTCTTGCTGAAGAGTATGTAAAGCTTGTGCTACGTAAACTGGAAGACGAATATGACGGATTTCTGAGGATAGCCGAGGCAAGATTTGACTTACATCTTAACCCGTTTACATCCTACAAGTTGAAACTGCGATATCGTAAGTTGGAATTCACAGTTAGCGGCGAGTCCGACTATGGGCTGGCAAATCATGTCCACACGACGACATTTTTCGATGAGGGTGACTATTTTTGTTTCCAGATGGCAAAACAGATTTCCAGCACTGTCGCCGCAAAAGTGCTAAGCCAAATCAAATCCCAGATTGGTGCAGATGTTTACCATCTACTAATCGCCTGTCTTGGCCATCAGGTTGAAGATCCCGTCCCGGATACAAAACCGTTCTAACTGATTCTGCCACCTGCTTTTCGCCGGTGGCTTTTTTCTTTTCTATAATTGCAATATAAAGCGGCCAGTGTATGATAAAGCTATGAATGCGCAAGCGATTCAAAATAAAATTTACAGGAATATGACTCCTAAAAAAAAGCTGGAAATTAC
>CAYSSM010000005.1:25887-29145 GCA_964433905.1 uncultured Candidatus Saccharibacteria bacterium
CCAGAACTCGAAAATTTAGTAAAAATCGCCACAGTTCTTGACGGATTAAAAATCCCTTATTATGTTACTGGCGGTTTTGCTGTATCAATCTATGGAAGACCTCGGTTTACTGCGGATATCGATATTGTTATCAAAATGGCAAGTGGTGTCAAAAAGGATTTTGCCAAGAAAATTGGCAAGATTTTTCCCAAAGGATATGTTGACGAAGATCAAATCGACGATGCTCTAAATCAGGTCAGCGAATTTAATGTTATTGATCCCGAAAGTGGGCTAAAAATAGACTTTTTTATTACCAAAGAAAACGATTTCGAAAAAGGGGTTTTCAAAAGAGCTCTAATTCAAAATATCGATTACGAAATCAAATTTATCTCTCCTGAAGATCTCATCATTTCCAAGCTTTTATGGTTCAAAATGGGTCAATCGACAAGGCAGCTGGAAGATATTAGCAGTGTTTTAACAATTCAAAAAAAAATCGATAAAACATATTTGAAAAAATGGATCATAAAGCTTGATTTGGAAAAAGAGTGGCAGAAGCTCAATGAAAAAAATAGATGAATTATTTAGGCACAACCCGAAGTTCAAAGGCTATCAAAAACCGCTGGAGGCGGCCAAAATTTGCGATATCGCCCGCGCGCAATCAGATGGTCGTTTTGATGCTATCTCCTTCCGCGGAGGGCTATTAACGATAGCAGTAAATTCGCCGGCCGAAGCATCAAATTTACAAATGGAGTCGCCAAAAATAATTGACGAAATTAATCAAAAATTAGGAGAGAACTTAGTTAAAGATATAAGATTTAAGATACAATAATTGAATATGCCCAACACGAATTTACTCACGAATAATTCACTAATCCGATTCGTGGTTAATTAGTGAATAAATTAGTGTTAGGTCTGTTCAACTATTTAATATCCAATATGGATGTGTCCCCACATCAAATCATTGGCCCAGAGGCCGGAATTGCCGCGCGAGGATTCCGGTCCGTAATCGGAATAAAGCTCGGAAGTGTAATTTTCAACATCTTCGCCGCGCAAGGTCATAATTTGCGTCGGCAGTAAATTATTGTCTTTTAAAGCCACTGGCAAATTTAAGAGATCTCCAATAAGTTGCTTGACTTTATATTGAGCCGACAAAATCGCGTTTTGCTGGAAGGCATTTTCATCGGCACCGTTAAACTCGCCCAAAGGACACTGCCGGTTTTTAGCGAAAGATTCCGTCATTTGCTCAAACGGGACACAGTTTTGCACTCGCCGCAGGGCGTCCGATAAACCCATTTGTTCTTGGTTACAAATGGCGGCCGGCGCCCCTCCCATGGCCGGATAATAACCGCAAGCCGAGCACTTAACCTCGACTTTATAGACGCCAAAGAGGTTGATAAGGACAAAAATGGCAATTGTCACCGGGTCAACGCCGCCGGGAACAAAAAAGTATTGAGCGGCCATACCCACCAGCATAGCGGAAGAACCGGGAACTAAGCCCAATTTCTGATCAACCGCCAAAAGCTGCTTTTCGAAAATAATATTGATGACAAAAGCGACGGCTGTCGCTTTTACTTGATTGTAATTAGCGGTTTTTGTTCTCATCACATCAGCAGTTATCTTTTTTGCTGCAAACGCGGCCTTGGCGGCCATATATTCGCTGCGGGCGGCGGCAAGCTTGGTATATGTTTCATAAATTTTATATGTTGAGCCAACCGGCAAGCCCGTTTGTTTATCGGCCCATTGGCTGATAATATTGATGCCGTAGGTGGAATAGATGCCTACCAAAGTATTCGGCTGGTCGGGTTGGCCGAGAATTCCGTTTTGACCGTATTTGAAGAGGGCTTTGGCCGTTCCGGTTTGAACAAAATCGCCAAAAACATTTTTCATCTGTTGGTCAAGAAGATTATAGGTTTCGGTTTTTAAGATATCGGGATTGTGGTAATTAGGCGAACCGGGCGAAAAATACTCTACTAACTCCGGTAGCATGCCGGCGGGTATATTGGGATTTTTTGAGTGGACCATATTGCCGACATAAGCAAGGCCCGCGTCCCACCTTTGCTCCGGGGTGCCTTCGCGCATGGCTAAAGTGAAGTTTGGCGGAATATTTTTGTCAATTTTATGAAGCTGCATATCAACCGCTTTATACATCACATTTTTGCGGGCGGCTTCCCTTGCCTGGCGAATGGCGTCTTGGCGGATAAAAAATTCATCGTCTTCGGTTATCTCATCAAAACCTATCTCTTTTTGCCAGGCTTCGACGGCGGCATCGCCGATCTTAGTTTCACCGGTGATATCGTTAAAGTAAGCGTTTTTCACGGTTTGGTAATCCAGCTGGCTGTCAGTGCCGGTAAATTCTTGATTGTACATTTTGACAAATTGAGCCGCTCCCCAAGCGGATATTCCTCCGACATAATCACCGCGAAGAAACCTTGCGGCGTCGTTGGGATCGGGAATGCCGGTAACTTTCATAATATCGGCGTTCATCGAAGCTTCAATATTTTCGTAACCGGCATATTTCAACCCCTGTTCGTAAATTAAATCAACATAAGGCTGATATTTTTCGTCTAAGCCCAGCCATTTGGGCAGCCATTTTTTACCTTGTTCAAGGAAAATAATATCGGCGTGCTTTAAGCCGGTGCGTTCGGGGTCGGCGGGATTGGTAAAGAAAATATTCTGCCATGTGCCGGGATCAAAACGAGTCTTGCTATCCAAATTAAGACCGGCCATGCCCATTAGGGCATTGTAAAGTTTAGCTTGGCTGACAGGGCTGCTTAAAGAGGGATCGGTATTAAAGATGCTCACCAAGGCGTCAACACCAGTGCGGTATTTGCCGTCAAGATCAAATAATTCCACCATTTTATCGGCGGTAACTTCTTTCAAAGTGCTTTGACCCACCTTGTCGACATAAGCGCCCAAGTCAATTTTTCCGGTGAGAAAATTTTCAGTGGTGCCGGCGGGAATGTTTAAAACAGCGTCTACAATTTTGGCTTGGTTTTTATTGTCATCAGTCCAATAACCGGAAGCGGCGTTGCGCGCCTCCGCTAATTTGCCGCTATTAATATAAAAAGCGTGCTCAAATTTTAGTTGCGTATTGGCTTGGACAACGGCATCAATATTATCTTTAAAAGTGCCGTTTTTAAATCCTAAGCGGTCTTCTATTCTGCCGGCGCCAAGATTGTCTTTAAAATTGCCTCTGATTGAAACGGGATAATCAAGACCGAGGAATTGACCCACTTGGTTGGCGCCGGCGGCTTCCATAATTTCCTGCGGGCTGCCAGG
>CAYSSM010000005.1:29155-37328 GCA_964433905.1 uncultured Candidatus Saccharibacteria bacterium
CGTTCTGCTAGAGCTAAAATCATATTTTTAAGGTCTTTATTACCCAGTTCCGGAGCGTATTTGGCAATTTGATCGTAGATAACGGAATCTCTTAGATAATTGCCGGCTTTGGTGATGTATTCGTGAGGTGTGATTCCCCCGGCAAGCAATTTTTTGGAAAGATTTGCGCTTAAGCCCAAAACCATATCGAGCCGGCTCAAATTATCTTCATTGGAATTAGTAAATTGCTTAACTTTTTCAACTAAATTGCCGTCGTTTAGTTCGTTGGCTTTAAGATCCAAGCGTTGCTCAATTTTAACTCGGCCTAAATTATAGGGGATGTCGCCGGCGATCGAGACAGGGCGGTCTAAACCGGCAATCAGGCCTAATTTTTTCTCGGCCAAAAGATTAATGACATTATTAGGGTCATTGCCTTGCTGGATAATGTCTAATGTGCCGCCGGCGGGGAAACCGAGAGCTTGGTCAATCGCGTTGCCGCCGATTTTTATGGCCACCCAAAACCAGCCGCCGGTAAGTAGTTTAGTGATATCCGCGCCTTGAAGGGCGTAATTGGGATCTTTTGTCATATTCAATTGTTTATTGAGCAGTTTAGCGGCGACAGTGTTGGTCGAGCCCATGCCGACTTTCAAATAATAAGCCGATTCGGTGATTTTCCCGGCCCGAAAATCAGCGGTGGTATTAGGTGTTAATCCCAAACGCAAGTCGACATCGGAGGCGCTGCCGCTTTTAACGCTTTTTAGACCGCCGTATTCTTCAACTTTGGCTTTGCCGATGCCAATCAAAATGGTATCGTCGGGGTTGGCGAAATTATTCTTTTTTAGGTCGTCATAAGCGTTTTTAAGGGAGCCGTCGGGCAAGTCAAGCTCAATTTCCCATTTTCTTAAGCCGACTTGGTACGCCAAGTCATCAACAGTTTTTTTGCCGGTAAGAAGAGCGATAATATCTTTTTTGGTTAATTTAACTTGTGGATCGGTTTTAGCGGCGATGGAAGATTCCGAATAAGTATCAAAATCCCTAATTTCGCGGCCTTCGATCATTTCATTAACGGCTTTTTCAATCCTTTTAATTTTATCCAAAAGGGTCGGATCGTTAGTTTCCGCTCTTTGACGAATAAACTTAACATTGGTCTGAATCTTCTTAATATCTTCTTTAATCGGTTTAATGGAGATTTTGTCAAATAGGCCTTTGACCAGTCCTTCGGTTTCCTCGGCTTTTTGTTTTATTTCGGGATCTTTGGTCGAGGTTTTGATACTGGCAAGGTTTTCTTCGACGATATTTAAGCGGTCGGCGTAAAAACGGTAGTCTTTAAAAGGCGCGATATATGATGCCAGCTTGGAGTTGTTTTCTAAATTGTCCAAAACCTGAAGTTTGCCGACGCGGCGAAAAACATCGCCGCCCAAATTGGCGACAAAAATGCGGCCCAAATCGCCTTCCTTTAAGCCAAATTGACCGGCTAAATAATCCTCATTGACACTTGGCGGCAAATTTTTGGTGTTAAACCAGCTTAGCACCAAACCTTGTTCTTCATCGGATATGGTTAAAACTTTAGCGACCGTGGTTTTGCCAATGGGGATAAAAGCGTTTTGGTTACCGGCCATTAAAGATTGAAGGTCGGAATTTGAAACATTGTAGACTTCGGCTCGCTTGTCATCTTTTTTATAAATCGCCAATTCGCTCTGATAAATTTTTTCGCCGACCAAACGATTATATTCGTTGGGTGTAATTTGGCCGTTAACCATTTGCGCCGTTGTGCCGTCGGCGACGCCAAGCCAATTATCGATTACTTGCGGGTTGGAAAAAGTATAAGAAAACATATCTTTATTGAGGCGGCTTTTAACCTCATCAGTATTGTTGCCGTAAAAACTTTGCGGTTTAATTCCCAGCGACAGCTCCACGCGGCCTTGGCCGATTACTTGCTTAAATTGGGTGGTATTGGAAAAAGGCGTTGCCAAGGAATCGCGGGAAATATGCATGGATTTTTCCAGTTGCCGGCGGCCGACACTGGCAAAAATTTGCTCGGAAGTATTGCCGGCTAACGAGCCGGGCGGCATGCTCATTTTTGTTTCCAAAATGGATCGGCCGATATTCTCCATAATCTCGTCTTCGGAACTGCCGCGGATGCCTTCAATCGGGACGCCTAAACTTTCAGCCAAGTATGCCCGGCCGATATTGCGGGAAATATCCTCCAGATTATTGCCTAATTCATAATCGCCGGGAATATCCAAATTCTCTTTGAGCAGGGCAATGCCGATCTCCTGGGCAATTTCGCCGGTGGTTTTGCCTTTAAGTTTTGCCGGATTAAGATCGATTCCAAAAGCGTCGGAAATTTGCGCTAAGAGCATGTCATTAACCGAGCCGGACGCCATGTTTTTAAAAAGCTGATGCATGTTTTGGCCGAAAGCCTCCGGTCCGCCGCCTTTCATATAGCCTTCTTGGGTTTGCCAAGCAACTTTAATCGGCATGGGAGGCAGAGCAGTTTTTTTGTCGCCGCCCAACCGGCGGTGTTTGATTTCAGTGCATTTGATATTGTCAATCTCGGTAATATCGGCCGCCTGGCCGGTAAAATGAGCCGAAACATTAGGTTCGTCAACATCGGCATAATCGGTTTCTTTGGAGGGCGATTTCCTTTCGGTGTCGTAAGAAAATTTAATTCTTTTGACCTTAACTCGTTCGTGACCGGCGCCGCCTTGATCAAGGGGAGTAACCAAATAGACCAGCATTTGAATGACGCGGCGGTCAGTGTCATAATTTCTGACATAATCAATATCTTTGGGATTGACTACCAGCGGTGGTTTCTCAAAAACATTCATCATTTTTGGCAGCTGGCCGATTTGGGTTCTAATAATTTCAATATTGAGATTTGTGTTTCCTTGAGCCGAAGCTTTTTCAATTCCGCCGGCGTCGGTTGTTTTGGGTGGGGAGAGGGCGTAGAGTTTGTCGAGTTGCTGGTTAATTTGATTAACTCGCTCTCTGACGGCGGAAATGTTATCAGAAAGAGTGACGATTTCATCAAAATATTTGTTGATTTGGGCGATAATGGTTTTTGCCTCAGCTTGTTTGTCCGCGGGAAAATCACTGACTTTGATGAGGGAATTAAATTTGTCTTTGGCTTCGACTGCCTCTTTGGCGATCAATTCCCTTTGAGCTGATTTTTCGCCCGAGGCAGCCAAAAACTGTAAAACCAATTTATCGTCGCGGCCTTTCTCTAACTGTATTAACGGGGTTTTGCCGCTTTGGCGGGAACAGCTGGAAGCAATCAAAATTAAAATTAAAATAACGCCTAAAACGGCTAAAATGTAAGGCCAAAAAGCAATGATAAACGACCAGATGGCTTTTCCGGCGGCTTTGAGAGCTTCTTTAGTGAATTTTTTGGCAAGGTCTTGGCCAGCTTTTTTTATGCGGGCTTTAATTTTCTGCTGAATTTTTTGTTTAACATCGTTTTTGGCTTGTTCTTTTAATTTATCTTGCGGATTTTCTTCGCCGGATTCATCGGATTCGTTTTCTTCCTTTTGCTCGTCGGGATTTTCACTGTTTTCGTCTTCGGTTTCTTCTTCGGGTTGTTCTTCGTTTTTTTCTTCCGGTCCGATTTCTGGATTATTGGTAGATTTCGTATCTTGCGATGTCGATTTGGTTCCCTCGTTTTCCTCCGAAGTATCCGAAGTAGAAGAATTGGCGGTCGGTTTTTTGGAAGACGATTTTCCTTGGCCCAATTTGGGTTTCATTTTGCCGATTTTTTCTGTCAGACGAGCATTGTATTCGCTTTCACTTTTCGGCTGTGAAGTTTTCATCTGGTTTTCAATTTCAGTATCGGATTGCGGTTGAGCTTCTATTTTGGTTTCAACTTCAATTTTACCGAGATCAATGGGATCCTGGGCTCCGCTACTTAGTTGTCCTCCTTTTGAGTTCAAAACCCCTCCACTCACATCCTTGCCTTAGGCGCAGGATGGACAATAAAAATACCAAAAATCAATATCAAACCCGCTTTTTTGATATTAAAAAACGATTGTTAATTATATAATAAATCGTTTTTGATTAAAAAGAAAGTTTAGAGACCGTTGAAAAAGGTTTTTTCTTTGTCATCCTGAGCCGTCAGGCGAAGGATCTCCTGCGAATGCAGGTTGGCAGATGAACTGCCAGATTCTTCGGCTGAAGCCTCAGAATGACATTTTAACGAATTTTTCAACGACCTAGTTTACTTGTCGATTACCAGTTTGTAGAGCAGATTCTTAGAGATCAAATATAATGTTTTATCGTCGGTAGAAATTGTTAGATTGGTGATATCGGTTTGCAAATTTTTAACATTTAAAAGCGTTTTTTTAAGCGGGGTGGTTGTGACTTTGTATAGTTTTACTGATTTATTGTAATCAAACACAACAATTAGTTGCCCGTCTACTGTCCAAGTAAAAATGCTATTTTGTATTTTTTCAAAAATTATATTTGTTTGATTTGATTCGATATCGAAAAGATATAAATTATCATCTTTTGAGTATATTATTTTTTTGTTATCCGGCGAAACCGAAATTGACCCAGCCAGTGCGTTAGAAAACAATTCTGTCGGCTGATTATTTTGATGGATTTTGTAGACATGGGTTTCAATTTGATCCTCCACGCCGGAATTAGTGATATAGATTAAGCTATTGGTTTTTTGGTTATAACTTAATATTCGGTAAATGCGAGTTTTTAGGTCGGTTAATTTTTGATTATTGCTGCCATCGACATTAGCTTTGTAGATTTCATTTTGTCCCGACTCCGTATCCTTATTAATATAAACAATTTCTTCACTATTAGCCTCCCATATAACATCGGTGATAAAGTCATTTAGTTTGAATAATTTTTTTGAATTTAAATCAAAGATCCAAAAAGTGATAGTCTGGTCAGTTGTTTTATAATCAATGAATGGACTGCCATATTTTTCAAATATTTCTTTCTGATAGATTATTTTTAATATGACCTTATCTTTTTTGGGCGACCATTTAACATCATTGGGAGTGTCCATATCGTCCGATAACTTTACGATTGCTTTGTTTTGCAAATCCATCTTATAAAAAGCAGCCTCATCTTGATTGTTAAAATACAATAAGCTTTTGTTGTCCGTCGATAAGCTCGGAAAAAGTATTTGATTGGCGGAAACTTGCTCGGTTTTAAGTGGAGGGTTTATAACATATGAAATTACTAACAAAATTATAGCTAAAATCAAGACGGTAATTAAAAGGATAATCATTATTTTGATTTTATTGTTGATAACAGACATAAGTTTCTCCTTAATTAGCCACGCAGGCACTGCAAGTGGCAGCAACTATTCCCGCACCGACATTGCCGTAGCTATTTTTTGTTGGGATATGGTCAAAATGATGGTCTTCGCTGGTGCCGTATGTTGAACTAATTGGCCGCCAGCCATATTTACTGGCAATTGTTTTTAGGGTTTCGTAACGGGTCCGTCTTTCGGAATCGGTCTGTCCGAGTGCGGTTAAACCAGCGTCGAATGCCCAACCTGCTTGGTGAGGGCTGGAACACACTTTGGCCGGTCCGTCAGAGGTAGGATCGTTATAAATACTTTGTTGCTGAGCGGCGGTTCTAAACATCGAAACAACAGGCAGCTTCTGATTAGTTTTTTCAAAGTATTCAGCGGCTAATTGATTAAAAGCTTCGGCCGCTTGAGGCAGTAATTGCGGCGTACTGCGGGCACTTTGAAAATTGACATTAGCCAGAGAAATGTTTACCAATCCGCATGCTCCCTGCGCAAGAGTGGTGCAACCCGTTCCAAGGGCGCCGTT
The DNA here is from genome assembly GCA_964433905.1 of uncultured Candidatus Saccharibacteria bacterium. Lineage (GTDB taxonomy): Bacteria > Patescibacteriota > UBA1384 > UBA12157 > JAENIV01 > CAYSSM01. The sequence continues at coordinate 34,930 of CAYSSM010000005.1, forward strand.
AGCTGTTTGAGTTATTTCATCAATAATTCCGTTAATAATCTTTACATATGCGTCCGTATCGCATTCGGTTCGCGGGCAGTATTTTTCAACCAAGGCAGAAACGGTTGTCCGACCGTCGTCAACATACATTCTTTTAATATAAGGTCCTTCTTCCAAAATGGCTTCATCCCATGAGTTAAATTTGTACCATAACCGGCCATTAATTTCAATATGGGGTTGTGATTGGGTGGCAGTCCGGCCAAAGGGATTGCGAGTGCCTCGAATGGAAATTCCTGTGGTGCCTAGACTGCTTTCTTTTACGGCAATCGCCACCATTAAAGCCGGATTGACATTACTATTGCGGCCGCTTTTAGCAAAAACAGCACCCGTGTCTTTTAATGGCGATGAAGGGCCGTGTTTATCAATATATTCATCAATAGCGCGCCCAATTTTTTCGTCCGATCCTACATTGTCAGGAAGAAGAATACTGCAGTTGCCAGAAGTATTGTTGTTGAATTTATTTTTTTGCTCCCCTTTATTGAAGCCCAGCCAAATGGCGGCGAAGACGAACATCACTAAAACAATCGCCAAAGCCGCAATCAATCCTAAAAGTTTTTTATAATCCACTTTTCTTCCTTTAAAAATTTCCTTCTATGCCGGCGGAGTTTCTAACGGTTCTGTGTCGTCCCCGGTATTTTCAGTCGTGCCGGCTTGTATTTGCATCAATTGCCGCGGGTCGGTGGTAATCAGCTGATCTTCGGTATATGAAGCAATAATCTTAATGGCGACATGGTTTAATCCGGCGAAAAAGAGGCCTTCGCCGACTTCGCACTCCAGCAAGAGAAATTTTTCTCCCTCAGTTAAATTAAAGGTTTGGGCGACTTTTTCAATCGCCGCCGTTGACTGCTTTAAAAGTATTTGGAGCGACGAGTTGTTAACCACCGTCCGGCCGTATTTGGAATCCAAAAAGTCTTCGACATCTTGGGTGATAATAGTTAATCCCAAATAATATTTTCGGGCCCGTTTGGCCAAAGCAAAGAGAAATTTGCCCGAGTCTTCGTGCTGCATCATCCACCAAGCCTCATCAATAATCAAAATTCTTTTTTTCATACTAAAACGGACGCGCTGCCAAATGTAATTTAAAACCATATACATGCCGATCGGCCGCAATGATTCTTCCAAATCGCGGACGGAAAAGACAATAAAGCCGTTGCCCAAATCGAAATTAGTCGGTTTGTCAAAAAGGCCTTTGAATGTTCCTTCGGTATATTTGGAAAGCTTACTGACCATTGTCTCCGCGCCGGACATGTTTTGCAAAACCGACTGCAGATCTTTCATTAACGGCGGCTGATTTTTATGCGATTCAATATCGGCGGTGATGTCTCTTAAAGCATAAGTTTCATAAAGCGCTTTTTCCAAAATGGCGTCTTCCTCCGGCGACAGGCTGGTCATCATCAGGGAAATTAAGCCATGAAGCATGTTAATATTGCTGCGCAAGATATCTTCGCCGGAGGCGCCTGCCAGAGCCTGCTGGCCGGCTTTGAGCAAATCAAAAGGATTCATTCTTTTATCGGAGTCCAAACTCATGCGCATAAAATTGCCGCCGACGGCTTCGCAAAGAGCTTGATATTCGTTTTCGGGATCAATAACAATCACATCGGCGCCCATCATTAAAGAACGCAGGGCTTCAAGTTTTACGGCATAGGATTTTCCGGCGCCGGCTTTGGCAAAGACAACCGAATTAGCGTTTTCCAGCTCAAAACGGTCAAATAAAACCAGCGAATTATTATGGCGATTCAAACCATACAAGATGCCGTCATTGGATGAAAGAGTCGCCGAAGTAAAAGGAAAAGTGGTCGACAGCGAAGCGGTATCAAGATTGCGGACAACCTTTAAATCATCAATTCCTAAAGGAATGGATGAATAAAAACCTTGTTCCATCTGTAAAAGGGCTTGTTTGGTATAAATAAGCATCCCGCCCAAAGTTGATTCCAGCTGTTCAGTAATAGTGTTTAATTCATCAACACTTTTGGCATAAATGGTAAAATAAAGGGCGTATTGAAAGAGGCGAATTTCACCTTTTTGTAAAACATCGCGCAAGGATTCGATGTCCTGGACGGCGGTTTCCAATTCGGGGTTTCTGACTAATCCCTTTTCATGTTCAATCGCCAGCGACGATTCTAATTGGCCGGCTTTTTTCTTGAGCGTGGTCATCACCTGCTTGGTGGTAATCGGATAAACAAACATTGAAACATCTAAAGTAATATCATAATTTATAATCGGCGCCAGCCAGTTGGTCTGAACAAAGCGGGGATAGGTGAAGACAAATAAAGTTCTGACATAAAGATTGCCCAGCTGAAGGTAATTGGGCTCAACTTTAAAAGCCGCCGGGGCGATAAGGTCCAATACCGAAGCCATGC
>CAYSSM010000006.1:0-35728 GCA_964433905.1 uncultured Candidatus Saccharibacteria bacterium
TTCCCCGGCAGCTCTTTGAGGTTTCCATTCAGGTGGCCGAAGGCGGTCCCTCAACTTCGCTCGGGACAGGAAAAATTCTTGCCCGTGAAGATATTTCGGCAATGAAAAAAGATGTTACCGCCAAACTTTACGGTGGTGACAGAACGCGTAAGGATAAACTCTTGAAAAAGCAAGCGGCCGGCAAAAAGAAAATGAAACAATTGGGTCGTCTCGAGTTGCCAAGCGATGTGTTTATAAATATTTTACGTCAATAAAATATTTTCCGCGGACCGAAGGTCCCATTGAAATTCTAAGAAGTTAAAACCGGGATTTTGAAATTGCTATTGACAGCAAATACCGTTGTTGTATACTTATAACAGATATAAATTTTGGTCTCAAGGAGGAAAATTTGCATTTTATCAAGGAGGTAAAGAAAATGTTTAAAAAAGAAAATCTCACTAAATTTAGCAAAAAGAGATTAATTTTAATTGTTGCTATTGGTGGGGCTATTTTGCTAATTGCAGGGGTATTAACTTGGGCCAACATGACAGGCAGGTTAAAATTATTCGCCGCTTCGGAAATTTCAAATACAGTCACCGCTACCTATAAAGATGCCGCCGGAATAGACCGAAGCGTATCAAGCACGCTTGCGATTCCTTTGGTAACACCAGTTCCATCACCTTCAATTCTATCACCATCACCTCCATTAGTATCTCCATCACCTCCACCGCAATCTCCTTCACCGGGACCGGTATCACCGACACCAACCACAAAAGGAACGCTGACAGGGAAGGTCACCAATAGTAATACTGGCGCGGTTATTACTGGCGCAACAGTTCGAATTACATATCCCAATGGCAGTAAATATTCCGTCACAACCTCGTCGGTAGGTACTTATACATGGAGTAATTTAGCCCCGGGAACTTATACGCTTAAAGTGTCAATGTCTAGATACAGAACCCAAACCAAGACTGTAAATGTTGTGGCTGGCAATAATGTTGCTGATTTTTCTTTAGTTCCGCGATAGAAGAAACAAACGGATTAAGGGGACGGTTCTTCCTGCCTGCCGGCAGGTTTTAACATGAGATTTCTATTTTCAAGAGGATGAATACCCTGTGGTCTTGCCACAGGGATGAAATCCTATAATTTCGTCAGAAATTTCCGCGGATGAAATCCTATAATTTCGTCAGAAATTTCCGCGGATGAAATCCTATTTGAAAACAAACTTTTCCCTTTAGGGAATACACTGCGATCTTGCCGCAGTGTAGTTTATAACCTCAGGTAAATTTTACTTTTTTTAATAGTTCTCTAAGTTTTTCTTCTATTTCTGACTGGTCATAAATTTCTTCCAGCTCGATTTTTTCTTGACGGCTAAAGGATGTATTAAATATTTTTCGAGATATATTCATTAAATAATTATAATCTGCCTCACTTATGTTCTCAAAAAAAGGAATTTTATTTTGGGCTAAATATCTATCTAAAACCATCTCAAAAAATAAATAAGGCACATCAAACATCCGCCGGCGGCGAGCTGCGGCAATTTCGTGCGTTTTATAGCCAAAATCTCTTTGGTAGTTATTGATAGCGCAATCCTCGCAAACAACTTTCGGGTCATTGGTATAAGTATCTAAATAAGCGCCGATGGCGATATCAGTCTTGCCGCAAAAGTGGCAGCTAATATCTGAATATTTAGGAACATCACTCTTTTTATTGAGGTATTTTAGTTTAATTGGAGGTAAAACCACATTAAGGTTTTTACCTTTGGGAAGCGCAACAGATGGCTTATAAGCCTCAAAATACATTGGAATAATTAATCTTCCTATCTTTGTTAGACGAAATTTCGAAACTTCTTCGAAATAACCCTTTAATTTTTTCCGTGATTTAAATTCAACAAGTCCGAAGCGAGCTAAATCTTTAACCAACAGAGTCTCTATTTCTCCATCGACTGATGTTTCACATTCATTACCATAAACATCTTTCCAAGATAAAACTAGCTCTTTTTGTAGAAGTTTGGCAAAATTTTTAAAATCCAACCAATCTTTTTCTATCATCAGCATTGAATAGATCAATCCTTGATTTTTTTGCAAAACCTCAGCTATTGATTCTGAATTATGCCCTTTGTAAAACCTTAGATAGGTCCAATTGTATTCTCCCAAATAATTAAGTGTAATATCAACAAATTGCTCGAATGGCGAAAATCCTAAGAATTTATGTCCAAAACGAGTTATTTTTAGTTTGTTTTTACGTTGAGCAAAAACTTTCATAATTTTCCCCAAAACTCTGATAAGTTGGAGATGAAATACTTCCTCCTCGCTTCTTATCGGAAAAAGAATCTCACCCTTTTTTGAACGGTGGTAAATATCGGTCCGAAATTTCCCGGCCAACCTTTCGATTTCTTTGAGTCGTAAATTACCATTAGGTGTCAGCTCTAAAAGATGCTCTTCTAAAGATTTTAAAAAAGTCAGAAAATCCTGAAAAAAATCATTTGTTAAAACTTCATAGTCCAATTTAACAGATTTTATGTCTCCTTCCTCAACCACTGGTCGGTCCAAAAGATCGCTTTTTAAAAACATCTCGCATTCATGAATCGCTTGTTGTAACCAAATTGAAAGCTCTTTGTAGGTATTATGGCCATAATCTTTCAGAGCGTTGAAAGCTTCAATCTTACCGGAATGAGCCAAAGTAATAATCGCCCTTTTAAGGCTTTCTAAACTGGCTTCAGAATCTGATAAAATTTTTATCGCCTGAGAAATTTCCTTTGGGTTTTGTGGATCCTTCGGCAGTTTTTGATGATAATCAAGATATTCTTTCAATGCTTTTTCTTCGTCGGAATCCAAACCGTCAACCCGCATAATCGAGCCGCTCATTCCTTTTTTTTCCAAAACTTTCATAAATTCGTCCATATTTTCTTTATTAATCTGGCCGCGATTAAGAATTTCGATGAGTTCTTGTTCGTTTAAATTTTCCCAATTTTTTTCTGTTGCCATAATTTATCATCATAATCATACCACCTGTAGAGCGGTTGGTAAACAGGAGAAATTGATTATGCATCAATCTATTTTTTCCTTGCTAAACAAAGCGATATACTGGTGGTAGGCAAATCGGCGGTTGCGCCGTTTGCCTGTAATCTCTTTTAGGATTTCTTTATTGGTAAATTTGTCAATTAAATCGATTGCTCGAGCTTTGGACAAGCCAGTCAATCGCATAGCCAATTTCAAATCAATAATTGGGTAAGTGTAAAACTGGTCAAGCAACAGCATTGCTGTCTTGGCATTTCTGCCGAAAGAAGAGACAGTTTGAAGATGCTTCTCCCTAATAACGCGAATTTTTTGAGCAACCAAGACAGCGTCTTCCGAAACCGCACGAACACCTTCCAGAAAAAACATCAGCCATTCTTCAGTACTTTTATCAAAACGATAACTATTTAATTTAGTGTAATAATCTGGCCTATTTTTTTTAAAAAATTCTGAGATATATAGCAACGGACGACAGAGAATACCTTCTTTATAAAGATAAAAAGTAATTAATAACCGACCCGTTCTACCGTTACCATCTAAAAACGGGTGGATCGTTTCAAACTGTGCATGAATTAGTCCTGCTTTTATTAAAGCTGGCAATTTTTGAAATTTATCCTTATGCAAAAAATCTTCAAGATCTGATAGCGCTTGTTTCATTTCGTGAGGTGGTGGTGGCACAAAAGTTGCCGTTTCAATTGTTGGTCCACCTATCCAGTTTTGTGTGGTTCGGAATTCGCCAGGATTTCTATGCTGACCTCTTACGCCTTTTAATAGCATGCTGTGAATTTCCCTGATCAATCTTAAAGATAACGGCAAGGTTTTGATTCTTCCAATACCATAGTTCATCGCATTAATATAATTTGTAATTTCATCAACATCCGATACTTTTTCATCAAATATCTTAGCTTCAATTTTAAAGAGATCAATAAGTGTTGCTTGGGTACCTTCAATTTGGCTTGAAAGTGCAGCTTCTTTTTTCGCGAATGATTTAATAAAATAATCAACATCTGGCACCAACTGATCGATGGCGTTTAGTTTTCCAATTGCAAGATCAGCTTTCGATAAAAGCATGATTAAATCATCACTCCATTCGATTAAACCCTGCGCAGGAAATCGTTCGGGCATAAATGCCTTATGCCCGGCTGTCTGTTTAACATAATTACCAATTTTACTCACATAATCTCCCGATACTTAAATAATGATTAGTTTCACTTATATAGTATATCCGATACTAACTCTTTTCGCAAGTATCGTATAGTATTCAATCAAAAAAACCATTTTCTTGTCCCAAACTCTTCATATTTTTTTGCTTTCAAATAAGGCAATCTCGGTTTCGGTTGTATGCTCCCCTTGATTTATAATCTATCTTCATAATTATACCACCTGAAGAGGAGTTGGTAAATTTTGGACAAAAAAATTCCACAATTTCTAATGCGGTAAATATATTATTAGAGTTCCATCCCCATTTGGGCTAGTCGCCAAAACAGGTCTATTTAGCACCAAAAAAGACCCAAAACGGTCTTTTCCGTTTTTCCCTACTTCTTATGCTCTTTTTAGCTAAATTTAATTGTCCCACATTTATTTGGAGGGACATACGGGTCTAGAACCCTTTAGCTCTTTTAACCAACTCTTCGCAATATGATCCAAGAGTTCCACAATTTTCAAGCAAGTTTAGCCATAAACCGAGTATTATTCCTATTTGAACTGTTAAAATCACTCTCTAAATCTTACCAGAAAAAGAGGTAAAAGATAACCCAAACCGGCTAAAAATTAGTAAAGAGTACTTATGCCGGTAATATCACCTGACTCTAAGGTTTGTTTTTTTATCTCGCCAGTGCCAGCGTATCCATACATTGTTTGCTCGGAACAGTCAGAATTATACAAATCACTCAATCCCACACTGTGGCCCAGCTCATGGGTGGCAATATTTTCAAAATCCATTTTACCGGCCTGGCCGCTTCCTGACCAGTTAAAGTCAACATCGTCATAAACCTGGTCCCATTCCACCAGTTCTCGCCCGCTAATCGGCCCGCCAAAAATACCCCAGATGATGGTAACAGCGATGGTACTGGAAGAAGAAATATCGGCAAAATAAACCTCGTTATTGCCATCGGGTGTCACTGTATCAGCCACAATAATCGATGATGTGCTAGAGCCGTCGCCCAAGATATTAACCCCGGCGATATTGCCTACTACTCCATCAGTTGCATCTTCCCATTTATCAATATCAAAACCCAAATTGCTTAAAACAAAAGATGTACTTAAACCACTGGTGTTAGATGGGTTGACAATCCAGGGTTCTACACTCTTCCATTTAGCTCCCTTGGCAAAAAAACCGTAACATTTGGTACCACCGGCTCCCCCTGCCCAAGATGGTTTAGCGGGTGACTTTTTGGGATGAACAATGGCATAACCAGAAACTAATTTTCCACTTTGAGGATCAACGGCCGTGCCCAAAGAAATAACCGGTGAATTATCGGCAGCGGGCGGAAGAATGAGAGTTCTGTCAGTGCCAGGTGTATTCAAATGGGCAACCTGAAGGTTGAGAGCGGCTAAAGCCGGACCGGCCGCTGAAAGCAAAAATAGAGCCACCAAAATTAAGAAAAATCTTTTTAACATTTCACTTCCTTTCTAAATATTTGGTATTTTTATTGTAACATATCTATTATAACATATCTGAATTTTTGTGTCAGCAAAAAGGGACATTCGGGTCTAGAACCCTGCGATAAACTCAGGGCAGCCTTTTAGCTCTATTAACACCTCTTTATCCCATATCAAGTCGCGTCTTCTTATTACTTTAATAGATTCCTTCTAATCTTTCCAGCATCTTGTGGAATTCTTCGTGCTTTCCCGGGCCGATGCGCTCAAGTTCAAATTTATTAAATTCCTTAAGTAATTTATTATCTTTGGTTTGAGAAATATTCGTATCAGCCATCTGATAAAGGATATTATTTTCTTTTTCGATATGCTGTCTTAGAAGCTCGATATAACCGCGAGCATCGCGAATAAATTTTTCGGGATTCGAGATATTCTCCCTCATACCTTTCGCATAGCCACGCCCCATATCGTGTTCCATAAGCATCATGCCAATCGGCCCCTCTTTTTTTGGAATCCCAACCTCCTCCATTGCTGGAAATAATAAATCTTCTTCTTTGCCATGATGGCATTTATCAACAAAATTTTTGATAAATTCTAAAATTTCTTCTTGATGTTTCGGATCAACTTTTTCTCCTGCCTCTAATTTCCGACAAATTTTCTCTAAAATATCTAGAGCAAGCAAAACCGCCTGATGCTCATTTCTTAATTGTTCTGTTGATGTCATTTGCGTCCTTTGACACACTGATTAAAATTCTAATTTATACACCCAATCGGGTATTTTTGCTTTCCCGGGTCTATCATATTGCGGCCAGTAAGGTTTAATATCGATTATCGGCGTGCCGTCTAAAATGTCTAACCCTTTGACTTTAATTCTGTTTCCTTTATGCTCCACTAATCGGACGGTAGTTATCCCAACGGGATTGGGCCTTGCGGGACAACGACAGGAGAAAATTCCCACAATCGGTACCTTCGGATTGCCTTGAGGCCGATGAGAAATGACATAATCCTTAACTTTATCCATCCAATAAACAATGATTAGATGAGTGTAATCGTCTATTCCCTTAAGAGCTTCCTGGAATTTTTTATCAACAATTATTTCCGACATTTCCTCGGCAAACCCCCCGAATCTTGGTTTTCTAACGTGATTTTTGACCGTCCCGATTGGTTTTAAGCAAATTTCTTTCATTTTTTTCTTTTTACATGGTTCCAAGCTTCTAAGTGGAGGTCTTTCTCTAAACTTATTATAATACTTTTAAAAGATAATGAATATTGGAAGATGCTGAAACCAAAGTTGGCTTTTTAAAAAGAAAACGCCATCCAGCGTGATGTGGATGGCGATGATGCCAAGGTTGAGTGAATTCATTCATTAGTTGAGTAGAAGGACCCCTCGTCTGCGGAAGAATTCTCCCTCCCAACTGGCTACGTGGATAGTATCGCCGTCATCTGTACGATATCCGTGAACAGCGACCCGGAAGAATCCGCGTCTCTGCAATGGGACACCTTCTCTATAAGGAACAAGTTCCCATGATACAGTGTACCCATCTACCTCAACAGTCCCTCTGGGCGGGTGGGCGATAGCTCCTCTGATGAAGGCTTCCCTGTGGAAGCATACACCGACTCCGGTTTCCACATATCGGAATTCGTTACCGTAGGCCTGACCTGTATCTGCGGTAAAGCAATGGGTGGCGATGTTGTCGTCGACTAGGGCTACATGAAGCAGCGAGAAATGTGGTCTTCCTCTTGTAAGCACCTGAGCGCTGATGAACGCAGGCGATACTACTGCCTCCATGTTCCAATAGTCAGGTGCGATTAGACCCTTAATCTGAGTGAGGGGTAGAGGTCCGCATGCAGGATTGGCATTGACGATAGGAACATCCGTGTTAACCGGCTGACGGAGCATATCAGGGACAACGACTATCAACTGCTTGATTCCTTCTATCATGGAATTCTCCTTTCTCCGAGTACAGACATCTAACTATATAAAAAAACTCCCTTAAAGTCAAGGGGAATTCAATATAAATACAAAAAACCGCCATCGGAAAATGGTGACTCTTTTTTGGAGGGACATTCGGGTCTGGAACTCTTCGAGTCTGAGCGACAAGGTCGTCAGACCTCAGAGTCGAAGGCCTTTTAGCTCCTTTACCCTCTTTTTGGAGTTCAAGTTAGCTTTTGAATTTGTTTTTTAAGTTTGGGTAAATCTTTTTTTATTGTGCCCCACACAATTTCTAAATTAACCTCATCGTAACCATGAATTAAACGATTTCTTATACCAATAGCTGAACGAAAATCAATTTCACCGTGGCTATCTTTGAATGTATCTGAAAGATTATTGCTTGCCTCTCCTATGATTTCAAAGTTCCTCAAAACTGCATCAATAATCATATTATTTGACTTAAAATAACTAAAAGAGTGATCTCCGGTATACTGGTTTATTTTCTCTATGCAGACTAAAATATGTCTCAAATAAGTTGTGTCATTATGCATGCTCATATTGATATATTTTCTTTGCTTCATTGACTACTTTATCACGAAAATATTTACTCAATTCTTCTTTAGTTAGTAAATCAACTTCTCTACCGATTTTATCCGATATCTGGTTTTGAATGGACATAAGCTTAAAATAACCCATACTTTTTCTAGGTTCAAATAACAAATCTACATCACTATCCTCTTTTGCGTCGCCATGCAAATAAGAGCCGAATAAACTGATGCTTTGGATATAATCCTTATTCGGATCGGATTCAACTGCTTCCTTAATTTTGGTAATAATTTCTTCTTGACTCATAACGAGCTTATTATAGCATATTCTGGACTTGTTAAATAGTTACACAAAAAGTTCCATAATTTTTTTGATGCATTTTTTCGGTAACAGAGTTCCAGACCCACTTGGGTGCCTGCCAAAACAGGTCCATTTAGCACCAAAAAAGACCAAAAAAGGTCTTTTCCGTTTTTCCCTACTTCTTATGCTCTTTTTAGCTAAATTTAATTGTCCCACATTTATTTGGAGGGCCTGGTGGGGATACTTAAAAATTTAATCTCTCTTTCCATCCCCGATATGATTTTAAATATTTTTCTCTAATAAGGGCTTCTTTTTTAGTCGAAAATTCTTCTTTATGGATTAAAACAAGTGGTCTTCTGGTTTTTGTTGATTTAACTTTGCTCCAATTATGTTGTTTTATTCTAAAATCGATATCTTGCGTAATGCCGACATACTGTTTATTATCTTTTTGGCTTTTTAAAATATACAGATAATATTTAAGCACATTTTCTCGGAGGGCCTGGTGGGGATCGAACCCACGACGCTCACCTTAAAAGGGTGACGCTCTACCACTGAGCTACAGGCCCTCCGAACAAATGTGCAATTTTAATTAAATTTTTAAGATGGGGATCGCCACGCCAGTGGTCCCTTGTGGGACCAACTGAAGTGGTCACTGGTGTGAAACCCACGACGCTCACCTTACCACGTCAGTGGCCCCTGACGGGGAAAGGGTAACGCTCTGCTCACCCACGACAGTGGCCACTAAATGTGGTGAGCTACAGGCCCGCAATATATTTATTGCGATTCTGAAAGAATCCTAATGATATTATATCTTAAAAATGAAATCTTTTCAATACATATTTTGAGCAAAATATTGCCTCAAAAAGCTTTCTTCTGGTATAGTAAATTACTATGAATCTTCTAAAACATTATTTTACCTTAATCAAATATTCACTTTTAGGAAATAAAGGTTTTTACGAGGCCAGAGAATACTTAGCTAATGTTTTAATCTACGAGCTTGAAGAGTTTATCAATTTAAAAAATAAGAAAGTTTTAGATATTGGCGGCGAACGCGGTAAATTTTGTAAAATCTTAACTCAGAAAAGAAATTGCAATGCTGTTAATTTAGAGCCGATAAAACCAATCGATGGCTTTGTCCACAAAACAATTATTGGTTATGCCGATAAAATTCCTTTTAAAGACCAATCTTTCGATCTCGTTCTCTTGCGCGGAGTTCTCCAACATATTCCTACGAATAAAAAATTAAAATCTTTACGGGAAATAAATCGAGTTCTAAAAAAAGGGGGAATTACCTATATTATGATTCCGCCGTGGTATAATCCCCTCTCTGGTCAAAATATAAAACCCTTCCAATATTTTCCTTTTAAAATGGCGAGACATTTGCGCAATTCCATTTTTCTGGAAAATATTAAAGCCAATTTTTTAGCTGAATTGGGTCTTTGGCCAATGACTTTTTCTGCAACCATAGATTTAATTAAAAAAGCAGATTTTGAAATTATTAAAACCACCGATATTTTAGGTCGGATAGATCTAATAACAAAAATCCCTATATTTCGGGAATTTCTATTGCCCTCAGTTGGTTTTATGTTAGCAAAAAAGATAAAATAAAGTAGATGAAAATAATAATTGGTTCTGAATCATTTTCACCGAATATTTCAGGTGTAGCGGTTTCTACTGAGCTGCTGGCTCATAATTTAGCTTGCCTGCCAAATACGGAAGTTTGGGTTTTTGCTCCAAGCAGAACATCCAAATCGTCACTTGATAAAAATTTCAACGATTTTAAAGTTCTTCGAATTCGTTCGATAGCTAATCCATTTCGCAAAGGTTTTCGAGTCGCTTACTTACCGCAAAAATTAATTTTTAAATATGTTAAAAAAATTCAACCGGATATTATTCATCTTCAAGATCCAACTTCGATTTGTTCTTCTTTAAAAAAAGCGGCTAAAAAATTTAAGATCCCCGTTGTTGTCAGCAACCATTTTACTTTGGATTATGTTTTGTCCTATATCCAATTTCTAAAATTTATCCACCCACAATTAAAATCATTTTTAAAAAATTATTTGGTTAAATTCTATAATCAATGTGATTATGTTATTTGTCCAACCGAAACTGTAAAAAAAGAATTAAAAAAATGGCAGGTAAAAACTCCGATTGCGGCGATTTCCAATGGGGTTGACCTAAATCATTTTTTTGCCTTCGCCAATTTAAATGATATTTATTTGAAATATCATCTGCCTATGAACCCCCTTGTTTTATATGCCGGCCGGATCGATAAAGATAAAAATATGAGTATTTTAATTAAAGCGATTTCCGAAGTAGTAGAACAAACTCAAGCCCACTTTGTTTTTGTCGGCGGCGGCGATGTGTTGTCGAAAATTAAAAAAATGGCGGTAAAATGTAAAGTTGAAAAAGAAATCACTTGGATTGATTGGGTTGATAGAAAATTGATAGATCTGCCTAAACTTTATCAAGCCGCAAGTCTGTTTGTCATTCCATCTGTTATTGAAACGCAATCTCTTGTTACTATGGAAGCAATGGCTTCCGGCTTGCCGGTGGTTGGCGCTAACGCAGGGGCGTTACCGGAGTTGATTAAAGATGGCGTTAATGGTTATTTGTATCGTGCCGATAGCAGCAGCGATCTTAGTCAAAAAATTATCAAAATAATCAAAAATCATAATTTAAGAACTAAAATGGGTAAAAAGTCTTTAGAAATAATTTCCAATCATCAAATCAGTGAAAGCTTGGCAAAAATATTAAAAATTTACAAGCAATTAACATGTTAGAAAATATTGTTTTTTTGTTTACCTAAAAAATAAATTATCTGGTAAAATTAATATATGTATAACAAAAAAGTAATTGATTATTTTTCCAACCCGCGGAATATGGGCGAAATTAAGGATGCCGATGCCGTCGCCGAAGGTGGTAATCCGGTTTGTGGCGATGTGGTGAAATTATGGATAAAATTATCAAAAGATAAAAAAAAGATATCCGAGATTAAATTTAAAGCTTTTGGCTGCGGCGCCTGCATTGCGGCAACTTCTGCCTTAACCGAATTGGTTAAAAATAAAAAAATTTCAGAGGCCTTAAAAATTACCAATAAAGATATTGCTGACTTTCTTGGCGGGTTGCCCGAACAAAAAATGAAGTGCTCGAACTTTTCAACTGATGTTTTGCAAAAAGCGATGAAAAATATTAATTAAGATTAAGTACTGCTTACATAATTAAAAAGACCATTGAGGGTCTTTTTCTAATATTCAAAATTAAAATTTTCTAATCGCTTGAACTTTTGCGAAAAAAACCTAATCCTATTAGTGCTATTGGCGGAACAACAACCCACCAGACATAGTATTTAATGACTAAAGTGGCTAATCGGGAGCTGGCCATAAAAGCCTCGCGGGATTCGGCGGGCATAAAATTAAAGATCGAAGATAAAATCAGTCCTGTGGCTAAAAATGACAGGAGAATTATTTCAATTGGCGACATTATGCCTTTGGCTTTTGCGCCCGAAATGCCTCCCTTGGCGGACAAAAGCATAATAATGCCCATAAATAGAATTACTCTGATACTAAAGGGTGAGGCGGAGTTTCTAACCCAAACTTGGCCAACCATTTTGTCTCCTTGAAAGAAATCAAAAACATTACCTGAAAAAACTTGGGTTACAACCAAGGCAACATAGACCGACAATAAAGTCGCTAATATTTTTTCTCTCTGCAGGATGTATCCGAAGGCAATTCCAATCAGAAAAAAGACAGCAATTGCCAGGTCCCATGACGGTGCTGGCATAAACCCCTCCACTATGCTTTAAAAGCTTTCCATATTTATTATCTAACAGCTTGCAAATGATGTCAACAAGTTGGACTCAAATTAGAGTCCCGATTCTTTTAATTTCTCGAGCAATTCTTTTTGCTGGCGGCTTAGGTGTTTGGGGATTTTAGTCCGCACGGTGATAATCAGATCGCCGCGGCCGCGGCGGCTAGCCGCACCCTTTCCTGGCAGGCGAAACGAACTGCCGTCTTGAGTGCCGGCAGGAATTTTTAAAGTAATTAATTCGCCTTGGCTGGTTTTAAAATTCAAAGTGTCGCCCAAAATGGCCGAAATTAAGCTAATCTCAACCTCCGCTTGAATTTGGGAGAAAACACCGCTAAAAAGATCCTCAAAAATATCTCCAATGCCGCCAAAACCACCACTGCTTCTTGAAGAAAATCCGCCAAAATCGCGAAAATCAAAACCGCCAAATCCTTCCCCTCCGCCATATGAATATCCGTCAGAGTCCGGCGCTTGGCCGAACTGGTCATAATGGGCTTTTTTTTGAGGATTGGATAGAACCTGGTAGGCCTCGTTGATCTCTTTAAATTTAACGCCGTCGGTATGACCTTCGTTTTTATCCGGATGGTACTGATGGGCTAATTTTCTATAAGCACGCTTAATCTCATCCTGTGAAGCGGATTTATCAATGCCAAGAATTTGATAGTAGTCTTTATTCATAACTTTCTTATAATACCAAGAAATTGGTATAGAAATCAGAAAAAGGAAAACAGTATTTCGATTTTAAACATCCATTTTCCATACCGTTTTCCAATTTCTTTTAGCTGTTTTCTAATATTAATTATCTTTTTTTTCTTCTGTTTCTTTGGTCTTTGGGGTTTCTTCGGTCTTTTCTTCTTGCGGTTTGCTGTTGTCGGTAGCCGGTTTGCCGTCAGCCGGTTTTGCATACATTGCCTCACCGATTTTTGAAATAACGGCGTTCAAAGCTTCGGTGGCTTGCTTGATTTTATCAAGATCGTCGGTTTTTGCAGCTTCTTTTAACTCATTAACTTTAGTTTCAATTTCTTTTTTATCGGCTTCAGGAACTTTATCGCCCGCGTCTTTAAGAGCTTTTTCGGCAGTGTAAACTAAATTTTCGGCTAAATTTTTGGCGTCGATTAATTCTTTTTTCTTTTTATCTTCTTCTTCGTGAGAAGCGGCTTCGGTTTTCATTTTTTCGATTTCTTCTTTAGAAAGCCCGGACGAAGAAGTGATAGTTATTTTTTGCTCTTTATTGGTTGCTTTATCAACGGCTTTGACATTTAAAATGCCATTGGCGTCGATATCGTAGGTAACTTCGATTTGCGGCAGTCCCCGCGGCGCCGGCGGAATGCCGTCAAGCATAAAGCGGCCTAAAGTTCGGTTATCGGATGCCATCGATCTTTCACCCTGAAGGACATGAATTTCTACGGATGTTTGGTTATCGGCGGCGGTGGAAAAAACCTGCGTTTTTGAAGTTGGAATGGTGGTATTTTTTTCAATTAAGGCTGTCGTAACGCCGCCAAGGGTTTCAATACCTAAAGTTAAGGGTGTAACATCCAAAAGGAGCAAGTCTTTTACCTCACCGCCGAGGACGCCGGCCTGGAGGGCGGCGCCGAGGGCAACGACTTCATCGGGATTAACACTTTTTGAGGGTTCTTTACCGAATATCTTTTTGACCGTTTCAAAGATAAGCGGCATGCGGGTTTGTCCGCCGACCAAAATAACTTCGGAAATTTCATTTTTATCAACTTTTGCTTCTTTAAGAACCTTTTCTGAAATAACAACGGTTCTTTCAATCAAATCGCCGGTTAATTGTTCCAGTTTGGCGCGGGTGAGTTTCATCACCAAATGTTTTGGACCGGTAGCATTGGCGGTAATAAATGGCAAATTGATTTCACTTTCCATATTAGTAGAAAGCTCAATTTTAGCTTTTTCGGCGGCTTCTTTAACGCGCTGAAGGGCTATGGGATCGTTTTTAACATCAACGCCTTCTTGCTTTTTAAATTCTTCAGCAACATAGTCCATAACTTTTTGGTCCAAATCATCGCCGCCAAGGTGGGTATCGCCGCCGGTGGATTTAACTTCAAAAACGCCGTCGCCGATATCCAAGATAGTAATGTCAAAAGTGCCGCCGCCAAAGTCGTAAATGGCAATATGGCCTTCTTTTTTCTTGTCTAATCCGTATGCCAGCGATGAGGCGGTTGGCTCATTGATGATTCTTTTAACTGTTAGACCGGCGATTTCTCCGGCATCTTTGGTCGCCTGGCGCTGAGAATCGTTAAAATAAGCCGGTACGGTAATAACCGCTTCGGTAACTTTTTCGCCAAGATAGCTTTCGGCATCTTTTTTGAGTTTACCCAAAATAAATGCGGAAATTTCCTGGGGAGAATATTCTTTGCCACCCATAATAACTTTTACGCCTTCGCCAGCGTGAACGAGTTTATAGGGCAGTAATTTAAGATCTTGTTGGATTTCGTCTTCTTCCCAACGACGGCCGATAAGTCTCTTTACCGAAAAAATCGTATTTTCAGGGTTGGTAACAGCTTGTCTCTTGGCAAGTTGGCCGACCAATCGCTCTCCGGCTTTAGACTGTGCCACAATTGACGGGCACAAATTAGAACCTTCAGCCGTGGCAATAACTTTTGTTTTGCCGCCTTCAACAACGGCAACCACCGAGTTAGTTGTTCCTAAATCGATACCAATAACTTTTGACATGTCGATATCCTTTCGATAGATTGTCATTCTGAGCAGTTAGGGCGAAGAATCTCCGACGAATGTCGGCTCAAATAAATTGAGAGATCCTTCCGCTTTATGTCAGGATGACAATAAAAATATTTCACTTGTATTTCTATTGTAAAGTCTACTTTACATTTTGTCAAGGGCCGATTTTTGATTGACTAGAGGAGACCTCTTGTGATATATTAAGAAGCTGTAGTTTAGTGAAGATAGGAGCGACAACTGTGGCAAAGAATGTGATTCTGATTGCTGATGATGATCTTGATGTCACAGAATATTTGACAGAGGCTATCAAGGCGGAAATGACAGGATTTGAGGTAAATGTTTCTCGTAACGGGATAGATGCGGCCCATGTTTTTAGAAGGAAAGGAAAGTCAATCGCTTTGATTCTGGTAGATATGCTCCTTCCCGTACATCAGGGTAAATTGGCTTTGTTAGACCGGTTTGAAAAAGAGGCTGGTGAAATTTATGAAATGATCCGGTCCGAAACCGATCGTACCAAGGAGCAAGGATTGAGAGACCGGCTGGCTTCGCATTTAAGGATTATGGACACGCTAAGGGACTTGACCGGCGGAGCAGTATTTATTGAGGAAATCTCTTCGCCTGGAAAACTATTCTCTCTACCGACTATTTATGAAACAGCGCTTCATATGAAGTCGGAGCAGATGGGAGCAATAGCGGGTTTGCACAAACCAGGTACGATAGCCTGGATGTTCAAACCATACACATCTAGAGAGATGATTACTAAGATCAAATCGATGCTAGGACGGGCCTCCTGATCGGAAGCCCGTTTATTGTTTTTCTTTAGAAACTCTCACCTTGGCAGTTTAAGAACGATAGACACCGATAAGATAGAATGCCGCCAGCGATAACATCAAGGCGGTTTTTTTCTATTGAATTTTATTAATTTTATTGTTAAAATCTTAATGCTGTCTAAGGAGGTCAGGAATGGAAGACGAAATCAGTCCTGAACGCAATGATGTTTTTCAGATTTTACCTTCACATGCGCACATGGTAGCTCTTTGGGCAATTCAACCTATCTTTATTCGCGAACCAAGTTGGCTGTATCGGCTATTAGGCTGGAGATATTGCCTTGATTGTAAAGGTTATGGCCATCGTACAATTTTATCGAAGGAAGCACTAGAAAACAAAGGAGAAGATGTGCTTAGATGGGCTCAATGGACATCTTTTTTACCTCCGATACAAATCGAAGAAATAATCCCTTGCCCGAAATGTAATGGTTTGGGACGTATCAAGCCCACCCACCGCCAGCGATAACATCAAGGCGGTTTTTTCTATCAACTAAAACTTACTCTGATAATTTTGTTATTTTATCTTTACTATCGAATATATAGCGATCGCATAATATTCGATAGTTTTTCTTGGAGAAATTTCATACTTCATTTTTTTGATACTATTCGTCAAGAATAACACGATCGCATATTATGGGTATGGTTGTTTCTTGACTTTTTCGTGTGCTGGACTTATCTTAAAGTTATCTCGATATGGGAGGTTATGATGCCAAAGGGAAAGAAGACTCCTAATCCTGCTATTGACGGGAAAACCTTGGAAGAGGACATGGCCAGAATTGCCAGAAAATATCAACCAACTGATAGGCTATCGCCTCGAGGTGGGTTGGTCCCAACTCCTGGGCAAGAAGCTCTTCATAGAATCGCCGCATTGGAAAGAAGAATCAAGGTTCTAGAAAAAAAACTCGGAATCGAGGTGGGATAATATGCTACCTTAGGACCTTCGTGATCTTCGGAAAGCCGTCGACAATCTGGCAAAAAATCCTCAAGATGAAGATTTAAGGGTAAAGGTCAATCATGCTTCAAGGCTAGTTTATTGGAGCGCTTGCTTCATCGCTAAATTCCATTATCGTGAGGTGATTGATTCATATATAGACGAAGTTAATGAATTATTCGCCAGAGCAGTGGAAATCTTAGCTGGTAAGGATGAGATTGCTCGTTTTGTCAGCGAACGTTGGGAAGAGATAAAACAAGCGACCAAGGATACTGTTCCTTCTGTTTGAACCATAACTCATCGGTCGCCAGCGATAACATCAAGGCGGCTTTTTTTATTTTTTCTGATTCGGAATAATAAACACTTGAGCTGTTACAATAACCAAATATACCAATACAATGATATATCATTACAGTGGTATATTGTACCTTTATAAATTTTTATTTACCTTTACTCACTCTTACCTTAGACGGTTTGAGGACTTTGTCAGAGAATATCCAGCCGGATTCGACTTCGGCGATAATGTGGTCGGCTGGGATGTTTTTACTTGGTTCAAAAGAAATTGCTTCGTGAAGATTATGATCAAACTTGCTGCCAGTGGCAGCATCGATTTTTTTTAATCCTTCAGAAGTTAAAATATCTTCAAGCTGTTTTTCGATTTGTTTTACGCCTTTGGCGAACTCATCGTCGGGAGCGTGGGTAAAAGCTCGACGGAAATTATCCAAGACCGGCGTGATTTTTGTAATAAAGTCTGCTTTAGATAACATTATCAAATCAAACTTTTGTGTCTCGTTTCTTTTGCGGTAATTATCAAAATCGGCGGCTAGGCGTTTGAAGCTGTCTTCCAATTTCTCGATTTGTTCTTTTAATTCTTGGGTTTGGTTTTTTTTTGCTTTCATTTCAAGCTATATTATATAAGTAATGGAAAAAAATGTAAAGCATCAAATCGGTTTGTCGCGATTCGCCGTTGGAGCACTGACTTCTTTTATTATCGGTCTTTTTATTGCTGATAAAATTTCTCTTGATTTTGGTTGGGCCGCGGGAATTAGTATCGGTCTTGTGGTTGCACTGATTTTGTTTTGGCGCGAGCAATATTATCGTTTGGGATTCATTGTTATTGTCAGTTTAATATTAGGTCTGACTTATTATCACTACTGGGATTTTAAAGAAGGCAATAAAATACTGCCATATAATCAACAAATCGTAATCGAAAAAGCTGAGATTATTTCAAAACCGGAAATCACCAACAATCAGAGATTTCTGATTGGTTACAATAATACAAAAATTCAAATTGAAATGGCAAAATTTCCAGAGTTCTATTACGGCGATGTTTTAAAAATTACCGGAACTATCAAAAATCCCGCCGAAATAAAATCGGCAGATAGTGAGTTTAATTATGGAAATTATCTTTTAAAAAAAGGCATTCGTGGACAAATCCAAAATCCTGAAAAAATTGAAAAGGTGGGCGATGGCGGAAACTTTATCGTCAAAAATATTTATAAAGTTGGCGACGCATTTGAGGAATCAATTAATCGGATTCTACCAGAACCATTTGCCGCTTTTCAAGCTGGATTAATTTTGGGCGTCAAGCGCAATATTCCCAATTCATTAATGAGTGATTTTAACCGAACCGGTACGACGCATATTGTGGCTGTTAGCGGCTATAATGTAACAATTATTATCATTTTTTTAGCCACTGTTTTAATGATGATCTCGCGCAAGGTTTCTTTTTGGGGCTCGATGTTGGCGATATTGGGTTTTGTTATTTTAACCGGCGCGGTGGCATCGGTCTTGCGAGCGGGAATTCTAACGGCTTTAATTCTTGTTGCCCGATACATCAGCCGGCGGCCATATTATCCAGTTTTACTATTATTGGTGGCGTTTGTAATGCTTTTATTTAACCCTTACGCTTTAAAAAATGATGTATCTTTTCAGCTGTCTTTTCTGGCCTTCATTGGTTTATTATTTTTATCAACCAAAATATCGGAATTAAAATTTATTAATAAACTGCCAAATACTTTAAAAACCGCTTTTTCGGAAACGATGGGAGCGCAAATTATGGTCCTGCCGATTTTGCTTTATAATTTTGGAATTTTATCGATTGTGGCGCCTTTAGCCAACATTTTAATTTTGCCATTGGTGCCGGCGGCGATGGGCGTTGGATTTATCGCCGCCATCGGCGGCATGATTTGGGTTGATTTGGGCAGGATATTAGCAAATTTTTCCTGGGTAATTCTAAAGTATATTTTAACGATCGTTGAAATATTATCGGCTCTACCTATCGCCGCTGTCAATTTAAAAGTTTCCGATTGGTGGTGGATACCAATTTATTTTTTATTAGTGTTTCTTTTTGCTCGAAAAAAAGTACTAAATAAAAATAAGCAAGGGAACTAATGAAAAAAATGCGATGATTGCGACGATAAGAACTTGGTTTTGAGGACTGATCAAATTATCAATTTGAAAATTGTTATCTGCCAACGAAATATAAGCACCTTTTACTTTATCGGGTATTTTTTGGGTGATTTTTTCATTAAAAAAAGTAGTTTTTGCTAAAGGTAAGACATATTTTTCTTTTTTAATTGAATCAAAAGAAAAGTATTCTGGAGATTTTTCCTTTGAAGGTAATATTTGTTCTTGATTTTCGGATGAATTTGATCCAGTTATTTGAGGATTATTTTTATCGCTACTTCCTGTTTTTTCAGGAATGTTTTCTGGTTGATTATTTTCAAGAACCGGCATACTCAAATTGCCATTTGCGGCAGCAGAAAATGCCTTTTGCGAAGCATCAGATGAATTTATTCGCCAATCAGTTTCTTTATTAATATTAAACCAGGTGATGCCCTGAATATGACTAAAATCGGTCCGTAAACTCAAAAACATATCGCTAATCCATTGAGCTTTGTTACCACCCGCTTCAGCTGAAGCCATCTCGGTGATAAGAATATTTTTTCCAGATAAACTAACCAAGCTGGCATATGAAGAACCAAAAACTTCGGAAAAAGACTGCCAGGTACTCCAACTTTGCGAGGTTCCCCAGTTATAACCTTCTAAACCTAAAAAATCAATGTAACTATCGCCAGGATAAATTGCTTCAAAAGTCGTAGTTTCTCCGTAATGGTGAATATTCGGAGACCAAATCCATTCAACAGGTGCTGATTGTCGGCGGAATTTATCAACAGTATATTTCCAAAATGAAACAAAATCAGAAGCAGAATTGTTACAATTTCCTACAGCCCAGGCTGCCCAGGCACCATTCATCTCTGGAGCTAATGTAATGCGAGTTTTTATCCCTGTCTGTTTTAGGCTTGCAATAAAACGATTTAAGTAGGCATCGTATCCACCGCTCACAATGTTTTTATAGGAAATACAAGTGTCATTAATCTGCGGTTGCCAAGTAAGTTCCGGGATTACGCCTTGGCTATGGAAACCTTGAGCGATCTCCGGCGTGAAATTATCAGACCAATCTAAATACCATTTAGCTGATGTAAAACGGACGCCTAATTGACTGCTAAAATTATTTAAAGCTGCAGGATTGTCAATTGCTTCGGGAAGGAAAATATTTATTTCCGGACCAGAGCTGGCTTTAATCGAAAAATACGGCAAAATGATTGCCGATAAGCTGGCAAAAAAAATAAATAGACATACTAATTTTATTTGTTTTTTGATGATCTCTCCTGGAGAGTTCATCTTAACAAACAAAATTTATTTAGCAAGTGTGGAAAACTTATAGCTTGTAACGAGCTGCCCTATTCCATAGTAAATGTTTTTTTGGAGAAAACATTCTAAAAAAACTATAAATATAAGCGAAAAGATTAATAAAATAAATAAAAGGAAATAAAGGTGCATAGAGGATGGCCCAAAATTGTCTTTGAAAATTTAGGATAATTACAGAAATGATCATAGTCATTGCAAATATTGTAATAATAAATTTTATCAAAAATTCTGGATGATAAGCCAGATAAATAAGAGCGCCAATACCAACTAGAGAATCTAAAAGTGAAAGGTATATTTCAAAATTGATTTTCTTTGTTGGTAAATAAAGTTTATGTAAAAATAAATTTTGCCAAAAACCCGTGTTCCAACGGACAACTTGATTCCAATAATCTTTAATATACATGGGGTCTTGAGTAATAACTTTTGCCTTAGGCACATAAATTATTTCTCCTAATCTTTTTTCATGAATTTGCAAAGTAAGATCGTAATCTTCAGTCAAAGTATTACCTGAAAAATCCAACTTATTTAAAATGTCGTGTCTATACAAAGAAGCGCATCCGGGAGCGACAGTAATTGTTCCTAAAGTATTTTGAGCGTTTTTGTAAACAAGGTGAGAAAGGCCATATTCGTAAGTACGAAAAGCGCTGATAATACCACGGCGATGAGAGCTCACGGTGCTTACGATACAGGCTGGCTTGCGTTTTAAAGCTACTTTAATTGACTTAAAAAAATTCTTATCCAGCCTGCTATCGGCATCGCTAAAAAGGATATATTTAAATTCGTCTCTTAATTTGCGAACTTTAATTAACTTTTCCAAAGCTCGGGCTTTACCAATATTTTTTCTTAATGCGAGCACATTAACTCCGGCCCGATTAGCTAACCGGACAGTTTTATCTTTTGAGCCATCACTGACGACATAAATATAGTCAGATTTGATAGTTGTTTTAAGCGCACGCAATGAAGATTCAATGACTTTTTCTTCATTATAAGCAGGGACAACGACACAAAATTTCTTTTTAGGCATGTTTAAATTTTCGGACAAGTTTGACAGCCAAAACAATTAAAGCTGCACCTGCGGCAACTAACAGATGCAAGACAAAGCTTGGGCCGGCTGCGGCCAAAACACCATACATACAGATCCTTTCGATTTCAAAAGGAGGGCCGTGCCCTCCTTTTTGCCACTTTTGAAATTTTATTATTTAACAAAGAAATGTAACAGATATCGTAAAAAATGTCAATAGCGTTCGTAAATTTTAAATAAAAAACAATTTTTTATCTACTTTATATGGCTATTGACAAAATTTTCGAATGTATTATACTCAAGTGTTTATGTTTCAGAAATTATTACTTACAATTTTATCTATTTCAATAATTTTTGGCGGATTATTTTCCAGTCTAAATTTTGCCAAAGCCGCCGATGCTACTAATTTAATTTCAAATCCTTCGGTTGAGACTGCTGATAGTACTGGCACCCTACCTCAAAATTGGCAGGTAGGAAAATGGGGAACGAATTCGCCAACTTTTACTTACAAAACCGATTCGGTAGGTAATAAGAGCTTGCTCGTTCAGATGTCTTCTTATTCGTCTGGTGATGCCAAATGGTATTTTAATCCAGTAAATATTACCTCCGGTACTCAATATTTGTTTAGTGATTTTTATAAATCTGATGTGGCAACTGAAGTTGTTGCTCAAATTGAAAATACTTCCGGAAGCTTGGGTTATCAATATCTTGGTGCGGTTCAGCCAAGCAATTCATTCGTTCAAGCTTCTTTTAATTTTACGAGTCCTGCGAATGCTTCCAAGATTACTATCTTTCATTTATTAAATAGAAACGGCTACTTAGAAACTGATAATTTTTCTTTGACACTGTATCAAGCACCGCCACCTCCACCACCACCGGTTGTGCCAACAACAATTTTAAATCCTTCATTAGAAACGGCTGACGCAACAGGCAAATTACCGGCAAATTGGAAGACGAGTATTTGGGGAACAAACACAACTGCTTTTGCGTATTTAACCACCGGCCATACCGGTTCTCGCAGCGGGAAGGTGACAATTTCAAAATATACATCAGGCGATGCCAAATGGGTTTTTGATCCAATCACTGTCAAACCAAATACAGAATACTATTTTTCCGATTGGTACAAGTCAAATATTCCTTCGCAGGTGGTTGCAAGATTCACAGACGCTGCCGGAAATGAAAGTTTTCTTTGGCTCGGAACTGAAACGCTAAGCACTGCGTGGAAAAAAACTAACTATCAATTTAAGACTCCAGCCAATGCAACAACAGCAACTGTCTACCATTATATAAGCGCCAATGGCAATATAACGACTGACGACTATCTTTTAAAAGAATCCGATCCATTGGTTATTTCCAATAATGTTCCTAATAGTTCTGTTGAACAAACAAATGACGGCACTTTGCCAATTGCTTGGCTTCCTCAAAAATGGGGCACAAATACAACTACTTTCTCTTATCTAAATACCGGCCATACTGGCAGCCGCAGTGTTAAGGTTCAAATGACCAAATATACCGACGGCGATGCCAAATGGGGATACAATTCACAGCCGGTGATTCCTGGCGCTGATTACAAATTTACCGATTATTATCAATCAAATGTTTTGACTCATGTGGTTGTCCATGTGGTAAAAAATGACGGCACAGATAAATACATGGGCTTGATAAACGCTGAAGCTTCGACCACTTGGAAGCAATATACAGATTACTTTACGGTTCCAATTGATGCCAAAGAAATTTCTGTTTGGCATTTTATTACTGCGGTCGGATACTTAACCACCGACGATTATTCGGTGACGCCTTATCAAGTCAATGGTTTTAGTCAGGGAATGATCTCTCTGACTTTTGATGATGGTTGGGAAGATAACTACACTTCAGTTTTACCGGTGCTTGCGCAATACGGTTTTAAATCAACCCAATTCTACGCTACAACTTTCATTCAAGAGCAGCCTGACGAAGCGTATAAAATCAAAGCTTTTGCCGATGCTGGCCACGAAATCGGTTCGCACACCATTACTCATCCATTCTTAACGCAAATGACAATTGCCCAGATGACGACTGAACTTGCACAATCAAAGTCATATTTGGAAGGCATAGTCGGGGTTGGAAAAGTCACCGAATTTGCCAGCCCTTATGGAGATTATAATAATCAAGTAATTACTGAAATTAAGAAATATTATCGCTCACACCGGAGCACCGACGAAGGCTTTAATTCCAAAGATAATTTTAACATCTATAATATCCGTGTCCAGAATATGACCAATACAACTACTCTGGCGCAATACCAAGAATGGATTCGCAAAGCTCAAGCCGATAAAACTTGGTTGGTAATCGTTCACCATCGTATTGGCGCTAATCCTGATCAATTTGAAACTTCGCCGGCAGACTTTACGGCTCAGATGTCTTTCTTAAATCAATCCGGCCTTGCGGTTAAAACCGTCGGCCAAGCCTTGGATATCATTAAAGCCCAACTGTAATAAAGTTCTCTTTTTGTGATTATTTGTTAGAATGAATTTGTGGGAAACAAAAGACGAATCCAATCTGTTTTGGGTGGATTATTTATTATTGCCGTTTTTGTACTATTTATAGTATTTGCTAAGCCGCAGGCAAGTTCAGACTTAAAAGTTTATTTTTTTGATGTCGGCCAAGGCGATGCCGAATATATAAAACTTGCTGACGGTTCGGACATTTTAATTGACGGCGGGCCGGATGATAAAGTTTTAACCGAACTTGGCAAGGCGATGAATTTTGGCGACCGGGAAATTAGTTTAGTGGTGTTGTCGCATCCGCATGCCGACCATCTAAGCGGGCTAATTGATGTTTTAAGGAGATATAAGGTTCAGGAAGTCTGGGAGAGTGGGGTAGACTACCCTTCGGCTACTTATGATGAATGGAAATCTATAATTGCTGAAAAAAATATTCCTGTGAAATATGTCGTGGCGGGAGATGTTAGAACTATCGGATCGTTAAATTTCAAAACTCTCTATCCCCTATCGTCTTTTGAAAAAAAGACAATTGATAATATAAATAACGTATCTGTAATAAATCGGCTCGATTACGGTAATTTCTCTGCTCTCTTCCTCGGCGATGCCGAAAAACCTGTACAAGCACAAATTTCTGGACAAATGAAACCGACAACGGTTTTAAAAGTAGGTCATCATGGTTCGGGAAACGCAACGCTCGAAGATTTTTTGAAAGTCGTTCGGCCGGCGATTGCTGTCATTGAAGTTGGCAAAGACAATAAATACGGTCATCCGGCTGTATCTACTATTAATATACTAAAACAGCTTGCGATTCGTATTTACCGCACCGATCAAAACGGCACGGTGGAAATAAGTTCCGATGGGCAAAATTACTCTGTTCAAACTCAAAGATAACCAATTCACTTACACCCCAGGGGTGTCCATAAACTTCCGGCAAACTTTGCCGCTCAAATGGCATATTTAAATCAGTCCGGTCTTGCGGTCAAAACCATCGGCCAAGCCTTGGATATCATTAAAGCCCAACTGTAATAAAGTTCTCTTTTTGTGATTATTTGTTAGAATGAATTTGTGGGAAACAAAAGACGAATCCAATCTGTTTTGGGTGGATTATTTATTATTGCCGTTTTTGTACTATTTATAGTATTTGCTAAGCCGCAGGCAAGTTCAGACTTAAAAGTTTATTTTTTTGATGTCGGCCAAGGCGATGCCGAATATATAAAACTTGCTGACGGTTCGGACATTTTAATTGACGGCGGGCCGGATGATAAAGTTTTAACCGAACTTGGCAAGGCGATGAATTTTGGCGACCGGGAAATTAGTTTAGTGGTGTTGTCGCATCCGCATGCCGACCATCTAAGCGGGCTAATTGATGTTTTAAGGAGATATAAGGTTCAGGAAGTCTGGGAGAGTGGGGTAGACTACCCTTCGGCTACTTATGATGAATGGAAATCTATAATTGCTGAAAAAAATATTCCTGTGAAATATGTCGTGGCGGGAGATGTTAGAACTATCGGATCGTTAAATTTCAAAACTCTCTATCCCCTATCGTCTTTTGAAAAAAAGACAATTGATAATATAAATAACGTATCTGTAATAAATCGGCTCGATTACGGTAATTTCTCTGCTCTCTTCCTCGGCGATGCCGAAAAACCTGTACAAGCACAAATTTCTGGACAAATGAAACCGACAACGGTTTTAAAAGTAGGTCATCATGGTTCGGGAAACGCAACGCTCGAAGATTTTTTGAAAGTCGTTCGGCCGGCGATTGCTGTCATTGAAGTTGGCAAAGACAATAAATACGGTCATCCGGCTGTATCTACTATTAATATACTAAAACAGCTTGCGATTCGTATTTACCGCACCGATCAAAACGGCACGGTGGAAATAAGTTCCGATGGGCAAAATTACTCTGTTCAAACTCAAAGATAACCAATTCACTTACACCCCAGGGGTGTCCATAAACTTCCGCACCCCGGAGGTGCGGAAGAGGTTGGCGGAAGGCTAACGGGCTTGATTTTTTGGTACAATTATGGTATACTCTTATGTTCTTTGAGAATTGAAAATTGTTCATTTGGGCCTAATTGGATATCTTTAAACTGGCGTTCAGTAAGGTGTCTAACTGGGCTTAAATGAGCTAATAGGCGTCCAAAATTCCTGACCAATTTGGCAGGTGGCGCAAGAAGGGTGTTGCGGAATGAGAACCGTGTTGCCCATCACAAGTAGATCGTCTGGAGAACTCTCTCGTTTGCTTGAAGAGAGAGGCATCGGTCAGGAGGATTATCAGAATAGGCTGATCGAGCGGATAGACGCGCTGGTCGCATGGATACGCAATGAGAGCGTAGCGAACAGTGCGACCTACCCCATCACCGTCGACTACGGCCAGAACCTGGCGCAGATGATCGAAGTCGGCAAGTACGACTGGGTAAACTCCGACATCACCGCCAAGAACTTTCCTACTAAGGGGAAAGGGAAAGACAATCTCGAGACTGAGATCGTTCATTTCGGCCGGTCGATGTCTTCGGAGCAGGTTCTGGCCGACTTGGACAAGATGGGTTTGCGCCCTGCGACTCTGCCGGAACTGTTGGCTTTCGGGGCGAAGCACCCCGAGCTCCAGCGGCAGTTCCCCATTGTCGCGCTTGGTTCTGTCAGCCTCGTGCACGGCAACCGCGGCGTGGCCTATCTTTACCACGACGAGCGCGAGCGTTACCTGTTCCTGGACTGGTTTGACTGTGACTGGTACGACTACGTTCGTTTCCTGGCTGTCCGCAAGTAGTTCCTTGGATTCTGGGTCACTGGGGATTTTTCTCCCCCTTGACTCTAACCGCTGTGCGCCCAAGCGCACAGCGGTTTTCTGTATCTGAAAAATTTGCTAAACTAAACTAGGAAAGGTTGATGTCCGCGGCCAAGGTTTCGGGCAACCAATCCGAGATTAATGAACTGAAAGAGTAGTATTGGGCAAGCCTGATACTAGAGGTCAGATTAATCTTTAAAAATGAAAATACTTGGTATAAGGTATTGGCGGGCTAAAGGCCCCAAGTGAGATTCAATCCTGAGAGTAATCGCCTTTAGGCACTCTAAGGATGGTGGCACGGATGATATCTTATACATTGGTTCTGTCAGCCTCGTGAACGGCAACCGCAACGTGGCCTATCTTAACCACGACGAGCGCAAGCGTAACCTGAACCTGAACTGGTTTGACAATGACTGGAACGACAACTATCGTTTCCTGGCTGTCCGCAACTATTTTCATTCTTCCGCTGTTAAAAGGCGGAAGTTTGTTTTTTCCAACCTCCGAGCATTCTGCCGATTTCAAATAGATTTTCTGAAATTAAGATATAGTTCTTATTATCGATGGCTTTTATTTCCCAAGCGACTTGAAAGAAAAATTTTAAGAGATCTAATTTGGCGGTTGATTTTTCGAGAGTCGTACCTTTGTTTTCTTTGGATTGGTATGAAGCGATAAAGATGAATTCAATAGTTTCTAAAAATAACGCGTCAATTTTTCCGCCGAGCGTGTAACGACAAGTTTTGGAAAAATTTGGCAAATAATTTTGCCACAGCTTGTAGGCTTTTGTTAGTCTTTCAAGAATTGGTAAATTGCGTGGGGGGGGGGCTTAAAGGAAGTTTTTTTTGAAAATTAAATTGGTTCATAATTTTGAAGAAATTGTGAGCGTTGAAAATCTGCTTGAGGCGTGGGGAGAATTTCTCAAAGGCAAAAAGCAGAAAACGGATGTCCAACAATTCAAATTAAATTTAATGGATAATATTTTCTCGCTCCACATTGACCTTATTAATCATACCTATAAACACGGTGGCTATCAAGCATTTAATATCTGTGATCCAAAACCGAGGAATATTCATAAAGCAGGTGTTTGTGATCGCTTGGTCCATCATTCGGTCTATCGAATTTTATATCCGTTTTTTGATCGAACTTTTGTGGACGGTTCTTTCTCTTGCCGCAAAAATAAAGGAACTCACGCGGCTATTGAAAAATTTTATCAATATTTCTATCAAGTCAGCCAGAATAACACCAGAACTTGCTACTGTCTAAAAATGGATATTAGAAAATTTTTCGCCAATATTGACCATGAGATTTTGCTGAAGATTTTAAAACAACACATTGACGATCAAAAAATCATCTGGTTGCTTGAAAACATTATTGCCAGTTTTTCGAGTAAAGAAAAAGGAGTCGGTTTGCCACTCGGCAATTTAACCTCACAACTTTTTGTAAATATTTATATGAGTGAATTTGACCAGTTTGCAAAACATTGGTTAAAAGAAAAATATTACATTAGATATGCGGATGATTTTGTGATTTTAAGTAGAAATTATCAACATTTGGCCAAAACGGTTTATCCAGTTCAATCCTATTTGAAAAAGATTATGAAACTAGAAGTTCATCCAGATAAAATTTCGATCGAAACCTTTGCTTCGGGCCTGGATTTTTTGGGATATGTTAATTTTCCAGATCATCGAATTTTAAGAACTAGGACAAAAAGAAGAATGTTAAAAAGAATAAACTACCGAAATTTAGCGTCCTACCTCGGTCTATTAAAGCATTGCAATGGATGTAACATTAGAGAGGCAATATCTTGCTCCTATGAAGGCCGTGAGATATAATGACTTCAGGAGAACTCATTATATGTCTGGACATAGCAAATGGTCTCAAATTAAAAGGCAAAAGGGGGCGGCTGACGTCAAGCGCGGTGCCGCTTTTAGTAAACTCACTAATGCGATAATCGTGGCGGCAAAAAATGGCGGTGATCCAAATACAAACTTTACTTTGAAAATGGCGATTGAAAAGGCTCGTGATGCTAATATGCCGAAAGAAAATATTGAAAGGGCGATTAAGCGCGGTACCGGCGAAGAAGGTGGCGCGCAGATTACTGAGGCACTTTACGAAGCGATTGCTCCGAACGCTGTCGGAATAATTATCGAAGCGGCGACTGACAATTCAAACAGAACAACATCCGAGATTAAAAATGTTTTAAATAAATTCGGATCAAAGCTCGCCAGCTCCGGCGCGGTAGCATATCAATTTACAAAAATGGGGAAGCTTCTTGTGGATACTTCGGGTAAAAATAAAGAGGAATTGGAGCTTTCGATCATTGATGCTGGTGCTGAGGACTTTGATGAACACGGTGACGATATTGCCGTGTACACCAAACCCAACGAGCTGGAAATAGTAAAACGGTCTTTGGAAGGACAGGAGCTAGTAATTAAAGAAGCGGGACTTTCCTGGGAGCCGAAAGACACTATCCCTATTAGCGAAAAAGACGCAGCTGAAAAAATCTTAAAACTTCTTAATGCGATAGAAGAGTTAGAAGATGTAGTTGCAATTCATGCAAATTTTGATATACCGTCCACGCTAATAACGAATCTAAACGAATAACAAATAAGGCCTATTAGTTATAAGATAAAATTAGTTATTAGTGAGGGGTTTATGGCGGAACTTATTTATCCACAATTAAGTTATAAACTAGTTGGTATTTTATTTAAGGTTGATAATCAAATTGGTTATGGTCATCGTGAAAGTCTATATCAATCAGCAATTAGTAAATTATTAATTGATAGCAAAATCGGTTACCAAGAACAATTAAAGTGTGAAATAAAAATAGATAATCAATCAATTAAAAAATACTTTGTTGATTTTTTGATCGATAATAAGGTTATACTAGAGATAAAAGCAGGTGATAGATTCAATAAGGCAAATATCGCTCAAATCTATGATTATTTGAAGGCAAATAGTTTAAAGCTCGGAATTATCGCGAATTTTACCAAACAAGGTGTTAAATTTAAGAGAGTTATTTATAAGCCACGCCAATAACGAATTAAACTTATAACGAATAAGAACAATTATTAGTTATTAGTTAAGATTAGTTATTAGCGAGGGAAAATGAAAATATTAGGAATTGATCCCGGCTCTGCCAGATGCGGTTACGGAGTAATAGAGGTAAGCGAAAAAGATGGCAGTATCTCTTGGATTGCTCATGGTTGTATTGTAACTGACAAACTCATGCGTGATTGTGAACGCTTGAATAGAGTTTTTAATGATATAATGAGTTTAATAGACAAATTCGAGCCTGATCAGGTATCCATCGAATTATTGTTTATGTTTAATAATCAAAAAACAGTTATGAGGATTGCTGAGGCTCGTGGAGTGATTTTACTTGCTTGTGCTAAAAAAGGCATGGCACTGCAGACTTTTGAGTACACGCCAATGCAGGTGAAACTGGCTGTAACAGGTTATGGCCGGTCTGATAAAAAACAGGTAATTGAAGAGGTGGAAAAAGCCCTTAAGCCAGCCCGCAATGTCAGTAAGGGGAAAAAAGATGGTTTTGATGACGCCGCCGATGCTTTAGCGGTTGCTATGGCTCATTATCACAAATATGTAGAAGAAGGAATAAAATAATTTATCTACGAAATACGAAATAAATACTAAAATACTAAAACATGGCTTTCGTATTTTCGTATCATTTAGTATTTAGTAGAGGAGGATAAATGGCTAAATTAAGGCAAAATATTGTCACCGGTGAGTGGGTAGTAATTGCTCCGGAGCGAGCAAAAAGGCCTGAAGATTTTGTTATGGCAGCTGCCCCAAAAAGAAATCTCGATGTAAAAACATGTCCTTTTTGTTTGGAAAATCCAAATAGTGCTTATTCGACTTCAATTAAATCAGCTGAAACGGATAATATCTATGTGATTCCCAATAAATATCCGGCTTTCAATACCGCAGATGATGTAATTTCTGAAAGCGATCTTTATTTTTCAACCAAAGCTTTAGGCGGTCATGATGTGATCATTATTAAGGACCACCAAAAAGAGATCTATGAAGGCGGATGGCAATTGATGGCTGAACTCTTTGGCGTCTATCAATGTCGCTATAAAATTTATCAAAGCGATCCGACAATTGAATATGCTATGCCGATTCATAATTTAGGTCCGGAAGCCGCGGCTTCAATCGAGCATCCCCATTCGCAGTTTTTTGCTTCATCGATTATTCCGAATTTAATCCAAAGTGAACTTATTGGTTCAAAAAAATATTTTCAAGAAAATAAAAAATGCGTTTTTTGCGCAATGATTGAAGAAGAAAAAAGATATGGAGTAAGAGTAGTTGCTGAGAATGAAGATTTTATCGCTTTTACCTTTTTTGCTTCTCGATTTCCTTTTGAGATGTGGGTTCTGCCGAAAAATCATACCGGCCATTTTGAAGAGATTTCTAAGGGAGAGCTTGAAAATATGGGTAGAATAGTATACGATGTTCTGTCAAGGCTAAATAGCACCTTAAAGTTCCCTCCGTTCAACTGGTGGATTCATAGCGGGCCGACCAAAAAAGATCATATTGATGAATACTATCATTGGCACATGGAAATTGCCCCGCGGGTTTCCAAATTCGGCGGCTACGAAATGGGTTCGGGAATTGTTATTGATGTCGTCTCACCGGAACTGGCGGCGGAGTTTTTAAGGAAGACTTAAAATAGGAACAGGGAAAGGAAATGAATGAAAATATTACAATTACTGATGTTTCCTTTGTGGGGTTCTGGCAGCGGAACTTATACAAGGAAATTGTCGGAAAAATTAGTTGATTTAGGTGAGGTGGTAGCCATTGTTTGTCCTGAAGAAAGGAAATTAAAGGGAGTTAAGATTTTTAATGTTTCTCTTCCTCTTAAGGTAGCGTTTACCGGGCATCCAGAGTGGTCGAAATGCAAAAAATATTCCGAGCTTACAAGCTCTGAAATTACTAAGACAGTGGAAGCTTTTTGGCAAGTTGTCAAAAAAGCCATTGAAGAGTTTAAGCCTGATATAATCCATGTTCAACATGCTTCAATATTATTGTGGCTGGCAAATTATATTAAAGCTATTTATGGTATCCCTTATCTTGTAACTTCTCATGGGACAGATCTTCTGAACATTAGTTTAGACAAAAGATATTTTGCCTTAACCGCTGATGCTTTATGTCGCGCCCATGTAATAGTATGTGTTTCCGGCGATACTCGCAAATGGCTTTTAAAGATTTTTTCAAAAAAATACCTTAAAAAAACTCGTGTTATACCCGGAGGGGTGGATCTAAAGGGTTGGGTGAGAACAGAAAAAATTAAAATAATCAATAAGAAATATCATTTATCAGGAAAAAAAGTTGTCATTTTTTCAGGTAAACTGACAAAACCCAAAGGGGTGGAATATTTAATAAAAGCTGCTCCTAAAATTAAAGCGGAAATTTTTATTTTAGGCGGAGGAGATGAGAAGAATCAGTTAATGAAGTTCGCCAAGGGGTTAAAAATTAAGAATGTTCATTTTCTTGGCTATTTTGGTAAAGAATATATAAATGAGCTAAATGAGTTCTATGCTCGAGCGGATGTAGTTGTTGTACCTTCAATTTGGGATGAGCCATTGGGTTTAGTTGTGTTAGAAGCGATGGCCTCTTCGACACCAGTAGTTGCATCTAATAAAGGTGGTATCCCCTTAGCCGTCAAAAATAATGTCAATGGTTTTTTAGTCAGAGCACGTAGCGCCAAGGCAATCGCTAAAGCAGTTAATTTAATATTAAAAAATGAAAAATTGCAGCAAAAGATGGGACAGGAAGCGCGACGAATGGTGGAAGAAAAATTTGATTGGGAGATAATTGCGCAAAGATTTATTAGTTATTATGAAACGGCATATAAAAATGCTCAAAAAAATCAGCGTCTTAGTAGAAATTTGCCTTATATTGATATAAATCGAGAAAAAATCGAAGTCAAGACGAAAAAACTGGATTATCACTAAAGATTAATTGGCTAACTTTCAAGGAGCAAATGTGATTAAAATTGCTATTATCGCTCCGCCTGTCACAACTGTCCCTCCAACTGGGCAAGGCGGGTTAGAAACTATTCTTACTTATAAAATCGAAGCGCTTGTTAAAATGGGGTACGAAGTTCATCTCTATGGGGCGGGGCAAACTACTTTGAAGCAAGTACATTTCCATCAAATTTTTAAAGAATCTTTATTAGAACAGAAAAATGATCCCGTTTTAACCGAGGCCTCAAGGAAAGTTAGACTTGAAACATTATATATTATAAGGGTAATTTTGGATTTATTAGAAAGTCAGAAAAATTTTGATGTTATTTATAATCATACTCGGGCGACAGAATTGGCCTTTGCGCCGCTCCTAGATAAATTCCAAATACCAATTTTTAATATCTTTCATCTGCCGATTTTGTTTGAACATGCGGAAATTCTTAGTAAAGTTCCTAAATTGTTAGCAATATCAATTTCCGATGATCAAAAATCTGATTACGCTTTTTTGAAAAATTTTGTTGCCACCATTCATAACGGCGTTGATCCAGAAAAATATCCATTTTCTGAAAAAACAGAAGATTTTTTGTTATGGGTAGGGACGATTGGCTATCACAAAAATCCCGTGGTTGCTTTAAGGGTTGCCGAAGCACTTGGCAAAAAAATTGTTTTGATAGGAAAGATTCGTGACAATGATTATTTCGAAGAGCATATTAAACCAAGAATAGATAATAAGAATATTATTTATCTTGGTGAACTCAATTATGAAAAGAAACTTCCTTATTTTCAGAAAGCTAAAGCTGCCTTATTTCCCACTAAAATCAGAGAAGCTTGTCCGGTAACACCTCTTGAACTGACAATGTGCGGAACGCCAGTTGTCGCTTATCCAACAGGCGGAACAAAGGAGTTAATAAAAAATGGGATTAATGGTTTTTTGGTAAATAATGTTGAAGAAATGATAGGAAAAGTTCAAGAGGCTGCTTCGCTTGATAGAAAGCAATGTCATTTGTTTGCAAAAGAAAATTTTTCATCAGAAAAAATGGCTAAAAATTATATTGAAATTTACAATAAATTCAAAAATTATAGGTCGTTTTCATGAAAATAGCTATATTATCACCCTTAACTCGTTCTCCACATCCAGATACGCGAGGAGGCAGATCGCGCGTAGTTTACGATTTAGTCAATCGTCTAGTTCAGTTTGGTCATCAAGTATCGACATATGCCACAGGAGATGCCGAGGTGCCTGGGAAATTGATTTCAGTTATACCAAGATCTGTTTACAATTCACCGCCTCACGAAAATGTTTTTTATCAGAATGCTATCGCGGTTTCTGAACTTGTAGAGGCAATAAGACGAGATGGCAATCAGTATGATATTATTCATAATCATGTTTTTCCTGAATTTTTACCTTTGCTCATAAGTCATGAAATAAAAACTCCGATAGTAACAACCATTCATCTCTACTTATGGCCGGAATTAATCAACATCTTAAAAAAGTTTAACAATACTTATTTCGTGGCAATTTCCGATGCCCAAAGAAATTCTGCCAAAGATATCAATTTCGTTGATCGTATTTACAATGGTGTTGAAGTAGAAAAATTCGAATTCAACGGTGATCCAAAAGATTATTTCTTATTTTTTGGCCGGATGAAAAAAATTGACAGTGGGGATGATAGAAGAATTGATCAAAAAGGCCTGCTTGATGCTATTAAAGTTTGTCAAAAAGTAAAAGCTAACTTATATATTGCTGGGAATATTGAAAGCCAAGAATTTTTTGAAAAAAATATCAGACCCCACTTATCGGATAAAATTAAATTTATTGGACCAATTGATTCAACGGGACCAATTAGTTTTCGGGAGAAAGTCGAGCTTTACAAAAATGCCAAAGGATACTTTTCCTTAAATCACACTGACGAAGGATGCCCGCTCACCCCGCTTGAGGCAATGGCATGTGGGACACCGGTAATTGCCAATCGTCGTAGTTCTTTGCTAGAGATTGTCAAAGATGGTGAAACAGGTTTTATTGTTGAGGAAAATGATTTAGGTGCTGCTATTGAAGCTGTCAAAAACATTGACACTATAAATCGCCAGGATTGTCGAAAATGGGTGGAGAAGAACTTTACGGCAGAACAAATGGCTAAGAATTATGAAAAAGTTTACGAGAAAATTATAAATAAAAAATAGTAAGCAAAATGTCAAAAATACTATCCGAATTATCTATCAAAGAAATAATTGAAAGAAGGATAATATGAATCCAAAAGTAAGTTTTATTACCGGGGTAAAAAATCGTTCAAAAGAATTAAGGGAAATGATACAGTCATTAATAAACCAAGACATTACGGATTGGGAAGCAATTATCGTTGATGATCATAGCGATGAACCAATTAAAGAAGTAGTGGAGAGTTTTAAAGATTCGCGTTTACATTATTTTCGATTGCCGGAAAATATGACTGGTATATCCAATGCTAGAAATTTTGCCATAACCAAAGCGCAATCAGAAATTCTCTTAACGGCTGATGGCGACGACATCAATGAACCAAATCGTGCACATATAACATATGATCTTATGACAAAGAATAATTATGATGTTTTTTATAGTAATATGTATGATTACTTTCCCGAAGAGAATAAAAAAATTAGAAGAAAGTTTCAACCCTTTAATGCCGAACTTTTCAAGATGTTTAACTTTATAACCAATCCTGGTACCGCTTTTCGGAAAAGTAATTTTTTGGATGTTGGAGGTTTTGATCCAAATTTTATTGTTTCAGAAGATTATGATCTGTATTTAAGAATGTTAAATGCTGACGCTAAATTTGGCTACACTGAACAGATCTTAGTAAATTATCGTTATTCACCAAGTGGTTTAAGCCGCGCAAGTTTATCGCGTATACATGATTATGTTATGAAGGCTCGTATCAAAAATTATATTCCTCCATTTAATATTGAAGATGTCAGAAAATATGCCCTGCCGGAGATCGCCGAAGGTGTGCTTTCAGAAAAGGGACATCAAGTATGGCAGGATGATAGGTTTATAAAACAGGAAAGTCAAGAATGAGAAAAAGAAGAAACTTATTAGTTACCGGTGGGGCTGGCTATATTGGTA
>CAYSSM010000007.1:0-19702 GCA_964433905.1 uncultured Candidatus Saccharibacteria bacterium
TTAGAACTCATAC
The DNA here is from genome assembly GCA_964433905.1 of uncultured Candidatus Saccharibacteria bacterium. Lineage (GTDB taxonomy): Bacteria > Patescibacteriota > UBA1384 > UBA12157 > JAENIV01 > CAYSSM01. The sequence goes on from CAYSSM010000007.1 coordinate 14, forward strand.
AATAATATCCAATATTATTTAGTCCCATCTTAATTAATTATATTATACCAATCAAATGATATATCATTGCAGTGGTATAATAAACCAATAAAAAAACCCCCCGCCGGAGGCGGGGCTAGTTAGGTTCGTCTTTAGGGATCTCTGGGATATTTGTTAAGGCTGATTGAATTCTGGCTTTAGCCGAACCAAAGTGGTGATTTCTTAAATGCATAACTGCGTAGTCAACCGAGCGGGCGGCATACTTTAGCTTCGTGCCGAAAGGCCGCATATGAATTTGCCTCAATCTCTGGCTGATTTGCGGCAAGTATCCAATCAATATTTGACGGGCATTGCCGGGATCAAGCTTTGGGTTGAAAACAGGGCTGTTTAGATAAGACTCAAGCATATTTCTTAGAGCATCTAACTCTAATCTGGTTTTATTGATTAGAAATTCCAGGCCGGTTTGGCGGGGCTGAATCCGTTCGATAATGTCTTCTCGGCGAGAAAGCTCGCTGAAAAGCTCCATTAAGTCATTGATCATCAGAGTGGTCTCGTCGAGATATCGATTAAGAATATAATTCATCTGTCGCTTGGCATGGTCTAAATCTTCGACCTGCATAAAGCAAAGCCTGAAGTATTTGCCTCTGAATTTTCTGATGCCGTAAGCGCGCAAATGAATTTCCGGCAGATTGCGGTATTTTATTTCCCATGCAGGAACGTTTATCCACGAGGGGACGAAAAATTCTCCTCTTCTAAGATAGGTGGAAACAGCGTTTTTTGTGACGATACCATTTTTAGGCCGTGTCAGCCAAGTTTGCCAGACCGGATGGCCTTCTTTTAGGATGTATGTTGGCGTTCTTCCTACTTGCTGGACTTCCAGATTCCCATTGGCTATCCAGCGGTAAAAATCCTTAGCATAAATCGCTGGGCGCTTCCGATGCCGTTTTGCCATTTAAGGTGCACCTCCTGATTGAAACTAAAAAGATTATATCATGATATCTTTACGCTGTAAAGATTATAGGATAGAATAAAATCAGAGGAGCTTATGGCTCATATATCAAAGCAAGATGTTGAACATGTCGCCAAGCTTTCTCGTCTAAAATTATCGGACGAGGAAACCGCTGAATATACCCAAGAGTTGGGCGCGATTTTGGATTACGTTGATGAGCTTGATTCTGCTCCAACCGAAGGCGTTGAGCCTATTTCGCAGATTTCCGGTCTAAAAAATATCGCACGAGAGGACGAGGTAACAGAAAGCCTACCAACCGAAAAAGTCTTAGAAAACGCTCCAGATAAAAAAGATAACTTCATTAAAGTTAAGAAAATATTTGAGTAATTCAACCACTTTCCGCACCTGGCAGGTGCGGAAGAGGCGGTTAAGATAGGAAATTATAAATGCCTGAAAGACAACCACAATTAAGCGAAGAAGATATTGCAGGAGATTTAGCTCAAAACGCCGAGTCGGCGGCTATTAACGAAGTGACGCATAGTCAACCAGTTTCGCCTGAAACGGCTAAAACTCCGGAAGAAGTCGAGGGGGTGACACTTTCGGAAATTGAAGATTCGGAAGATTTTATTTATGTTTTGCAAAATCAATATGGCGCAACAAGTGCAAAAAGAAATAATCCAGTAATTAAGACCTTTGGGATGGGGGGTGTACAGCAATTACAATGTATGATCCAGAAGCAAAAATTGGCGTTTTAGCTCACATCGCGCCAAATGTAATAATGGTAAGTAAAATGCAAGAAAGGACTGGTCGAGAACGGCGTGGGCATTTAATTGATGAAATTAATAAATTGCTTTATGCGTTAGAGGATAATGGTTCGACAAACACAAATACCGATAATAGGCATAAGTTGGAAATAAAAATTATCGGGTCGCTTAATCGCAATATTGAAACTTATCGTGAAGAAATGAAGGGATCTATGTATCCAGAACTAGAAGTAATACGAGAAGAAAATGTCACTGCCATTGCTTTAGATACAAGAAATGGCGGGGTGTCAAAATTGATAAATTTAAGAACAAGTAATATTTTAAGGCCCGACTCATTGGATATCGTGGAGATGCAATCAGGGACAATTATGCCGACAAAAGACAAAAGATCTTTATGAAAATAAGTTTAAACAATTTTACAATTAAACAAGCGGCAGAGAAATTAAAGAACGGCGGAATAACTTCCGTAGATCTTACGCGGGCGTGTTTGGATGCGGCGAAAGATAATAATGAAAAGATAAATGCTTTCATATCGTTTTTAGAAAAAGAGGCAATGGAAGCGGCGGAGGAATCGGATAAGCGCAGAAAAAATGGGGAAGTGATGTCGGAAATTGACGGCATTCCAATTGCCCTTAAAGATAATATGGCGATGGAAGGAACAATCACCACTGCGGGTTCTAAAATTTTAGAAAATTTCAAAAGTCCGTATGACGCCACTGTCGTAACAAAATTAAAAAATGCCGGGGCTGTAATCCTTGGCAAAACTAATATGGACGAGTTTGCCATGGGCTCATCAACGGAAACTTCGGCCTTTGGCCCCACAAAAAATCCATGGGATATTGAACGCGTACCAGGCGGTTCATCGGGCGGTTCGGCCGCGGCTGTCGCTTCAAATATGGCCATCGCCGCGCTTGGTTCCGATACGGGTGGTTCGATAAGGCAACCGGCATCGCTTTGCGGCATCGTTGGCTTTAAACCAACTTACGGCACAGTATCGCGATACGGATTATTTGCTATGGCTTCATCCTTAGATCAAATCGGACCGATGACCAAGACGGCCGAAGATGCAGAAATACTTTTTAATGTCATTGCGGGATATGACGAAAAAGATAGTACATCATTAAATCCGAAATCCGAAATCCGAAATCCGAAACAAATTGAAATATCTAATATCAAAATAGGGATACCGAAAGAGTATTTTGCTGAAGGATTGGATCCGAAAGTCAAAAAGATTATCGAAGATAGTATCGAAACATTCAAAAAGCTCGGGGCGGAAATAAAAGAAATTTCGCTTCCCGATCAAAAATATGCTCTGGCTTGCTACTATATTATAATGCCGGTGGAAGTTTCATCTAACTTAGCCAGATATGATGGAATAAAATATGGCTTTTCGGCCAAAGATGCGGAAAATCTAATAGATGTATATTTAAAAACAAGGTCGGAAGGTTTCGGCAAAGAGGCCAAGCGCCGCATTATGCTTGGCGCTTACACATCATCAGCGGGTTATATTGATCAATACTATAATAAAGCCCAGAAAGTGCGGGTCCTGATTAAAAAAGATTTTGACGAAGCGTTTAAAGAAGTGGATTTTATTTTGGGTCCGGTTGCGCCAACCACCGCTTTCAAAATCGGCGAAAAAGTTGATGATCCTTTGACAATGTATTTATCTGACATTTATACCATCGCGGTTAACTTAGCAGGTTTGCCGGCGATTAGTATGCCCGCGGGATTAAGTAATAATTTACCAGTAGGATTGCATATAATAGGTCCCCAATTTAGCGACAATAATCTTTTGAATTTATCCAAAATTTATGAAGGGGCAAGAAATGAGTTACCGCGTGCACCAATATCATAGCAAGCCATCAACCGAGGAAAAGATCCTAACTTCCATCGGCCGTGGTTTGTGGTGGGTTATCTCTCTGCCATACCGGCTCATTTTCGATAAAAAAACAAAAGGGCAAAAATCTTACGAGCAAGTTGAGCCGGCGAGTAGAAATTATGTCCGTAATAAATGGATGGAAATAGAACAGCTGCTAGCTTTGGGTAAACCTTCGAATAACGCCCGGGCGGTTTTGGAGGCGGACAAATTATTAGATCACATTCTAAAGGGCTTGCGGACACCGGGGTTGACAATGGGTGACAGACTCAAGGCTTCGCACAATAAATTTTCACCCGAAGCCTATGATGCCGCTTGGAAAGCCCATAAAATAAGAAATGAGCTTGTTCATAATTCCACTTTTGAGTTGATGGATTTTAGTGCCAAATCGGCAATTAGCAATTTTGAAAAAGCAATAGATGAATTGACTAAATAATTGTACATCGCGGAAATTTATCTGAGAATAAATTATAAAAGAATTAGTTAATTTCTAAGCCAGGTAGTGAAACTTTGACAATACTATCTTCAAGCATGTAGCATTTTAAAAATGCGTCAAAGTTCTACTACCTGATAGAAAGGATTATTATGAATGAAAGAGGAATTGATTCAGGTAAACCACAGCCAGATATTATTATCGATCTAGAAAAAGCGACTCCAGAAGTTAGGGAACGCTTGGAAAAAAGAGCTGATGAAATGATGACCATCGATAGTAAATTGAGCCGAGGAGAAGCAATAAGGAGAGCGGGGCAAGAAGTAATTGACGACCAAATGGGGGAACAAGAAAAATAAATGACTCCTGAAAATAGTGAACAACCAGATGAAATTAAATTCCGAGCTTTTCAGCAAGAGTTAGAAGATTTTAACGAGGAAACTAACAATTACATCGGGATGATGACCAGAAGAATTTATGGCGGAGGTGTTGGGCTTGATAATAATGTTGAGGAAGCGATGAGGGCCGCTATGGTAGAAAAAGGATTGACCGAACAAGATGGGGAGCATTTTTTTCAAATTTGGCATAACCGTGAAGAAATTAATTCTGAAAACTATGAATTTGCGGTAAATTTTTTTAGAGCAATTAAAGAAATATTCCAAGAATTGCAAGAAGGAAAACATAATGGAAAACAGTTTAGCAACCAAGAATTAACAGGATGATAAATGAGTGAATTTAAAACAGTTATCGGATTAGAAATCCACGTACAATTAAAGACGAAAAGTAAGATGTTTTGCGGGTGCAATAACAATGCCGAAGAAGCCGCTCCCAATTCTTTGGTGTGTCCAGTTTGCATGGGAATGCCGGGGGTTTTGCCGGTGGCAAACAAGCGGGCGATAGAGTGGACGCTGAAAACCGGCTTGGCTTTAAATTCCGAAATTGCTGAAAAATCCCGCTTTGACCGCAAACATTATTATTATCCGGATTTGCCAAAAAACTATCAGATCTCGCAATTTGATTTGCCGTTTTGTAACGGCGGATTTTTAGAAGTGGAGACGGCAGAAGGTCATCGCAAAATAGAATTAAAAAGAATTCATCTGGAAGAGGACGCTGGTAAGCTTATCCATAGTGGAGATGATTCACTGGTGGATTTAAATCGAACAGGCACGCCGCTGATGGAAATTGTTACCGAGCCGGTAATCGAGTCCCCCGCCGATGCTAAAATTTTTATGCAAGAATTAAGATCTATTCTAAGATATCTGGATGTTTCTAGTGCTGACATGGAAAAAGGTCATCTGCGTTGCGATGCCAATATAAGTATCGCGCAAATTGATGATCGTCATCCTGAACAAAGTGAAGGATCTCCTGCGGATGCAGGATCCGAAACAAGTTCGGAGATTCTTCGCTTCGCTCAGAATGACATCGTTTTGGGAACGCCGGTTGAAATTAAAAATTTAAACAGCTTCCGCATGGTTGAAAAAGCCTTAATCTTTGAAGAACAGCGTCAAATCGGTTTAATCGAAGAAGGCGAAAAAATTAAAAAAGAAACGCGCGGTTGGAACGATTCAAAAGGCGAAAGCTATTCACAGCGTTCTAAAGAAGTTGCTCAAGATTATCGCTATTTCCCCGAGCCTGATTTGCCGCCGTTTGAAAGTTCCGCATTTAATATCGAAAAAATAAAATCCGAATTGCCAGAGTTGCCGGCGCAAAAAAGAAAAAGATATGTAGATATGGGGATTAAACAATCGGATGCGGAAATTTTGGCTACAGACCAAGAAATGGCAAAATATTTCGAGGGCGTTTCAAAAGCAGTTACGCCAATACTGGCTGCCAACTGGATTATTAATGAGTTGAAAATGGATGGGATATTGGTAGTTTCGCCTGAAGATTTGGGAGAAATGCTCCAAAACTTGGAAAAAGGCAAAATTACCGGCAAAATGGCAAAGGAAAATCTGGCTAAACTTATTGCGGGCGAAAACCCTGATTACCCTTCCGAAGTGGTATCGGAGGTTGAAACGGCCAAGGCTATTGATAAAGTTATCACTGCCAATCCAAAACCAGTAGCCGATATCAAAGCCGGAAAAACTCAAGCAATGGGCTTTTTGGTTGGCCAAGTAATGCGCGAAACCCAAGGCAAAGCTAACCCGGAAATTATAAATAGATTGATTTACGAAAAAATCAATTGCTGAATTTTAGTATGACAAAATATAAGTTATTGAAGGAAAAAATCAAATAGCCAACTTAAAATTGCCGCGGAATTTTATGGAGAAAATATGAAAAAAGATTTAAGATCCGAGTTCCTCAAAACCATGACCCAGTTTGTTACCGCCGCTTTTGCTTTTGTGGCCGCCTTGGCGTGGAACGATACGATTAAAAATGTCATCAACCGGTTCATTGAACCCGGGTCCGGTCTAAAATCGCAAATAATTTACGCTTTTTTTGTAACTATCTTGGCGGTTTTGGTAACTTATTATTTTGGTAGAATAACTCAGGAAGCTAAGGAAGAAGAAGAAAAAAAAGAACACGAACACGAGTATCATCACGAAAAAAAGTGAAAAATTGACAACACGGCAATAAAAAATTACAATTATATTTCAAGGTAAATTTATGCCCAAAATAAATTATTTAAACGACCAAATTTCAAAAGCCCGCAGAAGCAAAGGCGGTCTTTTTATTGTTTTTTTTCTCATTTTAAGTTTCATTATGGGTCTTCTTGGCGGCACAGGCGCAATACTCGCTTTATCGTCAAACAGCCGTTTACAGGATATTTTAGGCATTAAGGGCAGCAGCATCAACATCAACTCAACTAAAACTGAAAAATTAAGACTTGAAGAATCGTCGGCCATAACCGATACGGTCAAAAAAGTAACTCCGGCGGTTGTTTCAATCACCTCGTCGCGCAATGTTCAGGACTTATTCGGTCAGATTTTGCAGCAAGAAGGTGGTGGCACCGGTTTTATTATTACTAACGACGGTTTGATTTTGACTAACAAACATGTGGCTCAATCGGGTGATAATTTATCAGTTTTAACTTCCGATGGTAAAAGCTATCCGGCAAAAATCGCTGCGCTCGATCCGACTAATGATTTGGCGATTCTAAAAATTGACGCCAGCGGTTTGCCGGTGGTTGACTTGGGCGATTCCAATGATTTGCAAATCGGCCAATGGGTAATTGCGGTGGGTAACGCTTTAGGACAGTTTCAAAATACTGTTACTATCGGGGTGATCTCTGCCCGCGAGCGGCAGTTAGTTGCTGGAAGCGGCAATGGTGATCAAGAACAATTAAATAATTTGCTGCAAACTGATGCGGCCATTAATTCTGGTAATTCTGGTGGACCGCTTGTTAATCTTGCCGGCCAAGTAATCGGCATTAACACAGCTGTTGCCAGCAACGCTCAAGGTATTGGCTTTGCCATTACGATTAATCAGGCCAAAGGCGCTCTTGAAAGCTATAAAAAAACCGGCAAGATTGTCAAACCATATCTTGGCGTTCAGTATGTTACATTGAATAAAGATATAATTTCGCAAAATAACATCAAAGTTGATCATGGCGCTTTAATTGTCTCGGGAAGAAATCAGTCAGCTGTTGTGGCAAACAGTCCAGCCGATAAAGCGGGGATTAAAGAGGGCGATGTTGTTTTGGAAATAAACGGCCAGCGGATTGACGAAAATCATCCTTTGAGCGCAGTCTTGCAACAATTTCAGCCTGACGATGAAATTGAATTGAAGATATCGCGCGACAACAAAGAGAGCGTACTGAAATTGAAATTAGGTTCGACAAATTAATTATATTTGCGCTAAAGTTTTTTCAAGATTTTCTTTTTCGAGATCTTTTATAATTTGATGTAAATTTCCGTTTAAAATTTCGGAAATTTTACTCCATGATTTTTTAATACGGTGATCAGTGATTCTGTCTTGAGGAAAATTATAAGTTCTGATTTTTTCCGAGCGGTCGCCGGTGCCGATTTGAATTTTACGGTTTTCGGAGCGTTCTTTGTTCTTTTTGTCTTGCTCTTGCTCAAAAAGCCGGGCTCGCAGCACTTGCATGGCCTTGGCGCGGTTTTTAATTTGCGATCGTTCGTCTTGGCAGGTAACGACGAGTCCTGACGGAATATGGGTGATACGGACAGCCGAGTCGGTAGTGTTAACACCCTGGCCGCCGTGGCCCTTGGCGCGATATACATCAACGCGGATATCTTGAGGAGCGATTTGAATTTCTGTTTCCGAAACTTCCGGCAAAACCGCCACCGTGGCAGCCGAAGTGTGCAACCGGCCCGATTTCTCTGTTTTGGGAACTCTTTGAACCCTGTGCACGCCAGACTCATATTTTAAAAATCGAAAAACATCATTGCCTTTAATTTCAGTGGTAATTTCTTTAACTCCGCCAAGCGATGTTTTACTAGAATCTAAAACATTAACTTTCCATCCTTTAATCTCGGAATATCTTTGATACATTCGAAATAACTCACCGGCGAAAAGTTCGGCTTCGTCGCCGCCGGTTCCGGCGCGTATTTCCAAAATGACATCCTTATTCTCTGTCGTATCAGATGTCATTAATTGATTTTTTAGCTTTATAATTTCTTCTTGAGCCAGTTCTTTAATGGCAGGATCGTTAGTTGTATTAAAGAGGTTTTGAGTATCCTCGAGTTGTTGTTTGAGATCGTTCATATATTCCTCGCTAATAACGAATTATTCTAATAACTAATATTAGTTATTCGTAATTAGTTTAAATTAGTTATTGGCGTGGCTTTTTATTCTTTTTTGCCTTCATCTCTTCGGCCATCTTGACTTTTGCTTGGAATTTATCCACTCGTCCAGCGGTATCGATAAACTTAGCCGTTCCAGTATAGAACGGGTGGCAAGCAGAACAAACTTCCACCTTAATTTCAGGGAGAGTTGAGCCAACTTCAAAAGTATTCCCGCAGGAGCAGGTAACTTTGGCAGTTTTATAATATTGTGGATGAATTTTGTCTTTCATAATTTCCTTTTCAATATTAACATATTATCAGATTTATCCCAACATTGCAATCCTTGGGGTTCTATCCTGGCAATTTATACCACAAAAATGATATATCACTGGAGTGGGATTTCTAACCAGTTAAAATTTAAAGAATTAAAAAAACCGCCTCGCGGGTAGCGGGCGGTCGATAAAAGGCTATGTTGTTTGTGGCAAGAACTAATGGTCTTCTGCCCAGATGTTTTCATATAGCTCTATGACAAAGTTGCATTCTAGACAATAAGCGACCAGATTCGGAAAATACTTTTCATGATTGATTTTTTTGGTTTGGCCTTGAATCTCCTCGGTTGTAATTACTCCAACGGTATTGAGCGGAGTCTTACATTGATAGCAGAAATAAGGTATCTCACTAACGAAAGCATTGAAGATAGGTAAAAATTGAGGAAGATTTTCCAGAAAAGCAATCAACTTGTTAAGCCACGATGGACTGTTTCGCCGAAATCTTCTTCGGAAGACCATCCTCCAATTAGAAAAATTGGCCAATCTGATCAGTCTGTTTTGAAGTAATATCTCTCTGATCTCTTTCATCTGTTTGGCTGTAGGCAAAGTAATCTTTGAATCTTCAATCAGCACCGGATGTTCGTCAACCATAACTTCGAGCATCTGTGTCTCCTTGGAGATGACTAATGATATTCTATAATTTCTCTTGTCAAAAGTCAAGCCCTAAACCAGAGCAAAAGCTCGGTTCAGGGCGCAGTCCTATGCACGACGCTTCTGCGTGATTGAACGTAGTTCAATAAGTCAGAAAGGAGTTGCATTAGGATAAGGAGTATGATACTATTTCTCTGTAGCAGAAAACTGCTTTTTTAAGTATAATATTCGTATAGGAAGGATTAAATGCCAATGCCTACATTAACTGAATTACTCGAAGCCGGAGCTCATTTCGGTCACAAAAAAGAACGGTCTTATCCAAAAGCGAAAAAATTTACATACACAATTCGTGATAATGTTTATGTAATTGATTTGGAACAAACCGTCAAAAGATTAGACGAAGCCATAAATTATCTTAAAGCGCAAATAGAAAATGGCAAAATCATTCTTTTTGTTGGCACCAAGCGCCAAGCGAAAGTCTATGTTAGAAAACTGGCTCAAAATTTAAATATGCCTTATATCGTTGAGCGGTGGCTGGGAGGAATGCTGACAAATTTTGAGACGGTATACAAAAGTTTGAAAAAGCTTGAAAAGCTCGAAGAACTTATGAAGTCCGAAGATTTTAATAAATATACCAAAAAAGAACGCAAAGTTATCGAAGAAAAACAAATAAAACTTGCGGCGATTTTTGAAGGATTAAGAAATTTTAATAAATTACCCGACGGTCTGTTTGTTGTTGATAGTGCTAATGAAAAAGTTGCCGTTTTAGAGGCAAGAAAAATAAATATTCCGATAGTGGGGATTTGCGATACCAACGCCAATCCCGATTTGATCGATTATCCAATCCCTGCTAATGATGATTCGGAAAAAACAATCAAACTTATTTTGGAAAAAATTGAAGAAGGTATTAAGGGTGCAAAAATTAAAAAAGAAGAAGTTGCCGTTGAAGAGCCTGTCAAAGTAGATGATGAAAAAGAAGAAAAGACTGTTCTGCCTTCTAGGAATAAGGCAGTTGCTAAACCGAAAAAAATTGCAAAAGTAAAAACAAAAGTGACTAAGGAGAAAAAATAATGGATGCAAAATTAGTTGCAAGACTGCGAGCCGAAACCGGTGCCGGGGTTATGGATTGTAAAAAAGCACTGGAAGAATCCAGAGGTGATTTTGAAAAAGCAAAAGCTATTTTGGAAAATAACGCTGCAGCTATTGCCAAGAAGAAATCGGAAAGATCAGCTAACCAGGGATTGATCGAATGTTATTGTCATGGCGGGAAAATCGGAGTTTTATTGGAGCTTGCTTGCGAAACGGATTTTGTCGCTAAAAATGAAGAATTTAAAAACTTAGCTCATGATTTGGCTATGCAAGTTGTTTCGATGAATCCAAAAAATATCGAAGAATTATTTTCTGGGGCATATATAAAAGATGAATCATTAACGATTAAGAAATTGATTGAGCAGACTGTTGGAAAAATCGGCGAAAATATCCAAGTTAAAAGATTTATCCGTTACGAGCTTGGCGAAGAAATTAAATAATTTTTTAGCAAAGCGAGGGATCGTGTATCAAAAACTCATCAACAATTTACGGCCGAAAATGGATGAAGTTGTTGAAAAATTAACAGAAAGTTTTCGCGCTCTTCGTACCGGTAAAGCCAACTCAGCTTTGGTTGAAAATATCGCCGTTAATTATTATGGTTCTAAAGTTCCGCTAAAACAAATGGCTAATATTAGCACACCGGATGCGAGCTTAATCGTCATCCAGCCGTGGGACAATAATTCGTTAGGCGATGTCGAACTGGCAATTCAAAATTCCGATATCGGTCTTAATCCTTCAAGCGATGGTCGTTCGATTAGGTTAAGTTTGCCACCAATGACTGCTGACCGGCGCGAAGAATTAGTTCAAATGATTCATAAAAATGCTGAAGCCTCGAGAGTTGTTTTAAGAAATCTTCGAGAAGAATCATGGAAAGAAATAAAAAAACTCGAAAGCCAAAAGTCAATTACTGAAGACGATCGTTACGCCGCCGAAAAAGATTTAAATAAATTGATCGAAGATTACAATAGTAAAATAAATAATGCAGTTGTAAATAAAGAAAAAGAAATAAGGACTATTTAGTGCTTTTATCTATTATCATTTTTGTCGTTTTTCTAATCATTTTAATACTCGTTCATGAGCTTGGCCATTTTTTAATTGCCAAATTAAATGGCGTTCAAGTAAAAGAGTTTGCTTTCGGTTTTCCGCCGACGATTTATTCATTTACCCGCAAAGGCACTAAATATTCTTTTAATTTAATTCCATTGGGAGGATATGTCAGTCTTTTAGGCGAGGAAGAAGATGTCAAAACGCCGGGTTCGTATTATTCTTTGAAAGTTTGGCAAAAAATTTCTATTGTTGTCACCGGAGTGATGATGAATTTTCTTTTGGCGATAATTATTTTGACGATCGGTTTTATGATAGGCATGACGCCACTAGTTTCCGATCCGGCAACACTAGGAGGACAAAAAACCTCGCAAGTAATGGTAGCGCAAGTTGTTCTCGATTCGCCGGCGGCAAAAATTGGAATTGAGTCCGGCAACATTTTAAACGGATTTTCTTCGCCAAGTGATTTACAGCAATTTACCAAAGAAAATGCCGGCAAGCTTGTCAATTTGGATATTCAAAAAAATGGCAGCCAGGAAATAAAGCCGGTTCAGTTAGGCACAAACGATGCTCCTTTGGGCGTGGCGGTTGTATCGATTACCAAAGTTAAGCAATCTTTTCCGCGAGCGCTAGTCACGGCAACCGTTGAAGTTGGCCGAAGCATCAAAACGGTAGTTTTTGTTTTAGGCGGCATGATAAAAAGTGTTTTTACCACCGGTTCTGCCGGCGAAGCCGGCGCTGGTGTTGTCGGGCCGATTGGAATTTTTAATTTCACTTCCGAAGCGCTAAAAATCGGTTGGATATATATCTTCCAACTTTTGGCGATTCTTTCAATCAATTTAGGCATTATTAATATCCTGCCTTTTCCTGCTTTGGACGGCGGCAAGATTTTGTTCTTGGCTTTGGAAGGAATTTTCCGTAAAAAAGTTGTCCGTCAGGAAATTGAAAATCTTATTCATACAATCGGATTTGTTTTGCTGATTATCCTGCTTTTAGCGATTACTTTTCGCGATATCTTAAGATTCTGGTAAATGTGTTACAATTTAAATATGAGATATTCTAAATCGTTAATCAAAACTTTAAAAGAAACTCCAAAAGGGGTGACATCTACCAACCAAGCTTTGCTTGAGCGGGGGTCTTTTATCTATCAAGTCGGTTCGGGAATTTTTGCTTATATGCCTTTAGGTTTTCTTGTTTTCGAAAAAATAAGGAAAATTATTATTGATGAATTAAACAAGATTGGATGTCAGGAAGTTTCTTTACCAATCTTGCATCCTTCGGAACTGTGGAAAACTTCCGGGCGATTTAGTGAGATCGGCCCGGAACTTTTGAAGGTAAATACCGACAAAGAAGCAGAATTTGTTTTGGCAATGACACACGAAGAAGTAATTACGCCGCTTGCTAAAAGCAAAATCCAATCGTTTACCGATTTGCCATTTTGTTTAAATCAAATTTCAAAAAAAATTCGCTTTGAAGCCCGGCCGCGCGGGGGCTTGATTCGTCTGCGTGAATTTACCATGCAGGATGCTTACAGTTTTCATGCTAATCAAAAACAACTTGACGAGACATTCGAAACTTTTATTGATGCGTACAAAAAAATATTTGAAAAAATTGGTTTGGAAGTAATAATCGTTCAGGCCGATTCAGGAATTATGGGTGGTTCGGATTCAATGGAATTTATGGCACTTTCAGAGGTTGGTGAAGATACGGTCCTGATTTGTCCAAAATGTCAAAAAGCTTTTAATCTTGAGACAAAAGAGGACAAAAAATGTCCTGATGACGGAGAAGATTTAAAAATTGAAAAAGCCATCGAAATGGCTCATGTTTTCAATTTGGGCACAAAATATTCCGACAGCTTTTCGTTAAATTATACTGACGAAAAAGGAGAGCTAAAAAAGGTTTTAATGGGATGTTACGGCATTGGCTTAGATCGAATAATCGCCGCTGTGGTGGAAAATAATCATGATGAGTACGGGATTATCTGGCCGGAGAATATCGCTCCTTTTAAAGTTTATTTGGTGGAATTGGTTGAAGGCAAGGCCGAAGAAATTTACAAACGATTGACGGACGCGGGAATCGCAGTTTTGTATGACGATCGTAAGGTATCGGCCGGGGTTAAATTTTCCGATGCGGATCTTCTGGGAATTCCGTATCGTTTAGTAGTTAGTGAAAAAACTTTGAACGAAGATAAAGTTGAGATTAAAAAACGGGGAGAAAAAAAGTCAAGACTTATAGGACTTGACAATATTATTAATGAATTGAGACAATATAGAAAATAAATTTAATTTTACCCCAATTTTTACGGGGTGAGAGGAGGTTCAATGGGAGATGATGATCAAGTAACCACACCGCCAGCTGATGGCGATGATGCAGCTGTTGCTAATAATAACACAGATGCAGATGATACTGCCGTGCCGGCTGGAGATGTAGTAGCGCCGGCAGAAGGTGGAAAAGAAGCTGATGAAGACGAAGACGAAGATGAAGAAGATGAAGAAGAGGGAGAAACCCCAGCCGCTCCAGCTGTAGAGTAAATTTATTTAGATTAAACACAAAATCCCCCGCAGTTCGACAGGCTCACTGTTAACTAAAGGGGATTTTGTTATTAAGGGAAATATGTTAAAATAGCCGTATGAAATTTAAGCTCAGTTCAAAATACAAACCAGCTGGTGATCAGCCGCAGGCGATTGAGAAATTAGTATCTGGTTTAAAAAAAGGTTATCGCAACCAGACTCTTTTAGGTGTCACTGGTTCCGGAAAAACTTTTACCATTGCCAATGTCATCGAGAAAGTCCAAAAACCAACACTGGTGATTGCTCACAACAAAACCTTGGCGGCGCAATTGTGTTCGGAGTTTAGAACATTCTTTCCAAAAAGCGCTGTTGAATATTTTGTTTCATATTACGATTATTATCAGCCGGAAGCGTACTTACCAACAACCGATATTTATATTGAAAAAGATTTGGAAATAAATCAGGAAATCGAACGGCTGCGCCATGCGGCAACGCAAGCATTATTATATCGAAACGACGTTATTATTGTCGCCTCAGTATCATGTATCTACGGTTTAGGGAGCCCTGAAGTTTATAAAAAAGCAATGATGACAATTGGAGCTGGCTTCGAGATAGATCGTGAAGAAATAATGAAAAGATTAGTCGAAATGTATTTCACTCGCTCAGAAGTTTTGGATCGGGGGAAATTTAGGTTGCATGGTCAAACTTTGGAAATTATGCCGGCTGATCAGGAAATTATTATTCGAATCGAATTTGATGGAAATCTGGTTAAAAAAATAACTCGTTACGAATCAATTACGATGAAAAAATTAAGCGAAGAAGAAAATACCATGATTTTTCCAGCCAAACTTTTTGTTGTGCCTGAACCGATGTTGCAAGACGCCATTAAAAATATTGGAAAAGAACTTGAAGAAAGATTAAAATATTTTGCTAAAGAGAGAAAAACTCTAGAGGCCGAACGATTAAATCGCAGGACACGCTATGATCTCGAACTGATGCGCGAAATCGGTTATTGCTCGGGAATTGAAAACTATTCAAGATATCTAACGGGCCGCAAAGAAGGCCAAGCTCCGGATACTTTGATGGATTTTTTCCCGGAAGATTTCTTGTTGGTTATCGACGAATCTCATGTTACTGTTTCTCAAATTGGAGCTATGTTTGAAGGCGATCGTTCGAGAAAGAAGTCACTTATTGATTATGGCTTCCGACTGCCAAGTGCGTTTGATAACCGGCCGCTAAAGTTTCCTGAATTTGACGCAAAAATAAAAAATGTAATTTATACTTCGGCGACGCCGGCAGTTTACGAGCGTAAAAAATCCAAGCAGATCGTCGAACAAATTATCCGTCCGACTGGACTTGTTGATCCGGAATTAGAAATTAGACCGTCGGAAAATCAAATTAAAGACTTGATATCGGAGATTAAAGAAAGAGCTGGACACAAAGAGAGAACTTTAGTGACAACGCTGACAAAAAGAATGGCTGAGGATTTGTCAGAGCATCTTAAAGAAGCAAAAGTCAAAGCCGAATATCTTCATAGTGAAGTAGATACTCTTGACCGTATCGGCATTTTGGAAAATTTGCGAAAAGGCGAGTTTGATTGTTTGGTTGGAGTAAACCTTTTACGGGAAGGTTTGGATTTGCCGGAGGTAACGCTGGTGGCAATATTAGATGCCGATAAAGAAGGATTTCTTCGTTCGGAAACATCACTCATCCAAACCATCGGCCGTGCGGCACGAAATGTTAAAGGTAAAGTAATTTTATACGCCGATAATATTACCGGCTCAATGAAGCGGGCGATAGATGAAACCGAACGCCGCCGCAAAAAACAAATTGAATTTAATAAAAAACATAACATCACGCCAAAAACCATCGAAAAAGCTATCGATTCTATCATTGATCACGAACTAAAACCGCAGGTGACGCCGGAATTTATCGATTTAGAAAAAATGGAAGACTTACCGGCCGTAATTGCCCTAAAACAAAAAGAGATGAAAATTGCTTCTCAAAATTTAGAGTTTGAAAAGGCAGCAATTTTAAGAGATGAAATTATTCAACTAAGAAAACTTCGAATTAAATAACTCCTAACCTTTTTCCGCACCTGGCAGGTGCGGAAGATTTGGTTCAGCGCTAATATGTCATCTTGTATCATTGCGAGCGTAAGTATGGCAATCTGCTTTTTTTTGAACCTCCAAATGACACTTACGCGGTGTCATTTTATGGTTAGGAAATATTACCCAGAATAATACGATCGTGTTATTCTGGGTTTTTGTTTAATATTTACTAATTATTGAGAACGGAATAAAATGAAAAAAGCCGCCCAGAACTTGGAGTTCGAAAGGGCGGCGTTGTTGCGAGATGAGATTGTCCAATTAAGGAAGTTAAGGATTAGATGATCTTTTAGCAGTGATAGCTACTGTGACGAAAATGATGATAATAGTTAGCCACAATTGCATCACAATCACTAAACCCAGTGGAAGCCATGGAAAAGGACTGAGTTCCCATTGGATAAATATGTTTCCGTCTTTGGCAAACCTACCTTTTTCAGCGTAGTTTAAAGGTGCCTGAATATTGACTGGGGTTGAATAGGTGTGACCGTTCGGTAATAGAGCATAGGCGATATTATGGTCATAGCCATCTTCGTCTTTTTCTTTGATAAGATAAGATTCGACAGCTTTGGTGGAATGCCTTTTGAAATCTCGATAGTCAAGATGGACAGTAGATCCCGTTATCGCTTTGGCAGTAACGGAAGGATTATTTCCTATGTTTATTTTGGTGATTTTCGTAGGAGGTAAGTTACGGTAGGTATTCTCAATGTTCCTTCTGTCGCAACTATACAGATAACCGAATGTAATTGCCAGAATTAGGAAAAGGACTATATCAATTCTATATGCTAAAGGGTGCCTCCGAATCCAGTCTTTCATCACTACCTCCTGGTTCAGAATGATTGTATTATAGATTCTCCGAGTTTTATTGTCAATGGACTTAAGTCGATTTTATTGCTATAATACCATCAGCACCATTAAATATTTTGTAGTAGGGAAATCCGCGAAAAAGCGGAACTTTTGAAGTATGTACGATAAAATTATTATTCGCGGGGCAAAAGAACACCCCAGCACAAAAGCTTACTGGCTTACAGAACTACGTTCTGTCATGCCGTGCGCTTTATGCGGGGCAAGCAATCTAAAAAATGGAAAATAATATTAGAATTCGTGGTGCACGTGAGCATAACTTGAAGAACGTTAATCTC
The DNA here is from genome assembly GCA_964433905.1 of uncultured Candidatus Saccharibacteria bacterium. GTDB lineage: Bacteria > Patescibacteriota > UBA1384 > UBA12157 > JAENIV01 > CAYSSM01. The sequence goes on from CAYSSM010000007.1 coordinate 17,510, forward strand.
GTGCTGCCGCGGAACAAATTGATTGTTTTTACCGGACTTTCTGGATCAGGGAAGTCTACTTTGGCGTTCGATACAATTTATGCCGAAGGCCAGCACCGATATTTGGAATCGCTGTCGTCTTACGCCCGCCAATTTTTGGGACAAATGGAAAAACCGGATGTCGAGTTAATTGAAGGATTGTCTCCGGCAATTTCCATTGATCAAAAAGCCGCTTCCCACAACCCGCGCTCAACCGTTGGCACCGTCACAGAAATTTATGATTATTTAAGAGTTTTATATGCGAGAATTGGTATTCCGCATTGTCCGATTGGCGGTGAAGAAATTAAAAAACTTTCTGTTGAGCAAATGGTGGAAAAAGTTTTGGATTTTGGCGAAGGTGAAAAAGTTCAAATTTTGTCACCGGTGGTTCGCGGCCGAAAAGGGGAGTATCATCAATTATTAAAAGATTTACATAAACAAGGTTATACGCAAGTTAGAATCAACGACAAAATTCAGGATTTATCAAAATCGATATCATTGGCCCGTTACAAAAATCACAATATTGAAGTACTTCTCGACAAACTCGAAGTGAAATCGGAAAACATTGCTCGAATTACCGACGATATCGAACAATCGCTAAAATTGGCTGACGGTTTAGTTTTAATAATTCATAAAAAGAGTGAATTTATTTTAAACCAAAAATTATCATGTCCCGATCATGATGTAAGTTTTTCCGAAATTGAACCACGAATATTTTCTTTTAACTCACCGTTTGGAGCTTGCGAGACTTGTGATGGATTGGGTACAAAAAAAGAAATCGATCCAAATTTGGTTATTCCCGACAGGAAACTATCGATCTCCCAAGGTGCGATCATGCCTTTGAATTATAAAGGCAATAATTATTATGGGATGGTTTTCCGCTCAGTGGCCGATAAATATGGATTTTCCGAACATACGCCCGTGAATCAACTACCAGAGAATTTATTAAATGAAATATTATTCGGTAGGGAAGTACCGGAGTATATTCGCGTTCGTCACTTTATGCATGGCCGAGTTCATATTTACCATCTTAAATTTCAAGGGATTATTCCCTGGCTTGAGCGCCGTTACCGCGAATCAGAATCAGAAAATATCCGCGCCGATATTGAACGCTACATGAGTCAGTCGCCCTGTCCGACTTGTGAGGGGAGAAGGCTGAAAAAAGAATCGTTGCTAATTACGATTGGTTCTAAAAATATCACCAAAGTAACTCAAATGTCCGTTAGAAAATCTTTAGAATTTTTTGAAAATCTAAAACTATCAAAAAGAGAACTTTTAATCGCCGAAAGAATTTTAAAAGAAATTAAAGCTCGCTTAAAATTTCTGGTTGATGTCGGTTTAGATTATTTAACTTTGGATCGGCCAGCATACACTTTGGCGGGTGGGGAAGCCCAGCGTATCCGCTTGGCCTCTCAAATCGGTTCAGGACTTGTCGGTGTTTTGTATATTTTAGATGAACCGTCAATCGGGTTGCACGCCCGTGATGATTCAAGGTTATTGGATACTTTGGAACGCTTGCGTGATTTAGGCAATACAGTTTTGGTTATTGAGCATGATGAAGCAACAATGAGGCGGGCGGATATGATCGTTGATATTGGTCCGGGAGCGGGGATAGGCGGCGGAGAGATTGTGGCTCAAGGAACAATTGACGATATCATCAAGGAACCCCGCTCGATTACGGGCCAATACTTATTGGGTCAGAAGAAAATACCACTCCCCGACCAGAGACGAAAAATCCGGGACAAATATATCACTATCGTCGGTGCTAACGAACACAACTTAAAGAATTTAACCGTCCACTTTCCTCTGGGAGTTTTTACTTGCATTACGGGAGTTTCCGGCTCAGGCAAGTCAACATTAGTAAACGATATTTTACACAAAGCCTTAGCGCGAAAGTTGCAGAAAGCAATGGAACGGCCGGGAAAATTTGCGCGGATTGAAGGCACGGAATTTTTAGACAAAACCATTATTATTGATCAGTCGCCGATAGGGCGAACTCCCCGCTCGAATCCTGCTACTTATACAAATGTGTTCAGCACCATTCGTGAACTATATTCAAAAACAAAAGAAGCAAAAATTCGTGGCTATTTGCCGGGAAGATTTTCTTTTAATGTAAATGGAGGCCGCTGCGATAATTGCCAGGGCGACGGAATCATTAAAATTGAAATGCACTTT
>CAYSSM010000007.1:19802-25472 GCA_964433905.1 uncultured Candidatus Saccharibacteria bacterium
GATCTTGGCCCCGAAGGCGGCGACGGTGGAGGAAGAATAGTTGCGTTGGGAACTCCCGAAGACATTGCCAAAATTGAAAAGTCTTACACCGGTCAGTTTTTAAAAAAGGTTCTAAAAAAATGACTTAACCAGAACAACCTCACTTCCGAAGTGAGGACAGAAAGGTTAAGTTTGTGCTATATTAGAATCAGTATGCGAAAAGACCTATTAGTAAACGGGGAGATTTATCATGTTTTTGTTAGGAGTATTGCTGATTTTATAATTTTTAATAATAATGATGAGTTTAATAGAATCACCCAACTAATAAAATATTATCAAAGTGACAACCCTTTGAGATTATCGGATTTTCTCGATCTAAAAATTGTCCAAAAAGAAGGTTTCAATAACTCCCTATCCTTTATAACAAAAGACAAAGATAAATTAGTCCAAATTATTGCTTTTTGTTTTATGCCTACCCACATTCATCTTTTACTTAAACAACTAACAAAAAATGGCATATCTGACTACATGCGCAAGATTCTCGATGGTTATACACGCTACTTTAACACAATTCATAAGAGAAAAGGTCCTTTATGGGAAGGAAAGTTTCGGAATGTTTTAGTTAAAACTGATGAACAATTAATTCACTTAACAAGATATATTCATTTAAATCCCGTTTCGGCAGCATTAGCTAACAAGCCAGAGGATTGGGAATACTCTTCCTATGCTGAATATTTGTCTGAAGATCAGTGTAATTCAATGTGCCTATTCTCAAATATTATTGATATTCAACCATCGTCTTATCGTAAATTTGTTAATGATCAAATTTCTTATCAAAGAGATTTAGCTATAATAAAACATCAAACGATAGATTCTTAACCAATCATCCCTCACTTCCGAAGTGAGTGGAAGAAGGTTAGGGAAAGTTTATCAGGTGGTTAAGTAATATACCGGACAGTTTTTAATAAAGGTTTTAAAGAAATAAAATTATACCTGTAAATACTAACGAATATATAGCGGTCGCATAATATTCGATAGTAAATAGTAATATTATTGAATAACAAAAAAACCCGCCAACATGTGACGGGTTTGTAAATCGATAGTGGTTGGGATCTATGGCAGGTCGAGTTTTTGAGTTTGCTCAAATTGTTGACGAACCAAAGCCATCTGGTAGCTTTGAAGAATCGCCAATTCATTTGGCAGACAGACAAAATGTTCGGCGATGGATATTTTTCCATTCTTGAGATATGACAAGTCCGGATAGTTCGGAATAATACATATCTTTTCGATAGCTGGTTTTACGGATTTTACTTTCTGCACTTGAGCGATTTCATGAAGCAATCCCGTTCCGCGAGCCTTTCCGAATGGAGGAAAGAAATCGACGTCAAAACCCGGGTGATTAAAATGAAGCCACCATCCAAGAAAGAATTGAGGGATTCCGTCTTCTACCTTCATGATAACTCGCCGTTCGGCGATTGCCTGGCATTTTTCAGGCGCCTTAATGATTATTCCTCTAACATTGGCCCCTTCCATTTCTGCATTCATTCTGTCCAAGATGTCTTGTCGCGGGGGGAACTGCTCTTTAAAGACGCGCATTATGCCCTCAGACAAAAAATATCCTTTTAAGATATTGGTATCTGCATTGAGTGCCAATTCCGTTTCTATCTCTGGTCTCATCAAGGTACCTCCCCTTGGCTTTGCTGTCTTATTATCTACAAATAAAAGATATCTTGTCAAATAAAAAAATCCCCCGCGGGGGACGCGAGGGCTGATATTGTCTGATATGTACTTTTAAGTTCCGTCAGACCATTCCTTACCTTCGAGCCATTCCTCGACATCTTGCAGGCTTCTTAGTGGTGATGGAATTTTTGCAAAAGGCTCGTCTGGTGGTTTGGTGAAGTCGATAGTGCTCATCTGATCAAATGGGCTGAAAGCTCTTGCGAGAGCTATTCTTCGTAGCTTTTCAACTTCCGAAGGAAGGCAGTAATACCAATGGGCCGGCTGGTAGTATGGTTCTTCGGCAAAATGGGGCAAAACTGAAAGTTTGTTTGGTGGCTTGACTACTACTCTCAGTTGAGCCTGCATTTCGATTTGTATTCCGTGGATTCCGAGGATGACCTTGCTTTCCTCCGAAATAAAATTGTTTAAACTGATACTCCAATCGACATAAAACTTTGGATAGCCTGAATGATCATAATAATCTTTGATACCAGGTATCTTTGAAAAGCAGAGTTGGTCAAATTTTTCGGCAATTCCTTCCTTCTCCATTTTTTCCTTTATCTGGTTTAAGATATCTTCGGAGGGAGCATCTGGCAATTGTCCTACCAGGTAGTTACGAAGACCTTCAGATAATGGTCTCTGGCCCATGTTGTAAAGTTGCATCTGACTCCTCCTCGCCGTTTAATAACATATTATCAGCAAAAAGTTGAGTCTCTGTCAAATTAAATTGATATTGGTATATGATAGTGATAAGATTAAATGTTATGAACGATCCCGGTATAACAGCTTACTGGCTTACAGAATTACATTCTGTCACGCCGTGCGCTGTATACGGGACAAGAAAAATAATATGAAAGATTCAATCATAAATAAAATCAAAAAGTTTCCATCTACCCCGGGTGTTTATATCATGCGCGATAAAAATCGTCGGCCTTTGTATATTGGCAAGGCCTCATCGCTCAAGCATCGCGTGATTTCCTATTGGCAAAGACCGCAAGAAACTCGCATTGAAAAAATGCTTAGCCAAGTTTCCAATATCGAAACTAAAAAAACCGAATCGGTTTTTGAAGCATTATTTTTGGAAAATGATTTAATCAAAAAATATCAGCCGAAATACAATGTTAAATTAAAAGACGATAAAACTTTTCTAGGGATTTTAATTACCACAGAGGATTGGCCGCGGATTATGCCGGCAAGGCTTACTCAAAAGCTTCCAAAAGGTGAGTTCTATGGTCCTTTTCCGTCAGCCAGCCAAGTCCGTGAAGCCCTGCAAATTATTAGAAAAATATTTCCTTTTCGCTATTCCTGCGAGCCGATGAGCGGTAAAGCCTGTTTTGAATATCATTTAGGGCTTTGTCCCGGAGTTTGTGCCGGAAAACTTGAAAAAAAAGAATATCAAAATATTGTTCGGCAAATTAAATTATTTTTAAAAGGCCATAAAAAACAAGTTATTAAAAATTTGGAAAGTCAGATGAAAACTGTCGCTAAAAATTTACATTACGAAAAAGCGGCCAAGCTTCGCGATCAAATATTTGCTCTAAAACACATTCAAGATGTCGCTTTAATTAAAGAAGAGGAAATCGAAGCCGCCGGTAACATTCCTTTTCGCATTGAGGCTTATGATGTTTCTAATATTTCGGGCGCTTTTGCCGTCGGCTCGATGGTGGTTTTTACTGAAGGATTGATTGATAAGAGCCAATACCGCAAATTTAAAATAAAAACAGTTTCCGGCGCTAATGATGTGGCGTCTTTGCAGGAAGTATTAAATCGTCGCCTCGAACACAAAGAATGGCCGATGCCTGATTTGATTATTATCGACGGCGGCAAACCCCAAGCGTATGGTGCAAGAGATATTTTAAAATCTCGCCGGCTAAATATTCCAGTTGTCGGCATCGCCAAGGGACATGATAGAAATAAGAACGAAATTATCATGGACCCTTCGATAAACTCAGGGCAGGCGAAAATCGATACTAATCTATTGCTTCACATCCGTGACGAAGCCCATCGTTTTGCTGTGCAATATTATCGCTTGATACATCGCAAGTCAGTTAAATAAGAATGATTTCCTTTAACATCCTCCGCACTTACTGTGCAAGGGACTACGTCCTCTACGCACAGTGCGTGCTATGGAGGGCAGGCCCATCGTTTTGCGATTTCTTACTATAGATTAAGACATCGTAAATCTTTAAAATAAAAAACTTTCGGACTATACTAAATTTATGGAAAAGATTAATTGGCTCAAAAATGAATATAATAATTTGAGGGGAGAGGTCACAGAAAGGGTAAAACTTCTTCACTTATTCATTTTAGTAGCAGTTTTGTTAAATGTTGCTTTTCTCTTTATGGTTTTTGCGATGTTGATAGGAGGAACATCTCTATACGAGATCGTGCTATTTCTACTTTTTATGCCAATCGTCTTTGCTTTGTTAACCTTTAACTATCAGGCCAACCAAATGACATTGGAAGGTGCAGCTGGTTATATCAGCCATCAATTAAGGGAAAAATTATCTGCTGAAGATCAAAAAGATTTTGATCAATGGGACGTTTTTTATGGCCGCTACAAAAAAAGTTTTCAATTAACCAGTTTTTTAAAAGTTATTCCGTTACTTTTACCGATGACTTTACCGATTTGGATTTATCTTCTTGATAGTTCTTATATGTCTTATCCTGTCAATCTTTTAATATATTTTGATTTAGTTCTTTTTGGGTTGGTAATTTTTAATTTTCGTTACAAAATAGGCAGATAGTTTACTCTATAGCCCTTTTGTCTTTTTAAGTTCTCTGTTGTATACTAAAAAAAAGGAGTAAAAATGCGTAAACCGATTATTATTGCTAATTGGAAAATGAATACAACTCTTGCGGATGCGACTATTTTAGCAACTTCAATCAAAACAGCTGCTGGCGATCTCGACGCCGTTCAAATTGTTCTCTGTCCGCCGTTTGTTTGGCTTGTATCTTTAGCGGAAATTCTTGAGGCTGCGTCTAAAAATATTCATTTGGGAGCGCAAAACATGTGGTTTGCTGAAAAAGGGGCGGTTACCGGGGAAATTTCACCTTTAATGTTGAAAAATTTAGTTGATTTTGTGATTTTAGGCCATAGCGAGAGAAGATCAATCTTTGACGAATCAAACGCTCTGATTAACGATAAAATACATGCCGCTTTTGGTAGTAACATTACGCCGATTGTTTGTGTCGGCGAGCTTAAAAAAATGCATGAAGAAAAACGCGGCCGGGGACGGCCAAATAGCATCGATGTAAAATCGGATATTATCCATCAACTCGAAGCGGCTTTAAAAAGCGTATCAGCCGAAAAAGCCGAAAAAATGATAGTCGCTTACGAACCAGTTTGGGCGATTGGAACCGGTAATCCGGCTACGGGTGCTTATGCTAATAGTGTAATTGCCAAATTAAGAAAAGTATTTGCTCAAAAATATAGCCAAGATATGTCTGAACGAGTGCGGATTCTTTACGGTGGTTCGGTAGATGCGGAAAATGTTAAAGAATTTATTTACCAACCGGAAATTGATGGAGTTTTAGCCGGTGGCGCCTCGCTTAAAGCTAAAGAATTTATTAAAATTTGCCGCGAAGCGGCAGGGGGATAGCAGGAAAATAGTTGAATGAGATTTGAAAACAGTATGGAAATTAGAAGTTGGAAATTGAATAAACATCTTTTTAATTTCTGTCTTCAAAACAAATTTCTGTTTTCTAATAACTGATTTTTAAATATGTTAACTAATTCGAAACAAATGATTATTAATGCCCAAAAAGGCAAGTATGCCATCGGGTCTTTTAATACTTCGGATATGGAAATTACTAAAGCGATTATCTCCGCCGCCGAAGCTTTAAAATCGCCAGTTATTATTGCTACTTCGGAAAAAGCTATCGAATATGCCGGGCTGGAAACAATTGCGGCGATGATAAGTAAGGAGGCTCAAAAAGCCACCGTGCCGGTTGCCTTGCATCTTGACCATG
>CAYSSM010000008.1:0-1926 GCA_964433905.1 uncultured Candidatus Saccharibacteria bacterium
ATCGGCGGGGGATCGGTTTATGCTCAAACTATCGATCTGGCTGATAAATTATATTTAACTTTAGTTGAAGGAAATTTTGATGCCGATACCTACTTTCCAGATTACTCAAATTTTGATATAATTACCAAAGAAAGAAATACGTCGGGAAAATATAAATATAACTTTTTAGAATTAGAACGAAATGTTAAAAAACACTGATCCAAAAGTAAATAAAATTATCCAAGCTGAAGACAATCGTCGTCAGAATTCTTTGAATTTAATTCCTTCGGACAATCATTCAAGCAAAGAAATTTATGAAGCACTGGGCTCAGTTTTCAATGATAAATATGCGGAGGGTAAACCTCATGCGCGTTATTATGGCGGACAAGTTTTTGTTGACGAAATAGAGGATTTAGCTGTTAATCGTGCTTTAAAAATGTTTAAGTTGTCAGAAAAAAACTGGCATGCTAATGTTCAGCCGTATTCAGGCTCGCCGGCAAACGCAGAAATCTATTTTGCCTTGTTAAATTTTGGCGATAAAATTTTGGGAATGAAGTTGGATCAAGGCGGTCATATTACTCATGGCTTGTCAATTTCTTTTTCCGGCAAAGCCTATAAAATAGCTTCATATGGCGTAGATTCAAAAACTGAAATGTTGGACTATGACGAAATTTTAAAAATTGCCAAAAAAGAAAAACCAAAGATGATAGTTTGCGGCGCCACCGCTTACAGCCGAATTATCGATTTTAAGAAATTTTCCCAAATTGCTAAAAAAGTCGGTGCATATCTTTTGGCTGATGTTTCTCACATTGCTGGACTAATTGTCGGTGGGACTCACCCATCGCCTTTCCCCTACGCTGATATTGTTATGACGACCACTCATAAGACTTTGCGAGGGCCTCGCGGAGCTATTATTATTTCTCGCAAAGAACTTGGGGATAAGATTGATAAAGCGGTTTTTCCAGGATTACAAGGTGGTCCGCATGAGCATCAAATTGCCGCCAAAGCCGTTTGTTTTGGGCAAGCAATGGATCCCGAATTTAAAACCTATGCCAAACAAATTGTCAAAAATGCTAAAACGTTGGCAAAAGAGTTACAAAAAAAAGGATTGCGAATTGTTACCGGCGGGACGGATAATCATTTAATGTTGGTAGACTTACGAAGCCTTAAAATCACTGGAAAAGAAGCCCAAACGATGTTGGAAGAGGTCGGCATTATCGTCAACAAAAACACTATTCCTAACGATCCCCAAAAACCATTTATCGGTTCTGGCATCCGTCTCGGCACACCGGCGATTACTACCCGCGGAATGAAAGAAAAAGAAATGAAAATAGTCGCCGATCTAATTGTGGCAACTTTATCAAAATCAATATCAAAAATTTCTAAACAAGTAACAGCTCTCTGTCAAAAGTTTCCAATCAGCTGAACCATTTTGCTTACACCCCAGGGGTGTCGGTAAAATGGTGAAGGGTAGTTTAAAAATTTCCGTATAGAATGAATATTGTGTCTTTAAACGCTATCGCGTTTAAAGGCGCTTCAGTGTTTTACAAATCGTAGAATACAGAATATAGAATATGGAATATGAAATATGAAAAAGGCGGCATTTTCATGCCGCCCGAATCGCTAGCACTAGTACTGATAGCAAGATGATTGTTTCGAAAACCTCACATGTCCACATTGTTCGATTATCAACTTTATCATGCCACCAATGTAGGAGATGATTGATCTTTTTGATTGACTTAATTCCTAACCCCACGCCGATATCGAACAGACTGGCCGAAAAGGCGCAGGCGTAAAGCCAGATCAAACTAACTTCTGGTTTAATAAGATAAATGGCTGCCGGTAGAAGAAATAGGCCTAAAAGTAGTTCAAAAACCGCTCCTGGCCAAGTTTTCTTAAGTCTCTCAAACTCATAGTAATGGCCGTGGGGAATGGCATCAAATGGAA
>CAYSSM010000008.1:2026-5984 GCA_964433905.1 uncultured Candidatus Saccharibacteria bacterium
AAGTTTCCGCACCTGGCAGGTGCGGAAGAGGTTGGCAATATCTATGTTCTTGATTTATTTTTATAATTGTTCTAATGTATAAACATCCGGAAGCGGAGGGAGAATGCTGATGTCTATTGGTGGCTCTAACGATGGTGACGGATTAGGACCGGGTGAAATGAAGTACATGGCTGAGCTTAGACGGCTTGAAGAAAATATCTACCGCGTCGTTAGTGGTCAACCCTCTGTGTGGTTCAAACTTTATCATCTTAGTGTTGAGGTGCGTAAAGATGGCGGAATGAAATTTGATTACGAGCATCTAACGCTAGCACTTGAAGCTCTGATAAAGCAAGGTAGGATTACACTTGGAGAACTTAATGGAGATTTGGCTGTCGGCTTGAGGGGGTAATTGGAGTATAATCTGATAGAATATCACCCGTAAGCCATGCTTACGGGTTTTCTTGAATAATTTTTTTAATAGTGTATTATTAAGGTATGGAAAAAGAAGATATTCAACACAATGATCACAAAGAAATTGGCAGGCAGTTGGGACTCTTTAGTTTTAATCGCAAGGTGCCGGGGACAATTGACTGGAAACCGAAAGGTGCCATACTTTTTGACCTGATTGTTAATGATCTAAAAAACGAACTTAAGGCCGACGGTTATCTTGATTTAAAGACATCTTTAGTAATTGATTTAGATACTCTAAAACAAACTGGCCATTATGATAATTATCGTGAAAAACTTTTCTTTACCGGTAATGAGAAAGAAATGGAAGAAAAAAAAGTTGATTGGTGTTTAAAACCGATGAATTGTCCGGGGTCAATAAAAATATTTAATGAAAATATGCATTCTTATAAAGATTTGCCAGTTAAATATTCCGAAATTGGGACAGTCTATCGTTATGAACAGCCAGGCGAAGTCAACGGTCTATTTAGATCTCGCGAGCTAACTATTGACGATGCCCATATTTATTGTAATGAAGATCAAATCGAACCGGAATTAATTAAACTGATGGATTTTATTCATAATCACTATACGGAATATGGTTTTAAAGACATTAGAGTCGAACTTTCAACCCGGCCGGAAAAATCAATTGGGTCTGACGAACAATGGCAAAAAGCTGAAAAAGGTTTGGTGGCTGCTTTAGAAAATAAAAAAATTGAATATAAAGAAAATAAAGGAGATGGTGCTTTTTATGGACCTAAAATAGATTTTCATGTTAAAGATAGCCAAGATCGTTCATGGCAGATGGGGACTATTCAATTAGATTTTTCAACTGCAGAAAGACTCGAAGCCTTTTATATTGATAAAGACGGTCAAAAAAAGAATCCGGTGATTATTCATCGGGCGATTTTAGGTTCGGTAGGAAGATTTATAGCAATTCTATTAGAATCTACAGGTGGAGCATTACCAACTTGGCTAGCGCCAGCGCAAGCAATTGTTTTGCCGGTATCAGATAAACATAATGAATATGCAAAAAAAGTTGGCGAGGAATTATCTCAAAAAGATATCAGAATAGAAATTGATGAACGCAATGAATCAGTTGGTAAAAAGATCCGTGATGCAGAACTCCAAAAAGTGCCATATATAATAGTAGTTGGCGATAAAGAAGAGCAAGCAAAAAATATAACCGTAAGACAGAGGGGTTCAAAAGATTTAATAGAACAAACGCTTGACGAATTCAAGAAGTCATTGACCCTTCGACAGGCTCAGGGTCAATCCTGAGTAAAATCGCCTTTAGGCATGCAGGATTGACACAAAAATAACACGACTATATACTATAGATGAAGGATAATTTAGGGTAAAAATAGGAGGGTTTGTGAATTCGAAATTATTTGTTCTTCGAAACCCGAGGTTTTTGAGATTTTTGGTTGCTATTTTAATTGTTTCTCTTTTAAATTTCTTCAGTTATCCACAGGTAGCTCATGCTGCCGGCATTACGGCTGTTTCCGATACAATGAGCCGGGATAAGATAAGTATTGCTTCTTCTCATACAATTAAATTTACAACTGCCGCCGCCATTCAAACGGCTGGTGATACTATCACTATTACTTTTCCTACAGACTTTAATTTCACCGGTAAAACTATCGGCACAGTTTCGTTTACTCATGGCGCTACCACCGGAGCAGAAAATACCGAAACTTTGGCAGCTGCTCCTTCCGGCACTGAATGGGGAGCGGTGTTTTCCGGCACCCAAAATAGAATACTAACACTAACCGCTCCAACTGACGGAGTAGGCGCCGCCGCGGTAGCGGCCTCTGACAAGTTAATTATTACTTATGACAACACGAATTCTCTCAATGCCTCGGTTACCACCGGTCAAATCGTTACTATCGCTGTTGCCGGTTCAACCACGGAAAGCGGTTCGTTTGCGATATCCTTAGTTACCGATGATCAAGTGGTAGTTTCCACCACTATTGACCCTTATATTACTTTTGCTTTAACAACTACTACTGTTACTTTACAAACTGCTGCTAGTGGCAATCCAAATTATTCCGCTACTGGCGAAGGATATAATTTAGGCGCTGCCAACACTTTGGCTGCTACTACTAATGCCAACACCGGTTATACAATTTCTTATAGTGGCGCTACCCTATCTGGCACAGGGGGTACGATCAACGCTATTGGCGGGACACCGGCAATAAACAATGAGGGTACTGAACAATTTGGCATTAATCTTAAAGATAATGTCGATCCTAATACAGGCGCTGAGCCTTCTGGAGGCGTAGGTGCGCCAGAGGCAGATTATGGCACAGCCGATAGTTTTGCCTATGAAGCCGGTTCAACTACTCCGCTTGCTTCATCTGGTGGCTCATCGGCAACAACCACTTTTACTGTTTCATATCTTGTTAATGTTACGGCAACCACTGAAGCCGGCGCATACCAAACAACCATTACCTACATTGCCACAGGCAATTTCTAAAAAGAGGAGATTATGAAGATCAAAAAAATTGGGATTATTGCATTAATTTTCACGCTTTTATCGTTTTTTACTCCCAGAATCGCTTTAGCGGCAGGGATTACGGCAGTCTCAGATACGATGAGCCGGATGCAAATTTCGCAAAGTTCTTCTCATACAATTAAATTCACCACTGCCGCCGCCATTCAAACGGCTGGTGATACTATCGCTATTACTTTTCCTACAGACTTTAATTTCACCGGCAAAACTATCGGCACAGTTTCGTTTACTCATGGCGCTACTACCGGAGCAGAAAACACGGAGATATTGGCAGTTGCTCCTTCCGGCACTGAATGGGGAGCGGTGTTTTCCGGCACCCAAAACAGAACCTTGACTTTAACTGCGCCGACTGACGGTGTTGGCACTGCCGCTGTTGCTATTTCTGATAAACTTATCATTACTTACAGTAGCGCCAATTCGACCAATGGCACAACAAATACAACTTATGTTGGCACTATTACCGTTGCCGGTTCTGCGACCGAAAGCGGCTCATTTGCCGTCGTCTTGCTGACTAATGATCAATTTACCGTTTCTGCATCAGTTGATCCAACGATTACCTTTTCGATCAGCGCTACCTCTACCGATTTTGGAGTTATTTCAACCGCGGTGGATACATCTTCGCCTAATATTACTCTCGAAACTTCCACTAACGCTACTACCGGTTATAATATTACTATTCAGGACCAAGGCGATGGCGCCAACCCCGGTCTCTATAACTCAACCGCCAGCTATCTTTTGGGTTCGGGCGATGCAAGCTACAATAACACGGCTGATTTAGCATCGGTTGCCGGTTATGGAATCCAAGCAACATCGGCCACAGCAACAATAGATGCGCGTTACGACCAGACTAGCAATACAATTGGCGGCTATGAAAGAACCGCTCAAGCTTTGGCGAGTTATAATGGGGTGGCTGACGCCCAACAAGTGACGATTACCTCAAAAGCTAAAGTTTTGGGTTCTGCTCCGGCAGGAAGTTACGCTGATACGGTAACGGTCATCGCTACCGCTAATTTTTAA
>CAYSSM010000008.1:6084-24989 GCA_964433905.1 uncultured Candidatus Saccharibacteria bacterium
AACTGGCGCAGGACTTACTATTTCTCCGCCACTTTCCGAAATAGATTTGACTGTCGGCAAAGTTTATGATGGAATAATCAAAGTTAACAATCCAACCAAAGAAATAATTGAAGTTTATCCAATCGCTAGAAATTTTTCCGCTTCTGGTGAAAGTGGTACGCCAACGATTGAAAGTCCGGGAGAAGATGCAACTTACGGTTTGGCAAGTTGGATATCGTTTGCTCAATCAAAAATTGCTTTGACGCCAGAACAGGATATTGAATTTAAATACAAAATAACAGTTCCTGATGATGCTGAACCGGGCGGTCATTACGGTTCGGTTCTTTTTGCGTCCCAACCGCCAAAGCCAGAGGAAAAAACAACTCAGGTTGCCTTGGCCAGCATGGTGGGGTCGTTAATTTTAGCCAAAGTGCCTGGTAATATTGTTGAAAAGGCCGAAATAAAAGAATTTGCCGCTAACCGATCGATATACATAAAACCACCAGTTAGCTTTACTTTAAGAATCATAAATAGCGGCAATGTCCATCTCAAACCCAAAGGAGAAATCACCATTTCTAATTGGGGGAAAACAAAAAATACTCTCGATATCAATTCTAAAAAAGGCAGTATCCTTCCTAACAGTACGAGAAAATTCGACGAGCTTAATTTTGAGCAAGGAAAGTGGGATTTTGGCAAATTTACAGTTAAGTTAGCCGCTACTTATGGTGAAAAAAACCAACCTTTAACTTCTCAAATTACTTTCTGGATCATTCCGTGGTGGTTGATAACCAAGATTGCAGTTCTGCTAGCAGTGATTATTTTCTTCATCGTTAGAAAAATAAGAAAAAATCGCCGAAATAATAAAAATTTACCAAATTTTGAACCACCGCTAAAAAAGCGGGTGATTCTACAATGAAAAAACTAATTTTCATATTCGCTTTGATGGCTGTTTTAGTGCCTTATAAACTCTATGCGCAAGGTAGCGCCAATGTTAATGTGGCGGCGACAGTTGATTCGAAAGTTTCTAAACTTAAATCCACTGTTGAGACGAATACTCAAACAACATTGGCCGATCCGACCAACCACTCAATTTTACTAACGATCACACTTAAAGATGCTGATGGCAATCCAATGCCCAATGTTCTTGTGATAGTTACTTCCAATCGTGGCCAGGTTGATATTATTGAAGCTGTTAGTAAGCTTGCGCCGGGCACAGTTCAAGCAGCGGAAATTTCCGATATGCAAAAGGATAAAACCGACGAAAATGGCCAAGTCCAGTTTAGAATAACCAGTTTTATTTCCGGAGAAGCGATTCTTACAGTTACGGCCGATTCTTTAATAATTCTCGATCCAATTAAAGTTACTTTTGAACCATTGCCATTTCCTACAAATATTACCGTCAGCATTACCAACCCCATAACTGGCAAAGAAATTACTTTGTATTCGCCAAAACAGCAAATAGAACAAGGATTATCAGGAACGCAGATTAATGCAAAACAATTAGTTAATACGGGCACTAAAATCCAACTTTCTTTTTGGTTTGTGGTTATCCCGACTGTCATTATCATCCTTTTTCTACTCTTTATCATCTTGAATTTTTTTAATTTACGAAAAATGCGTTGGATGGAACAAGAACAAGTTCTGCTTTTAAAAAAGATGTTTCCGCCGAATTATAACAGACAAAGCTAGCTTTGTCTGTGCGGAAATTTAAACAAAGTTTAAATTATAATCGTCAATCTTAATAAAATTAAAGATAAAAAACTGTCATTCTGAGGCGAAGCCGAAGAATCTCTCACGAATGTGAGAAAATTCAATGAATAAAAATTATTGGGTTTATGTAGCAACAAATAAATCTAACACTCTATATACCGGTGTAACAAATGATTTACGAAGAAGAATGTATGAACATAAAAACAAGCTAATATATGGTTTCATAAAGAAATATAACATTAATAAATTGATATATTATCATTTATTTAATAATCCTAAAGAAGCCATTGAAGCTGAAAAGAAAATAAAAGGTTGGACAAGAAGAAAGAAAATGGAATTAATCAAAAGTGTTAATCCAACCTTTAAAGATCTATCTGACAAATTGTCATTCTGAACGTAGTGAAGAATCTCAGAGCTTGTCTTGGGCTGGCATTTGCCAGAGATGTTTCACTTCGTTCAACATGACATACCCCCTTAAACTCAGGATGTTTTTAATTTTTTATTTTTAATATTTAATTTTAAAAACCATGAAAAAAATTGACGGAATTTATCTACAAGTAAAAAAAGTTTTATTCAAACCGAAAAATAAAAAACATCTGCGCTGGGGGACGGTTGTTTTAGTAATTATTGGTTTAATTTCCACTTATTTTATTAATTTTTCCCAACCCCAGCCAACCAAAGCCGCGCCTTCAACCGTCCTTGACGGAACCGAAGTAACGGCAACCCAACGAGCCGGCCAGCATAAAGTTGTAAGAACCTCGAATGGCGCTAGCAGTAAAAGGACTTTTGCTTTATTCTACAGCGCGAATGAAGTTATCAGTCTTTATTATTCTGATGACCCAGAGGCAGGTTCTCCTACCTGGACGAGCGTCGGTACGGTAGGTACCGGAGGCAATGACGAGTCGGCCGACATGGAATGGGATACAACTAATAATGTTCTCTACATTGCTTACGGCCGCGAAACGCCGGCTGATGCAGCCGCATCAGATGTAAACTATAAGATTGTAACGGCCTTGAATACGACACCGGCTTTAGGTACAGAACGCGTGGCTCTTAACGCTACCACATCTGTTAACTTCACTCACCCGGTTATTGAAATAGGCAAAGATTCAAGCACTGCCGCAATTTTGATTTACGCAAATTACTATAATAATACCGCCGTTAATCCGTCAGCCATATATTTAGCCTCAACCCAAGTCTTTAATAGTGATAACCCGGGGTTTACCACAACCGCGAATATTAAAACATGGACCGCTGCCGCAATTTCAGGGATTATCTCTATTGACCGCACTAACGATAATAAGACTGTTATTTTCTATGATAATGGTGTAGATCTTCTTGCGACCCAGCAATTAGATTCTGCCGATGCGAATGCCGCCGCCAGCTATTGCACTTTGGGAGGTGTGACTTGCGCCGGAGTGACAACTATTTCTGCAGACAGTATGGCGGGAAAAATGACCGGTTCGATCTTCGGTGTTCCAAATTCTGATGCAATCTGGTTTTCATGGTTGGATAGCGCGTTTGATATCAATACGAGGCGCTATAACGGTTCTACTCTTGATACTGAACTGCTGCCGGTGGCTGGCGCGGCAGTAGTGTTGGGACCGGCTATCGTTGGCAATAGCTCCAATCTTTATCTGGTCTATCAAAAAGTAGCCGACACCACGATTTTGGTCCGCCAGTCCAGGTCGCTTACCGATGGCACAACTGCTTGGAGCGGCACCGAAACAACGCTTGAAGACCATGCGTCGGAGAACTTAACTTATCCCTCAATCGGCGAAGTGATGAATCAAGATTATTTGGATGTTGTCTATTCCACTGCCACAAATGCCATTGTCCGTCATATGAGTGCGTCATTAGCTCCCCCTATCTCAATTTCCGGCACCTGTTATCAATATGACCGCTCCACTCCTTGCGCTGATGCCGGCGCGGAGGTAATTGCAGTGGCGATTAATGGTGTGCTCCAGGCGCAAACGGACGGCACAGTAGATGGCTCGTGGATTATTTCAGGAGTTACCCAGCCGTCGGCTAACGCGACTATTACCGTTTTTATCAACGGGGAGGCCACCCCCGGCGAGCGGGCAACCGCGGTGACGAAATACAACTCCGGCGGCACGGGAAATATCGGCGGTGTCACTCTATATCAGCGCCACTTAACCATTGGCAGCGACCAAAACACCACGGTGGCTCACACTGATATGGACGATTATGATTATAATGCCGGAGCGGATGCCGATGATTCGGATATCATTTATGACATTGATGCTTCCAATGACCTGACGGTTGATAATCTGGGCAGCTATTCGGATGAAATGTTGCTTATTATAGGGTCCAACACATATCGGCCAGATTCGGCCTCGTCGGGTAATGTGATCACTCACGATATTGAAATTGACGGCACGGTAACGGCCGATAACAATACTTTTTATATCGGTGGTTCTTGGAATAACGACGCTACTTTCACGGCTAATGGCTCAACCGTTAATTTCAATTCTACAACCGGCACAGAAACCATAGACTCTACTGGCGCTTCGGTCTCTTTATTTAATGCCTTGACTCATACGGGGGCAAGCACGCTTCAATTAGTGACGGCGATTGATGTTAATTCCGGCGGCTTTTCCCAAACAGCCGGCACTTTTAATAGCAATAGTCAGAATCAGAATTTTTCTGGCGCATTTTCATTATCGGTCGGTACAACTTACACCAAGGGTGGGACTTTAACCTTTGATGGAGGTTCACAGGTGGTGACTGATTCTACCGCCGCTCCGGGACAAGATCTGGGAGTGGTTACAATTGGACCGTCAACAACAACATCGGTTTCGACTGCGAACAAAATGAATGTGACTGACCTTACCATTGGCGCGGATGATACTTTTGATATTTCCAGCGATACCCTAACTGTTCGAGGAACGGGCACACCATTCACAAAAGACGGGACATTTACGGTAACTAGTTCGACGGTTGTCTATGCCGGCGCCGGAGCAACGAATATTACCACCACTCAGTACAATAATCTGACCTTCACGCCGGAATCCGGAACGCCGACCTATAGCTTAACCGGCAATCTGACCACTCCTAACGACCCAACCGGCGATATTACGATTAACGCCAGTGCCAAACTGGATACCACGGGCTTAAATTATAATATCTCCGTGTCCCGAATCAGCATCCAGGGTGGCGAATTAAAAGCTAACGATTCAACCATCACTTTAACCGGTACTTCTGGCATACTTTTAACCAATAATTCTGGGACGTTCACTTATGACACCTCGGCTGTTATTATGAATCCGGATGCTGACTTTACCGACCCCAATTTTCTAACCTCCGGCTCTATTAATCTTTATGACCTGCAGATTACTCCCTTAATGAGTGCTCATCGGACATATACATTTGGCTCGGGAGTCATTAATATATATAATAATTTTGACATCAATCCTGACTCTAGCGGTGGAACTAAAAATGGCATCTTTTATATGGGCGACGCCATTGCCGTTTCAGGAGCAACTACCATCACCGAAACTGGCAATACCACCTCAACACTCGACACAGTTGATGCCTCTGACCATGCCCTAACCTCTGGCAGTATCAGCATTGCTACTACCAGCAGCACTCTAAACGCCAACGGTTCTAGCATTACTTTGACCGGCACCGGTTCGCCCTTGAGCATTACGGGTGCCTTTAATACAGGAGATTCCACAGTTGTTTTCAGCGGCAATGGAGCGGTCAATATCAACGCTCTCACTTATTACAATCTCACCTTTAGTCCGACTTTGACTGCTGGAGTTGGCGATATTGTCTACACCGGCGCTGGCGCCACGGCCATTACTAACAACTGGGATATTTACCCCTCGGGCAGTGCCAACTCCTTAACCTATAATCTGGGCGGAAATATTACCGGTAATCCTAATATTACCATTCGCCGCAATGGCTCAAATGCCACCTCTGCAGTGGATACGACCGGCTTAAATCGCAACATTGATGCCACTAATTTGGATATTCAGACCGGCGGCACTTTGGCTGTCAACGGCTCGACCATCGCTGTTTTGGGGAACTGGTCTAATTCCGGAACCTTTACTGCTAATTCTAGTACTGTCACTTTTCGTGGCACTAATGAAGCGACTGTTTCCGGCTCCTCAACTTTTAATCATCTCACCATGAATACAACCACCGACGGGGCCAAAACCATTAAATTCACGGCTGGCACGACCCAAACGATTAACGGCACTTGGACGCTCGATGGCGATGTCGGTAAAGTTCTTACTCTCCGTTCTACTTTAGACACTAACGCTTGGGGTTTTGCTATCCCTGCCGATATTAATCCGGCTGGAGATTACATTGATGTTAAAGATAGTCAAAATAACACTAACGCTTATCGCATTACTGCTGGAGCCAACACGACCGACAACGGCAACAATGTACCGGGTTGGATATTTGTAACCAACACCGCTCCTAATGATCCTTCTGCTTTAGCACAGAAAAAGACGACCGATGTTACCATTACTGTTAACACTTGGACTAATGAAACTTCAGTTAAATTTACCGCTACAGCTTCCGATACCGACAATCCCGACACTTTGTATCTTTGCATTGAAAAAGACCAGACCAGTACGGCTTTTTCGGGAACCGAGGATTCCTGCGGCTCTGGGGTAGCCTATTCGGGAACGCCGGTTACGGTAATAAACACAATTTCAGGACAAACAGATGCCACCGCTTATCACTGGCAGGCAAGAATTAAGGATGCCGCCAATGCTTATTCAGGTTGGGTTTCTTTTGGCGGAAATACCGACCCTAACGATATGGATTATGGCATTGATACAACCGCTCCGACCGGAGGAAGCGTAACTGATAGCGCCAATACCGGTTCATTGACGCAACTCGGAGCAACCTTGTCTGGCTTCGATGCCAATGCTTCCGGACTTAATAAATACGAATATGCGATTGGCACAACTTCTGGAGGAACCGATACTAAAACTTGGACCGACAATGGCACAAGCACAACTATTTCTGCCACCGGTCTAAATTTACAAACATCGGTAACTTATTATTTCACCGTTCGAGTAACCGATAATGCCACCAATGTCGGAACGGCAGTAAATGCAACCGGGCAGATGGTTTTACCAACATTGTCATTTACGCTTGGTAGTACATCTGTCAATTTCAATAATTTAAATGCCGGAAATTCTTACACCGACACAAAAAATCACACATTAGGTGTAACGACTAATGCCGCCAATGGCTATTCAATTTATGGTTACACAACCCAACTTTTAACTTCTCTACAATACCCATCAAAAAGTATCGCCAATTATGCCGGAACTTGGGCAGTGCCGACAACATGGAGCGGCTATGGGTTTGGTTACACTTCGTCAGATGATTTAGTCCAAGGTTCCGATCGTTTTGGCACTGGAACAAAATACGCTGGTTTTTCTCAAACTGTGCCGGGCAATATTGTCGCCGATCACACTGCCGCAATCAATGGCTCAACCGGCGAAGCAAATGATTCTTGGACGATTACTTACCAAGTAGCAACTTCCAACATCCAAGAAGCTTCAACCTATCAAACCACAGCAATTTATATTGCAGTACCCAATTTTTAATCTAACCGAGAACCACTTCCACCTCGGAGGTGGAAGTCAGCCGGTATAGTCGTCTATCAGAGAGTTTTTGATAAGAGAGATTTCTCTTTGATAAGATTTTCTATCCAAAACAAATTTGCGGTATTGCTCTGGCGAATAATCAATCACTTCTTTAAAGATGCAAATATGATCCTTCCGATTAGTCTGAATATACTCATGATAGGAAGAAAAATGCCAATCACTAGTGTTTTTGACTAACCCAGCTGATGTAGGATTTAGGTGAATATATCTAGTTAGATGTAAAATTTGCTCATCACTATCTACTAAAACACTTTTAAAACGAGCTTCCCAAAGTGGCCCTTTTCTTTGGTGTCGCAGATTGAAATAACGCGTATAACTATTCAGAACTTTGCCAATATATTTAGAAATACCACCGTCAATTTTTTGTTTTAGTATGAGGTGGATATGGGTTGGCATAACACAAAATGCTACGATCTCTACCCAAAATAAATTGCTTTTAGTTAGCTTTTTAAGTTTCTGGCTTTTCGTCGACTCCGAAAGATTATTATATTGCGAATATTTATAGTCGAATTCAACAAAATGATATAAGTTCAATATTTCAACAAATCTTGAGTAATCATCCGCGTCATTAAATACTACGAATTTTGCAATACTCCGACTAAAAATATGGTAATAATAATCATTTTTAAGGGGATCTTTTCTAATATTCATTGTCTATATCTTACCACTTCCACCTCGGAGGTGGAAGTGTGGCGGTTAGGTCAGATTTGAGCTCACGGGTTTGACTTTTTGGTGTAATTGTGCTATTATACTTTACAATAGAGGAGGCGAACCTCACAAACGCAGAAGGAGACGCCTGATGACGAATCAGACCCCTCCCGCAGTATCAGATGATCAGTACGGTAAGGTTGAACAGGTACTTAGAGATATTGTCCGCAAGGGCAAGATCAACAGTCCTGAATTCCAGTACGTGCTCGGTCATCCTTCCTTCGCGAAGGAACTCGACACCGTTGTTAACGACAAGGTCACCGAGTATCGTCTGAGCAAGCCGCTCTTGGAGCGACCACCGTTCATGACGATCCAGATCGGAACGTTCAAGAACGTCAAGGCCATGCGCCAGGCGCTCAAGGACAAGAAGATCAACATCTCGGCCTGGGCCAGCGATCTCATGGATCGGATGACCTTAACCGCCAAGCCCGCGACCCTTAAACTGTACCGCGCAACCAACGCCGAATTGGGTTTACCCAAAGGCAGCACGGTTGCTCAGTCATTCGAGGCAATCGCCAGGTTCGGCGGCGAGAAGCTCCCGGCGGAAGCCGGACCGCAGTATCGCCTGCAGAACCTCGACCAGAAGCTCGGTGAGTGGGAGCTGATGTACATGGATCCCATTATCGGCCGCGGTGGTTACCCGCGCGTGTTCGGCGTTGGGCACTACGGGGGCGGCCTCTGGCTTAACGGCCACACTGCGAGCCCTGACTACTTCTACGATGCCGGCAGCGTGTGGGTGTTCGGTCGCAAGCGCCCCGTTGGTGCTTGAGGCTGGGACACTTGTTCCTTTCGTCCCTCTTGATCTTTGTCTGGGCCCCCGCTTGCGGGGGCCCAATTTCTTTTTAAGGATTATTTATTAATTTATCTAAAACGAGCCAACGTCTCTTTTTTTCTTCCGCAGAGACGTTGTCCTCCATTTTTGCCGAAACGGTGCCGGGGCGGGGAGAGTACTGGGCGGCATAGGCCTTTTCAAAGCCGATTTTTTTACAAATTTTTACGGTATTATTAAATTGGGTTTTGGTCTCGCCAGGAAAGCCGACAATAATGTCTGTAGATAGCTTGATATTCGATATGTGGGATTTGAGATTAGCAACCAAAGTTAGAAACTGTTTCGAAGTATATTTCCGATTCATTTTTTTTAAGATCTCATCGTCACCCGATTGCATAGCTAAATGTAATTCGCGTGGCCATTTTTTTAGTTCGGAGAATGTTTTAATTATTTCATCACTCATATCATGTGGGTTTGAGGACATAAAATTAAACTTAAAATTGCCAGGCAAATTGTCAATTTCTTTTAACAATTTTATAAAATCTTTATTGTTTATTGTGTCATCCTGAATGTTAATAAAGGTTCTCTCACGAATGTGAGATCCGGCATTCGCCGGAGATTCTTCACTGCCAGCCGGCGGTTCAGAATGACCATGCTTGGATTTTATTCCATAAGAATTAACATTCTGGCCTAATAACCAAATTTCTTTAGTATTATTTTTAATCGCGTCTTTTACTTCGGCCATAATATCATCCATTGGTCTCGAAACTTCTCTCCCGCGCGTGTAGGGGACGGCGCAATATGAACAAAAATTATCACACCCGGTCATAATCGGTATGTAAGCGACTTTGCTATTTTGTTTCGGCTCAATATGAAAATAATCTAAAGAACTCTTTGATGATATTCTTTTATTCTCGAGAATAAAAGAATATTTATCTATAAAATTTATTATATTTTTAAGATTTTTGATATCGAAAAATTTAACATTTCTATCAAAAAACTTCTTTTTATCGCTAGGCAAAACGCAGCCGGTTATTAATATTTTTTTGCCATCACGCGACCAATTTTTTATCCCACCCCAAATTCTATCTACGGCTTTTTGACGTACCGAACAAGCGTTGACTATTACCAAATCAGCCTCTTTTTCTGAGGCTGATTTGTATCCAACACTTTCTAATTTTGTGGCAATTCTCTGAGAATCGCTGACATTCATCTGACAACCAAGAGTCAGGATAAAATATTTTTTCATTTTCTAAATCATTTTTTTGTGATTTTTTCCTTTGGAGTAGCTGGTGCTTCGGCTATTTTTTCTGTACCTTCTTCGGTAGCAACAGCTGCTTCTTTCTCGGCTTTTTCTTTCTCAGCGGCGGCTTCAATGCCTTCAATACCGGCTTTTTCGGTGTCAACAGCGGCTTCTTGTTCCATCTCTTCCAATTCTTCATCAGAGCGAGGCGGAGTAACTTGAACGACAATATCTTCCGGTTCTTCCAAGATATTGATTTCGACAGGAATTTTTAGATCTTTTACATGAATTAAATCATCAAAAGTTTTTAAGATTGACACATCAACTTCGATTTTCGGAATCAATTTATCCGGTAAACATTCAACTTTAATTGCGTCTTTGTTAGTAATTAAATTACCTTCCAACTCTTCAACCGCAGGAGCAACACCAACAAATTCAATTGGAATTTCCGTTTGAATTTTCTGGCTCATATCAACCTTGTAGAGATCGGCATGAATAATTTCATCGCTTACCGGGTCTTTTTGAACCTTTCGAATTAAAATATTTAGCGGTTCTTTTTTATCAATTTCCAATTTTATAAGGGTTGCTTCGCCAGCTTCTTCGGCAATCTTTATAAATTCTTTTTTATCTAAAATTAAAGGTAAAGCTTGAAAATTCCGGCCGTATACAACTGCAGGAATTTGTCCTTTAGCTCGTAAAACTTTTACCTTTTTACCAAGAAGTTCTCGAGGAATTGCTTTTAATATTGTTTCCATAATTTCATCCTAAAAATTTCCGCGACAAGTTTCATATTTTGGAATACTGAAATTCCGCGATCAATTTATTGATCTATCTTGTCCATAATTTTTGAAAATCACCATCAAACTTTTCCAAAGTATTGCTCAAATCCAAAACATAATTAGTTGAAATTGAGCTTACTTTTTCTTTTGTTTGGAAAATGGTGATAAACAGTGTTATATGACCATTATCGCAGATAGTTTGTACGATCAAAGTATGATCGAAAAGCCCTCTTATTTTTATCTCACCGATTTCATAATTTTTACCGCAAACAGGGCAGTAAAGATCTTTTTGTATTTGCTTAATTATCTCGTGCAAGTTTGGCATTTTGCCTCCTTGTCCTTGTATAGATATAATACCTAATTATCCTTGAAATGTCAAATCTAAATTTATAAGCTACTTCTGCGTTTTTCGGTTTTTTTGAGTGATTCTTTTTTTCGCCAATCAATGATTTTTTGATGATTGCCGGAAAGTAGTATTTCGGGAACTTTTTTATCTTTAAATTTTTCTGGTCGAGTATATTGAGGATATTCGATGAGTCCATTAGAAAACGATTCTTCAATAATCGATTCCTTCTTTTCGATAAAGCCCGGGATTTGTCTTGAAATCGTGTCAATTAAAACCATTGCTGGCAAATCACCGGAAGTCAAAACATAGTCGCCGATAGAGATTTCTTCATCTACTAAATCGCGAATTCTCTCGTCGTAGCCTTCAAATCGTCCAGAAATTAATATCAGATTTTTCTCTTTGGCTAATCTCTTAGCATCTTTTTGACCAAATTTACACCCCTGGGGTGTAAGCAAAATGGTTTTTATTTTTTTAAATTTCAACTTTATTTTTGAGAGGGCGTTGGCCATAACATCAACGCGCATTACCATTCCAGCACCTCCACCATATGGCGTATCATCAATTGATTTATGTTTATCAAAAGCAAAATCATGTAAATTAAAAATCTTAATATCAATAATTTTTTTGTCAATTCCGCGGCCAATCAGCCCGATTTTAAAAAACGAGTCATAAATTCCCGGTTGAGTTGTAATAATTTTAAAAGTCATTTTAAAATTTCTGCGGTCAATTTATTGAACTATAATGTTGTATTTCATGGAATCATCCTAACACTAATTTACTCACGAATATTTCACTAATTTGTGATTGATTAGTGAATAAATTCGTCGTTAGGTTTATTCATATTTATTTACAAAGAATCGCCTATGGCAAGATCCTTCGTTTTATCTTCGAGCATAGCTCTCGATTTCGCTCAGGACAAGCTGTGGCGATCCTTTGATATTCCGTTTTGTACGGATTAATCTATTTTAAGTCTTATACGACTTCTGTTGCTTGACCCTCTTCGAGGTTTTTGGTGTCTTTTTCTTCTTTTTCAGCTTTTTCCTCGACTTTTACTTCTCGTCCGCCTTCTGGCTCAACAATCTTTAAATTGACGCGAGCATTGTTCTTGGCGCCTAAAACGCGAAGCAGGGTGCGAATGGATTTAGCGGTGCGACCTTCCTTGCCGATGATTTTTCCCATGTCTTCAGCATGAACGGTAAGTTCGATTAAAACTCCCATTTCATCGACTGATCTTTTGGTTTTAACATCGTCCGGATGATCAACAATCGCTTTTACAACATTGTCCACGAATTCTTTGTCAGCTTCTGCCATAATTACTCCAACTGTATTTACTTTTGCGAGCAGTCGACCAGTCTGCTACATTAACATTCAATTTAATTATATCAGGATATTGTTTTGATTATCAAATATCAGGATCACTTTTCTTCTTTGGAATCTTTTTTTGGCTCTGGTGTGGTTTCAGCTTCTTTTACGCTTTTGTCAGTTTCTTCAGTTTGTTCTGGTTCTTTGGTTGATTTTTCTTCGGTAGCGGCTTTTTGCTCTTCAGCTTTTACTTCTTTAATTGCTTCATCGGCTGCGGCATGGAGTTTTTCTTCCGAAGAAGGTTGTGCCGCTTTTTCGGCTTCAACTTGTTGTTCAAAAGCAATCTTTGCAGCCTCTTTTTCGGCTTGTTCCTTAGCTTTTTTGGCTTCTTCAGCTGCTTTTTGGGCTTCGAGCTCTTTTTTAGAAACCGCGCGATATTTTTTAATTACAATACTTTTATGCTCAATTTTCTGTTTTTGCATAAGTTTTGCTACGGTATTGGACGGTTTTGCGCCTTTTTTCATCCAGTCAAGGGCTTTGGCGCTATCTAAAACCACTGCTTTTGTTTGCGGATTATAATGACCGATCATTTCAATATATTTACCATAAACTGAAGCGCGTTCATCGGTTACAACGATGCGGTACGAAGGTTGTCCTTTTTTGCCCGTGCGGCGTAAACGGATTGCTAACATGAAAATATCCTTTCAGAGATTAATTTTATCAATTTATATTCATTCTGTCAATCACTCAAGTTTTAATTTATTAAACCAATCCAGTTTTTGTCCTTTAAAACCTTTCATAAAATCTTTAAATGTCATTGGTTTTTTGCCTTCTATCTGGACGATGTCAAAAACAAGTTTTTTATCTTTCAAATGGGCGGTATGAATAATTAATCTTAAATTATTAATAAATGTAAATGCTTTCGGCCAGCCGTAAAAAGCGCGGATTTGACGGTCGATTTGTGTAGGCGATTTTTGCCAATTTATTTTGCCGTCTTCTTTAACGATTTTTTTGGTTAAAGTTGCCTTGGATTCATCTTGATTTTTTTCTGCTATTTTAAATGATACAATATCTGGCAGAATCTCTATAAGCAAGCTTAGTCCGAGAGTTGATAATCTTTTTTTAAGGGTGATGCTATTTTCGTTAGGCAATATTTCTGTGGTAATTTGAGCCAAAATTGGTCCTTGATCAATTTTACTAGTCATCTTAATAATACTAATACCAGTTTCTTTTTCACCGTTTAATATTACCGATTGAATAGGTGTTGCGCCTCGATATTTTGGAAGAAGCGACGGATGAATATTGATCGCCGCTATTTTTGCCGATTTTAAAATCGCATCGGGTATTTTTTTGCCAAAATCAGCCGTAATAATCAAATCAAATTGAGGAAAATTCAATTGATTAATGTTATTAACTTCAACAAATTTTTTTTGAAAATCTAGAGCTAATTGGCCTACGGCAGTAGGTTTTAATTCTTTAGATCGTCCAACCGGCTTTGCTATCTCAGTAAATATTTCCATGTTGAAATCTAATAAAATCAATCCTTTTAAGATAGTTGCCGCAAAATCACCCGAACCGAAAAAAGCGATTTTTATATTTTTTAAATTAGGATTTGTGCTAAAGAGTTTTTCTTTAATGCGATTAGTAAAAATTATTCCGTTTAAGTGATCGAGTTCGTGTTGAAGAATCCTTGCCAAAATTCCTTTAGCGGTAAGCTTTTTGATTTTGCCTTTTTCGTTTTGGACTTTTAATTTTAATTTGACAGATCGCTCAACAGACAGTTCTATTTGCGGTACCGAAAGGCATCCTTCCACAAGAGTTTCACATTCTTGGCTTTGTTCGATTATTCTTGGGTTAATGAAAACTTGCAAAGGGATGGAAATTTTTTCTTTTGACTCTACGAATTCGACGATACAAACTTGATTGTCAAAGCCAACTTGATTAGCCGAAAGACCGATGCCATTTTTATCCGATCTTAAAGTATCAACCATTTGTCTTATTTGGTTTTGTAAATCGATATCAAAAGAGGTGACTTTCTTTGTCACCTCGTTGAGTTTATTGTCAGGAACGGTGGTGATTGGCAATAGTTTTTTCATATAATTCTTCCATTTGATCGGCGCATATTTCGACTGAATATTTTTTTGAACTTTCCCGCGCCTTCTTGCCCATTTGTTGTCTTAAATTATCATCATCGAGGAGTTTTTCTATTTTATCAGTAAAATCAACTATTTTCAAGGGGGTTAGAAAACCATCCTTGCCGTCCTCGATAATATCCGATGGTCCCATTTTATCAATTGCAACTGCTGGAATGCCGGCGGCCATGGCTTCGGTGATAACAATACCCTGAGTTTCTGTGATCGAAGGAAAAACAAAGATATCAGCGGCACCAAAGAAACGATTGGCTTGAATTTTTTCTTGCATGCCGGTGAAAGTTACCCGTGATTGCAAGTTCCAGAAAGCCACCATTTTTTTGTAATATTCTAATTCCGGGCCGCCGCCAACCATTAACAAATGAAAATCGCTTCGTTTTCTATCAAGCAGACGAACTGCATCAAAAAGGAAATCGAGATTCTTTTCTTTGGCAATGCGGCTGACATAAAGAAGGATTTTCTGATTTTCAGGGATACGCCATTTTGCGCACAAAACTTCTCGATGAAAAGGATTTTGAAAATCTGCTAAGTTGACGCCCGTTGCAATAGCTTCGATTGGAGCTGTTACGCCATAATCACGAAGAACTCTTTTCATCGATGGCGATGGGGTAACAACTTGATCGTATCGGTTTGATATCACCCGGCTCTGATAGAGAAGATATCGTCTGGTTAATCCGCCTATGACAGGGGTATAATGTGAGTATTCAGCAAGCAAGGTGTGATAAGTAAGGACTGTGGGAATTTTAAGGATTTCGCCTATTTTTAGACCCAAATGTCCGAGATTGAGCAGATGCTGGCTGTGAATAATATCCAAGTTAAAATCCTTAATATTTCTTGCTTCAAACCATGCAATTCTCGGCCAAGAAATCGGATATTTACCCCCACTGGGCTTAAAAGGCAGCATACAAGAAAAGCGTTTTACCTTTCTGGAAGTTTCTTCATATCCAGGACACTTAGTCGTGAAAATAAAGAACTCATGTCCTCGTTTTTCCAACTCACTTTTAAAGGTGTCGATCGAAACAACCACGCCGTTTAACACGGGGTGATAACATTCGCTAAAAATACCGATACGCACTTACACCCTCCTTTAATCTTTTAACCCCATATCTATCTTATCAAAAAATTAGAGTAAATCAATCGGATCGACGTCAATGATCCAGTCTTTTGGCAGAGTCCATAGAAAATCGTCTAAAACTTTCGAGCGTTTTTTGAGCTTAAGGATAATTTGATAACGAAATTTGTTGCGTTCTTTTTTGAAAAAAGCAGGCGATGGACCCAAAATAGTTGATAGTTGATAGTTAAAAGTTAAAAGTTGATCAAAAACGCGTTGAGTTTCTTCCTTAACAACAGATTCGGAAGTGTTTTTATACAAGAGGCGAATTAGCTGGACGAAGGGTGGAAATTGAGATTTTCTACGATTTTCAATTTCGTCGAGGAAGAATTTTTCGTAATCTAAACTGGCGAGATTGGAAAAAACATAGTTTTCGGGCAAATGAGTTTGAATAATCCCCTGCTCGCCTATCCGCAAAAATTTATAAAAAGTTTGAAAAGTCTTTTCTGCCGAATGAAAATCAGGGAAGTTGAGTTCTTGGTCGGCGTCAACAATTCCAACTAAACCAATTTTTGGCAAATTAAATTTAAGGCCAAAGGAAGTTGAGATAGCAATGTCCCAATCTTGATACAAGATATTAATGTCGACATCCTTTTCTATTTGGACGATCTTAGCATCTGGCCAAAAATCAGCGACGAATTTTTTGAGGCGGATTGTGCCTAAACCCATCGGTTTAAGATGAACATTTTGACATTTTGGGCAAGCTTCGGGGAATTGATACTCTTTTTCGCAACGAAAACATACATTGTTAACTTTCTGCGGTACAAGCGGTAGCCCACACTTTTTACAAAGTGCCACCCAGCTACAATCGGGGCAAGAAAATTTTGTTCCTTCTCCCTTACGGTTTAAAACTAATAAAACTTTCTTTTTTTCTTTTAGAACTTCATCAATTTTTTTCTGCAACGGCATGCTAATTGCTTGCTTTTCAAAATTCATATTAACGGTAGAAATATCGCTGGCATCTTTTAACTTTTTTAATATTTGATAATTTCCTTCCAAAGCTTTATTGTAAGTTTCTATTCTGGGAGTAATTGTTCCGATGATTAAATTAGCTTTACTAAGTTCAGCTAATTTTTCTGCCACGCTAACAACATGAAAGCGGGGAGAGCGATCATTTTTATATGTTTCGTTTTCTTCTTGATCGATAATCAAAAGTCCAAGATTTTGAACCGGCGCAAAAAGTGCAGAAGTCGATCCAATTACAATTTTTATTTCGCCGTTACGGATTTTATTCCATGCAAGCCATCTTTGGGTGAGCGTGAGAGAGGCGTGCAAAATTGAAACCGGTATTTTGATATCTTTCGTAAAATATCGGACCAGTGAAAGATCGGGAACCAGAATTATTACTGACCGATTTTGTTTTAAAGTTTTTTCAATTGCTTTTAAATAAAAATTTAAACGATTTTTAAAATCTGATACGATTATATATTTCTTACCTGAAAAATATCCCTTGTAATATGCTCGAGCAGATCGAGAGGTATAATTTTGATTTTGTGATAATCGTTGAATGGTTCTTTTGGCAGATGGAACGATCATTTCAAACAATGTTTTACCAAGAGGCGATAAATAATATTCTGACATCCATTTGGCAAGATTAATATGAACTTCATCAATTACCGGCATTGGATCAATAACATCAATTATTGATTTGAGATTTGATATTTGTGATTTTGGTTTCAATCTAATTATCAATCCTTTAATTTTTCGTCCGTGAAATGGAACTTCCACCAAAATACCAATTTTTATCATGGGCAACAATTCCGGCGGGATGGCATAATCAAAAATACCCTCTTTGGTTGTGCGAGATTTGGGCACAATTTGAGCGATTTGCATATTAGTTCTCTTTAAATCTATCCACCGTAAATCGGTAAAGATAAACTGTTTCTTCGGGTAAAATGCCTGCCTTTTGACGAGCGATGGCGACTTGATAATCAATATCATCTACACCTTCCAAGTCCGGTAACAGCAATCCAGTTCGGCCATCGTTTGCTTTAACAATAACGCCGTATTTTTTGGGATCTAACGATTTTTCGGAAGCGATTGGCTCCGGTTCGGATAAAATATCAACAGAAATATCCAAATTATCCAATTCTTTTTTTTTCACTGGCAAAAACCGCGAATCTTGGCAGGCGGCTACCGCATTGCTTATTATTTCTTCGGCAAGATTTTTGCAAGTTGGCAAAATTGTCCCAATACAACCGCGGAGTTCGTTAACGTCTTTTGTATGCAACGAAACAAAGCATCCTGCTTTTCTTGATAATTCTTTTGCTGGTCGACTATCGTCGGGAATGGATTTGTTGTTGAGGTAATCTTGTATCGTTTTTTTGGCTAATTGAACATAAATATTCATCAAGATTCCTTTAGGGTATAATTTGCGACTAAATAACCGACGCCAAACGGTCCTTCGTAAGACAATATCTCCATTTTAGCCTTGATCCCGTCTAAAACGCCCAGCAATATCAAAATCGAACGATAACCGCACTCACCGGCCGCTTCAATAAATTCATCTTCGTAATAAAGAATATTTTTAACATTACTTTTTTTGATATCCTCAACTATTTTTCGATCAAATTCTTGACCATCATTGTTTTGTAGCAGCTGATGCGAAAGGTCTCCGGAAGCCAAAATTCCTACTCGTCCCGGATATGTTTTTGCCACATCACGAATAATCTGGCCAAAAGAAAAATGAGCTGCTCGATCTAAATTCGAATAGGCAATTGGCAGGACTTTGAAAGCGGTTTCTTGCTGTTGTTTAAGGTAATAAAGCGGCACCATTAAGCCATGATCAAGCTCGAAAAATTCACCGTCATTGTTGTAGAGCAAGGTTTTAATTCCTTCGCTTTTAGCTTTTTTATCGATCTCAATTGCCAAATCAATATCACTTTCGTAATCGAAGACAATATCTGGATGGTCAAATTGAGCAAAAGTGCCAAAAAGTTTTTTCATCCCACAAATACTGAATTTATCGGGGTAGACTAACATATGAGGAGAAATGACAATAAGGGTATCGATTTCCGCATTTTTAAAAGTGCTGGACAATTTTTTCATCGCTAAAATAGTGTTTCCGACTTTTTGTAAATCATCGAGACTACCGATTTTTGGAATTATAATTGGCGGATGCGGCGAAATCCCCGCAAAATTTAATGACATT
>CAYSSM010000009.1:0-2814 GCA_964433905.1 uncultured Candidatus Saccharibacteria bacterium
TATCGATTCGGCTACCGGCGCGCTGATTTCTAAATTTGGCGCTGAAGTAAAATTTTCAACCGAATAAAAGATATAGCCAACCAGACCTAAGAAAAACAAAATAACCACGGCCACAACCATTAATCTCGGTGTTAGCCAAACCCGGCTTTCTTTAATATGGCTGGACGGCGAAAGTTTTATTACCCCGGGAAATTCCCTTTCTCTTTTATAGGCAGAGATTATCTCATCATGCGGCGCTTCTAAAAATTCGGCATATTTTGCTAAAAATCCGATCGTATAAACATCGGCCGGCAATTTATTGTAATCACCATTTTCCAAAGCTTCAAGATACTTGAGCCGAACTTTAGTTTCCTCTTCGGCTTTTTCCAAGGTCAAGCGTTTTCTTTTTCGATAAGATTTTAAGCGCTCGCCCAAGGTTTTATTGGGATAAATTTTTTTATGTGAAAAATCAGCCACAATTTTGGAACCCTTCTATAAAAAATAAACTCTGATTACTCTTATTAAATCAAAGTTCATTAAATAGTCAAATCTAACAGTGAAAATTTCTTTTAGGTTACTTTTGAAAGCGGTGCTTAATTTTGTTCCAGGCATTCATATCCAAGGCATTGGCGTTGGCATCGATAATCTGATTAGAAGGATTGGTAGCAATATTAACCTTGTTTTTTAAAAATATGGCTGCAAAAAAGAGACCAACAACAAAAATAATAATCAACCCGCCGATAATTAGTTTATAATTTTTATCCTTAATCAACGCCGACTCCTTATTTGGTGTAGACTTTAAGATTCATATTGGCAGAAGCTTCCTTGTTAATTCCTTGCTGGGAAGTAATATTAAAACTGTTTATTAAAACATAATAGGGAATATTTTCAAGATTTTCGATAAATTGATTGATATTGGCAAGATTTCCTTTTACTTCAATTGTATGGTCAACTCCGCTTAAAGTTTTTTTCTGGTTAGCCGGCGAATTTTCCGCCGCCTTCGGCAGCGCCGCAAAATTAACGGAAATTTGAACGCCGGCAGAAACCGCAGCTTGCTCTAAAGTCCCTTGATAAGTCAGCAAGTCAGTTGCCGGCGGCAGAGCCCTTTTTATTTCAGCAGAATATGGTGCAATTTCTTGCCAATTATTCTGAGTTTCGGCGCTAATAACACTGTTTTGCAAGGAAAGATAAATTAGATTTTGTTTTTCCGACATTTGTTTGGAAACATCTTTAATTTTTAAGACCATCAAAAAAATAACCAAGCCAGTGATAATGGCGGCAATAACAATAATTATCACTGACCGCTTAATGCGACACTGAACAGCGATTTTTGGATCTTCAAGATAGACTTTGATTCCAGGCGATTTTTCGGTATTTTGCATAACAGGTGTTTGATTCATTTTATTTCTTTAATGCCTCTTTTTTAACAACTAAATTGATGGTAAAATTAATATTTTTACTTTCCGAAAACGCCGATGAAGGCATCTGAACGGATTCGGTATAAGTCTGGTTTGCCAAAAGATCGCGAAAATTAACTAACGCTTCCCTTGATTGAGCCGTGCCGGTCATATTGATCGTATTATTGGCGCTAAAATTAAGTTGCAGCAGTAATAGGCCAGACGGTATTTGATCATTAATGCTTTTTAAAATTGGCGAGAAATAAACCATCTGATCCTCAAGAGATGCTTCAGTCTTCATAATCGGATTAATTTCTTGGATTTCTTTTTTAGTTTTACTTGCCTCCGACTCCTCGGAAAATCCGGGAGCTTGTTTTAAAGACAGCATTTGATTGTCAGCTTTTGTTGAGAGAAATTTTAATAATATCCATGTGCCCAAAAAAAGCATCATAAATAATAAGGAGGTAATTACGATAATATTAGCGATGCCTCCATAAAAGAGCAGACTTCTTTTTTCTTGAGAGGCCTCACGAGCGGAAACCGGCATCAGCGACAAACTCAAGTCCTGCTTTTGGTCAAACATCGCTCTGATACCCACCCCTAAGAGAGCAAGCGATGAATTATTATACCCTTGAAGTTTAAAAATGTCACTGGCTAACTTTGTTTTGATTCCCAACTCTTTACCTAAACGCTCGGCCATTTCCGCATTAACGGCAGGTCCATCCAAAATAACGCTTTCAATTTTGTCTTCATTTTTTTCGGTTAAATAAAAATTTGTGACGCGCCGTATCTCCGATAATATTGATTTAATGGCATCTTTTTCATCTGTTGAAATTTGGTATTCACGGGCAAATCTGGAAAATCCCTGATTAATAATGACTGAACAAAGCGTATCGCCTTCAATGTTTAAGACCAAAGTGTTAGAGGTGCTGCCAAAAACTCTCGCTACAGAAGCGCTTCTCGGTTCAATCGCCACCGGCACAACACCGATCGTCGTGAAGGCTTCTAAGTAAGCGTTTAAGTTATTTCTTGAAATCGAGGAAATCATCACTTCTTTACCGGAATTTTTGCTTGTGGTCTGAATTTCCTGCCAGCCCCAGGAGATATCCGAGCGGTCACCTGGCAAAAAAGAATTGGCGTTGATATCTACCGCCTGACCGAGATCTTCGCTTGAAAGGTTAGGAAAAGTTTTATAAGCCGTATAAACTAAATTTTCAGGAATCGTCACAATCCAATGAGAACTGTTGAATTTGTTGCTTTTTAAAAAATTTGAAAGACTGGAACTAAACTGAGCGGCATCTTCAATCTTACCATTATTGACAATACCTTCTGGCAACTGAACTTCGGCAATTTTAATTACCTTTAAGCTACTGCCAACCCGGCCGACTTTAATCGCCCTAATATATTTTGAACTAATTTCCAAACCGGAAACATCCAC
>CAYSSM010000009.1:2914-7559 GCA_964433905.1 uncultured Candidatus Saccharibacteria bacterium
TGGATATTTATAACTTCATTATTAATAATTACGGTTGCCCTAATCTTTCGGTATGTCTTACCGACATTTCCCGTTGAAGTGATTTGATAGGGCACGCTACCGCTTATTTCAATTGTACAATTTCCAAGCCCATTCGTAAATGGCGGCGGCACGGAAAAATTTGCCCGCGCCATCCGCATCAAAGTATTTTCAAGACAGCTTTCCGAAAGACCGTAAGCTTGAGCCGACTGCTTACTGGCAAGAGCAATGTTCACCTGCGTTGAACCGATAGCGGCAATAGCCAAACCAATCGCCAAGGTAGCCGCCGTTACCATCAAGATGGCAACTAAAAGAGCCTGTCCTCCTCTAAAATTTGCTTTTAAATTTTGCGTTTTAATTTTTCTCATTTTCCCCTGCTTAAAGCGGATATTTCAAAATCTTGGAAATAGCCGTTTTCCTTAAACTTAACCTTAAACCTTGCTTGAATACTATTAACAGAACCATTGGTAACCTTTGAAAATATGTTTTCGCCGACATTAATCGGCAATATTTCCACTCTATCGGTGGTTAAAGGTATTGGACCCGCACCTTCATTGTAAAATATTTGATTTCCGGATAAAGCGTAAGTTACGGCAACGCCTGAAATAGTTAAACTGACGCTATCAGCCGGATAGCTGCCGTTTATCGCACTGGCATTTTGGACTGAATATAACAGCTTATCGGAAAAAATTCGACCGTTGGTAACTGCTTCCCCTTGACCGTAAGTCGCGCTTCGATTTTGGACAACCCGAGTTACCAAATCAATGACAACAATTAAAACAATGGCGGTAATCGATAAATAAACCAGCAGTTCAACCAAAGTCATGCCTTGCTTTTTGGAAATATTATGTGTCTTCATTATTTTGACCAATTTATTTTAATCAAATCGACTTTAGGGGTTATTGTTTGATCAGTTGTTACCAGCCTAATCTTGTAGCGAAGATATCTGGATGGCTGAACGGTGCTGGCATCGTAAAGACCGGTTCTGATATTCCAACTATGGGTAGTCTCCCCGGTAGCCAATTCATACCAATCCAACGGACCGCCCGTGCCGGCCGGTCCTTGATAATTCCAAGTAATATTATCGTTATTGGCCGCTAATTGAACATAAACTTTAGTATTGGCGTTTAAGGCTTCATTAAGATTTACCACCATATAATGAAAGCCGCCCCCTTGAGAATTTCCGCTATCCAAACTTGATGAAATTATTTCTCCATTTAAAGCATAAAGTGAGCCGCTGACTAGAAGATAATAAGATAAATCAATAAAAGGTGAATCGGTAAAATTAAGTCCGCCGTTGGCCGAACGAGTGGTAAAAGCGTTTGCGCCGAGCCAGTTAATATCGTTATAGGGCGCGCTATTAGGGTTGGAAACATTCAACATTAAATAATTTCGGTTAGAACTTGAGCCCGGTGAAGAAAAATATAAACGGTACTGACTGCCAGCAGTTAAATTAACTGCCGAGTTGAAATTATGAGTTCTCCACGCAAAGGTAGTACCGATTCCTGTCGGTGTCGCTAAAAAAGTTTCATTGTTAATCAAAGTCGTGCCGGCCGTTATGTCTTGTAAAGTTACATATAAACTATCATTTGGCTCTTGATTTGAAGATAACGCCATATACAAACCGACTCCGCTGACGGTTTTGTTCATCGGCAGGCTAAAAGTTTCTCCTTCAAAATTATTGCCGTAGATTGAACGGGTGGCCCGGTTATCGTAGGGATTGCCTTCGAAAGTGCCGTCATTAAATCCCAAAACATAGAGCGGCTGGCTATTTCTTATTTGCCAGGACACGCCATTGTATCTTAAAGTATTTGCCGCCGGATCAGGTTGATCGTTTTGAGGAACGATTCCCGCTACGGGAGAAGTCGAGCGAATATCAATATAGCGATTGCCAGCCGGCGGGCTGCCGGAATCATATTGGACGACAAAATAATAAATGCCACCAGCAGTGACAGCCGCAGGACTGGGTAAATTTACCGTCTGCCAACCGGTAGCGCTAAAGTTGGCAGTTGCCGATGAAATATATGTACCGGAAGGATTGCCCGGATTCAAAGGATTATCGGCTTGTAAACCGTAGCGGTAATAGACCTGGTTTCCTCTGGAGACAGCGTGAATATAAAATCTTAACTGATTGACACTGCCGCTTTTTTGAGCCGTAAAGCGCATCGCCAGCCGATATGCCGGATTATTAAGCCGATAAATAGTCGTAACGGAATTGCTGACAAATTCATTGCCGTAAGGAACGGCTCCGCCGCCCGGTATTTGACCCAATCTCAATGAACCGGGAACCGTGACTGAATCAATGTCT
Source organism: uncultured Candidatus Saccharibacteria bacterium (assembly GCA_964433905.1). Taxonomy (GTDB): domain Bacteria; phylum Patescibacteriota; class UBA1384; order UBA12157; family JAENIV01; genus CAYSSM01. The sequence goes on from CAYSSM010000009.1 coordinate 5,241, forward strand.
CCCGACGGCACAAAATTTGTTGTCGTTGAATAAAATTTGTTGGCCGGCGGATCCTGCCAAGTGATAGCGCCGCTGCCACCCGACCAATCGGTCTGCAAAAAGCGTGAATTGGCCCATCGGCTAAAATAATCTATTGAACTAATTCCCGTCGAACCGGGCCAAGCCACCGTTACGGTAATCTTCTGGGTCGAAGGATCGTCCCGTAAAGCATTGTAAGTTTCCTCAATTTCACCCGCGCCGTTAACGATTGTCCTCGAAACATTGTCAATAACTATTCGGCGGTTAAAACTGATATTATTTAGATTTACAGTTTCACTATTTTCAATAATCTGCCAGGAATCAACATTTTTTTCAATATGATACGGCACAGCTTTATTTACCCTGTAAATATTGTTCCAATTTTCTTCTTTAAGTTGTTTGGCCGCTTCAACTGTTTCCTGAGTTAACATTTTGGCGACATCGGATTTTCCCGTCTCGGAGGTACCTTTTACCCCAACCAAAAATAATGGGATGATTGCCGAAAGCAAGATCCCGATTACTCCAACGCCTATTATTGTTTCAACTAATAATTGTCCTTTTTTCATTGATCTAATAATTAATCCTTCCCTCAGAATTTATTTCAATCATAATATCGTTTGGGCTTGCTCCGGAAATGGTTATTGAGCCGGAATTACTAGTTTTGCCAATTCTTTTGCTAAATAATACCTCGGCACCGCCGCTAACCAGACTCCAACTGGCAGCGGTGTTATTTGCTAAAGTTTTGTTTTGATTGCCTACCGCTCCTTCAATGAAACCAGTTCCACTATCGGCAAAAATTACCACGCGATTATTTTCTAAATGAACGCCCCATGCTTTGTCGTCAACCTCCGCCATCGAATTGGCTTGAGCTTCCAAGAGAGCTTGAACAACAATTGTTTTAGAACTGTCAACATCGGACGCCTTACTGTAAGAAACGATTCCCAATGACGAAAAACCAACGAGAATCATAAGAACAGCGATAACAATTAATAGCTCAATTAAAGTGTATCCCTTTTTCATCGGAAATTTTTTATTTATTATATTTTTTTAATTTTTATCTGTCATTTTGATTTTTGATCTTTGATATTTGATTTTACTTTTATATCGTTCCTATTAGCTGATAAATCGGCACGACTATTGAAATTGCCATCCCGCCGATTAACAAACCGACAATTACCATCAAAACCGGTTCGACAAAACCAGCCAGAGTTTTTAAAGTATTATCCGCCTGCTCTTCATAAAAATCGGCTAAACCGCCTAATAAAGTATCCAATTGGCCGGTTTTTTCACCCACCGAAATCACCGAAACTAAAATTCCGGGAAAATATTTTTCCGAGCCCCTGAAAGCATTGGCCAAAGAAACGCCTTTAATAATTTTTTCTTTAGCATCCAAGACAACTTTTTTATAAATCGGTAAGCTCATGCCGCCGGCAGTAATATCTAAAACTTTATTGATAGGAAGACCGCTGCCCAAAAGTCCGCCGGCGGTCCTACAAAAGCGTACTAATTCCATTTGTTTTAATAGATTTGAAGAAATCGGCAACCGGAAAAGAATTTTTTTAAAAAATGTTCGGACCGGTTTTAACCGAAGAATAATCGCCATTATAATCAACGATCCAAGCGTAACAGCAATAGTCAGAATTGGATTATATGAGGCAATTTTAGCCAAGAAAAAAATTATTTTTGTGGTTAATGGTATTTTTAAGGTCGAACTGGAAAAAACTGTCGCCAATTTTGGAATAACAAAAGTAATAATCAAAATCATAACCCCGACAACACCGATTATCAGTACCACCGGATAAATAAGCGCATTTTTCACTTTTGAAATTAACGAATATTCTTTTTTCATCTGAATCGACAACCGGTTGAGAGATTCATCCAATTTTCCCGATTCTTCGCCGGCTTTGACCAAGTTGACAAATACCTGATCAAATTCCTTAGGATAATGACTTAAGCTCTCACTCAAAGGTTTGCCATTCTCGATGGAAAATTTTAAATCGGTTAAGATTGATTGAAAATAGGGATTTCTGGTTTCTTGGGAAATAACATCTAAAGCCTTGATTAAATTGACACCTGCCTTCATCATCGTCGCCAAATTGCCAACAAAATTAATCTTATCGGTATGGGAAATCTTGCGTGAAATAGTCCAGCCCCTCAGACCGGAAGTTTTTTCTTTAACCGAAACAACTAAAAGATTTTCACTCTTTAGATAGTCAATAACTTTTTCTCTGTCAATTGCTTCCATTTCGCCGCGTTTAACACTGCTATTTGCATCGGCGGCAACATATTCGAAAAAAGGCA
>CAYSSM010000009.1:7659-23158 GCA_964433905.1 uncultured Candidatus Saccharibacteria bacterium
ACTTTGCGAAAGCCGTCTTCTATCATCAATGCCATCTTTTCTTTAACAGCTTGAGCCTTGATTTTTTCCGCCGGTGCCCGTTGAACCGCCAAGGTTTGGATAGCTCCGCTCATCGGCAATATCTCAAAAATGCCAATACGGCCGCGGTAACCGCTTCCGCCGCATTGTTTGCAGCCCTTGCCTTTATAAAATTTGGTCGGCATTTTAATTTGATTCTCGTTTTTACTGCCAATAGTTTCCTCTTTAGACAATCCTTTCATCTGGTTTTTCATCTTAATCAAGTCTTGATCGGAATATTTAACCGAAACAACGCAATTTGAACAGATTTTTCTGACTAATCGCTGGGCAATAATCAAATTTAAGGTTGAAGCCAGCAAAAACGGTTCGACGCCCATGTCAATCAATCTGGGAACTGCCCCGGCGGCATCGTTGGTATGTAAAGTAGATAAAACCAAATGTCCCGTGAGAGCCGAATGAATGGCCATTTCCGCCGTTTCTTTGTCGCGGATCTCCCCTACCATCAAAATATCCGGATCTTGACGCAACAGACTTCTTAAACCATCGGCAAAGGTTAAACCGATTTTAGGATTAACTTGAATTTGATTGACCCGTTTGACATCGTATTCAATCGGATCTTCAATTGTCGAAATATTTACTTCGGGACGATTTAAGATATGTAAAATAGTGTATAAAGTTGTCGTTTTTCCCGATCCGGTTGGCCCGGTTGACAACACCATACCGTGAGGATGCAAAATTGCCTCTTGAACTAATTTTAATTCCCGTTGGGCCAACCCCAATTCTTCCAAAGTTAAAAACCTTTCCGATTCTTCAAGCAATCGCATAACAACTTTTTCGCCATAAAAAGCGGGAATAATTGAAACGCGGATTGCCGTGCTATGGTGTTCCGTTTCAAAACGAAAACGGCCGTCTTGAGGCGAGCGGCGTTCATCAATTTTTAAATCGGAAAGAATCTTAACCCTGGCAACTAAAGCAGGATGAATTGTTACCGGCAGCTGAATAATATCTTTTAAAATGCCGTCAATCCTAAAACGGATCAAAAATTGTTTGGGCAGCATCTCCAGATGAATATCCGAAGCCCTCTGAGCGATGGCGTATTCGACAATCGTATCCAAAATATTAATAACCGGCAAATCTTGAGCCATGGCCGCAATATCCAAACCTTGGGCTTTGGATTTTTGAACATTTTCTTCGATAATTTTAGTAAAATCAGAGGCAATTGATTTTTTATAAACCCCCAAAGATTCTCTTATGTCCGAACCAGTTGTAATGTAAGGAATAACTTTTTGCCCCGTATGTTTTTCAACATAATCGATGGCGCCGATATCGCCCGGGTCCTCCATCGCCAGTTTTAATTTGTCTTTTTCGCGGCCAAAAACAATAATTTTTTTGGATTGAGCAATTTGCTCGGGGATTAATTTAACATCGCTATCTTTAAGTTCGATCTTTTTGAGCGAAATATATTTGACGCCAAAATAATCAGCTAAAATTTCAGCGATGTATTCTTCGGAAATATTGCCGTGCTCAATTAAAACATTGACAATATCCCGATCGGTTTTTTGAGCCTCAGCCAAGGCATCTTGAAAATTTTTCTCATCAATAAAACCGGATGCTGTCAAGGCCTTTTTCAATTCATCTGAAGTAATATGAAGCATTACAAAACCCCGATTAAATTTAATAATTTATTATAAAAAGCAAAATTATTTAAAATAATAATCGCCAAAGCCACTATCAATAAGTAAGAATCGATTGACAACCTGATCTCTCTATTAGGATCATTTCTTTTTCGAACGGTTTCAATTAGCTGGATAATAACCATTAATATCAGGCTGCCGAAAAGTAAAACATAAACATTAGGATAACCAACGGCTAAAGTGGTTAAAAATATTATCCAGGTATCTTCTTCGTTAAATAAAGGTCGATGAGTAACTTTCTTTACAAAAGAAACTAAAATCACTAAAAAGATTGCCGCCACAATCGCCGCCACCAAAGGCAAAGTCATCTGCCAAATTGTCTGATAAAAGAAATATGACCCTTTACCGGGCATAAGATAAGTTCCCAAAGGATCATTTTTTAATTGCCAATAGAAAAAACCTATTCTTATGAGAATTTGAATTACATAAACCGCCACCACTAATATGATAGCTTTGCGGATGCTATTAACTGTAAGTTTTTGGCGAATTTTTTGGAAAAACAACCACAAAAATATTGCCCCGACAATAATTTGCGGTAGCCAAAAAATTAGCCGGTTTAGCCAGATCATCTGCCCCTCACTTTTTCTTTATGTATCGTTAAACCCCTAGTAAGGTTAAATCTGTTCCTACCTCATATCGGCCAGCATTGTTTCCGCCATCAGCCGAATGTTTAGGCGTATTGTCGGTGCTTTCGAAAGTGGCGTCTAATTCGTAAGTTTTATTGGCAACATCCACCCCAAAACGATAATAATATGCCGCATCGGTATTTTGGTAAGGATCAAGCGGTAGAGCGGCCAAAGGCGCCCCCGAAGAAACAACAGTAAAATCAACTGGAATCCAACCGGTACCATCATTAAGTTTTCTAGCATTATCGTTGGCAAAGCCAGCGTCGATCGAAGTGTAAGGACCTACTAAACCAGTAAAATCATGATTGTCGGCCAAATACAAATTGATCGCCGTCGCCATCGTAGTCAAATCGGAAAATCGTTGCGAGTCGCGGGACTTGGCCAAAATTTTACCGGGGTTAATGGCAATAACGATGATAATTGCCAAAATTGCAATGATGGCAATTACAATTAAAAGCTCGATCAAAGTAAACCCTTTTGTGGGGTAATACTTTCTTTTCAAATCTACCTCCTTTATCCACTAATCTTTTTCACTAATTTTCACGAATTCGACACCTCTAAATTTATTCGTGTTTATTCGTGCGTAAAAGTTCGTGGAAAGTTTTACATTATTTTATTACTTTTTTTGCTCGCTTAAAAAATTTTCAACTTTACTAACAACCTGTTGCGGGGTAACATCAGCTTTTACCAAATAATCGACGGCACCCAGCTTGAAACATTCAAAAACCGCATCTTCCTGGCCAAAATTAGTCAGTAGTATCACCGGCGTGTTGAATGTTGATGGCTGACTCCTTAGTTTCTTAAAGACTGCCAAACCGTCAAGCTTGGGAAGCATTATGTCAAGCAGCACCAAATCGGGCTTTTCTTTAGCGGCTTTGTCTAAACCTTCTAAACCATCGTAAGCGATAATAACATCGAAACCGTCCGACTTAAACTTCCGCTCATACATTTTTATCAAGGTAATATCATCTTCAATTAAAAGCAATTTGGCTTTTGTTTCATCGGCCATTTTTTATTCCTTTAGTTTATTGTACAACATTCTACGCTATTGGCAAGGAAAATGAAAAGGTTGAACCTTTACCTTCGGCTGATTCCACCCAAATTTTGCCGCTCATCATCTCAATAATTTGCTTGCAAATCCAAAGTCCCAGGCCAGTACCGGTAATCTGGCGGGTTTTTTCGGTTTTTATGCGGTAAAATTTTGTAAATAAACTTTTTTGAGCTTCTTTATCCATACCGATACCACTATCTTTGATATGACAAATTATTTCACTCCCTTTTTGTTCTAATGATATTTCGATTTTCCCTGCATAATTTGGATTTTGAGAATTTAGATTTGTTTCTGATTTCTGATTTCTGATTTCTGATTTCCCTGCGGGGGTATACTTAATAGCATTGCCGATAAGATTAATTAAAATTTGACGAACGCGCTCAGGATCGGCTTTAACCATGATATTACTTCTCAACTCACCGCCAGCTGGCGGTTCGCTCGAAGAATATATTGTTCGACCTTGTGGAGAACTGAAAACCATCTCCAAACTTTTACCTTTTGCTTGGATTGAAAGCTCTTTTAGCGCTTCAGTAATTGAATTTGTCAAATCCATCGCCACCGGTTTTACTTCAATTCTTCCCTGCTCGATCCGGCCGACATTTAACAAATCATCAACCAAATCGGCTAGTTTCTGATTAATCGCCGTCACTTCAGAAACGACTTCTTTTGTTTCAGAGTTGACCCCGCCAGTATCTCCAGATAAAATCATGTCTAAATAGCCCTTAATGCCGGTGATCGGCGTTCGTAACTCATGAGTGGCGATCGAAATAAGTTCCCGTTTGAGCTGTTCCACCTCTAATTCATGAGTAATATCGGAAAAAACGATAATTTTCCCAATTCCTTTGTCATCAGCATCTCTTATCGGCGCCACTGAAAGCCGCGCGGGGAAAATAGTCCCGTCGCGGCGAAGGAGAGTATGATTATCATTGTCATTCCGAGCTGAAAGCGAAGAATCTGGCAGTTTATCTGCCGATCCCGCATTCACGGAAGATCCTTCACCTAACGGTTCAGGATGACTATTATTATTCATAATAATATCGACTTTCTTACCCAAAAGCTCTTCTTGTAAAAATCCCGATATTTTTTCGCCAGCGGCGTTAAGCAAAATAATTTTCTGATTATTATCAACAGCTAAAACACCTTCGGCGATCGAAGAAAGCAGGGCCTCGTCTTTTTTTCTTTCTTGTTCAATATCACGGTACATATATGATGAGTTGACAACCACCGCTGCCTGGGATGAGAGAATGCTAAAAAGCCGTAAGTCGTCTTGAGCAAAATTGTTTTCTTTAGAAGATAAAATATGAATGACGCCAAGAGTCTGCGATTTTACTTTTAAGGGAGCGACTAAAACGCTTTTAATATCGCTCATTTTTGCCCGCGACAAGACATTTTCTGTCTCCGGATCAATTTTATTTAACATCAGAGGAATTCCTTTACAAAATGATTGGCCACTGACGCCTTCATCTGAACGACAACGAAAATCAAAAACTTGAGCTTCGGTTAAATTGAAAGCCGGCTTGGTCGCCTTGAGCAACCTGTCATTATGATCAAATAACAACAAAACGCCTTTATCGGCCTTAAATATTCGAGTGATTAAACCGATGATCGAATAAAGCGTTTCATCAAAATCAAAGAGCGTCGAAACCGTTTTAGAAAGTTGGTTTAAAGCTTCAAGTTCTGAAAGGCGCCGGCGGTTTTCTTCTAGGAGTTCAGTCGAGCGGATGCTAACAATCGCCACCGCCGCTTGATTGGCGATGGTGATAAAAAGATCGATATCTTTGTCGGCAAAAGCCCGCTGCTTTTTAGTGAAAACGCTCATCACGCCCACGGTTTGTCCCCGCGTGATCATCGGCACTGTTACTAACGAGTGCATGCTTGCCGCCAAGACTTTTGAAGCAATTTTTTCTTTGGCAATATCGGTGATGATTGCCGGCTTGCCTGACCTTACCACCGACCAGGAAATCCCACCCTTGCTTTCAGGAATCGGCGGTTCTTTCATAATTTCTTCACCCATACCTTTAGCTACCCGCCGTACTAATAAATCGTCCTCCAAGGTCATAATCGTCCCCGCGTCAACCTGCAAGGTTCTTAAGATAACATCAAAAAGAGGCTCCCAAAGACTTGGCAAGTCTTTGGCCTCAGCGGCAATTTTTGATATTGCCGATAGAGAATCTAAAACTACTTCCGCCATGCCCCTCCAATTTATTTACTTTTCGTTAAGCGCTTTTTTTACGGCCGTAACCACATCTTTGGCACTCGTTTTGTATTTAATCAAATAGTCTTTCACGCCAAGACGTTTGGCTTCACCAATAAAAATTTCTGAAGTTCCCAAGTTAGTCAAAATAATAATCGGGATATTTTTAACATCAGGATCTTTTTTAAGTTCTCTAATTACCTGAAAACCATCAACAACGGGCATCATAATGTCTAACAAAATACAATTTGGTTTTTCTTTCTTTGCAGTCAAGATGCCTTCTCCGCCGGAATAAGCTACCACGACTTGATAGCCGTCACTGGTAAATTTCTTGGCATACATTTTTGATAATATTTCATCGTCTTCGATGATAAGAATTTTGGGCATTTTTACCTCAAATCAAAAATTAAATCTCAAAAATAAAAATGATAAATTAAAATGCAAAATGTTTAAGTAATTCTTTTTTATTTTTGCTTTTTCATTTTGACTTTTGATTTTTGCATTTTGCATTATTTTATGTATCCCTTGATCTTCTCCACAATTTGCGCCGGAGTATTATCGGACTTGATTAAATAATCCGCCGCGCCCAGATCCTGACCTTTTTTGCGATCTTCCTCGCCGCCGCCAAGATTGGTTGAAAGGACCACCGGAATGTCTTTGGTTTTTGGGTCTTCCTTAATTCGCCTTAAAACTTCGAAGCCGTCAACCTTTGGTAACATAATGTCTAAAAGTATAGCCGCCGGCTCAGAATTGGCCAATTTATCCAAACCATCTTGACCGTCAACGGCTTGTGAAACCTGAAAGCCGTCTTTCTCGAACTTTTTGGCATACATTTTAAGCAAGATGGGATCATCCTCGATGATAAGAATAGTTTTCATGATAACTCCTTAAATTATAGATTAAATATTAAAAATTAAAAACATAAATAATAATTTTTAATTTGCCACAGGGAATCCTGCGGAAAAAGTGCTGCCTTTACCTACTTCGGACGATTCCAGCCAAACTTTGCCTCCTTGGGCTTCAGCCAATTTTCTTGCCAAAAATAATCCCAAACCAGTACCTTTCTCCTGTCCAGCCAGGGTCAGATTAGTTTTGTTAAATATTTCAAACAACCGGTTTTGATCTTCTTTTTTGATACCCTGACCGGTATCTGTAATATCAACTACCGCATAGTGGTTTATTTTACGATGGGATATCTCCACTTTACCGGAACTGGTAAATTTTATGGCGTTGGAAATTAGGTTAAGCAACACTTCGCGTAAGCGGTCAGGATCAGCCATGACAAAAATTTTTCCCTCGGGCCCGCCTGACGGCGAGACAGGCTTGTTGTAAACTAAAGATAATTTCTTTTCCTTGGCGGGAATTTGAAAATCAGTCGCCAGGACTATCAAATTTTGGACCAAATCAACTTTTTGGATGTTAAACTTGATTTTTCCTTCTTGAACGGCAGCGGTTTTCATCATCCGGTCAACCAACCGAATCAAGCGATCGTTAGCAACATAAGCTTGGGCAATATATTCTTTAACATCATCGGATATCATGCCGGCGTCGCCGTCTAAAATCATTGACAAATAACCTTTGACCCCGGTCATCGGCGTCCTAAGTTCATGGCTCATCACCGTCAAAAATTCTTGCTTTTCGGCTTCCAAAAGTTCATTTAATTGTTTTGGGTTAGTGTCCATGGCGCAATTCCTCGATTTTTTTTCTAAGAAAAGCTACGCTGTGATATTCTTGCTCGATTACTTCAGCTTCTTCCAATATTCTAATTTGATCCTGAATTTGCGCCATTGTCTCTTGCTTTCTTTCATTAAAATTCGATTCATTACGCTCCCGATGTAAGTGTAACCCAAAAAAACCATTATCGTGATGCTCGTTTGGCGGTTGAACTTCGCCAATTGATCTTAATTCGGTTTTAAGCTGGGTCACATGTAAACCCTGGTTTTGTAAAATTAACGCTTGCTCTAAAATAGCAATTTTTCTTTCTAAATCACCAATTTCCGCGCTCGAAGCATTAGGGGTTTCTATATTTTCACTTGGATTAGAATTTTCTATAGTCATTCTATTGATAATTTTCCGGTGGCGGTTGGCCAGGATATTGACCGCCTTGATTTTCATTGCTCTGATAAGGAGGCTTTGGCGGCGGATAAGACGGCCGATTTGGCTCAAACGGCCGCGGAAAACGAGTGTGTGAATTTGTCCCGACATTCATTGGCGTTGTTGCTTGCGCCCTTTCATGGTCAAAAGACATCGGATCCATCATCACATCGCGCGGTTTAGCTCCATCCGGAGGGCCAATAATGCCTTCTTGCTCAAGCATATCCAATAATCTGGCCGCCCGCGCGTAGCCGACTCTTAAACGCCGCTGTAAAAGCGAGGCCGAAGCCTTGCCGGCCATTACCACCGTTTCTTTAGCATCGCTATAAAGTTCATCTTCAGCCATCAGTTCTCCCGACACGCCTCTTTCCGAACCGGTTCTATAGTTTAAAATGGCTTCGTCGTAATTTGCCGGCCCGGCATTTTTTAAAAATTCGGTAATTTTAGTAACTTCTTTGTCAGTTACCAAAACGCCTTGAACTCTTTTCGGCTTGCCTAAATCATTTCCAATATAAAGCATATCGCCGTTGCCAAGCAAGCGTTCCGCCCCCGCCAAGTCCAAAATCGTTCGTGAATCAATTTGGGATGCCACCGCAAAAGCAATTCTATTGGTAATATTAGCCTTGATAAGACCGGTAATAACATCAACTGACGGCCGCTGGGTGGCAACAACTAGATGAATACCGGTTGCCCGCGCCATCTGCGCTAGTCTTACAATGGCACCCTCAACTTCATTGGCGGCTTGCGCCATCAAATCAGCCAACTCGTCAATAATAACCACGATATAAGGCAATTTGCCATTGGGCGGATTGGCGTTATAGGCCTCAATATTACGCCGGCTGGTTTCTTGAAAAAGCCGGAAGCGGCGGTCCATTTCCGAAACCGTCCATTTTAAAGCCGAGATGGTTTTATCAACATCAAAAACCACCGGCGACAAAAGATGAGGAATGCCGTTGTAATGAGTGAATTCGACTCTTTTAGGATCAACTAAGATAAGCCTTAAATCTGCCGGCGAATTTTGATAAAGCAAAGATAAAATTATTGAGTTGATACAAACAGATTTACCCGAACCGGTAGCTCCGGCAATCAAAAGATGGGGCATATTTTTAAGATCGACGACATAAGGAAGACCGGCGACATCCCTGCCTAACGGCAGAGACAGGTTGGATTTGGTGTTTTTGAACTCATCGGTATCTAAAACTTCCCGCAAAGTAACAATCGCCCCAACTTTGTTGGGAATTTCAATCCCCACCGCCGCTTTGCCGGGAATTGGCGCTTCAAGACGAATCGGATGAGCCGCCAGCGCCAAGGCCAAATCATTAGTACGGGCAGTAATTTGATTGAGTTTAACCCCGTCGGCCGGCTTAAGAGTGTATTGGGTAACCGTCGGACCGATATTGACATCGCCCATGCCGACATCCATGCCAAAATCTTTAAGAGTTTTTTGAATAGTTTCAACATTCTTAGTGATATTGCCGGAAGTAGCTTTGGTGGTGCTTTCGTCTAATAAATCTATCGGCGGATATTCCCAAGCATGATCATCGGCTCTTGATGTGGTTTGCGACATCTGCGGATAGCCCTTTCGGCCCAAAGTGGCAAAAACCGAAGCTTTCGGCTCATTAATTTTTACGCCGGCGTCAACCGCCCCCGTATTTCTGCCAAAGAGCTTTAATCGAAGTGTTAAACGCTACCAATAAAGAGACGATTGCCAAAGCAAAGATCAAGATTAAAGACGCATATGTTCCCAAAAAGCCCTGAAAGAGACTTCTAATGCCGGAACCGATGCCTCCGCCCAGAGGATAAATTAACGCCGGTAAAAAAATCAAAGAAAAAAAGGTGCCGATAACCGAGACCGGTTTAAGCTGAAAACGCGACTGCCAAATTAATGCCACGCCGTAACCCAAAAAGATAAAGGGAATGAGGTAGCCAAGAATGCCCCACCAGTCTACAGCCAGTCTGATGAAAAATCGGCCAAAAGAACCTGCAAAATTAAACATGCCTAAAAAGATGATTAGGCCGATAATTATCAAAATCACCGCCGCGATTTCACGGGCAGTGTCAGGATTCATCGTCCAATCTAATCCTTCCCATATCGAAAGTTTTTGGCCCTTCCTCCGATACTTTCTAGCCATATTCCCTCACTTTTGTCATATTAGCTACATTATACCACTTTTATTACGAAAAAACCGCCGTTTTCTTAGGCGGTTTCTTCTTCTAAAGTATCGCGATGAAATTCTGTTAATTTGCCTGTTTCCGGGTCAAACTGAACATCGATTTGCTCCGGTTCCTTACCTGTATCGATTTCACGGCTGATTTCTTGAATTGTTTCTGTCATGTCCTCTCCTTTACCCTTTCGGCTCCTTAAAGCCGAAAATTTTTGTTTTTATTTTTCTAGATTAAACTATTGTATCATAAAAATTGCCCTTTGTCAATTGCAGAGATTGTAAAATTTTTTTTAATCAAATTCAAAGGATGTTCTTGAGCGAAATGCCGGTCTCAATGGTGCTTCGTTTGACAAGGTTTTTTGCCGAAGTCAAACAGAAAATATCTATCCGATGTCATTCTGAGGCTTCAGCTGCCTTTAGGCATGCAGAATCTCTTGGTTTATCCGAGATTGTCGCATTCGCGACAGATTCTTCACTCTGTTCAGAATGACCATAAAAAATCAACCTATTTAGACAATATTAATCTAAATAAACTACCTCGCAGCAAGCTGACGAGGTATTCAACCTCTAAAAATAATAACAAAAAAGCGCGAAACATAATCGGCCCAATATTACTTTAAATTAATGACCGTTTGTCGCGCTTTTTTTGTTAATCCCTACTAGGGATAAATGGCAAAGAGATCATTCCTACAATCACCATACGGAGACCGTAAGAAATTTTGCCCCGTCCTTGCCAAAATTAAAGGTACAATCCATAACCGAATATTACTGTTTCCCACAATACAGATTTTTCAAAAATTAAAAAACGGCAAGGAGAAAACGTCGCTTGCGCTTTCCTCTTACCGCTTTCCCCTCCTTGTTAAAGTTCACTTATTTCAATTATTATCATATCACGACATATTTTATTTGTCAAGCATCAAACCTTGTGACAATCACTTGACAAATGAAAATAATAAAATAAACTACTCTGCGGCAAGCCGCAGAGTATCCTGCGAGCAAGTTTGTATTTAAATAGGCTTTCATCCCTGTGGCAAGCCACAGGGTTTTCAGCCTCTTAATTATAAAATGTCGATTTAAACCTGAAAAAATGCTCTATTGTCTCCATTCGCGCTTTTTTGTTATTTGTTCGAACCTTGACTTTCCGAGTAATATATTATAGCATTGAAAGACACCATTCCATCGAAGGAGTATCTCATGGAAAACGCGAGATTGCTAGCGATCATCAAGAATTGGCCAGAAAGATATGCGGTCACTCATGTAATATTTGATGGTCCAAGATCAGACGGCACCTTCATATGTGAGATTTATCCGCTAGCAGTAAACGGCGGGCTCTGCTATAGGGATCAACTATCTGCCACATTTACTCGGCTATGTAATATGCAACACTGGGTAAATCAAACGAGCTGTAAATTCGAAAATTACCTCAACCTTGTCAACGGCATATTAAAGGGACCGAAGTCAGGAAAAACTTCCAGCTTTTACATGCAGTTGGTTCTTGATGACATAGCCCGTCTTCTCGAAGTCGATCCTCGAAAAGACATCATTCCTCCCGAACCTATTCGTCGAAGAACTATCATTAATCACGCCCGTTAGATTGAATAAATTTAGCGGGTTTTTGTTGTTTTATTTGCCCCTCATACCTTTCTCACCCCTATCGCTCTGAATATATTGGCCGTTTTCTTGCCGCCTAAAACCCATTTTATCCAGATATGAATCGAAATCCTTTTCATTTTGGTTTTCTTTGAATTTAACTGAATAATACTTTTCTTTTAAAGGCAATGTCCCCTCCTTTTCCATTTTCCGATGCAAAGATAATTGGAGGCGATTTAGGAGATAGTCAAGTTCTCGGCATTTATTGGTAAAAAACTCGAAATCTTCTTTCGAAATTATTTTATCTTGATAGAGATCTTTAATATCTTCTTTTATTTCTGCCAAAGAACCCAAAGAAAAACTTAAAAAATCATGATATTGACTAGTAGTTGAACGTTTCCACCCCTCAACGATGTTTTGCTTGACCGATCTTGCCGAATCGTTGAGATGGACTTTCCTTCTTTGTTCCGAATACGGCAATTTAGCCGTCAATTTTACTACCTCGAGCCGCAACTCTTCGGCACGTTTATAGACCAAAAGTTCATTATAGCCTTCCGGTTTATGCAAAATCCCCCCTTAATGGGTAAAATGGGTTGCAAGGGAAAAATGGGAAATTAGTCTTTTCTCCCATCACTTGCCCCATCTCACCCATATCCCCCTTTTCGGCCTTACACTTCGATAACCACCGGTATAATCATTGGACGGCGTTCAGTTTCGTTATACAAGAACTCGCCTAATTCAGACCGCATGGCTTTTTTAATATAGTCCCAGTTAGCAGGGTACTTTTCATTATGGCGGGCAAACATTTTTTTGACTTCTTGACGGGCTTTATAGACCAAATCTTCGCGTTCTCTCATATAAATAAAGCCGCGGGAAATAATATCTGGAGAAGTCACAATTTTGCCGGTTTCGTGGTCAACGGTTAAAATAACGACAAAAATGCCGTCTTTAGCCATCGCTTGGCGGTCGCGCAAAACGATATTGCCGACATCGCCAACGCCCAAACCGTCAACTAAAACATATGAAGCATCGGCTCTTTCCTGGGCAATGCGAGCTTTTCCTTGAAAGACTTCAAAAATATAACCGTCTTCCATGACAAAGGTATTCTGTTCCGGTATTCCCAACTCTTGAGCTAAACGAACATGCAAAACAAGATGGCGATATTCGCCATGAATGGGTATAAAATATTCCGGTTTTACGGTCTCGATCACCAGTTTAAGCTCATCACGCTTGGCGTGGCCTGAAGAGTGAAGCCGTTGGGCTTCCGAACCATAGAAAACATCCGCGCCCTGTTTGTAAAGATTGTTAACCGTATCGTTGAATGATCTTTCGTTGCCAGGAATGGCGCCAGCGGAAATTACCACCGTATCGCCTTTTTTAATGCGAACTTGTTTATGCTCGCCGGTAGACATTCTGACCAAGGCCGAATATTCCTCTCCCTGCGAACCGGTGCACAAAACGACTAATTTATCATCTGGCATATTGCTAATGCGATGAACATCCACCAAAATATCCTTGGGAACTTTAAGATAGCCAAGATTCATGGCGATATTAATTGATCTTTCCATTGAGCGGCCGGCAATGGCAACTTTTCTATGAGATCGGGTCGCGCCGTTAATTACCCCTTGAATACGATCCAAGGATGAAGCAAAAGATGTCACAATTAACCGCCCCTTGGTTTTCTGAAAAATATTGGAAAGAGTGTCGTGAACGACACTTTCGGCAATCGGTGCGCTTTTATGCTCAACATTAGTTGATTCTAAAAGCAATAATTTAACCTTTTGCGTGCTAATCTCGCCCAATCTTTGGACCACTTTTTGCGATTCCAATTTATTGGGATCGAGCTTAAAATCGGAGATGTGAACGACTTTGCCTTCCGGAGTATCGATAATAAGGCCGACATCATCCAAAAAAGTGTGGGAAAAGGGCATAAATTCAATTTTAAAAACGCCTAACTGAAGATGATCGCCGGCTTTAACCACGCGGATGTTTGGCTTGAGATCAAATTCTTGCATTTTTGATTCGATAAAGCCAGCGGTTAATTTGGTAGCGTAAAGCGGCGCTTGCATTTTCGGCCAAATATAAGGTATGCCGCCGATATGATCTTCGTGACCGTGGGTAAAGACAATCCCGCGAATTTTATCTTTTCTGTCTTCTAAATATGAAATGTTGGGAATAATAAAATCAATCCCTAACATTTCGCTGCGAGGAAACATAATGCCGCAGTCAACGATAATAATATCGTCGCCGTACTCATAAATAGTCATGTTTTTGCCGATTTCACCGTTACCGCCCAGAGGAATCATCCGCAGGCGCGGAGTGAAAGCGCGGAAAATTTTTACCGGTTTGTTCTCAATTCCGTTTTGAGGTAAAGTTGCAATGTTATTCATTGCCATAGAATCCTTTCATAAGCGTTTAGCGGTTAGGGTAACAGGGTAATAGTCAGTTTCTAAACGCTATTACCCTATACGCTTTTACCCTTCTATCTGTTTTAATATTTCTGGTACTTTCTTAAAATCCTCGATAAGGACCTTTTTAAGCGAGGCCTGATAAAGCGAGGCCGCCGGATGATACATAACCATATAAACCTGACCGGCTTTTTTGTAAGCCTTGCCATGAACTTGGGAGATGGAACGAATTTGAGGAAAAAATAAATGCATTGAATGGCGCCCAAGAGTAATAATAAGTTTTGGTTTGATTAATTTTATTTGATCGTAAAGATAATTTGTGGTACAAACGCGGACCTCTTCATCCAAGGGATCGCGATTATTTAAGGGTCGACATTTAACTACATTGGTAATAAAAACATCTTCTCTTTTAATATTGGCTGAGTTAAGAAGCTCGTCTAAAAACTTGCCGGCATCGCCGACAAACGGCCGGCCTAATTTATCTTCATTTTGGCCCGGGCCCTCGCCAATAATCAATATTTCCGCTTTTTCCGATCCTTCTCCAGGTACGGCTTTATTGCGGCTGCGATAAAGCGGACATTTAGTGCAAGCACGTATTTCTTTTGCAATTACTTCGAGTGTCATGAACAAAAATTCTTTCTAATAGATCCTGTTAGTCAAATCACAATAGTTTTGTGAGGTCTTAACCTTTAATTTTATAGATCTTTTTAGTGTTGACTCTATTATAGCATAATATACAGAAAGTGTCAAGCAACGACCTCGGGATTGACAAAAAGCGAAAAAATGTGGTATAAATTTATTGGAACTTCATGTGGAGGTAGCGCACCTTGAGTACTGCCGTTTTAGACCGCACGGTTATCATTCCTGCATTTGATCGCGACGCGGAAATCAGGAAAATGCGCTTATTGGGCAATTCTTCCAGATCGATTGCCGATGAAGTCGGTTGCTCGCATGAAACCGTCCGCACCGTGATTAATCGCATCACTAAAAAAGAAGGCCACCCTTAGAGCTAGGCCTCAACGGCAATCTTAACATCCAGCAGGTTGCCGATCGATTTTCGGTCGGCAAAGGAATGGTCGAAAAGTGGATAAGAAGCGGCAAACTTGAAGCCCAAATCTACCCGATTTTAGGCTGCTACACCATCAAACCGGAAGTGGTAGCAGAGTTTATCGCCAACAATCCGCCCAAAGAGTGCGTCGTTTGCGGCGCTAGTTTAGAATACAATTGCGGCGTCCGCGTGACCTGTTTGGGTAGCTGCTGCACAGAGTACCGCAGTCACAGGAACGGCTATGTTAATATCGCCGCATATACCGAACGAACTTGCCCTAATTGGTGCCGAGAACTTTTCTCTGAAGTCTCACAAGGCAGAAGAGAAATAAACGATGTCCTGCTTTTCGTAAGTTCCGCCGCCGAGGTTTTAGGCGAAACCAGACCGATGATTTACTACTGGGCCAACCGCGGTTTGCTATCCCGAGTACCAACCGATAGAATGAATCGCAAAGGCCAACCGAAAGTTCAATTTATTCGACGAGAAATTTTATTTCTCAGAACCTGTCTTGCCAATCGTTAGATTCATCAGTCCCGCCGCAAGGCGGGCTTTTTCTTATATTTCAATTTCCAATATTTTAAGATTATATTAAAGTGATAGCAGACTTCTGT
>CAYSSM010000010.1:0-9037 GCA_964433905.1 uncultured Candidatus Saccharibacteria bacterium
TCTTATCTTGGTTTGAGAAGGAGAATTGCATGAGTGGTATCGAGTTTGGTAAACCGCGTCATAACTGCCAAGAATATGTTTTAAGAAATGGTGGTAAGGCAGAGTTGTTGGAAAGAGTTGATTTTGACAATTTGGTAGATGAAGGACTGTTTACCGATGGCCCTTTTGCCGATGGTTTTGGCGCCGGTCACGGCGAACCATATTATCCATGGACTCAAGCCTACGGCACCTTAAATACCGGTAAAGTTGTCTTTACCGAATTACATCCGAGCACAAATTGATAGCAGGACGAGGAAACTCGTCCTTTTTCTTATAATTTTGAAGAAATTTCAGCGATCAGCTTGCTGATCTATAATTTCGTAGAAATTTCCGCGGCGAAGTCTATAAACTCAGATTCGTCCAGCATTTGATACTAAATAACAACTAATCACTTTTCTTGCTATAGCTTGTTTTTTGATTAGTATTTTCTTCTGATAATTTAAACAATTTCATTAAGACATCGTGGTTGTCCAATTCTTCCACCAACAAATAATGGGCATAGGATTTTGCCCGGCAAAATTCAATCAGCTCCTCCACTTTATCGGCAATATTGTAGGGCGAAATCCAAACGCTGTCCTGCATTTTTCGAAATCCTAAATCGTGGAGCCTTTCCCTAAAAAACTCGCGCATTTTTTTCTTTTGTTCGGGAATATCAAAAACCACAATCCGCCATTTATTGTCCCATTTTTTGTCTTTTTTAAGATAAGCAAAAATTTTGGTTTTGCCCTTCAATGTGGCGATGTATTTTTTCCGTCCCTCTTTTTCAACTTCAGTAAGATAGCCGGTTTCTTTCAGCCGATAAAGGGTGTTGAATAAAACTTGTTTGGAAGGATAATCCTTGCCCCAAAGCGAGGGACGCGCGATCATCGTATAGAGATCTTTATTTTCCTCCAAAAATAGCAAAATTCTTTCCCCCAACGATATTTTTCTGTTCATATTTTCTCCAGAAAATTCCGCGGCAAGCTTGCTTGACTATATTTTAATACTATCATACTAACCACTTTTTCTGCTATAGCTTAATAAGTGATTAGTGATTTGTTCTGCTAATTTTTGGGTTTCTATATATCTCAAATTCGCGCTGGCGATAAAGTGGACAAGATCTTGATTTTTGGGCTGTGTTATGATATATTCGTTTGTATCCTTGAAAACTGAATAACATGCTTGCGTAAAGCCTGTACCAGAAGTGGCAGGTGGCAAGAAGTGGAGCTTGTCATGACGGGTAAGCCTGTCGCCGACGAGCTGTTGGATCAGATTGAGACGTATCATCGGAAGACGGCAGAGCTGTCAAGGAGATTGAAGGAGCATCCCGATCTTCTGCCGCGGATCAATCTGGGTCTCCAGGATCTGATTGATATCCAGTTGGCCCGGCCCCGGCTCAAGGGAGATGACCTGTTCAAGGCCTACCGGAAGGTGAGAGGCCTAATCTTCATCGGGCCGAGGGAGTGGGAGAAGGCCTGTCTGGGCCCGAAGAAGGAAAACCCCCTCGAGCTTGAGCCCAGCTGGTGCCACAAGCTCAAGCTGCCGCCACCCTTGCCAATCGAGGTTATGAGAAAGGTGGCGAGCTACTGCCGAACACCTGAGTGGGCAACGACGCCTGTCCTGTGGCTGGCCCTTCCCAGGATCGTTTCGCCCAAGTTCGGCAAAATCCCGACCACTCTTCTCGGTCAGAACAAACTTTGGGGAGTCGCCCACGACAACCTGCCTGGCGGTCTTGTCCGCCAAGATGTCTTCTGGAGCAACTGGTTCATGGCGGCCGATTACACGGCCAAATATGAATTAGCCCATGAGCCGGCAACAAAAGACAACGGCTGGGCTGTGGGCTACGAGTTTCCCGACTTGACCGTCAGAAAGAACTGGCCGGATCAGAAGGTTGCCATCAGCCAGCGCAAAGGTCTCGAATCCGTGACTGCGGCTCGCGACACGCTGATGCTTAACCTCGTGTTAGCGGCAACCGACCCGCTCGATGTCGGCTCGTACGCCGTTGGCGTCAACGTCTTCCAGGACTGGCATCCCGAGATTGCCAGCGACCGTATCGCGGCTTCCGTCCAGGGAGTTCTGGAACTTTGACACTTGTTCCCTTGGGACTTTTGGGTCCCTTGGGGCCTTGGGGTCGGCATTTCGCCGGCCCCTTTCTTTTTGCAAAAAATTTGTTAACATAAAACATTCGTTTCGGGTGTTTTTATTGATAAGATGTTTATTGGTCAGATTATAACTTCAAATTCGAATCAGCTTTGATGTTATCGAATGAGGTCTTTTGATCAAGATGGTAAGCTGCCGCAATACCGATCATCGCGGCGTTGTCGGTGGTGAGGGCCATCGGCGGGACAAAGTAAGAAGTTTTCCAAGGCAGTTTACTAACTGCTTTTTTTAATTCCTCACGCAAATTTTTATTAGCACTCACTCCGCCGCAAAGGCAAATTGATTTGGGACGATATTCGTATGCCGCTTGGATGGTTTTGCCGACCAAAATATCGATGACTGCTTGCTGAAAAGAAGCGGCCATATCGACTTTGATTTTATCGGTCATTTTATGTTTTTTGCTCTCATATAAAACAGAGGTTTTAAGTCCCGAAAAACTAAAATCATACCCTTCTCTATCTAACATCGGACGAGGAAGTTTGATGTCATCCTGAGCTTTCGCGAAGGATCTCTGGCGAATGCCAGATCCCACATTCGTGGGAGATTCCTCGCTATGCTCGGAATGACTCTTGTATTTTTCGGCGGCAGCCGAGATTGCCGGTCCGCCGGGATAACCGAGATCCAACAATTTAGCCACTTTGTCAAATGCTTCCCCGGCGGCGTCATCTAAAGTTTCGCCCAAAGGAACGATATTATTATGTGATTTCATAAGAACTAATCCTGTGTGTCCGCCGGAAACAATGAGAATTAAAGCGGGAAACTTGGGGAGGCTTACCGGCAACCGTCCACCGTCTACCGCAGTTTTATTTTCGGTAGTCTGTAGTCGGTGAGCGGTAAGCCAATTTGAGTATATATGTCCCAGCCAATGGTTAATACCGATTATCGGCTTGTTTTTGACATAAGCAAAAGTTTTGGCAAAATTAACGCCGATAAGAAGAGAACCGATGAGGCCTGGGCCGGTGGTGACAGCAATCAAGTTAACCGGCAACCGTCTACCGTTTACCGCAGTTTTATTTTCGGTAGTCTGTAGTCGGTGGGCGGTGAGCAGCGCTTGTTCCGCTACTGGAACAATGTGCTCTGTATGAGCTCTTGAGGCGTGCTCCGGAAAAACCCCACCGAATTTTTTATGAATATCAATTTGAGAGGCAACGACATTCGACAAAATACGGACTTTCTTTCCGTTTTTTTCAATAACCGCGGCAGCAGTCTCATCGCATGAAGTTTCAATTGCTAATATTCTCATTGCTGTTTAATATACCCTAAAAATTTGTTACAATCAAGTCAAATGCATTCATTATTACAGACCCAAGAGTGGGCGGATTTAAAAGTATCTCAAGGTTGGCAGAGCCATAACGTTGATGGCATTTTTGTGTTGGAAAAAAAATTGCCTTTTGGCAAGACTTTTTTATACGCGCCGGAAGTGACTTTTAGTGATATTAAAAGTCATCCTGAGGCGTCAGCCGAAGGATCTCCCACGAATGTGGGATCCGAGACGAGCTCAGAGATTCTTCGCTCTGCTCAGAATGACAATTTTGATAATTTTTTACAAAATTTACAAAAAATATCAGAAAATCGCCAAGCCATATTTTTAAGAGTAGAAATATTGGACGAATTTGATGGAAATATTATCGCGAATTTGAAGCAAAATGGCTTTATTAAAGCCTTTGAAGAACTTCAGCCGGAATGGCGGCAAATTATAGATATTACAAAATCCGAGGAAGAAATCTTAGCCCAGATGAGGCAAAAAGGACGATATAACATCAAAATTGCCCAAAGAGAAAATGTTGTTATAAAAAAATCAGAAAATATTAACGATTATTACAAAATATTTGTCGAAACTGCCAAACGAGATGGCTTCAGTATTAGACCACGAAAATATTTCGAAGATTTATTGCAAAAAATGGGCCAAAATGCCGAGTTGCTCGTAGCTGACTTCCAAGGTAAAATAATAGCAGCAGCGATTATCACCTACTATCAAGAAACCGCTAGCTATTTGTATGGTGCTTCAAGTAATGAATTTAGAAATGTTATGGCACCATATTTATTACACTGGGAGGCGATGGAGAAAGCTAAAGAAAAAGGCTGCAAATATTACGATTTACTGGCGGTAGAACCGCAAACCGACTACCGTCTACCGGTTACCGAAAAAAAAGAAGATAAAAATGCGGTAGTCAGTAGTCAGTCAGCGGTAAGCAATCACAAATATGCTGGCATCACCCGCTTCAAAGAGCAATTCGGAGGCCGTAAAGTCCACATTGTTGGCAGCTGGGATTTAGTCCATAAGCCAGTTTGGTACAAAATCTTCAGGCTTTTTGAAAAGATTAGAAGATAGGAATAAGCCTAACACGAATTTATTCACTAATCGATCACGAATCAGATTAGTGCAATATTCGTGAGTAGATTAGTGTTAGGAGTGTTCGATAATTATGAAAGATTTCCTGCGTAAAAAATTACCACCTGCGGTGATCCTCTGGTCTCACAAAGTCAGGGGCATTTTGGCGGCTTTAATTTACCGCTATCCGGCCAAGCATTTGCGGGTGATTATGGTTACCGGCACCAACGGCAAAACGACAACCTGCCAAATGATCGCCAAAATATTGGAAGAAGCCAATTACAAAGTTGCTATGGCGACAACGATTAATTTTAAAATCGGTGCTAAGGAATGGAAAAATTTAACGAAAATGACGGTCGTTTCGCCCTTTATATTGCAGAAATTCTTAAATGATGCCGTCAAGGCCGGCTGCCATTGGTTAGTGCTGGAGACAACTTCGCACGCTATCGCTCAATACCGAACTTGGTCGATTAAGCCAAATATTGCCGTTTTAACTAATATTACTCACGACCATTTAGATTATCATAAAACTTATGAGGAATACAGAGACACCAAAGCGAAAATTTTTAAGGAAGCGGAAGTCGGTATTATCAATTTAGACGATAAATCGGCCGAACATTTCCTGCAAATGGAAATTAAAGACCTTTTAACTTATGGAATGGAAACTCCAGAGAACAATCGCAAAAGCAAACCCGATATTTTTGCCAAAAAAATCATTTTAGAGCCCACCAGCAGTATGTTTACGGTGGTAACGCCGGCAGGGCAGGTGGCGATTAATCTTAAACTGCCGGGCAAATTTAACATTTATAACACATTAGCTGCCTTATCAATTGCTTTTAAGCTAAAAATTAATTTTGAATTGGCAAAGGAAGCGATTGAGAAAATCACCAATATCCCCGGACGGATGGAAAAAATCGATATGGGACAATCTTTTACTCTTTTGATTGATTATGCTCATACGCCAGATGCGCTCGAAAAAATTTACCAGACTTTGGAAGCGGCCAAGCGGGGGCGAATTGTGGCTGTTTTAGGTGCCTGTGGTGATCGCGATAAAAGCAAACGGCCGATTTTGGGAGCGCTGGCGGGGCGGTTTGCCGATATCGTTATTATTACCAATGAAGATCCTTACACCGAAGATCCGGTTAAAATTATTGAAGAAGTAGCCTCGGGCGTGCCGAGGGGATCGGATCAAAAAAACCCTAAAATTGAAGGTAAAAATTTCTTCAAGATTTTGAACCGCAAAGATGCCATTGCTAAAGCGATTGAGCTGGCTTATGCCGACGACATTGTGATTATCACCGGCAAAGGTGCCGAGGAAAGCATGGTCGTCGGCCATGAAAAAGTGCCTTTTTCGGATAAAAAAGTTGTCAAAGATCTTTTGCTTAGAAGAATGCAATAGAATTTGTCCTTGGACTATTAACGGAAACTATTGTATAATAGTTTTGCTTCTTGTACCTTGACTCCAAATCCAACCGGAGAGGTTAAAATAGATGGCGAAGCCGAAAATAGCGTTCGTGGAAATGGAGAACCCCAGTAAGCTGAGCATCTATTCCTTAATGAAGATGCCTCGCGGAATCGCCATTCTTTGTACCCTTCTCGATATGGCAGGTTACGAAGTGGTGGGTTTTGTCGAGCAGCTGAAAAGGTTCAAGTGGCCAGAACTGATGCACTATGATGTCATCTGTTTTTCGGCCATAACCTGCACCATCCAACCGACATACAGCCTTATCGCCAAGCTCCGCAAAGCTGGCTATAAGGGTGTTATCATTTTGGGTGGACCGCATTCGACAGCTAAGCCAGAGGAAGGAATTCTTTCTGGCGCGGACTATGTTGTCCGCCACGAAGGTGAGATTACCCTACTGAAGTTGCTCAAAAAGATCGTCAGGGGACGCATGCCGACAAGGGTGCCAGGTGTTGTATTCTTGCAGAGGGGTTGGATTGTTCATAACCTGCCGAGGCGGTTGCTCACTAAAGAACAGCTTTCAGCCCTGCCTGCCCCGACATTCCAGCTTCTCCGCGGCTTCGAGAATATGACAGCGATTCCACTCTGTTTTACTCGAGGCTGTCCTGAGCGTTGTATATTCTGTGCGGTCAAGGCTATGTTTGGCCTGGCCCATCGCTTAAGTAGCGTCTGCTCAAGATTGGGTCAGATCCTTGCGGTCAAGCGTAACCAGTTCGGACTCTGGTTGAAGTCGATTTTCATCACTGACGACAACGCTTTCGGTGGCGTCCGCGGTGCATACATGACCAAAGAGTTCTGTCAGCAGATGATCGACAATAATCTGGTGCCACCTAAGGGTTGGGGATGTCAGATGCGCGTTGACGATGTTACGGAAGAGACTGTAGTGCTAATGCGCAAGGCTGGCTGCGAACTGGCCTGTCTCGGGATCGAATCAACCGATGACAAGACTTTGAAGGCGGTCAAAAAGCGCGTTACAAGAGAACAGGAAAAGACTGCCATCAAGATATTGAGGGCCCACCACATCAGAGTAATGGCGATGACGGTCGTCGGCTTGGATCAGGACACTTTCTGGTCCGTGCTCAAAACCACGCTCACTCTGACCTGGTGGGGCGTTGATTTCCTGCAGATTCTGGGAATCGTGCCACTGCCAGACACCGAATTGGCCTATCAGATGGAGAAAGAGTGTCGAATCCTCAGCCGGAACTACAACCTCTATAACGGCCACTACGTGTTGGTGCGGCCGAAAAATATGAGCGTCTTTGCTACACGGGTGGCAGTGAAGTTGTTCATGCCCTGGTTCTACTTGTGCACGCCTAACGGCTGGCGACTCATGCTTGAGTTTGCCCCCGGATTTTTGAAAATGATCTACACCATAGCCCATCAATGGACCATCGGTACTGTACTAAGGAGAGTGTAATCTCTTTGTGACAATCCCCGTTTCGATTTATCGCAGCGGGGTTTTTTCTTGTAAAGAAAACTCATTTTATATAAGATTTAACTATGAGTGAAACTATTCCGCTAACAAATCCGGAACAAGGAGAAGTAAAACCTCCTTTTGACAGCCGTTTTGGTAATATCGATAGACTTACTGAAATTATGCGCGAAGGCGAAGTCGTCGAGATGGGTCGAATTGAGGATATTTACCCGGAAGTTGTCGAGCATGCTAATGTGGTTGACATTGTCGATATTCCTGCTTTTGAAAAATTTCAGCATGCCAACGAGGTTTTAGGGGTAAAAATCCAAAAGGACGGCGAGATTTTAAGGTTTGTTTTTAAGCCGGCTGACGGTGAATCTCAAGAATCAAAGAAAGAATTTGAGGTTAAGGAGTTTTCTCCTCACGAGTATGCCGCATTTCAAGTTTCAGAGCATTTTGGGTTGGATATTGTCCCGCCGACGATCATCAGGGAAATTAATGGTCGGGTAGGCGCTTTACAGCTTTTTTTAGACCACGACTACTATCAAACTGCCTCAAAAGCAGGTTTACTCAAGGAAGGTGACGATTATTATCGAATTGCAATTTTGGATTGGTTGCTGATTAATTGCGAACGCCACAAGGAAAACATGATGTTGCGCAAAGACGACCCTGCTCAAATGGCGGCCATTGATCACGGGGTAATTCTTTCTTCCGCAGATTACGGCGATAAAGCATTAAGAGGGCCAAGCGCCCTTTTAACCGAAGATGGAGAAGGAAAACCGCGCCAGGTTACTATTCCACAGGATTTAATAGATAAAGTTAATTCAGGATTCAGTCATCAGGAGGAATTAACTGATAGCTTGTCTCAACTGTCAGACATTACTCCGGAAGAAATAGCGGCGATGTGGAAAAGGGCGGGGCATCTGATAAAATATGGAGTTTTTTTATCTAAATATAATTTCAAGCAAGTTGCAGACCGTTCTTGGCTTTCGGATTATTACGAGAATCCAAATGATCAAAAATAGATTTGTTCTAATTGATGCTTTTGCCCTAATTCACCGGGCTTATCATGCCTTGCCGCCTTTTACGGCTTCCGACGGCACGCAAGTCGGGGCGGTTTACGGCTTTGCCTCAGCCTTGCTATCAGCAATAAAAACTTTAGAACCTGAATATCTGGCGGTCGGTTTTGATACGCCTAAACCGACGAAAAGGCATAAAGAATATTTGGAATATAAAGCCCATCGGGTAAAAGCGCCGGAGGAATTATCCTTGCAAATCCCTTATGTGGTCGAAATGCTTCAGGTTATGAATATTCCCATGAAAGCTGCTGAGGGTTACGAAGGTGAAGATATTATTGCTAGCATAATTCTAAACGCTAAACGCTCAACGCTAAACGCTAATCTGGAGTTTATTATTGTGACAGGAGATTTAGATTGCTTGCAACTTGTTGATAAGCAGACCAAGGTCTATTCGATGGCCCGTGGAGTAACTCAGGCGGCTATGTATGACATCGATAAAGTAAAAGAGCGGTACGGCCTTACGCCTTCTCAATTCGTCGATTTTAAGGCGCTCAAGGGCGATCCGTCCGATAATATCCCCGGCGTACCGGGAATTGGGGAAAAAGGGGCGGCCAACTTGATAAAGGAGTTCG
>CAYSSM010000010.1:9047-15426 GCA_964433905.1 uncultured Candidatus Saccharibacteria bacterium
CAAGCGATAAATCCGAAATCCGAAGTTCGAAATCCGAAACAAATTCCAAATAAAAAAAATAACAAAAAAATACAAAATAAATTAAATATTTCAGAAAAATTAGTAAAGATATTACTTGAGAATAAAGAACAAGCGGAAATGTCATATAAATTGTCAAAAATTGTAACCGATGCGCCGGTTGAATTTGATCTCGAAAGGGCTAAAATCCATGATTTTGATAAGGAAAGAGTGATTGAGCTGTTTCATAAACTCCGCTTCAAATCTTTGATTCCTCGTTTGCCTGAGTCCAGCAGAACTAACAACAACCCGCCAAAATTGTTCTAAAAGGGCACTTGACAAACACAATCAATTTTGATAACCTATAAATAGTTGGTTATCAAATGATAACTAATATAAAGTAAGTTATCAAAATGAAGAAAATAAAGGATAAAGACAATTTTTATTCGGTTACGGAGGCGGCAAAGCTGCTCGGTATTAGCCGTGAGGCAGTTCTTAAGAAAATCAATACCGGCAAATTGAAGGCGGAGAGAATCGGCCATATTTTTGCGATACCTAAAAACGAACTCGGTTTTGACGGCCAAACATTATCAAAAGAGCAAGAAGAAATAATTGAAGCAGGGGTGAAAAAAACCGTTAAGGAATACGGCGAGACCTTGAAAAGATTAGGGAAAGAGTAATGGAGAAAATTAATATTATCGAAGTCAAATTTATTGCGCATCGGCTGGCCAAGGAACTTTTTGAATTCAATGAACCGATACCGGAATTTAGGACCCGCTTTCTCAATGTTTTGGAAAGTTGCCTGGCCGTACCGTTTCAGCAATTTGGCAGCCAGCCTGCCTATAAAGGTCTAATCGGCAAAGCGGCAATCTTATTTTATCTGATGATCAAAAACCATCCGTTTCAGAACGGCAATAAAAGAATTGCGATGACGACACTGTTGGTCTTCTTATATAAGAACAAAAAATGGCTTAAAGTTTCTGATCAAGAACTCTATAATTTTGCCGTCTGGGTCGCCCAAAGCCCGCCTGCGCTAAATAATGCCGTAGTTTCAGGGGTTGAAGACTTTTTGAAAAAGTATATGGTTTAACCGCTCCGCACCTGGCAGGTGCGGAAAAAGGTAAATTTAGCAATTTGACAGCCGAAATAATCGTTGTGCTATAATAATCACACGGAGCAAAAATGGCAAAAAAAGAAACACCATTAACCAAGGAAACAGCGAAGACCATAATACAGGAAGTTATCGAGGGCGCTTTTAAGGAATTATTTCCTATCGCATTTAATAAAGCCTTTGAACCATATGCTGTGGCTATTCAAGCGGATTTTCATAAAATCGGAGAAAAAGTTGCCGAAATTCCGACAATTAAAAAAGATATTGGTGATATAAAAGAAGACCTCTCGGATGTAAAAGACACCGTTAATCGCATCGAACTTATCCAAAAGTCGGAAATAAAGAGAGTTGACGAACATTCAGTAAAACTCAAGAAATTAGAACATAAATTGGCCTAAAATATGTAAAAATATAGTTAGTTTTAATTTTAGCGCGATCGCGCTATTTTTAAAATTGGCGGAAAAGTACTCTAACTTATAACAAAAGCCCCCACGACCTGTAATAGGTGAGGGAGCAAGTTCTTAAGATATGGGAAATGGGGGAAGGTCGTTAGTAATCGGTTCGACGAACATTTGCAAATTAAGGCGGACAAATTGGCAAACTGTGGGAACGGCGGTCTTTAACTTCTCGATACAGGTTTGGTATCCTGTCTGGTTCGGGTTGAAAACGTGATCGTAGAGATCATTAGTGTATTCTTGGTCAACGTCTTGGAGCCTGACCAACATCTTAGTCAGCTCGCCTCCGAACATTTCGCAGTAGGAAGACACAAGTCTCTTTTTGCCGTGAATATGAACGTTGAAGCCCCTTGTCTCGAGCACTTTACGAGCAACTCGCAAGGGGGTTTCAACTACTTTCCTGAGGGCTCGGCACTGCTCTTTTTCGCTCATGATCGGGAACGCTGCCCAGTCTTTGAGCAAGCGGCCGAGTTTGTTCTTTAGGTAGTTTCTCGTATCAGCCGTGATGGTAGTCATGTGGTCGAAACGAAAGAGTCCGAGCGGATGTCCCTTAATGATGCCAGTTACTTCGGCCCAAAGCAGATGATTGGCAAAGGCCGGCTTGATATCGTGCAGAGACAGTCTTGCTTCCCCAATACTAACCGGGATTAGCTCCAAAGGAACATAGAGAGAGTTGGCGAAAATTGTTGCTTCTTGAAGGGCGGCGATGGCTTCTCCCTCTTCTTCCTGTCGGTAGGTGACTAATCCGTCAACATCGCTTCTGATATTGTGTTCTCCTCGGAGCATGGAGCCGCAGACCAAGATATCTCTAATTGGTTCTTTCTCGGCAAGCTCGCGGGCTAGGTATTCAAAGACCGTTATGAATGATGTAGTCTGAGGGACTTTGTGTTCCGCCACTTCTTCCCAGGTGAAAATTCGTCCCATCACAACCTCCTTGCTCGGTTGTATAAGTGCAAAGGCTAATATTAATAATAATATTTTTTTGTATAAAGTCAAGACTTAGATCTAGAACACCAAAAAATTAATCCACCTCCCTTAGCAGCTATCCAAAAAACAATCAAACCCTCCTAAGGAAATGAAAGACGAGAAACGCGCGGTCCTCTCGGTAAAACCTCACTTACGCGTTAGTATATTCGTTAGTGCAATATTATTATATCACATTGGCAAAATAAACTTCTCGACTTTTCTCGACTTCGCTCGAAATAAATCGTTCGAAATAAAAAAGTTGCACCTCATTCATGAAGTGCAACTGGTTGGGAAAAAGGTCGAAGTTGTTCGAATGTGCTTTCTTGGATTTCCAAAAGGAATGTGGTGGAGTGGACCTCTGCAGGGCGTTTTACAGCCAGGAGAGGTAGACTGAATTGATCATTATCATCGGCGAAAACGGAGACCCTTATTACACGCAACTTAGCATTATGGGCATCAAGGATATCGTTTCTCTCAAGGGCCACTCCGATTAAAAGTTGGGGATTTTTCTCCAGAATATCTGGCTCAGTTATCTTAATAGGATAGAAAAGGCCGGGTTTTTCGGTCGGCATCAGGGCAAAAATCCGATTCATTTTTACCACCTTTCGGAGTTGTGAATGTATCTATAAAGCCAGAGATATATGTTATCATATAATTAGCAAAATACAAGGAAAAAATGATTTTATTTTTTTATGGCGAAGATAATTACAGATTAAATCAAAAAATCAAGGCGCTGAAAGCAAAATTCATTTCAGCTTCTTTGGGTGACACCAATTTATCAATCTTAGACGGCAAATCCGTTACTTACGATGAAATTGTCCGTCAAATTTTAGCGATGCCATTTCTTTCTCGAACACGACTGGTGATTATCGAAAATTTACTAACTGCTAAACGCAGCGATATTCAGGAAAAAGTCGCCGAATTTCTAAAAAAAATTCCGTCTTCGACGGTGCTGGTTTTTGCCGAAGGCGGCAAACCGGACAAGAGGACGGTTCTTTATAAGCGCTTGAATCAACCTGGTCAAGCTCAAGAATATAAGCTGCTCGAAGAAGAACAATTAAAAAGATGGATTAAAAAAGAAGTTGATGCCCGCGGAGCTACCATTGAATCAGATGCGACATCGCTTCTTGTAGAATACATCGGTCCTGATTTATGGAGGATGGCAAATGAGATTGAAAAGCTCATTGCTTACCGGCTACCGACTACCGCTAACCGTGGAGGAAAGACTATTATTGCGCAAGATATTAAACTTTTGGTCTTGCCGGAAATCAAATCAAACATTTTTAATTTAATTGATGCTATTGCCAGTAAAAATTTGCCAAAGGCTTATCAAGAGCTATATCGGCTCTTAAATTCAGGTGAAAACGAGATTTATATTCTGACCATGATCGTTTATCAATTCAGAAATCTTCTTATCGTTAAAGATCTTATCGAACGGTCTCCAAATATCGATCGCTGGCAAATTGCTAAAAAAGCCGGAATGCATCCGTTTGTCGCAGAAAAAACTCTTTATCAAGTAAAAAATTTCACCCTCGAAAAACTAAAATCGATCTATCGCAATCTTTTGGATTTTGATTACAAAATTAAAACTGGTAAAATAGAACAAAGAGTAGCTTTAGAGCTGTTGATTTTTCAATTATCTCAAAGGAGGCAATCTGACAAGGTGGGAAATTTTTAAGGTAATTTTGCGCGAAGTCGGCATTTACCGTAAAAAGTTTATCATTTTTTTAATTCTCGCTTGTTTGGTGGTCGGAGTTTATTTTTTGTGGCATTATTTTGGTAAATCTCAAGCGGCTATCCAATTTGCCGATTCTCCCAAATATACCACGGTCAGCCAAACCACTATGAATGTGGTGGTAGGAAGTGATGGTACGGTTACCGTTGACGGTAAAAAACAAAATAAAGCTTTGAGTTTTCTTAAGGAATACGACGAAATCAGAATTTTAGTTTACGATAATCCCGGCGAATTTATCTCCAATTTTAGAGCCACCATCCAGTTGCCTGAAGGAGCAAACAAGGAAGATCTAAGGGCGATAATCTATGCCGTTCACGGCGTCGGCTCAAATAGCGCTGAAGTTGAAAGTCCTACGACCTTGATCTACGAAGCCAATAATATTTCGCCAAGCGCTACCGTTACCATCGTGGCTGATTTTCCCAAAGGTTTGGTTACTCCTGGCATTTTTGCTCAAATCATTTATTTTTTCTTTAATTTACCAGTAAGTATTTGGTTGATTGTCGCCATTGTCTTGCCATTAATAGCAATTGTGGTCATGCTTTTTATGATTGTAGCAAGAAAATCTGATCAGATATTTAGGCCGAAAGGAATTTTGGCGGCGCCGCCGGAAAACATTCCTCCCGCCGTTGCCGGCGTATTGATTGACGGTCAGGTGAGCGCGCGCGAGGTCGCCGCCACCTTAATTGATTTAGCTCGCCGCGACTTTATCTTTATCGTTAATAAGGGTAGTGGCCAATTTTCTTTTGGCATTAAAAAAGCGGCTGATTTTGCTGAAATGCCAGGATTGAAGCCGTTTGAAAAAGCCTTGCTTTCAAAAGTTTTTTTACCGCGGGCCTACAAAAGCACGGTTGAGGATGTTGACATGAGGATCGGCCGCCATATTTTTTCTCGCCGTATGGCCGAATTTTATCTTCATGTTTATAACATGGCGACGGAAGTAGGTTATTTTAAGAAAAATCCCGCCAAGGTTCATATGGCTTATAAATATACCGGAATCGTTTTATTTTTCTTGAGTTTCGCCGGTTTTATTATCGGTTCAATTATCGGCATTGATCCAAAATTCAGCTTGGTTTTTTGGGTTGGCGGCATGACCGCCGCCGCGGCAATTATCCGCCTTTCCGGCTTTATGCCGGCGCGCAGCCAAAAAGGCAGTGAAGAATTAAAAAAATGGCTATCATTTCGGGAGTATCTAACTGATTCAAAACCGGCGGGCGCCGATGCTTTACAGGGAAAATTCGAAGAATATTTAGCTTATGCGATTGTTTTGGGGGCGGAAGTTGAATGGGTAAAGCGTTTTGTTGACGAACCTTTTGCCAAGCCGGCATGGTATGACTCGGTTGAACGGGCGATAACACTGGAAAATTTTGCCACCCAACTTTTTCCTTTAATTAGTTATGTCTCTGATAATTTAGCTCGTTCTCACGAACCGACGGTGGAATAAAAAAAAGAACCTCGCGAGAGCGAAGTTCTGGTAAGTGACTGGTTAGAAGTGATGATGTTGGATCGCTTCAATTATAAAAGAGGCGAAAGCAAAACAGCTGTGGTTGTCGTAAGGCGAACGGTAGCCTTTCTGACAAAGAGCAATGTGGGCTTGGGTATCGGGTGATAATTCATGCATTAACTGATAGAAAGTAAGGGGTTCGTCTAAGGCAATTACTTCAATTTGTCTTCTGACAAGGTCGCATCCGATTGCCGTTCTTCCTCTAAGATGGTTGCTCAAGCAGTTTATCCGGGGTTCATCTTTGATTTCTTCCACCTTCCCCTCCTGATATATCGTTGTTAAGTTAGTAACTTGGCTGTAGGATAATACCTTTTAGGTTCAAAGGCCAGATAGTGTAAGCGGCTCTGCCGATTAAATATCTTTTTGGTGAAATTCCCCATGTTCGCGAATCCGAAGAATTTGGCCGGTTGTCGCCTAAAAGAAAATAGTCATCATCTCGAAGCGTGCGGTTGACATTGGGAAGCGTCAACATGCCGTTGGGTAAATATTTTTCATTTAATTTCTGGTCATTGATGTAAACAGTGCCGTTAATGATTTGAACTTTTTCGCCCGGAAGGCCAATAATTCTCTTGATATATTTTTTATGTTCGGGGTCGCCGGGAAATTTCAAAACT
>CAYSSM010000010.1:15436-22585 GCA_964433905.1 uncultured Candidatus Saccharibacteria bacterium
CACATCGCCGCGGGCAGGTTCGCCGAAATTATATTGCCAGCGGTTAACCAGAATATATTGGCCGCTATGGAAGTTAGGCTCCATCGAGAGGCCGTCAACAATAAAGAGCGTTCCAACAAAAAAATGGATTAGCGTTCCGATGACAAGAAGGACGACAATCCATTTTGTTAGTTCAAACAAACAACCGCTGCCGTAAAAGAAGTTTTGAGCAGGCGAAAGCTTAGGAACGGGGGTTGAATTTTGATCCATAGAGCCCCTCTTTTGTTATTTTTTTGCTTTTTTTGTTGTGGTTTTTTTAGCGGTTTTGGCTGGCGTTTTTGTCTTTTCTTTTACGCTTTTTACTGGTGTTTTTACATTTTCGCTTTTAGCTTTAACATTTTTTGCTGTGCCGAACTTTTTTGTTAATTTTGATTTCAGCCGGGCGGCTTTATTCTTATGAATAATATCTGTTTTGGCGGCTTTATCAATTTTAGAAACAACCTCACTAATATTAGCGGCTGTGGCTTGTTTTATGGCTTTACTCAACTCTTTTTTCTGTTTTTGGTTTTGAATCGCCTTTGTCTTGGAGACTTTTAGCGATTTTTTAGCAGATTTTGTAATAGGCAAGATAACTCCTTAAACTCCTAAAGGCGGAGTAAATCCGAATATCGAAATCAGAAATCCGAAACAAATGTTTGCCGCAAGGACAAAATATCTAATTTTCCAAATTCCAAATGTTTAAAACATTAATTATTATAATTTAGAATTTGTTTCGTGTTTCGAATTTCGTGCTTAGAATTTATTTAACTAAATCAAATATATCAGAAGAATATCGTTTTGTAAACCCTTGACATTCTAATCAAGATTTTGCTATGCTATATAGCTATGGAACTTACTTCCAAACAACAAACAACCGAGCAAATCAAATCGGCGCAAAAGATATTAGTCTTAACTCATGTGAATCCTGATGGAGACGGTCTTGGGTCTCTTTTGGCTTGCTATTTGGTTTTGAAAAAATTGGGCAAGGATGTGACGGCGGTAGCGCCAGAGACGTTGCCGATGGCATTAAAATTTTTACCGAATACCAAAGATTTGGTCACAAATTACAACAGCACAAAAGATTTTATTATCAGCATTGATACAAGCAATACTAAAGTTGACCGTTTGGGCTACCGCCATATTACCGAGGAAAATAAATTAAACATTGTCGTTACCCCGCTTTCGGGGACTTTTAAAGATGAAGATGTTACTTTTTCTTACGGGACTTATAAATTTGATTTAATTATTGTCTTAGATTCGCCTGACTTGGAACGGCTGGGACCTCTTTATGACGGCCAGACAGCCTTGTTTTACGAAACGCCGGTTATCAACATTGACCATCATGCCGGCAATGATTTTTTTGGCAAGATTAACTGGGTAGATTTAACCTCAACTTCAACGGCTG
This sequence comes from uncultured Candidatus Saccharibacteria bacterium, assembly GCA_964433905.1. Classification (GTDB taxonomy): domain Bacteria; phylum Patescibacteriota; class UBA1384; order UBA12157; family JAENIV01; genus CAYSSM01. Next base: position 16,860 of record CAYSSM010000010.1, read on the forward strand.
AAATTTTAGTTTCCTTGATCGAATCGCTTTCTCGAGAAATGCCTCTAATTGATGAGGATGTGGCCACCGCTCTTCTTACCGGAATTATCACCGACACAGGCAGTTTTCAAAATGCCAATACAACGCCGAAATCCTTGACCGTGGCGGCTCAATTAGTCGCCGCCGGCGGCCGCCAACAAGAAATAATCCGCCATGTTTTCAAAACAAAACCGCTTTCGACTTTAAGGCTTTGGGGCCGCATTTTAGAGCAAGTCCAATCCGATCTCGATGGCCGTTTCATTTGGTCTAAAATATCAAGAAACGATCTTGCGGCTGTCTCTGCCGAAGATTCACAAACCGGCGGAGTAATCGACGAACTCTTAAAAAGCGCGCCGGAAATTGATTTTGCAATGTTACTTGTCGAGCGGCAAAATCTTCTCCACGGTTCTTTAAGGGCAGTGGCACCGGGAATTGATGTGGCTTCAATTGCGCGGCTTTTCGGCGGCGGCGGCCATGAAGCAGCGGCGGCATTTCAGATTCCGGGAGCCACTTTAGCTGATAAAGAAGGGGAAATTTTAGCGAAAATAAGAGAATACCAACGAAGCAAAGCTTAGTAATATCAAAATCCAAAATCAAAATATCAAATCAAGTCAAAATGCTTAAAATTTTTTTATTTGGGCTTTGAGTTTCATTTGACATTTGAGCTTTGGGCTTTGGATTTAAGATGTTGTCAAAGTTAATAAAATATGTTAATCTAAATTAGAGGAAAATTAATGCCCAAAGTAGATCTTATCAAAAAATATCAAACCCACAAAAATGATACCGGTTCGACCGAGGTCCAAGTGGCTTTGTTAACGGAAAAAATCTTGGATTTAGCCAAGCATTTGAAGAAGCATGCCAAGGATTCGGATTCGCGTCGAGGTTTATTGATGATGGTAGGAAAACGCCGAAGATTATTAAATTATCTTAAAAAAGACGAACCGAAAAAATATGAGAAGTTGATTAAAGATTTAGGATTAAAAAAGTAACTTTAAAATAACAAATCTCAAATATCAAATGACAAATCAAATCCAAATGCTTAAATATTAAAAATTTGAGCTTTGAGCTTGATTTGAGATTTTTGCTTTGATATTTGGATTTAAATTGCATGGTGCAGTAGGGCAAGTAAAGAAGTGAAATGTTTTTTTCTTCTTTAGATGTTCTCCTGTACTCATGCCTAGAATGTTTTATGGAAGAAAAAAATTTCAAGACCGATCTTGGTGGAAAAGAACTTTTAATTTCGACTGGAAAATTAGCCGGACTGGCTTCTGGTTCAGTGACTGTTCGCTACGGCGACACGGTGGTTTTGGCGACCGCGGTAGTTTCCGCTGAACCAAAGGAAGATATCGATTATTTTCCTCTTTTAGTTGATTATGAAGAAAGACTCTATGCTGCTGGAAAAATTTCCGGCTCTCGATTTATCAAGCGTGAAGGCCGTCCTTCAGAAAATGCGACCTTAACTTGTCGTTTAATCGATCGACCGATTAGACCCTTATTCCCAAAAACTTATAAGAATGATGTTCAGATTGTTATCACGGTTTTGAGCTATGACTTGGAAAACGAACCGGATGTTATTTCAATCATTGCCGCTTCAGCGGCCCTTTCTCAATCAGTCGCGCCTTTTGAGGGTCCGGTGGCAGCGGTTCGTGTCGGCCAAATCGATGGCAAGTTTGTCATCAATCCAACCGAAACGGAAATGGCTAATTCTACTATTGATTTAGTTGTTGCCGGTACTAAAGAAAAAGTCATAATGTTGGAGGCCGGCGCCAAAGAAATTGATGAAAAAACGATGGTTGAAGCAATTAAGTTCGGTCATGAAGCTTTAAAACCGGCAATCGAAGTCCAAAAAGAACTTATTTCTGAAACCAAGCATACCGTGGCCGATGTCGAGGAGCCGGAAATCATCAAGGAAGTCAAAACCTATCTTGGTAAAAAACTTGATGCGGTTTTACACGAAATCGACAAGCAAAAGCGTGAAGAGCAAATTTCTGCTTTTGAAGCTGAAGTTTTAGCCAATTTTGAAGGAAATTATAAACAAATTGAATTAAAAGATGCTTTTTCGCAGATTTTAGAAAAAGAAGTCCGCGAGGCAATCATTGAACGGGAAGCCCGTCCTGACGGAAGAAAGCTTGATGAAATCCGTCCGATTGACATCGAAGTGGGATTATTGCCCAGAACTCATGGTTCAGGTTTATTTACCCGCGGACAAACACAGGTTTTATCGATTGTAACCCTTGGCGCGCCGGGTGAAGAGCAAATTATTGAGACTATGGAAGAAGAAGGCACCAAACGCTATATGCACCATTACAATTTCCCGCCGTTTTCAACCGGAGAAGTTCGACCAATGCGCAGCACCTCCAGAAGAGAGATTGGTCATGGGGCTTTGGCCGAAAGGGCGATTTTACCTGTATTGCCATCGCACGAAGATTTTCCTTACACTATCCGAGTTGTATCGGAAGTCTTAGCATCAAATGGCTCGTCTTCGATGGCGGCAACCTGCGGTTCAACCCTGGCCTTAATGGATGCCGGCGTGCCGATTAAAGAAGCGGTTTCCGGTATCGCCATGGGGCTGATGACATCCGTTGATGGTAAGAAGCACAAAGTTTTAACCGATATTCAGGGTTTGGAAGATTTTGCCGGCGACATGGATTTTAAGGTGACGGCGACTAAAAAAGGTATTACGGCGATTCAACTTGATACCAAATTAAAAGGTATAGATATTGATATTTTAGCTGAAGCATTGGAAAAAGGCCGCATGGCTAATGATGAAATTTTAGCTAAAATTAATAAAGTTATCGGCGAGCCTCGAAAAGAATTATCAGCTTTTGCGCCAAGAATTCAAACCTTAAAAGTTCCGGTTGATAAAATCGGTGAAGTAATCGGTCCTGGCGGTAAGAACATCCGTAAACTGATTGAAGATTGTGGTGGCAAAGAAATCACCTCGATTGATATCGAAGATGACGGCACGGTTACCATTGCTTCAACTGATCCTGTGATGAGTAAAAAGGCTATTGATGCCATTTCCGGTATGACTCGAGAAGTTGAGGTTGGTGAGATTTTTGAAGCACCTGTAACCCAGATTCTAAAAGATAGAATGCGCGGCAATGAAATCGGCGCTGTGGTTCAGATTTTGCCCAATCAAGACGGCATGGTCCATATTTCCCAAATTGCCAACGAGAGAATTGAAAAAGTCTCCGATAAGCTCAAAGTCGGCGATGTTGTAAAAGTCAAAGTGATGGAAGTTGACAAAGAACGGGGAAGAATTAGTTTGAGTATTAAGGCAGCACAGTAATTCAATAAAATTTCCCTTCCCGTCTCGGCAGGACCCACTGTGGCTCGTGCCATATAGAGACAGGCCGAGCCGAGGTCCTGACGGATCAATAAAAGCGGCAAAATAAGATATTTGATGGTTTCTATATTGTTTTAGATTTTAGATAATTCTATAATAAAAATGCAATGGACAAAAAAGAGAGATTCTATAAGGTCTATGGAAATTTGCCACTTGGATTACGTGGAGAAGTGGTCGCTGTTGTTGAAGGAGAGCCAATTTCTTGGAAAGTGGCTAAGTTGGAAATCGATGAAAATACAAAAAAGGGGGAAGAAGTTTTGGATCAACTAATTCGTTTGGAGATTATATGAGATAAAATATGCAAAAAAAAACTAATAAAGAAAAAACCGACGTGGAAATAAAAGAACTTGTAATCGAGCGTCTCAAGTTATTTCCTAATGATAAAAATATATCGATCGGCGAAGATGGCAGTTTTACAAAAGACGAGATTATTGGTCATGTTCAAAAAGATGATGAGATAGGGAAAAAGATGGTTGCAATAGAACTCTCATATCTTAAAGCACTAAAAAGTGGGGTATTGTTTGAGGAATAATCTTTCGATATTAGTGACTCGACCGAAAGATGATTTAACAACAAATTACTTATTTTACTGGGCGGGATTGGTTATTAGAGAGATAACCAGAAAGGGCTTTCATTTTTTTGATCTAAGAGAAAAACGGGCTAACAGAAAGGAATTTTGCGGTATTGTTAACAAAATAAAACCAGAATTATTGTTTTTGAATGGTCATGGCAATCGCAATGTAATTACCGGTCATGGTCAAGAAGTTTTAATCCAATCAGATGATAATGAAGATATTACCAAAGGTAGTATTGTTTACGCTCTTTCTTGCAGAGCGGCTGAAATTTTAGGGTTAAAATGCGTTCAAAAAGGAGCAAAGTCATTTATCGGCTATAAAAACGACTTTATATTTTTAACAGAACAATCATTTATTACTCATCCTCTTAGTGACCGAACAGCGGCCTTATTTCTGCGCCCCTCCAATTTAATTGTAACGTCTCTGATAAAAGGCAAAACCGTTATTGATTCTTGCAAACGTTCCCAAGACGAATTTAAACGGAATATTCGCAAGCTTTCGACCAGTGAATCGCCGCAAGAGGATAAGTCATCGATTCGTTTCCTGTTATGGGATATGCAGGCACAGGTTTGCTTAGGAAATCCTGAAGCTAAAATATAGTTTCTCAAGATAAAAAAGAGCGCCCAGGTACTTCATGGTACAAGGGCGCTTTTTGAATCGAGATTCGGATGGCGCGGATGCGCTGTCGGCTGACCTTCCTACCAGGGTCCCTTCGATTCACTCTTTCTTATCCTGTTTGTGGCCATAGAGAATTGTGGTCACCCTATGGTGCTGGCCGTCGGCTATATTGAAATCATCACCGACTCTGTACGCCACAGTTTTCCTTAGTATTCTGCTGGGGATCTGTGCCAACACTTCGGCTTCTGATGGTTTGAAGAATCCAGCGTATCCGTAGGTGTGGTAAGTGGTGATCTGAGCGATTTCTTCCAGGTTGTTTGCTGGCACCGTCGGTTCCGGATTCCATGAGAAGGTTTGTCGTCGAAGATCTACCGGCTCTAAGTAATAGAGTCCGGCCTTTGGGGTTTTTTTGCTTCTGTCAAACTTCTCAACAGGCTTGATCCTCTGGCGCAACTTCATCAACCGCTCATCAGAAATACTGGGTATCCTCTTTTTGGCCATTTTCTTTCTCCTTGTTAAGGTGTTCACAACAGGTTAGGTTTTCACCCCTCACCACCTGTGACAGGTGTGGGGGTAAACCTATTCCCATCGTGATGTCCCATTATAGCACAGCTTGATGGAAATGTCAAGTATAATAGACAATTAAAATATGTTTTAATTAGAATAATGTTGACAAAGATCGACAAATATAATATAGTATAGGTATGGAATACGAAGAGTTATTAAAAAAAGCCGGTTTTGATGATAAAGAGTCCAAAGTCTATTTGGCGGCTTTAGAGTTGCGCTCGGCTCCCGCTTCAGCTATCGCCGAAAAAGCAGGCATTGTCAGAAGCACCTGCTATGGCATTTTAGAAGGATTGGTCCACAAAGGTCTGGCCTCAAAAACGGAAAAAGCCGGAGGGGTTTTAAAATTTAATGTTGAAAATCCGGAGTTATTGAAGTCTTATATTGAATCTCAAAAGTCTAATTTGGATTTAATTTCCCAAGAAATACAAAAAATGCTTCCAGAGTTGAAAAAATTGCAAAAAGAAGCTACTTTTAAGCCAGAAATTGAGTATTACGAAGGGAAAGAAGGAATTAAAGCGGCTTATGAATCTGTTGTCGGTGATTACCCCAGAATGGTAAAAGAGAATATTCCGCTGTTAATTCACGGCGCAACCCAGCCG
>CAYSSM010000011.1:0-16658 GCA_964433905.1 uncultured Candidatus Saccharibacteria bacterium
CGTGATACGGGCCGGAGACCCATTTTGTCCGTTCTTCATGGTGACCACAATGAGAGCATTTCAATGTGTATAGATCTTCGTAATCGATACCACCCTTTCCTGTATCTCCGTGGTGATGACATTCCGCTTGTTTTCCGCACGCAGGACATGTTACTTGGGACATAGCCACACCTCCTTAACTGTTATTTTTTGAAAGGCATTTTTGATTGTAGGATAATTTACGCTGTCGTATACGGCCTTATCAACGGTAATGATTTTGCCAGCAAGTTCCATGGATGCGATGACTCCCATTGGGAATTCTTCTACCACTTCATACTCCGGGTTTCTTGGAATCAAACAAATCCTCTCGCCAACAAAAATCAGGTTAAACGGAACTTTCTTCTTCTGAAGAAGATCAAGGTGAGGCCATATCTCATCTGGTTCTGCAACCCGACTAAAAACAATGCCCTGGGCTGGATATCCCTCAAGAATGGTGAGTCCTCCTTGCTTAGTTATTGAAGCGCTTTCGATGCTTAGCGTTCCCTTGTGAAATACGGCTTGGAGATGGATATGGTTCACCGATGCACCAGCGTGAAGCGAGTTAAAGAAGACGACTAATCTGTCGCTATTTCTGAACAATGCCAAAGCGTCTTCAAGGAAAGCACGAGATAGTTCTTGTGGAATATGGGGCATAATGGTCGTAGTTCCATCTACGAAAATCGGTACCCACAAGAAATGTCCTTCCTTCTCAAATGGCACAGCGTTGTAGTACGCATTCCATTTCCAATTCGGTAGAGCAACCTGGATGAGCGAGTCTCGTCTTAAAAGACTCAAGCTCCGTTTTGGGTCTTGACAGTAGAACAAGCAATTAATTGCCTCGGCAGGTACTTCCTGTTGTTTACCAACGCTCGGGATTTTACCGCATGGTTTCAAGGCACGATAGCCATTGAACTGGATAACAAAACCACTTTGATCGATAGTTTTTTCGTCCACTAGAGCCGGTATCTCACATCCGGTTTTAATGTTTCTTGCGTAGTATTCCAGATCTCCATTTCGGAGTGTTAGACCAAATTGGATTTCCTCTCCACTTGGTGTCTCAAAATCATTAACGATTTTGCCATCTTTGACAGCTTTGAGCCAAGCACTTGAAAGATCTTGAACAACGGTCATTCTATCCATTTCTGAACCTCCTTTTTGGTTTTTAAGGTACAGATTGAGTTAAGCACAAGTTTAACTCTTCTGAATCTCACATTACAACAAATCAAATAAAAAAGCAAGGGTATGTCGCGGTCCATAACATATTGGACTTTTTAATATCAATAAAGTTATTTACATAATACAAGAGCGGCGGGATTTTACCAATTGATCGGTGCGGTTTTTCGGTGTTGTACCAAGTTAAATACTTAACTAATCCTTGATTGAATTCGTCCGGTTCGTGAATTTCTCCCAAGTGCCAGCCGACATATTGACGCTGGATTAGGCCGTTAAAGCGTTCGACAAAAGAATTCATCTTCGGTGATTTAGGATAATTCCAGAAGTGAATGATGTCTTGGGTTTTTAGATACTGATCAAAATACTTGTGAAACTCCTTGCCATTATCAGTTTGGATATGACGAATCATAAATGGAGCAACATGTTGAAGCTTTTGCAAGAAATCTCGGGCAGTATTGCTCGACAAAGTTTTGTAGGCATAAGCAAAGGCAAATCTGGTCTTGATATCTAAGGCGCAAAGAATATATCTCTTAATGCCATCAAGGAAGATTTCAATCGCATCGATTTGAACAATATCACCCGGCTCTTTTGGTTTGTATGAACCGATTCGTTGTTTGACAACTTTTGATTTATTGACCGATCTAACCTTTAAATTTCCCGTCTTTCCATTAATGGTGGTGCGAATATAATAATCGGGAAGCTGACCTTTTTCTTTTAAATTTTCAATGATTCGACCAATGGTTGATTCGGAAACAAAATTAATTCCTAAACAGATACAAAAGGCGTCTAAGGCCGGCTTGATCGTCACTTTATCGACTCCCTGATGAGAATTTCGATATTGGTAAATGAAATCAATAATCTGACCATTAGCTTTCCTCTTAGGATGCGATTTTGGTGCTTTAGATTCAGGTTTTAAGCCAGACAAGTATCCACCGGTAGATTTAACTTTCTGTTTCCAAAGATAGATAGTGGATCGACCCTTGTTAAATGCTTTTTTGGCTGCCTCTTCGCCAAATTCCTCAAAGAACTCAATAATCTTTAATCGCTCTTTGATCACCATTTGTTCAGCTGGTTTCAGGTGAGCAATATTAGAAATATATTTCATAAAGCGATTGTATCTCATCGCTCCATGGAAATAACTATTTAAATAGATTTGTTGCATCCGGACTCCTTTTTAGAGTCCAATATGTCAATGAACTTTTGCAGGGTAAAAAAACAAAAAACAAAAATTCTTCAGAATTTCTACAACAAACAATACGAAAAAATTTTCTTTTACCCCAGAAGTAGAAACTCCGTTTCACTACGGGGGTTCTTTGGCAGATAGTAATTATATTATAAAAAATCGCTTACAGATTTGCAATACTTACCTTGTTAATTTTGTTTACCCTTAGATACTCCGACAACTGCTTTTTGATCACTCTTTTGCCCATACTTGTTTTTAAATATCGTTCTCTATTTTCAGCATCTTTTTTTAAAAGATAAATTTCACAATAAATTAGTTTAAAAGGTCTCCGTCCTTTTGTGGAAATATTTTTACCACTGCTATGTTCTTTTAATCTCCGCTTTAAATCATTAGTGATCCCAGTGTAAAAATTTCCGTCAGCTAAACTTTGAAGAATATATAGATAATACATTTACTTGTCCCGTTATTAAGTTCCCCCGATGAACGCCCCGCGTCAATATCGGGGTCACTCCAACGGGACACCCCGCTGATATGAACGCCTTTAGGCATGCAGTGAATATAATAGCGGGGTGGCGCCCCTGGAGGGAATCGAACCCCCAACCTTGACGTTAGAACCGTCCTGCTCTGTCCGTTGAGCTACAGGGGCATTTCACATTCACTCAATGTAAACTATTTAAATTATACCAGATAAACCACCTCACGACAAGTCTTCGGCCCTAAGTTCAGACCGAAATGCCAGAAGGCATCTATAGTTTTAATCCTCTATAAAATAAAGTCTAAGTATATTCCTACCAATAAGGCAATCGCAGAAGTTAGAAAAATGATGATATAGTTCCATCGTTCATGGGAAATTTCCAGCGATTTAAGGATATAACTTAAGGCTTCTTTGTCCTCGCTGTCAATCTCAGTAAGTTTTGCCACTTTTTCATCTAAATTATGTTCTGAAATCACCTTGGCTCTTTTTTCAGAAATAATGTAGCGATGGATAAAATAAACCACAAAACCGATAGTGCCAAGATACCAAAATAGTCTTATCCAAAAAATCTGCTGATCGGTAAATACTATTATAATACGATAAGAAATTGTCGCAACAATTCCCGCCCAAAAATAAAACATCCTGACCGATTTTGAATTGGTTTTTAAATTTTCGATATTGACTCCATTTTATTTGTCGTGCTTTTCAACAAATTTTTTGATTTCTTCGATGTTCTCCAAAACCAATTTTGCTTTTTTTAGACCAAATTGAAAAGGAAACTTGTCTTCCTCGTCATTTTTTAAAACAATCATCGGGTTACCTTTGAATTCTGATTCTTCGACAATTGACATTGAACCTCCTTATGTTACGGAATACTGAAATTCCGCGATCAGCAAGCTGATCTATTTTTTTATACTTTAGTCTATTTTACCAAAATTAAAGCATTTTAACTAAAAAGATGTGAGCCATCGCAAAAAGGTTTGTTTCTTGATTTACCACAGCGACAAAGAGTAACACGGTTTCTTCTTTCGTAATCTCCTCCATTAGCCGATTCAATCGGTACGCCGCCTTTTACCCAAAAAGGACCAGGAACTCCATCAGCATCTTCGGTTACTGAAATCGACGGCTCAAAAGTAGGTTCGATTTCTTTATTGGATTTATCCGAGACAACCAATCTCCCGGAAGGACAATTTCCTGCTTCTTCAATGGCAATTTTCTTTGATTCTAAATCATCAGTTTTCTTAGTTAGTTCCCATATCCCGCCAGCACGGTCGCAAAAACCGGCATGAACGCAAAATTTGGGAGCATCCCTTAGGGTCAATTCTGGGCCATTTATTACTTCTGCTTGCTTTTCAAAAGGAATATTATTTGCGGTCTCGGTATCGAAAAAACCTTTGTGGCTTCCATCGCAAAAAGGTTTGTTTCTTGATTTACCACAGCGGCAAAGACTGTATTTACCGTTAACTTTATATTTTTTTCCTTTTTCCCATTTTAACGGCAATCCGTCTTTATTAAGAACAATCTTCTCATCAGAAAGCGGCACATTGCCAGAAACTAAATACGGCCCGTTAGTTGTTACTTTTATTTTTTGATTATCTTTCATTTTCCTTAATCCTACTCTAAAATTTTGATAAATTCCAGATTTTTGGCCGTCTCTTATATTTGTATCGCAATAGTATTAATGCAATATCGTTTGCCGGTTGGTGGCGGTCCGTCAGAAAAAACATGACCTAAATGAGCGTCACATCGCGCACACAAAACTTCAGTCCGAGAACCGTCTGATATTTTCTTGATATTTAAATCGGATGCCGGTTCATAAAAACTTGACCAGCCTGTACCAGATTCAAACTTAGTTTTGTAATAAAAAAGACTAGTATCACAACAAACACACTTGTAAATTCCGTGTTTTTTCGGTGGCACAGGACAGGTTTTAGAAAATGGAGCTTCAGTTCCTTTTTTACGCGTCACATTAAATTGCTCGACGGTGAGAATTTTTTTCCATTCCTCGTCACTTTTTTCTATTTTTTCAATTTCAATAACAAGATTACTTTTAGTATCAAATATTTTCATTTCTCTAAATATTCTTTCATTGGACCAAGATAATAATTTTTCCAACCAGCGGCAAAATCATCAACTTCCGCCTCCGGAACATCAATATGTTCTAATGTCAAAACCGTCTCGCCATCGCCCGATTCTAACAAAAAAGTAACAATTGACGACTTAGGCCAGTCTCCTCCAAACCATTCCTGAACGAGTTTTTTATTTGGCTCTACTTCAATATTTTTACCCCAAATATCACTGCCCCAAAAGGAAAACTCAAACCCTTTTTCGGCCTTCATCTTTACCGGCCCTCCACCCCAGCCATCAATATATTCGGGCAATGTTAGAGCTTTCCACACTTCTTCAATTGGCGCCTTGATTTTATAAGTTTGTTTAATTTTTTTTATATTCTCTCCTTACTCTCTTCAATTATTGTGTCTTTGTAATTCATTTTTTAATTTACCTTGGCGATTTTTATTTAATGTTCGACGATTAAAACTCCCAGGGCAACTATTGTAAAAATAATCACTAAATTAACCAACACCCAAATGGTCATGTTGGAGGTAGATTTAGACTTTCCTGTTTGGTCGGCAATCGCATTTTTTACTTTACGATCAATAATTAAAACGGCAATGATGCCATCCAAAACAAATAACCCGATCTTTACCCAAAAAAGTATATTATCTTTAAATTCTTCCGGTTCTTGGAAATAGAGAACAAGGCCCGTAATTACCATAACAACAGCGGCATAAGTTCCAGTATTACGGATTGTCTGGAAGATTTTTAGCCGTTCAGATGTCAATGCTCCTTGGATATTTAAAAGGACCGAAAAAACAACAACGCCGATCAATACTCCGGCGCCAAGAATATGCAAAATTAGAAACAACAGATGCATAATTTCTCCTTTTATTTTATATTACTGTAAATTTTTAATAAATTCGAGTACTTTTTTGCCATACGGAGTCAGCTCATGATAAACAGTTTTTCCCGATTGGTGTTTTTCAACTAAGCCTGCTTTTTCTAAACGAGCCAAATGTTGAGAAGAATTTCTGAAATCCAAATTTAATGATTGGCTGATAACCCAAACACTCGTTTCATTAGCATCTTTTATAAAATTCAAAATTCTCAAGCGATTTTTATTCGCTCCACCCTTAAACACTCTCTCAGCCCTCTTAATTATCTTTTCAGACATCGTCTTCATACACCTCTATCATACAATTTCCTTTGATAACATTCTATCGTTCTATAGAATAATGGAATATCATCTAGAAAACTTAGTATCTAAATATGCCCATATTTAGACTTGAAGGTTGGATTTAGAAAGTTAAGAATTCAAAAAATTAAATTTTGTTAGAGTTATTACCTGTCATAAGGGTCAACTAAAATCTCCGAAGAATTATCAGGATTTCTGTAACCACCGATAGTTGGGTCGTAAGCAGTAAGCGACAGAGTATAATCTTGACCAGTTGAGGGTGAATATAAATCGGATTCTTGTCCCATAATAGCATCGGAAAAATTATGCGAAGTTTTATCGGTCACCTGATTACGATATTCCCAAGATTCCATGATCGGCGAGGAATCGTTAGCCAAATCAGCCGCTGTCGGAAGCTTAACTTTGTCAATGCCTCCCGCTTTTGACGCATTAATAATCGTAATTGATTTGGCAATTCTTTCCAATGTTGGAGCCCATTTTGACCACTTCTCAGGTGTTGTCTGAAAAGCAGTTATCATCCCCATAAATTGGCCATAACCATTCAAAACCCCGGCGGATGCTTTAGCTTTAATTTTTTTTCCATCCTTATCGAAAGTAAATATTTTAGTTTTCATTTGCCATTTCAGATTAGAGCTTGAATCGGTGATTTCTGCCTGATCGGATGAATTTTCATAAGCAACATTTTGAGCGCCAATAGCGTTTAGCATAAAATCAATAAAACCATCTGGCGTTTGTGAGCCAAACCAACCGACAGCAACCGCACCGGTAGCACCAGTGCTTGAATCAGTGTTGTCCACAATATCAATGCCGCTTTCGTTAGCAGTTACATTCCAGCCCTTAGGGACTTTGGCACCGAAAACCTCACCCGTATAACCAACTAAAGTGTAAGCCGGAGGCGCTTCGGGAGTTGTGGAAGATTTGTCCTGATTATTTTGAGTAAAACTCTCCTTAGAACTTTGTGTGCCAGAATAATTTTTATAAATAAAGTAAAAACCCACTCCCAAGCCTAACAAAAGTACAATTACGCCACAAATTACAAGAAGAGTTCTTTTATTTTTCATTTCCCTCCCTACCTAATTCTAATTCTCTTTCATGATTCAGTCAAGAAAAAATATCTGGAATAGTTGGCAATTTTTTTATATAGTTTAACGAATTTGTTGGGAAAAAGAGAACCGTCCCCTAGACTCTGCTTTGGTAGAGGGTCTCGATCCAAAAAAGGGTGAACGTAGTTTTACTATGGCTGCCTACATACAGTTTATTTGGGAGTATCACAACCTAAATAGTCAACTAAACAATGATTCGAGATGGAAAAGAATCAGAAATCTGGTTGAGCTTTTCCCAGAAGGTGATCCTAAAGATCGTAATCCGCGCACCTATATACAACATGTTACAGAATCGCTTCCAATTGCAATTCAGCCTCTTGGGAAACAACATTGGAATCAAATTCTGAAACTACATAATCAAGCTCTGGAATTACCAAGCTATATTTCTGACAAGCTTCGTCTAGCAGGGATAACTTTTTCTACTCTTCTTGTTGAGGTTTTACCTTCGGACGAACTAAAAGTGTTCTTAGAGCAGGAATCCAGAATTCACGAGAAAACAAATCTCGCTATTTTACAAGCTGTTGGCCAAGGAAAAGTTGATGCTGTTCGGGCCGAAACTACTGGACAGACCCAACTTGTTATAGCAAGCTATGACGAAAAGAAGGCTAAAATTGATGTTAAAACAGTCTTACTTCATCTTGGACTTGAGTTTAAAACAATAATGAACAAAGCAAAAGTGTTCGAATACGAACAACTAGCAATTACTCCTAATGAAGTCAGACTTGAGGGTGTCCGTTTATTAGGATAGGCATTAGGAAGAGCTATCGGAAAGTCAGTCGAAATCCCCATTGGAGATATTCAACGACACTTTATCTCTTGCCAGGATCAAGGGCTTAATGATCAAGAAATACTCGACATCACAGTAGATTATGTGACTAATAAGGTTAGGGCTGAATTGGCCGTTGTTGAAAGAAAAGCAGCAAAACCAGAAGATAATGAAATCATTAGTGACCTAAATAACCAAGACTATCGTCGATTTGGCGACGCGCCGCCAAAAATGTAAACTAGCACTGCAACCCCGATTTATTCGGGGTTTTTTGTATTAGAATTCGTCAAGTTCTAGAAATACAAAGCCCGCAGTTCCCTGCGGGCGCGGCATGTTATTTAATTGCTCGTCGGTTGGTTACTCGGGCGGATTCTGCTTCTCTTTTAGAGCAACAATCCGCTCTCTGGATTGGAACCATCTCCCAATGATCCAAGCCATGGCAACGATGCCGACGATAACGGCACTCGCCCAATCCATTTTCTCACCTCCCTGGGTAGAAGTATCCAAAACAACTTTCTAAATATAGCGAATAAGCAATTAAAAGTCAATAGCTCTAAAGATAGAGACCAGATGTTAGAGACTAGATAGCCGAGCAGCATAGTTAAAAGAATAAAAATAATCGTTCCACAATTTATCGGTTGAGTGATATTGATTGTCAAAATAATTATCAACTAAGACTTCGCGGACACGGGCAATTTCTTTAAGACGAATGCGGTTTTTTGGATCAGCCATAGTTATATCCAAAAGTTCCAACGCCCGCTCAAATGCCAATTGATAATTATTATTATCACGGCCTTTCCACTTAAGCATTCGAAAAACTTCCGAGCCCACATTTGCCATTTACTCATTGAAGTTAAATTTGTTCCATCTTTTCTGAGTTAAACCTTTGTGACGAACTATTTTCATAGCTTAATTTTAGCAAAAGAAGAAGAAAGATGAAATAGAAGATACGACTAGTCAAAAACTCTTTTTGAGGATAAGTTTTGTGGCAAGAAATAAAACAAAACTGACGAAAGTAAAAGCGATAAGAATAAATACCACCATATTTAAAACTAAAGATAGTTTGCTAAAAAGAAAATCGAAACGGTTAAAGGTAAAAGCTGTATAGCGAAGGATTAGATAAAAAAAGCCGGTTAAAATAATAATGGGAATCAGCATGTTGGTCAGATCCTGACGGCTGGGGGTCATAGTGACAGAAACCGAAATGAGAAAATAAAGAATTATAATATTTTGCCAGGAAGAAAAATCAATTGAGTTTATCGTTGATCTAAAATTCAAGTATAAGGCATTAAAATCTAATGTGTTTCCCAGATGAATACGGCTGGCAAGAAAATAAAAAACTAATATTCCCAAAATTAAAGGCGCTGTGGATATAATTATCGGACCGAAAATTGGAATTATCGGTTTTTGGTGAGTGACACTTCCCCCTTCTTTATCAAAAAAGGAAATATTAACTATTTTGGCACCGGTAATAACACAAGCTGCAGCATGGCAAAGCTCATGAAAAATTACTCCTGGGGCAACAAAAAGCCGCCAGCGATTGCCTAAAAAAGAGTGCGACAAAAAATAGTTTGTAAAAAATGCAAGGACCAAAAGAAATACGAATAGGATTAAAAAAGTAGTCATGAATTAATTATATCAAGAAAAGAAAAAGGACGCTTGCGCGTCCTTGGATACTGACATATTACAGATTATTTCTGTTTTTTTGATTTTGATCGATAAATCTTAACCGCAACAGAATGTCCCTTCAAAAATGGATAAACCGCTTTGCCGCGAGAAACACTTTTCGGCTCACCGTGAGGAACAAAGCGCAAAAAGAAAGGAAAAAGTCTTTCCGCCACCGGCGGCGGCAGCCGTACGCAGGCATGACTGGCATAGCTGCCGATTGAACGAGGCCTGTTGGTTGAATGCTGGTTAACGCCGTTTCTACTCAATTTTCCCTTTGGGCCAAACTCGTAGCCCGCGGGTTCTTGAGAGAAAATCAGGATTTCCGACATCCAACGGCCGTATGGACTATGGCGATTCGGCCAAGGCTTAACCGGCTTGGTATTTCCTCCCCATTCTTTTGGCGGATAATACCACGGACTTTCCGTTACCCGTTTTAGGCAGAAATTGCCCACCGGCGTATTCATCCCTGGCCTGCCGGTTGCCACCCGAGTTTATGAAGAAGATTGAGCTTATCTCCTTCATAAACTTGAAAAAGCTCCAATCGATTGGTTGACAGGTCAATTTCTTCTTGCAAAGTCATTGAGGTAACCATGTAGTTTGCCGGAATATTGAGATTAACATCGACTTTGCCCTTGGTCTTACCGAGATTTTCAACCTCGATTTTGGCTTCAAGAACCAATGCCTTTAAAGCTTCCTTGTCTATCACAAAGGTTGCTTCAAAAACTGCGTCTTCGACGGACTTTATTCCGTCAACATTCAAGGTGACCTTAGTTGAGGTAGTAGGTATTGTTTTCGGTTGAGCATGGCTGATACTGCCTGCGGTTGCTGCGATAATTAAAGCGATGAGTGGCCGAAACGTTGCTGCCATTATCTTTCACCTCCAAGGTACAATTGCTGGATAAATCATAGAACTTTTTAAAAAGAAAGTAAAGGAATTTAGAGGTTGATTATGGCCTCAAAATATGATAAGATGGATTGAAATGAATAACCAATTTGCTTTAGCAATAATCGGCGGAGGGCCGGCCGGCATCATGGCGGCGCTTGCGGCGATAAAATCGCCAATTGTTTTAATTGAAAAAAATGAAGCGGTGGGACGGAAAATTTTAGCCACCGGCAACGGCCGTTGTAATTTAACCAATCGCTTTGCCGAAGTTTCGCGCTATCACGGCGGCGATCCAAAATTTATCGAAGGTGTCCTTAAAAAGTTTAATCAGTTTGCGGTGATGAAATATTTTGAAAATTTGGGCGTAGTTTTAAAAGAAGAAGATTATGGACGAATATTTCCACGCACCAATCAAGCCCAAACAATTGTTGATGCTTTGACCCACAAACTGACAGAAAAGAAAATTTTAGTTAAAACAAATTGTGATGTTAAAAAAATAAATAAGACGAAAAACGGTTTTGAAATTGTAACGCGGCCCTCGACTTCCCTCGACAATGCTCGGGATAAATCGCTCGGAACAAGCACTATTTTAGCCAGAAAGATAGTGCTTGCCACCGGCGGCAAAGCCGCCGCCCATTTGGGCACAACCGGCGACGGTTACTATTGGGCCGAACTCTTGGGACATAAAATTACACCGATTTTTCCCGCTCTCGTTCCTTTAGAAACTGTAGAAGCCTGGCCGAAAGAAATTTCCGGGCTTCGGGTTGAAGGTAAATCAACAGTAACAATTGACGGTAAAATAATTTCGGAAAAATCAGGCGATATTTTATTTACCCACTTTGGTTTATCTGCTCCGGCCGTGATGGCCCATGCCGGAACGATTGCTCCGCATTTAGGAAAAAATGTTCAAATCCATTTGGATTTATTCCCCGAAACTTCAGAAAAAGAACTTGATAATTTATTAGCAAAAATTTTTGCAAGTACCGGCAAAAAATCTCTCAAGAATTCGTTGAGCGGACTTATCGCCAATAATTTATCACCGATGATATTAAAATTATTGGAACTTTCTGAAACAAAAAAAACGGCCGAAGTTTCCAAAATAGACCGTATAAAAATTGCTAGAAGATTGAAAGATCTTACTTTACAAATTAAGGGATTGCGGCCGTTCAAAGAAGCGCAAGTTACCAGCGGCGGTATGGACTTGAGTGATATTGATATCAATACTTTAGAATCTAAAAAGACTCCCGGACTTTATTTTGCCGGAGAAATCTTGGATGTCAACGGCGACTCCGGCGGTTTTAATCTTCAATGGGCATGGGCAAGCGGCCACCTTGCAGGACAAATGTCTACGAGTTCTTAAAAATAATATAATTATCTTGAAAGATAAAATAATTTTTGGAGGAAAAATGTCCAACCAAGAATGGATTCAACTTTTTACCCCGGCCAATATAGTATTGGTCAATGTTCTCTTTGTCGTTTTGATCTTTTGGAGCTTAATTTGGAAAGGCATCGCTCTTTGGAAAGCGGCCCGCAACGACAGTAAGCCATGGTATGTGGTTTTGTTGATACTAAATACCGCCGGCATTTTGGAAATCTTATATATCTTCGTGTTTTCCAAAAACCAAAAAGAATCATAGACCTACTTAAACAAAATCGAGTGCAATTTGGACCAGTTAGTGATAACAAATATTATTAAAATAATATTAATAACGGGAAAAATGACAAGATTCTCAAACCACTTACCGGTGGCAATTCTGAAACCGTCAAAAGGTTTTGGCGGCAGGCCGAAAAAACGGTGCCAAGGAAAAAGTAGTGGCACGCCTTGATTGGTGAACATATCGGCCAATAGATGCGAAAAATAGGATGATAGAGCCGCAATTGTAACTACATGCGTATCGATCCCCCAATATGATGGAAATCCTTTGAAAATATAAGTTAGTCCAACACTGACAATTGCTGCCCCTAAAATTGAATGGGTAATGTTACGATGTTCTAAAAACGGATCGGAGATTTTGCCTAAAGTATGGCCGAAGGGAAAAAAGTGCCAGAATTTACCCGCCGGCTGATCAATATCTGGCAAAAGCGCTGCCAAGTACGAAAAGGCTAAAACCGCACCAAAAGTCGCCGGTTCGTAAACAGGCGGATGACTTAATAAAAAATAGCCCGTCCCTACCGTAATACCTAAGAGTTGATGAGTTTTACCAGTCATAGATTAATATTATCATTTAATATCAAAATTAGAAAAAAGCCGTTGCGATATTGCAAACGGCTTCTAAGCTCTATAATTGCCCCATCGGTAGGAAGCCATTGACATATTTTGGCGAACGCGGGCAAGAACGCCTTTATTGGCAAGAGAATGAATAATCCGTATCGGCGCAAGATTAAGCTTAATTTCTCCTTGTATTAAAGCTTCATCCAAAGTTTTTTTGAGCCTAGTAAAGAATTCTGAACCTTTTACGCGCACGATTACCAGCGAACCAAGGCCACTATGGTAATTTATTTCTTCCTGCTTTAAGAAACCAATTACCGTCTTTTCGTCAACCGAGAAAATCGGCCTGGACGGCGTTACTACCAAAGGTGGCTTTTTGATTTTTTGGCATTTCCGACAGTCAAATTGGATATTAGCATAAATATCAGGCATTTCAAACTTTTCAGTACAGTTAGGATTTCGGCATCCAATCAACATTTCCTTCACCTCCAAGGTGCAACGACCACTTAGAGTATAAGTAAAATAAAATAAAAAAACAACATCAAAAAAATATCGATGGCATTAAAACCAAGTTTTATTTTAATTATATGATAAATTTAATATTGATTCGACCTATTTAAACGGTTCTTTGACGATGGCTTTGGCTTGCTCGATACCCTTACGAACATCTTCGCCGCCTTCTTCGGTAATCTCGCCAGCCGCTTTTTCCGCCTCAACGATAACCGTTTTTGCGCCTTCTTCGGCCGCGCCGGCTGATTCTGAAGTCGCCTTTACAGCGCCAACAACAACATCCTTGACCAATTCAGTTGTGTCTTTGCCAGTTTCCTTGGCAATTTCAAAAACGGCATGAATTAGATCACCAACGGTCGCCACTCCTTCGCTGATGATTTTATGGCTTGCTGAAACGACTGTCTCACCGGCCTCGCCGGTGCCGGAAATTACTCCCAACAAAGTTTCCTTAATGTCCATTTGGACCTCCTCTTAATTTTATTTTTTCTTATAAATAATATAACCATTTAATGTGGTAATTCGAGTTGACGGGCTGGCGCCAAAATTACTATCCTTTACTTGCATATTGATGTCATCTCCGCGAAAACCATGGCCGAACTCTAAAGTGTTACTTGAAATTTTATAAATATCGTAGAATGTCTGATTTTGATCGGTGTCCAAGACATTTACCTGTCCTGAAGCCGGTATTGTTAGTTTATAATTGTTGGTAATAGTATCATTAGAGCTACAGTCTTGTCCAGACGAGCTCCAGCGGGTATGAACAGCCGAGCCGTCTGATTTAATGACAAATTGATGCTTTTCCGACCAAGGACTATCGGCATCGGGAACTAAGCATTCCGAAATCCAAGTGCCTGCCAGATTAGCGTCAAATTTACCTGCCGACTGAATACCAGTTTTAGTTGTCGTTGGACTGGGAGTTCCAGAATCATTATTTACTTTTCTTAAGATTGCCGCCAATCCTAAATAGGCACCGAAAAGAACCACAAGAACGATCACGATAATCCCAAGTGTTAACCAGACTGATTTAGAATTAGATTGATTTTGCACTTTTTCCTCCTTTAGTAATATTATACCAATTTTCCCAAACAAAAAAAGGGCCCAAATTAGATAACGAAAAATGTTACCAAAATATGGGATAATATCCGATTAACAAAAAATGAGCGGAGATTATTCCCCATGACAAAAATGAGCAAACGAGAATATCTAATCGAATTAAAGAAAAAGTATCGTCAAGTCAGTCGGAAAAAGAAAACCCAGCTTTTAGATGACTTTTGCGATTTTACCAGCTATCACCACAAAGCCGCTTTGAAATTAGAAATTAAACAAAGATTAGACGAGCTACGAAGGACTCTAAAGTAACATTTCTTAATTATCTAATACGTCATTTGCACCAGATTTGTTCTAACACACAGCTCGCTCAGGATAAATAAAAAAACCGCCCTGGGTGTAAAGCCTAAGGCGGAAATTATCGCAATAGTTCTGTAAACCAAAGAGTGTTCATTTTGGCCGGATTTATGGGCCGGCCATATTCGTCAACTGTTCCATCTTCGTAATCCCGCTCGTTTGGGACATAGCCCAGACAGTCTTCCATAACATGAATGATAGCTGCTTGACCTCCTAGAGAACCGAATTTAAGCTCGGCTCTTTTTATGCCGCCTAAATGATGAAGATATCTGCGATGAAGGTGAGCGTTAAACGGATTAGTAAGAGGCAGGTGGTACTGATCAAGAAAGTTATGAACCTCGGTAAATGGCTTGCCCAGCAGTTTTTGGCAGTGGGCTTCGTGGACACAAAGGTCTGACATTCACTCTACCTCTTCTTTTTGGAAATTTCGTCTATGCTATTTTGGGCATCACTTTGCCTCTCAATAGCCATTTGATGCAGCCTGGAGCTTGGCTCATCCAAAGTCAGACTAATTACTTTTTTGGCCAGTTTATCAGATAGCCGATATGTAGCAAGGGTGGTTGGCTGGGGAACATCGAGAACCTGTTGATAAGTGCCAATCATATTGATAATGTTGCAAACAATCATCATGTTCCTTGGCCAAACGATCTTTCCCTGATAATGAGTACCAGGAAAATATGCCTTTAATGAAAGTTCCGATACATCATCTTTGCCGAGTGTTTCTTCGACTATCATATGCGCGGATTGAACCCTAAGCCATTTCTTATAAGCTTGTCTGTCATCGGTCGAAGATACGCTGAAGCTTTCAGCCAGAGTAATCTGCAGCGGCGCAGAAGGTCTGTCGGTCAGATATTCTAGAGCGGCCGCGGCCTTAACCAGTTTGTTAGCATCAGATTCCAATTGCTTGCGGGCAGTGATGGCAAAGCCTAGATATTGTCCGCGCTCCGCATAAGATGTGACTCTAATACCCATGGTGATACAGTTTTCAAATTCCAGTAGATCAGCAAGACTTACGATTGTCAACGACATGGTTTTGAGTGCTATCGCCGTATTGGCCTCCGGAGTTTGCGGGAAATCGCGTTTGACTATGTCAGATAAGGCAATCGCACGGTCAAAATCATATTGCTCGAAAGAAGTAAATGTATTCTGCAGAGCGGTCTGAGCGTTACTGTTGGTCTGGGCTTTGGCTGAATTCGGAACGAGGACGAACAGGACAACAAAAGCTGCGATTATTCTTTTCATTTTCTCCTCCGTAGCCAGAACGATGCATCTTAAATTATACTTTTTAATTCCCTGGTGTCAATCCCTCGACATGCTCGGGATAAAAAAACCCTCACGACCAATTTTGGCGTAAGGGTAAACCGCCCCGAACGCAAGACCTAAGACGGAATCTTTTACGGGCTATCAAGCTTATTTTCTACCAGCTTGACCATGAAGTGATTAAAGCTTGTAATGCGGCCGTTATAAGCATATTCTATTTGACCATGAGCTTCGGTGGGAGACATGAAGGCACCGCTAATAGCATACGAATCTGTCGGGAAATTTCCGGTTATTGACTCACTGCTACGAATTTCTCCCCACACATTGTAGAAGGTACCAGCGATAACGGGGATATCATCGTAGCGATTACTGTCAGTCGAAATTTTGCCGTCTTTTTCAATCACACTGAAATCTTCATGATTGGTACCCTTCAGATCAGACGAATACGAACCGATTTTTGGATCAATATTAGTCGGTAATTGGCGAATCACATTCCAGTTCGCCTCGCCAAGCAAGGTGCAACCCGTAAGTGTCAAAGCAAGCACCATCAAAACAATCTTTACCACTTTCTTTATTAACTTACCTCCAAGGTACAATTACTGGTTAGAGTATAGGCCAGAAATGGCTAAAAGTCAACAAAAAATCGGCCGGAAGGCCGATTTTTTGTGAGAAAACCTGGAGCTATTTCTTTTTAGAAACAAGCTTCCAGACAACAACGATCACAACGACGGCAATTAATGCCCACCAATACCA
>CAYSSM010000011.1:16758-18515 GCA_964433905.1 uncultured Candidatus Saccharibacteria bacterium
ATTTTAGATTATATTGTCAATTTTTTAATCTTTTTTGTAGTGGCTTATTTAATTTTATGGCTTTTAGAATATTTGATAAGAACTTTTAAGTAAAAAAAGATCTGTCGAAGGCAGGTTTTTATTTTTAGAGGTTGAATACCTCGTAGCTTGCTGCAAGATAGTTTATTTTATACCACTTTTATGATATATTATTGGAGTGGTATATTTAAGATTAGAATTAAATGACCGATCTATTTTACTTATCTTCTAAAGTTGCGTAATAAATACCTTTTTCGTGCTGACCATAATACATAAACCATTTGCCTTGAATTTTGCTCAGGGTCGGATCTCCAGGTGGGTTGGGGGCCAGTTTTAGATTGGGATTTTTATTATTAGTAAAATCGAAATCCGGCTCTTGGCTAAATATACCATTTTCAAAAACTAAATGATAAACCCCTTTGTAGGACCAAAAATATAATCTGATTTGGTCATTATCCCATTTGACGAGTTCGGCACCGTCAATAAGACCCTGAAAGGTCTCGTTACGGCTGTCGGCCGCTAAATTTTTTTTCTCCCAGGTTAATCCGTCTTTGGAAACTGCGAAGTACAAAATTTGCGTACTATCGTTAGGCACTTCTTGGGAATATCTTTCTTTAATCATCACCCGATAAACCATTAAAAAACTGCCATCGTCAAGCTGAATGACAGTTTGGGCGCCGACATTTTCGATGTTTATCAACCCTTCTTCATTGGCGTCAATTCTTACGCCTTCCTCATCGGTCCATGAAAGTCCATCGGCCGATAAAGCGCTTTTGATAACACCGGCGTTTTGAAAGTATAAACGATATTTCCCATCAGCCAGTTTGATCACGCTGGGAAAAGTGGCAAATTCTTTACGGACTCCCTCTTCTTGCGACCAGGTAATACCATCGGTTGAAGTACCCGAGTAAAGCTCGAGCTTATTTCCCGGAACTTCCGGCTCGACCGAATAGTACATTCGCCATTTTCCGTTCCCTAATTCAACTAAATCCGCATCGGCATATTTACCAGCAATTGCCACCCCACCTTCATGCCATTTTTCGGAAGATAAAGGACTTCGGCTTAACGATGGACTCGTAGCCGTTTGCGTTTTATAATATTTCATATATAAAAAATAGCCACCTGCGCTAAAAATTATTAGAACAATGATAATAATTGATAATGTCTTCGGCATATTCCTCCTTTTTAGAATTCTTCTCAACTTCGTTTGAAGTAAATGGGGTGGCTGATGGGATTCGAACCCACGATCTCTTGGGCCACATCCAAGTGCTTTAAGCCACTAAGCTACAGCCACCATAAAAACAAATTTTCAAATCCTAATTTCTAATATCTAAAGCTATTTTACCAAAAAAATCAACTTTTCGCTGTAATTTTGGCAAGACGCTTAACATCTCATGTGTCACTCTAAGCGTGGCGCCCTCGAGAGGATTCGAACCCCTAATGCCAGATCCGAAGTCTAGCGTGATATCCATTTCACCACGAGGGCATGAGCGGGTAGCGGGAGTCGAACCCGCGTGTCCTGCTTGGAAAGCAGGCATAATGCCGTTATACGATACCCGCTGGTCGAATTTATTAAACGATGTGCGAATTTTTTTTGAAGAAAAAAGTTCGCTGTAATGATGATGCCGCCGCCGCGAAACCCACCCCGCGCCGACCTGTCCCGAGTATTTCCGAGGGATACTCCGCCGTTGGCGGAGAGGCAAAAATTCCCTCCCCACACCCCTTCCTTTTTGCCTGCC
>CAYSSM010000012.1:0-15186 GCA_964433905.1 uncultured Candidatus Saccharibacteria bacterium
AAAGTTACCCTACATCTAGGGTAACATCTTGGAATTTTCAATTCTCAATTCTCAATCAATACCCAATTCTCAAATGAATAAATTAGACTCGCAAGGGTCCGTCCCTTGTCATTCCCGCACTGAATCTAGTTCAGCATAAACTCCGGCGGGAATCCAGTAAATTCTAAATCCTAAGCACGAAATCCGAAACAAATTCAAAATCATAATAATAAATGTTTTAAACATTAGATATTGAAATTTAATTATTGTTTCGTGCTTCGATATTCGAATTTCGAATTTTTATGAATTTAGTTATTGTAGAGTCTCCCGCTAAGGGAAAAACAATCGAAAAGTATTTGGGTAAAGACTATAAAGTTCTTGCTTCTTTTGGTCATGTAAGAGATTTACCGGCCAAAAATATCGGCGTTGATGTAAAAAATGATTTTACTCCTGAATATATTATTCCAGCCAAGGCCAAAAAAGTAGTTTCAGAGTTAAAATCAGAAATTGCTAAATCTGACATGCTCTATCTTGCCACTGACTATGACAGAGAAGGTGAGGCAATTGCCTGGCATCTGGTTGAGGCAATTAAACCCAAAAAACCGGTAAAAAGAATTACCTTTCATGAGATAACCAAATCGGCTATCTGTGAGGCGATCAAGCATCCGCGCGAAATCGATCTTAATCTTGTTAATGCCCAGCAGGCGCGCAGAATTTTGGATAGATTGGTCGGCTACAAACTTTCTCCGTTTTTGTGGAAAAAGGTTGCCCAAGGGCTTTCGGCCGGTCGAGTTCAATCGGTAGCTGTTCGCTTAATTGTCGACAAAGAAAAAGAAATTCAAAAATTTGTTACTCAAGAATATTGGAGTCTTGAAGCCAAGCTTTCGAAGGAAGATTATCCTGATAATATTTTCCAAGCAATTCTAACCGAAAAGGATAATCAAAAAATCGATAGATTAACTATCAAAAATGAAGCCGAAGCCAAAAAAGTCTTGGATGATTTAAATCAGGCTGATTATATTATTTCCGATATTCAAAAAGCCGAAAAGAAAAGATATCCGGCGCCGCCGTTTACCACCAGCACGCTTCAGCAAGAAGCTGGAAGTAAACTGCACTTTTCTGCCAAGCAAACCATGCGCTTGGCACAAAATCTTTATGAAGCCGGTCTTATTACATACATGCGCACCGATTCTGTCAATGTCGCCCGCCAAGCCTTAGACAGTGCGGCCGAAGTCATTAAAAAGAAATTTGGCCAAAACTATGCCTTAAGTCAGCCCCGCTATTATAAAACCAAATCAAAAGGAGCCCAAGAAGCTCATGAAGCCATTCGGCCAACGAATTTATCTTTAGAAGTGGCGGGGAAGAATCAAGAGGTAAGATTATATCAGTTAATCTGGAAAAAAACGATTGCTTCCCAGATGGCTGAGGCTGTTTTCGATGAAACAAACTTAAAAATTCAAGCCAAAAACTATGGTTTTTCTTCAACCGGAGTCAAAACTAAATTCGATGGTTTTACTAAGCTTTATCAAAATAATCTCAATGATAAGCAGATTCTGCCTCCTTTAGAAAAAGGCGAAAAACTTTCTCTGATAGGTTTGGAGAAAATTCAGCATTTTACCGAGCCGCCGGCGCGGTATTCTGAAGGCACATTAATTAAAGAACTGGAAAAGCGAGGGATTGGTAGGCCGAGTACCTATGCGCCGACCATTTCCACCATTCAAGATAGGGGATATGTTGAAAAAGTTGAAGGAAAATTTGTTCCCAAGGATATCGGCACCGCTGTCACTGAAATTTTAATCAAGCATTTTTCAGATATTATTGACTATAATTTTACGGCAAAAATGGAAGAAGAATTAGACGATATAGCCGAAGGAAAATTAAAGTGGCAGCCGGTTCTTAAAAAGTTTTACGACCCATTTTCCAAGAATCTGTCAATTAAAATGTTGGAAGTCCAAAAGAGCGACCTAACCGAAAAAACCGATAAAAAATGCCCCAAGTGCGGCAAAAATCTCTTAATTAAAATCGGCCGTTATGGTAAATTCCTGGCTTGCGGCGGTTATCCCGAATGTAAACATACCCAGCCTTTAGATGGTGACATAACAAAAAAAGAAGCCCAAAAAACCGATAAAAAATGTCCCAAGTGCAAAAAAGACCTCGTATTAAAAGAAAGCAAATACGGCAAATTCCTGGCTTGCAGCGGCTATCCCGATTGTAAATTCACTGAAAATATTAAAGTCGAATCAAAGGTAAAATGCCCTGATTGTGCCGGCAAAATAGTTCAAAAAAGAACCCGCAAAGGTAAAATGTTCTGGGGTTGCGAGAATTATCCTTCATGCAAAAAAGCCTTTTGGGACGAACCGCAAGAAAAAACCTGCCCCAATTGCAAAAGCATCATAACTTTAAATTCAAAATCCAAATTGTTAAAATGTAGCCAATGCGACTGGAAGGCGAAAGAGGATTAAATGTCAAAAATCCTTCCTGAAACAGTTCAAAAATTGATTGAAGAATTTAGCAAACTGCCAAGCATCGGCACAAAAACTGCCTCGCGGCTGGTTTTTTATTTACTTTCAAAACCCCAAAGGGATATTGCCGATTTTAGCGAAGCGGTTTTAAACTTGAAAAAAAATCTTAAAATATGTTCAAGCTGTTTTAATATTACCGAGAACGATCCTTGCGTCATCTGTCAAAATCCTCAACGAGACCAATCGGTTATTATGGTTGTTGAGGAAGCGCTTGATGTGGTGGCTCTGGAAAAAACCGGTTTTAAGGGTGTTTACCATATTTTAGGCGGGGTTATCTCGCCGATTGATGGCATTGGCCCGGAAGACTTGCGTATTCGCCAAATTTTAGAGAAGATTAAAAAAGATAGTATTAAGGAAATTATTTTAGCAACCGATCCTTCGCTTGAGGGAGAAGCGACAGCAATGTATCTGGCAAGCCAAATTAAAAAGATTGATTCTAAAAAGATTCAGGTTACCAGGATTGCTCGTGGTTTGCCCGTCGGCGGTGATTTAGAATATGCCGACGAAATTACTTTAACTCGCGCCCTTGAGGGGAGGAACGAATATTAAAGGAGGAATTTTGAAAGAGATTCAAGATGCCATTTGCCCAAATTGTGAATGGTCCGGAGACGCCATGGGTCTTTCTAAATGTCCGGTTTGCGGAGCAGACATTGCTCCTTTAACTGAAACAGATGATTTGGGTGTTAAACTAAACCAGGATGAGAAGTATCCGGCTGATATAGTGGCAGAAACTGACGAGAAAGAATTAGCCGAAGAAATATAATTTTGATGTTTAAATTATTTAATACGCTTACGCGCAAAGAAGAAGAATTCCGACCCATAAAGGATAAAAAGGTTGGTATTTATGTTTGCGGTCCAACTGTTTATGGCCCCGATCATATCGGCCACGCCAGGACTTGGATATTTTTTGATTGGTTAAGGCGCTTTTTATTATCAAAAAAATATAAGGTTAACTTTGTGCAAAATATTACCGATGTCGGCCATCTTCTAGAAGATGCGGAAACGGGCGAAGATAAGATTGAAAAAGAAGCCAAGGAAAAAGGCAAAACTCCAAAAGAAATCGCTAACTATTTTGAGGAAGCTTATTTTACAGATTTAAAAAAGCTTAATATTTTAAAACCTGACGAAAGTCCTCGAGCCACTGACCATATTAAAGAAATTATTGATTTTATCATCGTTTTAATTGACAAAGGCTATGCTTACGAAAAAGATGGTAATGTCTATTTTGAAGTTAAAAAGTTTCCTGCTTACGGCAAATTGTCCAATCGAACTGTTGATGAACTATTGGCCGGTGCGCGCGTAAAAAAAGATCCTCTCAAAAAAAATCCGGCTGATTTTGCCTTGTGGCTTAAAGCCGATGAATCTCATTTACAAAAATGGCCGTCGCCGTGGGGAGAAGGTTATCCCGGCTGGCATATTGAATGTTCGGTAATGGCGGCCAAGTACTTAGGCCAGCCGTTTGATATTCACGGCAGCGCCATTGAGCATGTTTTTCCCCACCACGAAAACGAGATCGCCCAAAGCGCCGCTTTTGCCGATAAGCCCTTAGCCAAGTATTTTCTTCATTCAGGCATGCTTCTAATCGATGGCGAAAAGATGTCAAAATCCAAGGGTAATTATTTAACCATTAAAGATATCTTAGAAAAACATGACCCCGATACCGTTAAAATTGCCTTTATGGTGACTGGCTGGAGAAAACCCTTCAATTGGGAGGAAAGCGCCATTTCGGAAGCCAATAAAATTAGGGAGAAACTGGTCAGAGCCAAAGAAGAAGCCCAGCCGATTAAAACCGGCTTTCCGACGGAAATTGAAAATGCTTTAAATAACGATTTTAGTGTTCCTCAAGCTTTGGCGGTGATCTTAAAGAACCTGATTAAACTTTCAAGAGACGACTTTAAATATATCGAAGATGTTTTTGGGCTTAATTTACGGTCAGATTTCAAATTGACCAAGCAACAGGAGAAAATGGTCAAAGATAGGGAGGAAGCAAGAAAAAAAGGTGATTTTGAGGAATCGGATCGAATAAGAAAAGAGTTATTGAAAAACGGGGTGATTATTGAAGACACTTTAACAGGAACAAGAATTCTGCCAAAACCTTGACTTTTTTACCTATTTATGGTATACTCTTAAGTTCAGAAAATAAGGTTAATTGAAAATTAAAGGAGGCTAAGATGCCTCTTTTTAGTTACTTCTGAAAGGCGAAATGCTGGCTGAGATTAGTGGAGAGAAGACTCAAAAATTTAGAGTCTGCCCCTCCTTCCCTTTTCTTGGCTGGCATTTTGCCCTTCAGGGCAGAAGCTTTCAGGCGGCTGGCCCCGCAAGAAGGCACATTACGCATCCAAATCCAAGGAGGAAACGCACATGATGCGTCGTACATTGAGTATTTGTAGTTTGGTTCTGATCATGATGGTCGTCATGACGACGGTCAGTCAGGCGTCGTGGCTCAGTCACGGCATCGGCGAGCTGGATAAGCTCGTTCGCGGGGAGTCCTATACAATGAACTTCCCGGGTATGGTGATCCAGGCGACAGAGTATCTGCCGGCCGGGACCTCGCATCCTGCCCTGGCGACGCGACCTCACCCAGAGGGAGCGTACTTCTTGCAAGGCGTTGTCGTTCGGTTTGACATTACCTTCCTTACTGGTGACTATGAAGGTCGCCCGGGACAGGTGATGTTCTCCGACTCCGTCAAGGGGATATCCGTTAAGGATCTCCTGACAGAAGGCGCCAAGGACAGCGGCGGTATGGAACTGGTGACTACTTTCCGCAAGGAAACCAAGCGCATCAGTTTCGTCTGGGATACTACTGGCTATCCGCAGGGAAGTTTCACCTATCTGGTGGAACTGTTTCCGCGGTCCAAGAGCCAGAAGTATTCTGAGATCGCCATCCCGGTGTTTCTGGCCGCCTCGTTCGGTGAGGTCAAGGAAGCGTTGAAAGACGCCTCCGACGGCACGCTCAAGCGTTACGGCCTGGAGCGGTATAGTCAAGTTATGGAGGCTCGCAAGAGTCCGAAGTGGCTTGGCGACATCGCGTTTACCGACGGAAGCCGCCTACGCCAGGTAGACATGAAGGCCACTCCCCAAGTTGGGATGGCAGTCTGTCTCGTCTACGGCTCGGAAATTCTGGGCGGCGGGCGGATCCTGTCGGTCAACGGCACCTCGGTTAAGACCGATATGCCGCCGGGTGTCATCCATGGGCGCAAGGCCGACATCTTCAAGATAGAAGCTAAGTTTGCTAACAGAGTGGTCGTTCGGACCACCGGCAAGCGGACGCTTTCCAGCGATGAAGAGAAATGGGTTCAAGGTTTTCCCGAAACAGTTGGTGGGAATCCCAGGAACCAACTTCGATTCATGGTTCGCGAACTACTTGCGCTTGATGTGGTCCATGTTGGACCGCGTCAGAACGCAAAGCATTACTTTGCCTTGTTCCAGGCAGTATCAGTGGCAAAGGAGTGCTGGATCCCCATTGACATCCCTGTCGCAGTTGCCGAGCGTATCTCGGTTATCGGTTGGGCCAATGACGGCGCGCCGGTGTTGAACGCAAAAGAGCTTGCTCGTGAGCAAGCAAAACGGCCGGGGTTGGTTACGGTTCTTTGGAACCTAACCCAGCCGAAGTACAGCAACAGTCTGAACAGTAAAAGTGCTTCGTCCTCAGCGGCGGCGTCATCGTCGTCATCCGAGGCAACGAACACGACTGATGTCAACCAGCAGCAACAGCAACAGCAACAGCAGCAGGTCGGCATCACTAATCCGTAACCTTGGCCAGAGGGCTACGGATTTTCTATCCCTCCACGCCATCCGGCGTGGAGGGTCCCCTTGAGTCGCTTAAAAATAAGCGCCTCAAGAAGGAAAAAATAGAATAAAGGTCGAAAATCAATTCTTTATTTAGAAAGAGGAAAAATGAACAAATTATTTATTATTTTAGGTTCAGCTTTAGTAGCCCTTGCTTTCCCTATGGTTGCAAGCGCTATGACTATTACTGTTGGTCAACAACAGCAACAACAGCAAAGCACAGCCGTTAGCACATCTTCAACCGCTAACGCTACTGCTTCTGCTTCGTCTGCTACTTCTTCAACTGGAAGTAATGCAACTTCCAGTTCAAGCACTGCTGTAAGTGGCTCAACTAGTTCAGCCAAAAACAGTACTAATGTTAAGGTAAATCAGCAACAGCAGCAACAACAGCAGGTTGTTATTGGTCAAAATGCTGGTGGAACTTCAGGTCAGCAACAGCAACAGCAACAGGATGGCCAGCAACAACAGCAACAGCAAGGTGAAAATGGCCAAAATCAGCAACAGAAGCAAGGTAATGGTGAGCAATCGCAAACTCAAACCCAAAAAGGTCAAGCTCAACAGCAAAAACAGGTTGCTACAACTGCGGGTAAAGAGTTACCTTCAGCTGGTGTCGATGTCGCCGTTTCGGCCGCATTAGCTACCTTAGGTGCAGGTGTAGTTGCTTATATTCGTCAGAAAAAACAAATGATGGCATTAACTTTCTTAAAGTAAATGCTTGTCAGCGAATAATACGCAAGAAAGACTCCTTCGGGAGTCTTTCTTGTTATATGGAGGAAAATTAGCTATAATATTGGTATGTCAAGTAAAGAAGAACTGTATAATTTACTTAAAATAGATGATAAAAAGCAAGAAATTGCTCAAATTCAAGCCGAGATGAACAGTCCCGATTTTTGGTCTAATCTGCAAAAAGCCCAAGAAGAAACGCAAAAAATGGCTAATTTGCAGAAAATAGTTGATGAGTGGGAAAAAGCGGAAAGTGTAGACGAAATTCATCAACTGGAATTAAAAGCCATTTTATCGGGTAAATATGATCAAAACAATGCTCTTTTATCCTTGCATGCGGGTGCCGGCGGCACTGAAGCCCAAGACTGGTCAGAGATGCTACTTAGAATGTTTGAAAGGTTTGCCGAACGTCGCGGTTTTAAATATCAAATATTGGAAATCTCACCGGGCGAAGAAGCGGGGATTAAATCGGCAACGATTAAAATATCCGGACCATATGCTTTCGGCTACCTAAAATCGGAAGCCGGCGTTCATCGATTGGTGCGGCTTTCACCGTTTGATTCTGATAAAGCTCGCCATACATCTTTTGCGTTGGTTGAGGTGATTCCCGAAGTTGAGCGGACTGCTGACATCCAAGTCGAAGAAAAAGACCTGCGTATTGATGTCTATCGCGCCAAGGGCCATGGCGGCCAGGGGGTGAACACGACCGATTCGGCAGTCAGAATTACTCATCTTCCGTCAGGTATAGTGGTATCTTGTCAAAATGAGAGAAGCCAGCTTCAAAATAAAGCCGTGGCAATGAAAGTTTTACAATCCAAGCTTTTAGCGTTAAAATTAAAGGAGCAAAAACTTGCTTCCGATAAGTTGCGCGGAGAGCATCTTTCAGCCGAATTTGGCAATCAAATCCGCTCATATGTTTTGCATCCTTACAAGCAAGTTAAAGATCACCGGACTGACTTTACTTCGACCAACCTCGATGATGTTTTAAATGGTAGTTTAGATGGTTTTATCGAAAGCTACCTTAAAAATGCCACGCTAATAACGAATTTTAACGAATAACGAATAAGAATTAGATATTAGTTTAAATTAGTTATTAGCGAGGAGTTCAAATGTTTGACAAAGCAAAGCAGCTTTATTCGTTACAAAAAAAAGCGAGGGGAATCCAAAAGGAATTGAAAAATACCGAAGTTGAGGCCAAAGCGGCCAATGGTTTAGTAACAGTGGTTTTTAATGGCGAACAGCACATTCAATCGGTTGAGATTGATGAGTCTTTATTAAAGGCGGAAAACAAGCGCGATTTAGAAAAAGCCATTCAGCAATGCGTTGCCGAAGCCATCTCCCGTGTTCAAGCTATCGCGGCTGAAAAAATGAAAGCCATTGCTGGAGATTTGAACATCCCGGGAATGTAACTTAAAATCCAAAGCAAAAATGTCAAATCAAATCCAAAATCTAAATATCAAATAATTTGACATTTAAGCATTTAGACATTCATTTGTTATTTGGGTTTTGTCATTCGGATTTTTTATGAATAATGTTATCTTATACGGTACAATTTCCGTTTTGCCTTTGATTTTTGGCGCGCTAATTGGCGCGAAATTGAGAGTGAAAGAAAAAGTAATCGGTGTGGTTTCTGCTTTTGGCGCCGGGGCTTTGATCGCAGCGCTGACTTTTGGGCTGATGGAAGAATCTTTCAAACTCGGTGGTTTTGATAATTCAATCACCGGTTTTCTTTTGGGTGGGATTTTTTTTGTTATTGGTGAATTGTTTATTATTCGGGCAGGCGGCCGCGGTCACAAAAGATCGTATGTTGTAAAAAGCACCACTGGCTATGGAATAGTTTTGGGAGCAGTTTTAGACGGTTTGCCGGAATCAATCGCCCTGGGGATTAGTTTACTTTTAAACCCGAAAATTGGCTTTTTAGTTCTTTTAGCAATAATTTTTAGTAATTTACCCGAAGCTCTCTCATCAGCTTACGATTTAAAAAGAAACAATAAATCTTTTAAATCAATTATCTTGACTTGGGTTTTCGTTGCCTTAGCCGGTCTTATATGTGTAATTTTAGGTTATACCGTTTTTTCCAATTTTTCATCAAGTGTAACGGCGACATTTGAAGCCATAGCCGCCGGTGGAATTTTAGCGATGTTGGCCACCACGATGATGCCTGAAGCCTATAAAGAAAGCGGTATTGATGCGTCTTTAGCGACAGTTTTGGGATTTTTATTAATATTCATTTTATCGAAAGCGAGCATATGAAATTAATTATCGGTCTTGGCAATCCGGGCAAAAAATATATCAATTCTCGCCATAATACCGGTTTTAAAATAATCGAAAAAACCGCCGAAAAAAGGGGAGTGGTTTTTCGTTTAGAACCGCACTATAAATCACGCTTTGCGGAAATGGGAGATTTAGAAAACCGGATAAAATTAGCCATGCCGCAAACTTTTATGAACGAGTCTGGTCAGGCTGTAAAAATTTCCAAAAACTATTGGAAAGTCGATAGCGAAGATATTTGGGTAGTCCATGATGATGTTGATCTAGCTTTAGGAACAATTAGAATTTCTTTAGGTGGCTCATCGGCGGGGCATAAAGGAATTCAATCAATCATTGATAATATCGGTGAAGCGTTTTGGCGCGTTCGTGTCGGTGTCGGTAAAGATGAAAAAATTCCCACCGAAGAATGGGTGTTGATGAATTTTTCCAAAAATGATCAGGAAAATGTTGATAATATTATTGACAAAGTCTCTGATCTTGTGTTAGACTCATTGAGTAAAGATTTGGAAGAAAAAACTATAATAATTTAACTAATTACTAATAATACGAATGTACGAATGCCTTAGAAATTAGTACATTAGTATCAAATTCGTATTTAGTTAGTGCGGAAGGCCGACAGGCCGTTATTACCGCGAGGAAATTAAATGGCAAAATCAAAATTGGATGAATTGTTAGAGGCCTCTGCAGAAGCTCTTGAAAAAGGGCAGGATTTGGGTGAGATTAAAGCTGACCATCATGGTAAAGGAAAAGGAAAAGTAAAGACACAAAAAGAAAAAGTAGGGGAGAAAGTTAGACAGGCAAAGCAGAAAAAAGATGTGGAAGTAAAAGATGTAGAGGAACAAGAAAAAAAGGCGAGCGTTCCTGCTGATAAGCAGGAAGCGAAGTCCGCCGAAGCCAAAGGCGAAGTGCGGGAAAAACAAGGCAAAGCCAAAATTCGTTCTAAAAAATATCAAGTTTTATATAGTCTTATTGATCCTAAAAAAAAATATGAAATTGTTGAAGCTCTCGAATTAGTCAAAAAAACCTCGATGACAAAGTTTGATGGCAATGTCGAAGTTCATATTCGATTGTTAGGAAAATCCGGTAAACCGGAACAAGTGCGAGGTCTTTTGCAGTATCCGCATCCGACCGGGAAAAAGATAAAAGTTGCTGTTTTGGATGACAAGACAATCGAAGAAATCGAAAAGAGCGGAAAGGCTGATGCTGACATCTATTTAACAACTCCGGCACAAATGCCGAAAGTTGCAAAACTTGCTAAGATTTTAGGACCAAAAGGCAAAATGCCCAATCCGAAAGCTGGCACAATCGTTGAAGATATTGAAAAAGCAAAAGCTGAACTTGCCGGTGGTAAGGTTGAATATAAAACTGATACTTATGGAAGCGTTCATCAAGTTATCGGCAAAGTCTCTGGTAAATCGGAAGATTTGCAAGAAAACTTCAAAGAGTTAATTTCTGTATTGCCAATCGAAAAAGCAGTATCAATTACGCTTTGCGCCACCATGGGCCCAGGTGTCAAGGTCTCGATTAAGTAAGCCCAAACCATTTTACTTACACCCCAGGGGTGTCAATTAGGTCAAAGATCGATAGTAATTTTTTTTAAAATAGCTAGCTCACGCTGATAAGGGATTCTTCCCGTAGTAAATTTTTTGTATTCTGATGTTTTTATCTCTAGTAAATCAGCATAATTGCAGATTATTTCGTTGTCATTGGTCTCTCTAATATATTCTTTATATGAAGAATAGCTCCAGTCCTCAGGCTTATCAACTATTTTTGCAGTCACTGGATTTAGATGAATATAACGAGTTAGATGTAATAGTTGCTCATCTTTGTTCACTAATACGTTTTGAAATTTACTTTCCCATAAAGGACCCTTTCTTTTGTGTCGGGTATTAAAATAACGGCTATAACTATTAAGGACGTTACTCATAAAAGTCGATATTCCATCGGTGGACAATTGCTTTAAAACCAAATGAATATGCGTTGGCATAAAACAATAAGCAATTAATTGAACTAAATTTTCATCATCTTTGGTTATCGAATTTAGATAATTTAGAAACCCATTTTGCTGAACCTGCTTTGAGTTGATAAAATTAGCAAATTTGCAGGGCAGTTCTTTAAGTTGGAAAAAGTTAATCAAATAGAGCAATCTTTGATAATCCTTGGTATCATTGAATATTTTATATTCTGCGATACTTCGGTTAAAAATATGATAAACTTGTCCATTTACTAACGGATTTTTTCTTTTCATACTTTCATTATAATACATCTTAACCATTTCTTTACACCCCAGGGGTGTCAATGAAAAGGTTAGGGATTTTTTCTAATCTATTGATTTTTTGGTATAATTGTGCTATACTCACAGGTTATATTACGATAAAGTTAACTTGAGTTAACCTTATCGTAACTGCACGTTAAAATGACGCTTTCTATCTGGAGGCGTTAATATACTGATCATTGGACGGCCTCCTAGAGGCGATAGCCGGTGACAGACAGGTTAGGTGTAGACCTCTAAAATACACCAGGAGGAAGAGTTGCGATGGAAACGCAAGCAGGGCCTCTGAGTTTCAAGCAGGGTCGGGAAGTCGAACACGCACTGGGTAGCGGCATTGAGCCGTCGAGAATTGGCACTCCGCTGGCCCAGAGCTGGATCGATTCAGCAACGACGCCGATTGCAGTTGCAGAGATGTTACCGCTCGGACCTGAAGAGACGCTACGGCGTCTTCGCGGCGAACAGCTCAAGCAGGTTCTTCCCTTCCTCGGGCAGCCGGCCAATCTGGATCTGCTCTTCGAACAGCAGATCGCTAGATTCATGGCGGTCAAGGCCTGGAAAGAGGCCAAGGTCGGCGAGGGCAAGTACAAAGATGAACTCTGGGCGGCAGTCCGAAGCTTCCAGTACCGGGAAGATCTCGCCGCCATTGGGCTCATCGAGCTCATGATCGAAGATGGCCGACTTCCTGACAGGTTCTTAGCCGAGGTGACCGAGACGTATTGCTACACCGACCTCGCGCGAGCCAGAAACTTCGAGGGAATCGCGACTCCGTCGGGCGTTCTGGTCATCCAGGCCCAGTGGGGTGGGAAGTACCGGAACCGGAAGCCCCTCTGGTGCCGCGAGAACTTCCACCTGCTCGAGCAGGGCGGCACGATCAAGGAGGGTCTGACAGGATACTTGCTCTTTGGCAAGGCCTGGCTGGCTACCTGTTACAAGGACCTTCCCGGTTCGGTTTCCGAGCACGGCAGCGTGCCGTGTCTCTTCTGGCTCGACGACGGGCCTAGGCTCCTCGACCGCTCGGTTGACGGTGCCGCTTCGCGCTATGGCTCTGTTTCCCGCGGGAAGTGATGGGCTCTTGGGTGTTTGGTCTTTGGACCCTTTTGGGTTCTTGGCCGACGGCCCAAATGAAACGAATAGAGGGCGATGCTTGTATAGATCGCCCTCTTAAAATACAATAAATTTGAGAGTAACCTATCCCCGGTCACGGCTTGGGAGGGTAAAATCTCTATATCCTTTCTGCCGAAATGGGTCGGCTACGGCTTACCCAAAAAGCAAAAGGAAATTATAGACACTCCTTGCCGGCTTTCATGTGGGAAGACCACTTAAAAACAATGTCGCTTAGAGCGACTTCAAAAGAGATTTCTTTCATAAGAAAAATCTTTGTAGAATTTGACGGAAGTCGGCAGATTGCGGTTCGGTTTCCGAGAACGGCAATGTGCCGTATCTCAACTGGAACGACGACAGGCCTAAGCTCAACGACAACTCGGATGACAATGCCAATTCGAACTATGGCTCTGTTTCCCGCGGTAGTGTCTGGCAAAATCCCGGTTAATTCCGGGATTTATGCTTTAAGAGAACGAATCCAGCCGCCAAGCATCTTACCTATTTCTTGAAGGTTGGTTTCTAAATTTAGATATTTCTTTTGATCAATGACTTTCAGTTCATGGGTGAGTCTGATGAGAGTTTTTAAAAAATCTAATTTCGTACTGGCAAGTTTCAAATCTTTAATCTTTTCCGTTTGATTGGCGTAACTTGCGCGAGAGATAGCTTCTAAAAGCTCTAAGATAATTTGCTCAATTTTTTGTCCTAAAACTTCCCGTGATTTTTTGGGGAAATGATCAATATACAAATAAAATAGTTTGTAAAAGTCATAAGTTTTTTGGAACAAAGGAATTTCATTTTGCACGACGACCTCTTTTCTAAAATAATAGGTAAATCGACACTTACCGCGGAAATTTTTAACAAAATAATTAGTTTAGAGAATTTATTTGAAAGCTGGCGGGAATTTCGGCGAAGTAAGCGTAAAAAAAATGATGTTCAAGAATTTGAGCGGCATTTGGAAGACAATTTATTCGGGTTACATTATGAATTAAAGAACAGGATTTATCATCATTCAAATTATACTTCATTTTATATCACTGATCCAAAACAAAGGCATATTCACAAGGCCTGCGTTAAAGATAGAATCGTTCATCACGCAGTTTACCGGGTTTTGTATCCGATATTTGATAAATTTTTTATTTATGACTCGTATTCTTGCCGGTTGAAAAAAGGCACACACAGGGCGGTTGATCGATT
Organism: uncultured Candidatus Saccharibacteria bacterium; assembly: GCA_964433905.1. Classification (GTDB taxonomy): domain Bacteria; phylum Patescibacteriota; class UBA1384; order UBA12157; family JAENIV01; genus CAYSSM01. Next base: position 13,852 of record CAYSSM010000012.1, read on the forward strand.
AGAAAAATTTACACTAAAAGTATCCAGAAATTATACCGGGCCTTGCTGGGCATTGAAATGCGATGTTAAAAAGTTTTTTGCTTCGGTAGACCACCAAGTAATGCTTAGCTTAATTAAAAGGAGAATCCGTGATAAAGAAGTTTTATGGTTAATTTCAGAAATAATTTCCAGTTTCCAATCGAGAGAGAGAGAGAGAGACGATTGGACTTCCGATCGGTAATTTAAGTTCCCAACTTTTTGCCAATATTTATCTTAACGAGCTTGATCAATTTATTAAGCATCGCTTAAAGATCAAATATTATCTCCGCTATTGCGACGACTTTATTATTTTAGATAATAACCGACAAAATTTGGAGAATCTTATTGGCCAGATTCAATTCTTTCTTGAGTGTCAGCTTTCTTTAAAATTACACCCCAGAAAAATTATTATCCGCAGGATTAACCAGGGAATTGATTTTTTGGGTTATGTCATTTTACCGCATTATCGAGTTTTGAGAACAAAAACCAAGAGAAGAATATTAAAAAGAATAAACAAGAAAAATCTTCCATCCTATTTAGGTGTTTTAAGGCATTGTAGTGGATATAAAATAAAGGAGAGTGTGTGTTGACAAGATAAGCAAGATAAGATAAAATAATAGTGCCGTAGAAAATGGGCTTTCGACTTCGCTCAGGCTTTCGGTCTTATGACCTCAAGCGATATCGAAATAAGACCTATTGAGGCAATGTAAAAGTAAAAAGTAATTAGTTATTAGTAATTCGTATAATACAAATAACGAATAACGCAATACTGTTACAAATGCTTGAATTGTCTCGCTGCGTGCGAGATTTTTTATTAAGGAGATAAATGTTATTAAAACGAGCCGAAAAAGAAAAATTAGTTGCCGATATGTCAGGACAGTTGGACAAATCCAAATCTGTTCTTTTGGTAAATTATCAGGGTTTGAAAGTTAATGAAATTCAGGAATTAAAGAAAAAGTTGCGAGAGCAGGGGATTGGTTTTCAAATTGTTAAAAACACCTTGTTTAAAATCGCTGTTAAAAAAGCCGGATTATCAATCGAAGATTCACTTTTGGATCAGCCAGTAGCGGTTGTTTGGGGCGAAGCTGATGAAGTTACACCAGCTAAATTAACGGTTGAATTCGGCAAAACTGCTGAAAAATTGACAATTATCGGTGGAATTATAAACGGCAATTATGTCGATGTAGAGATGATTAAGAAATTGGCTGCACTTCCAGGTCGAGAAGAATTGTATGCTAAATTAGTTGGAACCTTAAACGCTCCAATGTATCGCTTGGTAAATGCCCTGCAAGGAAATTTGCGATCATTGGTTTACAT
>CAYSSM010000012.1:15286-18155 GCA_964433905.1 uncultured Candidatus Saccharibacteria bacterium
GAGACAAACGAAGTAAAAGAAGCTGAAAAAGCTGCTGAAAACGAAGCAGAAGTTGAACCAGAAACAGAATTAAAAAAAGATTCAGCCGAACAAGAAGCAGGAACCAACCCGGACGAAAAGGCGCAAGTTGCTGCCGCGGTTGAAGAAGCAGCTGATGCTGATGAAGCCACTCCGGCTGAAGTTGAAGCAATTAACACTGACAACGAAACCGCAAAAGAAGCATCCGAAGCTTCCTCCTCCGCTAAAGCTACGGAGGACAAGCCAAAAGAGGAGCCAAAAAAAGAAGAGAAGAAGCCCGAACCATCCGGCAAGTTCAAAGATTTAATCAAAGAAATCGAAGGATTAACCACTTTGGAATTAGCCGAATTGGTAAAAGCTCTTGAAGAGCGATTTGGTGTTTCCGCCGTCGCTCCTGTCGCAGCCGCTGGTGCGCCTGCTGCCGGTGCCGGTGCTGCTGCTGAAGAAGAAGAGAAAGCCAACTACACGGTAGTTTTGGTTGATTCGGGTACACAGAAAATCGCTGTCATTAAAGCTTTAAGAGAAATAAATCAGGAATTAGGTCTTAAAGAAGCCAAAGATATCGCCGATGCGCCACCAAAAGAAATCAAGAAAGATGTTCCAAAAGCCGAAGCAGACGAAGCCAAAAAAAAGCTTGAAGCTGCCGGCGCCAAAGTTGAGCTCAAATAAAATTTGAGCGAAACCCTGAGTCTATCGAAGTGTCGAATTAAAGTAAGATTATATAAAATCTGAAAGCAAAAATCGTCCTTCGCCAATTGGCGGATTAGGGCGATTTTTGTATTTGTTTGACAAAATGCATAAAATAATATATACTATGCCTGAAAGATTGACTGTAATCCCGCCCCCAGCGGGTTAACATAGCCCCATTCCAAACCGAAAGGCGGTGATGAAGATGACGGTCAAAAACCACGTCTCCACCACGCCTAAGCCACACGAAGCAACTACCGAATCGCTCATCAACGAAGCTTCGACAGAAATACTGAGGGACTTTGCCCTGTTAGCGTCCCGAAGAAAGCAAGAGCTCAAAAGCGAAGTCGATGGCCTCGAAAAGAGAATCGCTTTTGTCAGCAGAGCACCTTCCACAGAAGCAGCTTCGTTGCGCGAGATGGAGAATGAACTGGCCTTGAAGAAGAAACTCCGTCAAGAGTGGAATGACATCTACGACAAAGTGGCACAGCGTTGGAGAACGATGACTGGTAGGGATCCGAAGTAGTATGGGGCGAATAGGGGGCTGCCTTCAAGGTGGCCCCCTCAATTTATGCATATGTTTAAATTTAAAATTACTAAAAAATCCAAAAAAAATCTTGCCCGTTCAGGTGTTCTTATATTACCTCACGGGAAAGTTGAAACTCCCGTATTTATGCCTTGCGCTACCAGAGGCTCGGTTAAAGGAATAAGCCAAGCAGAGCTCAAACAGCTTGGCTATAAAATAATTTTGTCGAACACTTATCATCTTTATTTAAGACCTGGTGACGAGCAAATAAAAAATTTAGGCGGACTGCAAAAATTTATCAATTGGAAAAAACCGATTTTAACTGACTCCGGAGGTTATCAAGTTTTTTCTTTAGGCAAAAATTTCCGTTCTTACTCTGATGAAGAAAAATTGTCATCATTGGTTAATGTCAAAAAAGACGGTGCGTGGTTTAAATCGCATCTCGATGGCTCAAAACATTTTTTTTCTCCAGAAAAAGTTATCGACATTCAAAAAAATCTCGGCTCGGATATTATGATGGTTTTGGACGAATGTACGGAATTTCCGGCTAGTAAAAAAAGAGCCGCTGAATCAATGGAGATGACTCATCTTTGGGCTCAAAAATCGATTGAATATTGGCAAAGCTTTAAAAATTCTTATCAAGCGCTTTTCGGTATCATTCAAGGATCGACCTATAAAGATTTGCGTAAAAAATCAGCCGAATATATTTCATCGTTGGGTTTTGATGGTCTTGCTGTTGGAGGTGTTTCTGTTGGTGAGGGAAAGCGGCATATGTATCAGGTGATGAAATGGATCGGGCCGCTTCTGCCTGCCGACAAGCCCCATTATCTTATGGGAGTAGGGGAGCCGGAAGATATTATTGAAGCAGTCAAATGGGGCTTTGATATGTTTGATTGTGTGCTGCCTTCGCGTTTGGGTCGCCACGGCACGGTTTGGGTAACCTCTGATTGGCCTCTCGACCTTGCTCGAGGTAAAAACAAATTTACTAAAATAGATCTTAGAAAAACTCAATTTAGAAAAGACAAAAAGATTATTATGAAGGGTTGCGGCTGCGAAGCCTGCAAGCAAGGTTATAGTCGAGCTTACATTTCCCATCTTATCCGTGAAAAAGAAATGCTGGGCATGAGACTGGCTTCTATCCACAATCTTTGGATTATTAGCACGCTTATGGATAAAATCAGAAAATCTATTTAATTTACTTTCCAGTAGTGATATAATTTTAGAGGAGGGCTGATGAATAATAAACCTCGAGAAATTGGAAAAATTGGACCTCAAGAGCAAGTTCAACCACAACCACAAGCTCCAGAAACGGTTGAGCCAACTTTTGAAATCGTTGAAAATGTACCGCCAGAGGACAAGCAAGATGAAGCTCTTCAACAGGTAATTCAACCGTCGCCAGAGGCAACGGTTAAGGAGCCTAATATTTCTGTTGAAGATGTAAAAAAATCCGAAGCGCCGAGGTCTGAAATTGGCGAGGCAAATTTAGAAAGCCCTGTTAATACTCCCAATCAAGCTATGCGTTTACAGGATGAATTAAACGAAGGTCTTCAATAGCCATAAACTACACTGCGGCAAGACCGCAGTGGATTCCCTAAAGGGAAAAGTTTGTTTCCAAGTAGGATTTCATCCGCGGAAATT
>CAYSSM010000013.1:0-12570 GCA_964433905.1 uncultured Candidatus Saccharibacteria bacterium
AGATTAGCAATGGTTTTTTCAATCGAAACAGCCGGTTTATAATAAGCAACACCGGTAATTTGAGCTGAAAATGATGCTGCTTGGGTGCCGCTGGCGGCTGTCATTTGCATGGCCATGTTCTGTAGCGTAATTAAGCGGGCGCTCGATTCGATTTCTCGCAAGAAATTAATAAAATCATTGTAAGTGCCGGAAAGTTTCATTGAAAATTCCACTTCTTTAATTTGGCCTAAATTTGTCGCTTGTCCGCTGGTTGCGGGCGAGGGAGTTCCTCCTTTGGGAGACGCGGTCGACTCTTCCTTGGGCGTTGAACTTTCTTTATTTTTTTCTAATGAAGTTTCTTCAACTTTCAAATTATTGCTTTGAGCGACAGCGGTTAGTTCAATTACCAATTGACCGGACTGCGAATCTATTGGGATATATTTTAAAGCAATGTCACCGACGGATGCTAAATCCTTATTTTCTTTTAGAGAAGCCAAAATTTGTTTTTTTTCTTCAACCGTTTTAAGATCGGTTTCGGCTTTTTTTAGGCTTTTCCAGGAAGACCAGATAGTTGCCGCCACCGGTCGAATGAGGATAAAACCAATGGCAAGGATGATAAGGAAAGTTACTCCTAAAATTACTAGCGGTTTCCCTTTCATTTAATATTTCCTTTCTGTGCTCCAGAAACAGATGCTGACAGGCTTCTTTGTTCCATGTCAAATTCTAAAGTAAATTTTAACTTGCCGGTCGTTTGAATATTTGGATTTGTCTCATCATTCAAAGTAGCAGTTTTAAAGGAAACATTATTAAAGACAGAAGAATTTTCTAATTTATCTTTAAATTTAATTATTTCCCGTTCGGTGGTGGTATTGCCTTGGAGAACAAAATTCGGCGACTTATCGGCATTGGCGATTAAATTTTCAAATTGGACATCCCCCGGTGCCGAATTAGACAATTCCTGAAGTATTTGCGACCAAATTGTTCTGTTTTTGCTAATTTCTTCGGCGGCTTTCGCCCGATCATTAATGTTAAAGGCAAGGTCTTGCAAGTCAGAATATTCGTCAAGTTGAGAGGTATTTTTTTCAACATTACTCGTGGTGGTATCAAGATTAGCTTTAACTGTCGATTCAAATGAACGGGCGACAATACCGGTTACCAAAAATAAAATGACGATCACAATACAAATTCCAATCAAAGAAGCATTTCTTTTAGCAGCGATCCTTTGCAGTTTTAATTGTGGCGGTAGTAAATTGATATTTATCATTTTTCTTATATCCTTTTCATGGCTAACCCGATAGCGGTGGCGAATTTTGAGTGATAAGTTTGTGTTTTAATTACCGGCCAGCCGATTTCGGTTTTAATTTTGGTCGATGTTTCAAGAGCGCTGACAGTGTTAGGGACATTAGCGCCACCGCCGGCAAGGATGATTTTGCGAAAAATTGTCGCTTGGCCAATGCGGTTTTGATAATATTTAACCAAATGAACAATTTCCGATGCCAAATTTTCTATATTTGGTTTAAAATCTTTAGCCAAATCATCGCCGCCACAGGAAACAGTCGAAGTAAGTTTTATCGTTCCTTGGTCAAAACAAGTAATGCCGGAAGTTTTGGCGCCGATGTCTAAAATCAAGTATGGCCCTAGATCGTTTGGTTTTATAAGCGCCCGCGCGACGGAAACGGGTTTTGTTTCCATGCTTGAAAGTTCTAACCCCGCCATATTAATGGTTTCGGCTAAAGAATCGACGATGACTTTCGGCGCCGCCACCACTAAAACATCAATTAAATTTTTACCGGGTAATTGGCCGACAATTTGCCAATCCATGTACATTTCGTTTGGCGGCACCGGAAAAAATTCCGAAGCTTGATAGGGAATATTTTTATTGATTTCCTGCTCGGTCATTTGCGGTAGGTCAATTGATTTGGTAAAAACTTGAGATTCCGGCAGGGCCGAAGAAACAATTTTGGCTGTAACCGGGTGGGGTTTGGCGCTGCGCATGGCTTCTAAAATCGCGTCAGCGATTTTCTTTTTGTCTTTGATGCCATCTTTTCCCAGCGATTTGGGTTCGATTTTAATTTCGCTAACAGACAAAACACGCGCACCGGGATTGTCGCCTTTGAGCTGGACCACTTTTAAGGTTTCGTAGCCAATATCCAAACCAAAAATAGCTTTTTTTAGACCCAAGACTGACTCGTACAAAATTCCTCCTCAACTTCAATTATATCATAATTGAAGAAACTCTAAATTCGAATATCGAAATTCTAAACAAATTCAAAATTCTAAATGATAAATTCAAAACAATTCCTGCAGTTTCGGATTTCGAAATTCGGATTTCGGATTTCCCCGACGTCAAGTCGGGATTAATATTCTTCTTCCCAGTGGTTAATTTCAATAATCGGTGTGTCCGCCGGATTATCCAAGGTATCATTGATAATTGTATTGTCAAAATAAATGTTTAAGACTCTATCCTCAACTTCAATTCTACGAGAAAGAATCCCGCCGGTAAAAGTGATCGGTGTGGATGAACTTTCAATTTCGACTCTAAAACCGGCATAAATAAGAGCCGTGCCGGAAAAATTGCCTTTGTTATCAATCTCAAAACTGCCTTCGGTAAGGGCGCCGGCCGGTTGACCCGCACTAGGAGGATTTATATTTAAAGTACCGTTTTGTGAACCGCCGACTTCGATTGAGCCGGATGTTGCTAAAACTCCATTCATGTTTAAGGTTCGATTATTTTTGATAGTAATTCCTCCTTCAACATAAACCACGCCGTTAAATGTTTTCGTTTGACCTGTGCCAAAAGAAGTTTGGGAATAAAAATTTGCTTCCGAAGTGTAATACTGGTTTTGACTAATAGCTCTATTTTTGTACGAGTTAGGCGAACTGGAATCAAAATCAATCATTGGCATTTCACCTTGCGGAACATAAGTATAAGAACACCCCGGATTATCGCTGCACATTGGTGTAAGAGGATCGCCATCATCAACGAAATTGCAATTACAGTTAACAGTTGAACCTTGCTGGTTATTAATATTTCTCTCTGCTTTTATGCCTTGTTCCACATTTATTGTGGATGCTTTAAAGCTAATGTCTCTGCCCGAATGAAGACTGCCGCCATAAATATTTACCGTTGCATGATCGAACTCTAAATCTCCAGTTGACTCGCCGCCGGCCGAATGAGAAAACATTGCTCCATCATCGTTATAAGGCGGAATGCTGGTGGCTTGGGCGATATCAACCTTAATTTCTCTCCTTGCCGTTCTCAAAGTGCCGATTTTATAGGTTCCTATGGCAGTAACGGTTGCCGATGCTTTAGCCGTATTTTGGATTGTTACTTGATAGGCGCCGTTATTAATTAAAGCCGGATCGTGAGAAAAATTGGTTACCCCGCTTACGGTGTTTAAAAAAGTATCGCGGGTGGCTGCTTCATACTGAATTTTGTAAACCGCTTCTTGGACTCCGGCTTCCGCTAATGAGAATGCGACCGAGGCGCCTTTATTATTGCGGGCGATGGTTAATTCGGTAAAAATGGCGTCGCTGTAAAGGTAAGTGATAGCCGTTAAAACCATCATTAAAATAAGGACGATGATGGTAACATAACCGTTTTGTTGGATTTTTAAATTAGTTTTAAGAAATTTAATCATAAGTATAAATCCTTGGTAGACGCCCTGCAGTCTCTGCCACAGGGGGATTTACAGTTTACAAATTTCGGCCATAACTTATTGTTTCGAAAGTGTAAGAGGAGCTGCCGTTAGAGGCAGTGGTGTTAATTGTGATGGCTTTATTGCCCCAAAACTGAAGACTGGATATATTTTGCGCCTTAATTTCATCTAAATCGGTATGTTCAGGGGCCAGAGATCCTATCGCAAGCCATGTGTCGGGGGCGTCGGTGAAAGCATAATGCGACTTCTTGCGGTGAAGATCGCTACCCGAAAGATAATAAGTTATATATTGAATTTTACCGGTAGTTGGGCTGGCTGAAGCGGAAGGCGTCGGAGTGGGAGTAGGAACACCGGAAGGAATCGGTGTTGGCCAAAAATCGTGGCCGTCCTGAAATTTTAATTCACTTGCTGGCGTGCCGGCGCTGGGATCTATTGGCAGAGTCGTTTCAATGGATACGGCTTGACGGATTTCCCGTGACATTCTTTCTAGAGCGATGCGGGCGTTTTGGGTTAATTCAGAATTAGCGGTATTTTTTTGATATGATTTATAGCTCATCACAAAAACCGTATAGGCAGCGATAATTATCAAAGTTGCTAAAAACACGACCGTTAAAATTTCTACCAGCGTAAAACCATTTTTTTGTTTTTTAATTTTGAATTTTGTGATTGTCATTTTTTTAATGTTTGGCTTTAATCGAAGCGGTTTGAAAACTTTTTTCATTGCCGCTTTCTTGCCAGTAAATTGTGACGACAATTTTTTTCATATTGGTGTCGGGCGGGTTATAGCTTTCAGTAAGGGAAGAATTAATGTAGGCGACATCAATTTTTTTATCCCAAGCATAAAAAGGGCTGGTTGTGTCGGTGCTATATTTTATCTTCGTACCTGCGCCAACGGTTAAATTATCATAAGCGGCGGATAATTCATTATCCAAAATACCAGAAGCTAAATTGGCGGCAGTTGTTTCATTGCGGGCGATTTTTGTAACTTGAATGGCGTATGAATAAAAAGTAACGATTCCTAAAAGACCAATTTCTAAGACAAAAACGGCTAATAAAATCTCAATTAAAGTGAAAGCTTTTTTTATTTTTTTCACAAACCGCCGCGAATTTTTTTTATTCGTGTTTATTTGTGTAAATAAGATTAGTGGACTTTTCTTCATTGCAGTTTCATCACTCCGGCAGGCGTAATATTAATTATTTTGGAAACGCCATTTAAACTAATAGTAATGTTGCCTGAAGAACTCGGTCCGCCGTCAGAGCTAAAAATTATTTGATTTCCGGTAATACTGGCATCAAGGGCAACTATAATATTGTTGGGCATTGTAGTAGTTTCGACAACCGTTTCTGTGCCGTCGACTTTTATCAAATCGTAAGTAACCGGACTGGCAGTCGAAGTAAAGCGGACTAAATGTTGTTTTTGCGCAGTTACCGCTTCTTCCTGAGCTTGCCTTAACTGATTTAATAGGACTCTGGCGGTGCCGGAAAGCTGCCATGAAGGTAAATAACTTTTAACCGTTGGTATAGTAATTACCGCAATCAAACCCATAATCGAGATGACAACAACTAATTCAATAAAAGAAACAGCTTTTTTCATATTTAAATGGCGTTAACTAATGAATATATCGGCATAATTACCGAAGCAACGACCAAGCCGACGCCGGTGCCGACGATAATAATTAAAATTGGTTCAACCAAAGTTGCCAAATTACCGGTGCTGGCTTCAACTTCTTTATCGAAGAAATCAGCCATCGAAAGCAGAATATAGTCTAACTTACCGCTTTTTTCGCCAACGGCAACTAAATGATAAACCATAGCCGGAAAAACATGATATTTTTTAAGAGCTTCAGAAAGCGGCAAGCCGTTTTCGATATCTTTGCTAATTTTTTTGAAAGCGTCTTCGTAAACGCGGTTATTAACCACGCCGCTGACCGTATCGATAATATCAAGCAGGGGCAGACCGGAAGCCACCAATGTGCCCATGGTGCGGGCAAATCTGGCAATATAGATTTTTTTGATTAACGGCCCGAGTAGCGGGATACGAAGCTTAAACTTATCCCAGGTTAATCGGCCGGCAGAAGTTTTCTTCCAAAATCTCACGCCAAGCCAGATACCCGTAAAGATAATTAAGAAAATATACCAATAGTTTCTTAAAGCGTCCGATGTGCCTAAAACTATCCTGGTAAGAAGCGGCAGCTGAACTCCCATATCATTAAAAATATTCTTTAATTCCGGAACAACAAAAATTAACATAATAATTACAATCGCGACTAATGCCACTACTACGACAATTGGGTAGGTGATAGCGGCTTTAATTTTGGTAATTAAGTCGTAATCTTTTTGCAGCTGTTCGGCTAATTTCCCCAAAACTTCGTCTAACTTGCCGCTTTTTTCGCCTGATCTGGCAATAGAAATGTAAAGTGGCGGAAATATCTTGGGATATTTATTAAAGGAATCGGATAAAGATTTTCCGCCTTTAACATCGATGGTAATGGCGGCAATAATTTTGGAAAAATATTTATTTTCAGTTTGTTCTTCCAGCGCTTTAAAAGAATCAATTAAGGGCAGGCCGGCTTTTATCATCATCGCCAGTTGTTGCGTAAAGATGATCTTGTCTTTTAGGCTTACTCGATTGGAGATAAAAGGAATTTTGATTTCTTTGGTTGCTCCGGGCAATCCGCCGCCGCCGGAGGACAACTCCAAAACAAATAGGTCTTGAGTTTGCAACGCTTTGGTAGCCGCGGCTTCATTGGGAGCTTCAATTTCTCCTTGAACAAGCTGGCCATCCTTGTTTTTACATGTGTAAGTAAATTTCATTTTAATCCTTTGTGACTCGCCAAATTTCTTCTAAAGTGGTTAATCCTTCGATGGCTTTTAAAATGCCATCTTGTTTCATGGTGACCATGCCGTTTTTTATTGCCTGATAACCGAGATTGGTGCCCGAAGCTCGTTTGGCGACCATTTCTTTTAAGTCGTCTGACAAATCGAAGACTTCAAAAATTCCAATACGACTTTTGTAACCGGAGCCGCCGCAAGCATCGCAACCTTTGCCGTGAAAAAACTGTAATTTACCGGGTTTTTGCTCTCCTTCTGGCAAGTTTTTTAACTCTTTTTCTGCCAATTCTTTTTCGCCAATCTCGATTTCCAAAGGTTCTTTGCAGGATTCGCAAATCCTCCGGCAAAGCCGCTGGGCGACAACACAATTAACTGATGAGTTGATTAAAAACGGCTCGATTTTCATGTCCAAAAGCCGGGGAATGGCGCCGGCGGCATCATTGGTATGCAAAGTGCTCAACACGACATGGCCGGTTAAAGCCGAGTGAATGGCCATATCGGCAGTTTCGTAATCGCGAATTTCACCGATCATAATGACATTGGGATCTTGGCGAACGATTGATCGCAGGCCATTGGCGAAAGTAAAGCCGATGGCGGCGTGGACTTGCGCTTGATTGATGCCGTTCATGCGGTATTCAACCGGATCTTCCAAAGTAACAATATTTATGCCAACACTTTTTATTTTATCGATGACGGCGTATAAAGTGGTTGTTTTTCCCGAGCCGGTCGGACCGGTAACCAAAGCCATACCGTGGGCTTTGTGGATATTTTCATCCAAAACCTTAAAAGCAGTGCCGCGCAAGCCTAATTGCTCCAAAGTAAGAATTCCCGCCGATTTATCAAGAATCCTGGCGACTATTTTTTCGCCGTTGACTGTTGGCAAGGAGGAAACTCGAAAATCGACTGCGGCGCCGTCGGCAACGGTTTGGAAACGGCCGTCTTGCGGAAGGCGCGTTTCATCAATTTTCATATTTGATAAGATTTTTATCCTTGAAATTATTGCCGGGTGCATTTCTAATGGCAAGGAAATAACTTTTCTTAATATTCCATCAACCCTGTAGCGAATAATGACTTCTTCTTCGGTTGGTTCAATATGGATATCGGAGGCTTTTTCGCGAATGGCTCTTTTAAACAAGGAATGGACAATTTTTGCCGCCGGGGCGGTTTCAACAATTTCGTCCATCGCGGCTTGAGGCGAAGCTTTTTTGGTCGGTGTTAGTTCTTCTTCCTCTTCTTCGGCCGATTCAACAATTTTTTTAAGCTCGCCCGAAAGGGCGGAATACTGGTCGATTACATGATTAAGATCGGTTTGAGTGCAAATATGAATATCGAGGTCCATGCCGGTTTTTTTCTTGACGAATTCAATAGTTTCGCGGTCTTCGGGGTCAATCATCGCCACAATCAATTTACCGTCTTTTTCTTCGACAGGCACCACTTGATAATGTCTGGCAATGTGTTCAGGCAGTAGACTCAAAACCCGTTTGGAAACAGTAGTTTTTGATAAATCCATATAACCGATATTAACAGGCTGAAAAATCGGTTCTTCTTTTCCTTTTCCGCCAATATCTTGTTTGAATTCCTGGCTGGGGCGAAAGCGGGGGACATTTTTTTCAAGCGAAAGATATGTTTTTGAGGGGTCTCGCATGTCTTTAACCGTTTTTGAAGGATATTTAATCATCACAAAATGACCGAATCCGGGAATATTTACATTTCGGCCGGCGGAAAGTTCTTTAGAAATGGATGATTGCAACTTATTAAGAATATTACTAACTTTTTCTAAACTTATGCCGGTATTTTTACTCACCAGCTTTTTAAGCTCATTTGAAGTCAAACGCCCCTCCTAATAGAAAATAATCGCGCTTTTAAGTCGCTAATAATATTGTAGCATAGTTTGATTTTGTTGACGAATAGCATATATTAGAAATACCGAAGTTCAAGTATAAATAATAAAAAAAATTAATCAATTTGATATTTAGGTTTTGATTTTCGGATTTTTAATTATGGTTTTATATCGTAAATATCGTCCCCAAAAATTTGTCGATATTGTTGGTCAAGAACACATTAAGGTGACCTTGGCCAATGCTTTGGCAAGCAAAAAATTCGGTCATGGCTATCTTTTTGCCGGTCCCAAAGGTTCCGGTAAGACGACAATCGCGCGGATTTTAGCCAAAGCGCTGAATTGCACCGGCCGCAAGTTGGGTAAAGACTCTTTTGAGCCCTGCAATAAATGTGTCTCGTGCAAAGAAGTTACCACCGGCAAAGCCCTGGATTTAATTGAAATTGACGCTGCTTCCAATCGTGGCATTGATGAAATTAGAATTTTGCGGGAAAAAATTCGTTTTGCTCCGACTTCTTCTGCTTATAAGATTTATATTATTGATGAAGTCCATATGCTTACGAGAGAGGCGTTTAACGCCCTTTTAAAGACTTTAGAGGAGCCTCCACCACACGCTATTTTTTTGATGGCAACAACCGAACCGCAAAAAATCTTGCCGACGATTCTCTCGCGCGTTCAAAGATTTGATTTTCACAAAGCCACATTGGAGGAAATTACTAAACTTTTAGAAAAAATTGTCAAAGCGGAAGAAATTAAAATCGACGAAGAAGCTATTCAACTTTTGGCCCAGCTTTCTTTTGGTTCGTACCGTGACAGCTTGTCGCTTCTAGAGCAAATATCTTCGGTGCGCCAAACGAGTGTTTCGAAAATAACTCTAGAGCAAATTCAGCAAATTCTTGGCTTGGCTCAGGAAAAAAGCATTTTTGATTTTACAAAGTATTTAGCCGAAAAAAATCGCCACAAACTTTTCGAAATTCTTTCCAAGCTTTATTTTCAGGGTGTTGAAATGGAAAATTTTACCATTAAGCTAATCGAACTTTTGCGTAAAATCGCTCTTTATAAATTAGGTGAAAACCAACTTTACGATTTGACCAAAGACCAAAAAGAAATGGTGATAAATTTTTCCGAAAAATTTGAAATAGATGATCTTATGGCGCTGATTGAAAAACTGACAAAAGTTTTGCCGCAAGTCAAATCTGCCAATTTGCCGACTTTGCCGCTGGAAATGATTGTGTTTGAATTAACGCAGAATAATGCGTCTACCGACTACCGTCTACCGACTACCAAAAAAAAGAAACCGAAACTAAAAATAAAAGATGATAAGGAAGATATTAAACTTCCAAAAATAAATTACAAAGTTGGCTCTCATGATTTTTGGCCGCATGTAATCACTGAAGCCCGCAGCCACAACCATCATCTGGCGGCACTTTTGCGCGACGCGGCTTTGGCAAAAAGCGATACCGAAACCATCACTTTAGCTTTTAAATTCAAATTTCACTCCGATATTATCTCCGGCAAGAAAAACACTCAATTGATTGAGGGAATGATTCAAAAAATTACCGGTAAGAATTACCAGCTTGTTTGTATAGTTGATCCCGATTTGGTAATTAAAAAACCAACTGATTCCGATGAAGAACTCTTAAACGGCGCCAAGGAAGTGTTTGAAGTGGACTAATAATCTTTTTTTAGAGAAATTATATAGGACTAATATTTATACCATTAGAATGATGTGTCATTGCAGTGGTATATTTAAGGTTTGATTTTAAAAAACAAACCTGCTTGTAAGGATACCTGACAGCCCTTTGGTCTGAGTTCAAGGTCGAAGACTTGCTGCGAGGTAGTTTATTGAAAGGCGATTTTCTTTTTGATTTTTACGATATCGATAGATAATGCTTGAATATCCTCAGTTTCCATTTGTTTGACTTCTTCTATCTTGGTCAGAATTTGTTGATGGGCCTTTTCATTTTTTGTATCTGCTTCATCAAACCGTTGATTCATTTCCAATCTTAATAAACCAAACTCTTTTGTTATCTTTGTTTCAAGTCCGGTTACTTTAACTTCAACTATTTCACCGATTTTATTAATATCCTTATCGCTTAGAGCCATAATTCTCCTTGATCATTTAATTTAATCTTAACACTGCGGGTTGTATTTGTTAAGACACTATTGTCCATTGCAGTCTTGGCGAAGATGGGAGGTTTTTGAGGTAGAGTAGTTATTACAATCCGCTAACTCCAGTAATTTTAAAGCTATCAGTGATGATTTTTTGATCAGAAGCACTTGTTGATCCATTCATTATTAACCAGATTTGATCATTCGTGTCAGGAATCGAGTAACTTTTTCTAATAAATCCGGAATCAGCTGGTGCTGTTCCAAAAGCATCGCTTGACTCTCCAAACCAGGCTGTACTATCATCAGATACTATTAAATTACTATAACAATAGTTAAGTTTAATTCCATTCGGACCCTGACTGCACATACTGTTATCTGTGTAGAAAATAGGACTGTGTGCTGTTTGGTTTGAATAACTTTGCCAGCTCTCTTTAACAAAAACCGAATAATTAGCACCATAATGACGAGAAGAATATACGCTGATACTATCGGTCTTTAATTTCCATCCTGCTGGTAGTGAAGTTTGTGGCGTTGGAGTTGGTGTGGCGGTTTGTCCACTCGATGGTGTAGATGTTTTGCTTGGATTGGATGATGTGCCGGGCGAAGTGGCAGGTGATGCTGAAACAAGTGATGATGATGTTGGTGTTGGATTGGTAGTACTTGATGAAGTTCCCGTGATCTTATAATTGTAGTACCAGCCGAAATAGCCAATGGCGCCGGCGGTAACGACGGCGGCAACCCACAAAAGCCAGGGACGGATTTTAAATTGCATGTTCATTAGACCTCCTTTAATTTTATCTTTACTGTATTATACTATGTTTTCCACATATTCCACAGTTTCCACAGGACTTGCATATAAAATCGGGAAGTGTAAAACTTAAAACTGCAAGACAAAACTTTTAAGGAGGGAAATGGCCGAAACAGGAATTGTTAAAATTCCACCTCAAAATACCGAAGCCGAGCAATCACTGTTGGGTTCAATTTTGATGGACAAAGATGCCATTATTAAAGTGGCGGATATTGTCCAGCCGGAAGATTTTTACCGCGAAGATAACGGTATTATTTATAGCGCTATTTTAAAGCTCTACGAAAAACGCAAGCCGATTGATGTGGTAACTTTGACCAATGAACTAGAAAAAAACAAAAACTTGAAAACTGTCGGCGGCGCCACCTATATCACAACTTTAGTTAATTCCGTTCCCACCGCCGCTCATGTCGTAAGTTATGGCCAGATTATTCAGCAAAAAGCAACTTTGCGCCGGCTTATTTCAGCTGCTTCAAGCATTGTTGAATTCGGTTTTGACGAGAACTCCGATCTGGAATCGATTTTAGATAAAGCTGAAAGCACCTTGTTCGCCGTGTCGCAAAAATATGTTAAACAATATTTCACCTCAATCAAAGATATTTTGGAAGAATCGTTCGAGCGTATCGATAAACTTCATAAAGACAAAGGCCTTCTGCGCGGGGTGCCGACGGGCTTTAAAGATTTGGATAATATTTTAGCTGGAATGCAAAAATCAGATTTATTAATTCTGGCTGCCCGTCCTTCGATTGGCAAATCTTCTTTTGCATTAAATATTGCCGACCATGTTGCTTGCGATCAAAAAATGCCGGTGGCAATTTTTTCGCTGGAAATGTCCAAAGAACAGATCATCGACCGTTTTTTGTGCTTGAGGGGCGCGGTTGATTCTTGGAAGCTTAGAACCGGAAATTTGGAGGACGAAGATTTTGGCAAGCTTAACTATGCCATGGGCGTGCTTTCGGAAGCGCCGATTTTTATTGATGACACGCCTTTTACTAACGCGATGGAAATTCGCACTAAAGCCCGGCGGCTTCAAATGGAGCAGGATTTAGGCTTAATTATTATTGATTATCTTCAGCTGATGTCCGGCGCTAAAGCCCGCGATGCCGACAACCGCGTCCAAGAAGTTTCGGAAATTTCCCGTTCGCTCAAGGCTCTTGCCCGTGAGTTAAATGTGCCGGTGCTGGCAATTTCTCAGCTTTCTCGCGCTGTCGAACATCGTCCGGACAAGCGGCCAATGCTGGCTGATTTGCGCGAATCTGGTTCAATCGAGCAAGATGCCGATGTGGTAATGTTCATTTACCGCGATGATTATTATGATCAAGACTCCGACAAGAAAAATATTGCCG
>CAYSSM010000013.1:12580-17895 GCA_964433905.1 uncultured Candidatus Saccharibacteria bacterium
AATCGCGAAACTTTAGAGGTCAAATATAAAGGGAAAAATATTGCCGAAGTTTTAATCCGCAAGCATCGCAACGGACCGACGGGCGATATCGAACTTTATTGGAAACCGGAGTTTATGCGCTTTGCGACCATCGAAAAAAAACTTACGGAAAAAGTAGGAAATTAAGAACAACACTTAGTTCAAGGGATAAACTTTTGTTCTCAGCCGCCCTAACCATCCTATTCGTCGCTTTCTATTTGACTTCGGCTAAAAAACCTCGTCAAACGAAACGCTCCTCAACCGGCATTCCACAAAAATTCATCCCTTGAACTCAACTATGTTTTAGTACTAAATATATTTGTTTACTTGACTTTTTGTTAAAAATGGTGTATACTATTTTAATAATGAAAAATAGGAGAGTACTTTAATAGGTGGGGATGAACGGCACAGGTAAAGCTAAGGAGGGATACTCGGTTTTACCTCTGCCGTGCAAAAACAAAAACAAAAAGGACAGTACCTTACTAACCAACGGCAGAAAAAATGGGTTGAGTTACGCTTCCCTTACTGTGAACGCATCGCGTTTATGGTAGGGACAAAGCCAATTACTTTGCCTTTACCATAAAGGCGCGACGTGCGGTCAATAATTTAAAATAATTTGGGCCGATTTACGATCGCGCCTTTTTCATTGGCGTAAAACTATATATCGTAACAGAATAGTTGGGTCTTGTCAAGTAGCGGGGTGGAAAACTATTGACAAAAATAAAATCTCTGGTATAATAATAATTGCTGGCAGAAGCTGACCTTGCTACATTGCGATGTTGCTACTTTGCAACATTTCTCTATTGCTGCTTGCGATTGCTTTTGCTACATTTCTCCGTTTTGCCTTTGCGTTTGCGTTTGCCTCCGGGCGCCCCAACTAATTGGGGCGCCCATCTTTTTTATTAAGATGTTTTTTTGCTATAATATTGACACTATGGATTCACCAATTTTAAAAGATCTCAATAAGGAGCAAATTGAAGCCGTAAAAACCACCGAAGGACCAGTGCTGATTTTAGCCGGCGCGGGTTCCGGCAAAACAAAGGCGCTTACTCATCGTATTGCCTACTTAATTCAAGAAAAAAAAATTCATCCCCAAAATATTTTAGCGGTGACTTTTACCAATAAAGCTGCCGGCGAAATGAAACTAAGAATTGATAAATTACTCGGAGCAATTCGTTCACAAAAGGGAACGCACGAGCAAATTTTTCAACTTCCGTGGATGGGAACATTTCATTCGGTTTGCAGTAAAATCCTCCGCAAAGAAATTCAAAATTTGGGCTATCGCCGCTCGTTCGTTATTTATAACGAAGACGAATCTTTGATCGCCATTAAGCATGCGATGGACGATCTAAACATTGACAAAAAGGAATCTAATCCCAAGACAATTAAAAATTTCATTTCCGGCGCCAAAAATGAACTTCTTTCGCCGAAAAAATATCAGCCCTACGCCCGCGGTTATTTCGGCGAAATTGTCAGTAAAGTCTATGAGCAGTATCAAAAAGATCTCAAAACCGCTAATGCTTTGGATTTTGACGATTTAATTATGCTCACTGTTGAATTATTCGAAAGGCATCTGGAAATTTTAAGCCGCTGGCAAAATCTTTTTCGCTATATTTTAATTGACGAGTATCAAGATACCAATTTTGCTCAATATAAATTAGTAAAACTTTTAGCGCAAAAGCACAAAAATATTTGTGTCGTCGGCGATGATTTTCAAGCCATCTACGGCTTTCGCGGAGCAAATTTTCGCAATATTTTGGATTTTGAAAAAGATTATCCAAAAGCCAAAGTTATCAAAATGGAACAGAATTACCGTTCGACAAAAAGCATCATTACTGCGGCTCAAAAAGTGATTGAAAAAAATGTTTTGCGGTCTGAAAAAGAATTGTGGACTCAAAACGAAGACGGGCTTCCGTCAACGGTTTTTGAAGCCAGAAATGAAATTGATGAAGTGGATTTTGTTCGCACAGAAATTGAAGCCCTTAAAAATTTTCACAAGTTAAATGATTTTGTTATTTTGTACCGTACCAATGCCCAGTCGCGCATTTTGGAAGAAATTTTTATGCAAAATAATATTCCCTACCGTTTAATTGGCGCTTTGCGGTTTTATGAACGCAAAGAAATTAAAGACATTCTATCGTACTTAAAATTAATTTTAAACGCCGAGGACAGAGTCTCGCTTAAAAGAATTATTAATGTTCCTCCGCGCGGCATCGGAATAAAATCTCAAAATGCAAATCTCAAATCTCAAAATGAAAATCCAAAAATAATTAAATTTCAGGAAATGATGAATCATCTGCGGAGCGAAGCGAAAAATAAGAAAATTGCCGAATTAATTGACGAAATTACCAATGTTACTGATTACAAAAATTTTATTTTGGACGGCACCGAAGAAGGGGAAATGCGCTGGGAAAATGTCGAAGAACTAAAATCAGTCGCCGCTAAAGCAGAAAATTTAGAGGATTTTTTGGAGCAAGTTGCCTTGGTGGCCGACATTGATAATTATGACCAAAACACCGAAGCGGTGACGCTAATGACTTTGCACAATGCCAAAGGTTTGGAATTTCCCATCGTTTTTATGGTCGGAATGGAAGAAGGATTATTCCCCCATGTTAACTCAATGTTCGAACCGGCCAATTTGGAAGAAGAGCGCCGGCTTTGCTATGTCGGCATGACGCGGGCGGAAAAAAGATTGTACCTAACTTATGCTGTCTCGCGTATGCTTTTCGGCGCGGTCCAATCAAATGCGCCCTCGCGCTTTATTGCTGAAATCCCCGAAGAATTAGTCGAACGACTGTGATCCTCTGAACCTTTAATCACACTTCCGAAGTGATACTAAACTGGTTAAAATTTCAAGAGGCTACCATACTATTCAGCGATCATACTTATTTGGTGAATTACTATCAAATATTATGCGGTCGTCGATTTTTACGATAGTAATTTAACCAGTAAAAAAACTAATTTTTTAACAATCTAATAAAATGATAAAATAAGATTTTTTTGCTATTTTAAGAGGCTGAGTACTTCGAAGCTTGCTTCGAGGATGAAAGCCTAATTAAAACAAACTTTCCCTTTAGGGATACCTCGTCAGCCGATTCGGTCTGAGCCTCACGGTCGAAGACTTGCTGCGAGGTAGTTTATTTTTGGTTGAAATTTTAGGGCAATAATGTAATATTGATACTGAAACAAAATTAACTCTTCACCTTGTGAAATTGCGAAGCACGAATTTTACATGGTAAAGGAGTATCTATTTTATCGTTAATTATTGCTATCTGGATAGCCTTATCTAATCGAAGCACTCCGGTTACCCCCATGGTTTCCGGCATTGTTGATACAGTCGATGCCAATCATCCGAAAGAAGTTTATTACGGACGGCCGGGACTTTTTTTGCTATCTGATATGACATCCGACTTGAGCATTAGAATTTATCCGGAAGATAAAACGGAAATTTTCCCCGCTCCAAATTTGGGTTTGGGAAGTAAAATTACCATCAATCGTGCTTTACCGGTGACAATTAATGATGCGGGCAGCATCACAATCGTGCGGACTTGGGAAAAACAAATTAAAGATTTTTTAAGCGAGCAAAAAATAATTTTAGGTGATCAGGATAAAGTCGATCCCGATATTAACACATGGTTGAGGTCGGATACCAGAATTAATATTACGAGAGTGGCGGAGACGGAGATAAAAGAAGAAGAATCTATCGCTTATAAAACGATTACCAAAGAAGACCCTTCGATGGAAAAGGGCAGATCAAAAGTTGAGAGCGCGGGAAAAAACGGCGTAAAAATAAAAACTTTTCTTGTTCGAAGAGAAAACGGCCAAGAAGTTTCGCGAAAGCTTGTCGGCGAAGAAATAAAAACGCCGCCGGAAAATAAAATTGTTACTGTTGGCACAAGAGTCGTCGAGCTTGGGCGGGGCAGGGCGTCTTGGTATGATTGGATTTCGGGAATGACGGCGGCGCACAACAGCCTGCCGATGGGTTCGTATGTTCGAGTAACGGCTGTCAATTCAGGCCGTTCAATTGTAGTGAAAATTATTGATCGCGGTATTCAAACAGATGCCATTATCGATCTTTCGGCTGACGCTTTTGAGCAATTAGCGCCGTTGGGAGCAGGGGTAATTCCGGTAGTATTGACCAAAGAATGAAACCAAAAAAATATTTAGGCCAGAATTTTTTAATTAATGAAAAAATCATTCCGCAAATTATCGAAGCGGCGGAAATTTCAAAAGACGATACTATTATCGAAGTCGGTCCGGGTTTGGGGATTTTGACCGAAGCTCTGCTTAAAGGTGGTGTTAAAGTTTTTGCGATTGAAAAAGATTTTGAACTGATCGCAGGACTGACAAAAAAATTTGGCTCTAATAAAAAACTTAAAATTGTTCATCAAGACGCTCTTTTTTTTGACGAGACAATGGTAGGGCCCTATAAAGTGGTCGCTAATCTTCCCTTCAATGTTGCCTCGCCTTTAATCCGTAAGTTTTTAGAATCACAAACGCCGCCGGCATTAATGGTAGTAATGATTCAGAAGGAAGTGGCGGAAAAAATTCTTGCCAAGCCGGGCGATTCCGAAAGGGGAGTTCTAACCTTGTCGGTTGAATTCTATGCTGATTCGAAAAAAGTGGCGGAAGTTCCAAGAAATAGTTTTCGTCCCCAACCGAATGTTGACGCCACTATCATTAAAATCAAACCGTTTCCGCACCTGGCAGGTGCGGAAAAAAAGGTTGAGCCGAAATTATTTTTTAGGATTGTAAAGGCAGGTTTTTCCAGTAAACGCCAGCAAATCCATAATTCGCTAGCGGCAACTTTCAGAATGCCAAAAGACGAGGTCTTAGAACTATTAAAAAAAGCTAAAATCGATCCGATTAAAAGGGCCGAAGACTTAACTTTAGGTCAATGGCTCGATCTCTGTTGGAGTTATAAAAAAATCTCCGCTTCGAATTGAAACGGAGAAAATCGGAAAACGGAATTTATGCCCTTTCCCATTCGACGTCAAAGATGTTTTGTGCCATAGTTCTAATTTCATCGTGGAAAGACCTTGGCAGGAGATTTTTGAGGCGGCAAAGAGTTGGAAGAAGATCGTTTCTGTGTTTCTGAAGATGGCTGTAGCAGGCTAATTTGGCATATTCTCGCTCACGGTCGGAAAGCTCGCCCGCTTCTTCTTTACAGCGAATTTTACCGCTTAGTACTAAGGCAATTGTTTTCTCGTGAGTTTCAACATCGTCGACCATTCCAGTCTCCTTTCGTTTACTTACGAGATAAAAAAATTGTATACTAAAATAGATGGAAAAACAAG
>CAYSSM010000014.1:0-15203 GCA_964433905.1 uncultured Candidatus Saccharibacteria bacterium
GTTCCGGAAAGAATTTTAAGCAAAGTTGATTTGCCGGCGCCGTTGCGGCCGATTATCCCCATAACCTCGCCTTTTTTAATCTTAAAAGAAATATTTTTAAGCGCCCAAAATTCCTCGTGGCGCTTTTTTCTAAATAAAACTTCTTTCAAGAGATCTTTGGGCTCTTTGTAAATTTTATAAACTTTGGATAAATTTTTAACTTCAATGGCAATATTGTTTTTGAGACCGTTGAAAATCGATTTTCTGGAGTCATTCTGAGGCACAAGCCGAAGAATCTTTGAACTTGTTTCAGGCTGACTGGCATTCATCAGAGATTCTTCACTGCGTTCAGAATGACTTTTACGAATGTTTTTTAATGGTCTCTTGTTCATAATTTTACTTTATAAAACATTAGCGAAAAAAGGTTTAATTTTTTGAAAAAATTGGAAACCAACAAAGAATAAAATCAACGATAATATACCGAAAATTACAAAACTCCACGGATGATTGATTGAGCCGTAAAAAATGACATCACGATACATATTAATCAAGTGAGTCATTGGATTAAGGAGAATCGGTAAAGAAAAGGCCGTGGGAATGGAATTTTCCAAATACAATACCGGAGTAATAAACATCCCAATTAATAATAAAATAGAAATCAGTTCCTTTAGATCGCGAAAATATACTGCTAAAGCGGCTAAAATCCAGCCGATCCCAATCAGGAAGATAAAATGAATGAAAATTACTATCGGTAAAAGGAGAAAGATCAGAGTAAAATTAGAAGGTGTAACTAATGCAATTGTAATAAGATAAATCGCCAGCCCGATGATCAAAGTTAAGAAACTGACGACGATGCCAATAATTGGTAATATATCAACCGGGAAAATAACCTGTTTGACCAGATTGGCGTTACTAATAATCGAGTTGGTGGTTTTGACTAAGCCTTCCTGCATGACAATCCACGGGATTAAGCCGATTACCGCATAAAAGGCGTATTGCAGAGGAGTGCTTTCGGCATTAATCTTAACCTGAAAAATAAAAGTAAAAATGAGAGTATAAATCCCGACTAAAAAAAGCGGATAAAACAAGGCCCAAAATAAACCCAAGTTCGAACCGGCGTAGCGGTCCGTCAATTCTTTATAAGCCATCCTAAAAATAAGCTGGCGATTTTTCCAGAAGACATCTAAAATTTTTGTCACTAAACTTCTCCTAACTAATTATAATAACATATAATCTAAATAACTTATATTTGTCAATTCTCTAATTTTCTGTTTTAATAAAGAGTAAAAAATATTTTGATAAAATTAACTTAAGGAAATAAAATATGTGCGGAATTGTGGGAGTTTTTCAAAAAAGACCCCTATCAAAAAATACGCTCCTTTCAATGACCGAAGCGATGAGGCATCGCGGGCCTGACGATCAAGGTATTTATATTGATGGCAATGTCGGGCTGGGACACAGGCGGCTCTCGATTATCGATTTAACTTCTACCGGCCATCAGCCAATGTTTAATGAGGATAAAACAGTTGCTGTGGTTTTCAATGGTGAAATTTATAATTATCAAAAAATCAAAAAAGAGCTGATTAAAAAAAAGCATCGCTTTTTCTCCCATTCTGATACCGAGGTAATAATTCATGCTTATGAAGAGTGGGGTGAAAAGTGCGTCGAGCGTTTTAACGGCATGTGGGCTTTTGTCATTTACGATCTTAAAAATAAGTCTTTTTTTATTTCCCGAGACCGTTTAGGCATTAAACCACTCTATTATTATTACGATGAGGATAAATTCATCTGCGCTTCGGAAATTAAAGCCATTTTAAAATACCCGGGGATAAAACCATATCTGAACCATAATGCTTTAAATGAATATTTTACTTTTCAAAATGTTTTGTCAAACGAAACCTTATTTCAAAACATTTTTCTTTTAGAGGTAGGCCATAATTTGCGTTACTGCGAGAAAAAACTGGAAAATTATCAGTATTGGGATGCCAGCTTCAAAAAACTGGAGCTGTCAGTGGCCGAGTGGAAGAATCGGCTTTTTGAAACGCTGCAAAAATCAGTTTGGCGGCATTTAATTTCTGATGTCCCGGTGGGGACTTTGCTTTCCGGCGGTATGGATTCTTCGACAATTGCCTATTTTGCGGCCCAAAAACATTCGAAATTCTTTACTTTTTCCGGCGGTTTTGATTTAGATAAAACCGTTGCCAGGGAATCAGGCTTAGACGAGAGAAAAGAGGCGGAAATTGTTGCTCGGAGTGTTTCTTCTGAACATTATGAGAATGTTTTACATCCTGTCAGCGTCGAGTTGGTTATGCCGAAACTTATCTGGCATCTTGAGGATTTGCGTTTAGCGATGAGCTATCCGCAGTATTATATCGCTAAACTGGCGAGCAAATTCGTCAAAGTCGCTCTTTCGGGCACCGGCGGCGACGAAATTTTCGGTGGTTACCCTTGGCGGTATCAACTTATCGCTAAGGAAAAAAATCAAGAAGAATTTGATCAGAAACAATATAATTACTGGTCTAGGTTGGTTAAAGATTCTCAAAAAACGGAGTTTTTTTCCAAAAAAGAACTATCTAAAATTGATTTAAAAAGACCTTTTGATATGTATCGTCAAGTTATTAGCCCGGCTGACGGGCAAAACCCGGTGGACAAAGCTATTTATTTTGAGCAAAAAACCTTTCTGCATGGATTTTTTATCGTTGAGGATAAAATGTTTATGGCTCATTCGATTGAAGGCAGGGTCCCGATGACGGATTTCGAGCTTTTAAAGTTAGTCAATGCCATGCCGGCAAAATTAAAATATAAAGGAGATCTTGGTAAGGTCTTGTTTCGTAAGACGATGAATAGGTACTTGCCGAAGGAGATTACCACCAAAAAGAAGACTGGTTTTACCCCGCCTGACGAAACATGGTACAGATATCAGCTAAATGATTATATGAGAAAGATTATCTTAGATAAACGGGCGTTAGCGCGCGGGTATTTTGATGAAGATTACTTAAAAAATATCTTTTTTGAACATGAAAAGGGCAAAAAAGACCATCGTTTAATTTTATGGTCGCTGCTTTCTTTTGAGTGGTGGAACAGAGTATTTTTGGAGGGCGAAGCTGAAGGAACGAATTTATGATAAAAAAGCCAAAAATTCTTCACTGCCCTTTTAACAATGGCAATTTTTCATGGGTCTTATCGCGGGCTGAAAGAAAACTGGGTTTTCAGAGTGATCTAGCGGTTTTTTATCCTCATCAATTTTATCCCAGAAATTATGATTTTAAGTTTAATATCGGATATTTAAGCTTTCCCAACGAGTGGCGGCGCCTAAAATTTTTGCTTTGGGCGGTTAAAAATTATGATGTTTTCCATTTTTCCTACGGATCATCAATTTTAGACCATCCGTTTTGGTTTACCAATCATCTTGATTTTGTTTTGTTAAAGAGGTACCGCAAAAAAATTATCGTTACTTATCAGGGTGATGACGCGCGCCAAAAAGATTATTTTATTGAGAATTTTGATGAAGACATTTATGACAGCCCGTTAAGATTGCAAGATCGTTATTACGATTTACAAAAAAGGTTGAGAATCAAAAAAGTTGACAAATTCGCTCAAACGATTTTTGCTTTAAACCCCGATCTTCTCAATGTTCTGCCCAAGAGAACCAGACTTTTGCCTTATGCCAGCATCGATATTAGTTTAGTCAAACCAATTTATCGGCAAAACAAAACTTTAAATATTATTCATGCTCCTTCGGACCGTTTTCGCAAAGGCACAGCCGAAATCATTAGAATAGTCAAAGAATTAAGCCAAGATTTTCCTCTCAAATTAAGTTTGGTTGAAAACATGTCTTTACAGAAAGCCTGGCCGATTTACCAAAAAGCCGATATTGCCATTGATCAGATAAAAGTGGGCTGGTATGGCAGTTTTGCGGTGGAAATGATGGCTTTGGGCAAGCCGGTGATCGCCTTCTTAAGGAAAAGCGATATGGAAAAATATGTACCCTATCATCGGGCCATTCCGATCGTTAACGCCGGCTTAGATGAGCTTAAAGTTGCTTTGACTTTGCTTTTAACCAACCAGAAATTAAGAGAAAAAATCGGCCGAAAGTCAAGGAAATATGTTGAAAAGTATCATAATCCAGTTAAAATTGCTAAAATAACCACCAAAGAATATCTTAGGTAAATAATCTATGTGCGGAATAACGGGAATCATACAAATTGATAAAAGACCGGTTGATCACCAAATCTTAGAGAAGATGACGAAAACGCTTGCTCATCGCGGGCCCGACGACGAGGGTATGTTTATTGATGAAAATATCGGTTTGGGTCACAGGCGACTTTCAATTATTGATTTAACTAAAGCTGGCCATCAGCCAATGTTCTACGATAACAAAAATTTAACTATTGTTTACAATGGTGAAATCTACAATTATTTAGAGCTAAAAGAAGAACTTATTGGTAAAGGGTACAAATTTACTACGAAAACCGACACAGAGGTAATTTTAGCCGCTTACAAAGAGTGGGGGGTCGAATGTTTAACAAAATTTAACGGCATGTGGGCTTTTATTATTTATGATCGAAGAAATAAGCTTCTTTTCGTTGCCCGCGATCGTTTAGGGGTAAAACCAATCTATTATTACCGGGATAAAAATAAAATTTTCATCGCTTCGGAAATTAAAGCGATTCTTAGCTACCCGGGCATTATTGTTAAGGAAAACAAAAAAATCATCTGGGATTATCTGGTAACTGGCTGGCTTGATCACACACAAGAGACTTTTTTTGAAGGTATTAAGGAACTGCGCGGCGGAAATTATATGATAATAAAATCCGGCAGGCTTAAAATTCATCAATATTGGGACTTGGGTTTTAAAAAAACCGGTTTGGGAAAGCAAAGGAACATTGAAGAATTTCAGCAATTATTCTTCGATTCTGTCCGGCTAAGATTACATTCGGATGTGCCATTAGGCACTTGTCTTTCGGGCGGGTTAGACTCCTCGGCTATCGTTATGGCAATCAATAAGTTTCTTAAAAAAGAAAAATTTGCTCAAATTGGTAAATGGCAAAAAACTTTTTCCGCTGTTTATGGCCGAAAATTTGTCATCGATGAGCAAAAATTTATTCGAGAAGTGATTAAAAAAACCGGAGCAAAATCGTATCTTACCTTTCCTGAAGGGAAAAAATTGGCGGAAGAGATAAAAAAACTAATTTGGCATCAGGATCAACCGTTTTCCACTACCAGTATTTTCGCCCAATGGAATGTTTTTAAATTAGCCGGAGCAAAAAAAATCAAAGTGATGCTTGACGGCCAGGGAGCGGACGAGCTGCTTGCTGGCTACACCGGTTATTTTGGCATCAATCTAATGAGTCTGTTAAAAAAAGGGAAAATTGGCACATTTTTGCTTGAATTGTTTTACTTTGCATACCGGCATCCGTCGTTTTTAAGTCAACTGAAGATGATAACTAAGCGCGCGTTTTCCGCCGGTTGGTTTGGAGCTTCTGCGACAAAAAAATTCCAACGAAATAATATTATTTATAAAATTTTCCAACCAGATTTTTTGGCTTTAAAAACGCCGCCTCAAAGAAAGAGAATTTATGACGATTATTTCCAAGATGCCCTTTATCATTCGTTAAAGATGAATTTATCATCGCTTCTAAGGTACGAAGATAGAAATTCAATGGCCTTTTCGCTTGAGTCGCGGGTGCCATTTTTAGATTACCGATTAGTAGAATTTATTTTTTCTTTGGACAATTCATATAAAATTAGAAATGGCCAGACAAAATGGATTATGCGCCAGGCCTTAAAAGACTTATTGCCGTCAAAAATATTAAACCGGCAGGACAAAATCGGTTTTGCCACGCCTGAAGAGGATTGGCTTAGAGGAGATTTAAAACCAGAGTTAATTAAGGTTTTTTCTTCAAAATCTTTTGCCGATCGAGGGTTTGTTGATCCCAAAAAGGTTTTGCAGCTATTTAATGATTTTATAGATAAAAAAATATCCGATAGCCAAATTTTCTGGCGGCTATATTGTCTTGAGATGTGGTTTCGAGTGTTCATAGATAAGCCACGCTAATAACTAATCAAACTAATAACGAATAAGAATTTGTATTAGCTATTGGTTAAAATTCGTTATTGGTGAGGCAAGTATGAATTGCAATTTTACTTACAATCATTACCGGGAAATTTTAAAGGTGGCTTTGGCCGCCGGTTTTAGAATTACCAATTTCCGCGATATCGCTAAGATAAAATCGGAGAAGGTTATCATCTTGCGCCACGATGTCGATTATTCCCCCAAAAGGGCTTTAGAAATCGCCAAAATCGAAGCAAAATTGGGGATTAAATCAACTTATTTTGTCCGGGTCCACGGCGAATATTACCATCCTTTCGACCGGATTAATTTTCCTTATTTTAAGACAATTAAAAAAATGGGTCATGAAATCGGTCTTCATACCGAAGCAAGAAATCTATCAAAACTTTACGAAACTGATATGATTAGCCTGTTTAAATTAGAAAAAAAGATGCTCGAGGAGATTTTTAAGGTAAAAGTTGAGTCAGCGGCGGAACATGCGGATTTGGGAAGAAGCGCAAATTATTGGAAAAAACATTTATTTACGCAAATTGATAAAAAAGAAGTCGGCATTAAAAGATTCCCGCAAGAATTTCAAGATTTTCATTACTTTTCCGACAGTTTGGGCAAATGGAAGCAATATTGTATTTGTCAAAATCTTTCCCAATATGATAAGATTCAACTCTTGATTCATCCGGATTGGTGGGGGGAAGGCGCCCGTAAAGAAATTCAACAATTAATAAAAAATAATCCAAACTTATTTTCAAAACATAAATATTTTAATTAATTTCGTATTTTCGTATCTTTTTGTATTTCGTAGAAAATATCATGCCCATTTTTAAAAGCCACGGTACGGGAAAATTCAAGGCAAGCGATTTTAAAAAGATCGGCAAAAATGTTATTTTTGAACCGGGAGTTTTAGTATTTCACCCGGAAAATATTGAAATTGGTTCAGACGTTTACATTGGGGCCAATACTATTTTAGAGGGTTATCACTCAAACAAATTAATTATTAAAAACCGAGTTTGGATTGGTCCTCAAGCATATCTCCACGCCGCCGGTGGGGTCACCGTCGAATCTGATTCAGGAATCGGTCCGGGTGTGAAAATTCTAAGTTCGGTTCATGATCTGAGTCAAGACGACTTAGGGCCAATTATTAATCTGCCGATAAAATACGGTCTCGTTAAAATTGAATCGCGGTGCGATATCGGCGCCGGCGCTATTATTTTGCCAGGAGTAACTATTAAAGAAGGCACTCAAGTTGGCGCCGGAGCGGTGGTCAACCGTTCTACCGAGAGATATTCGATTGCCGCCGGCGTTCCCGCCAGAAAAATCAGGTTGAGAGAAAGCGTTTTTGAGAAAATAAATCATCAGAAGAAAAACTTATTCCAAAAAGTTTTTCAGGTATTTACTCATTTTATCCGTTATTTGTTCGATTTTGTTTTTTTAGTTATTTTACCGATTTTAGCTATTTATTCATGGATAAGATTCACAGCCAAAAAACTTTTAAGCTTAAAACCGGTGATAATTATTTCTCCGCTTGGGTCGCCGATGCCCTTTTTTGCCGTCAAAGCTTTAAGGACAGCCGGTTTTTCCGCCGATAATGTTGCCTTCGATACTCCCGAAGTTTTTCGAACCATAAGCCACGGACTCATCTTTTCAGATCATTTTTTATTAAGAATACTGATTTATTTAACCGACTACGTCAGCTTATTTACTTGGGCGGTTCTAAAGTACGATATTTTTGAGTTTGCTTTTTCCGGCGGCATCTTAACCAATTCTCACTTTAAAAAATGGGAAATTCTCCTTTTAAAAATATGCGCCAAGAAAGTTTCTGTTTACGGTTATGGCGCCGATTGTAAAATTTTATCCCAGTACAGAAAAAAAGCTCAAGAGATGGGTTTAAAATACAATACCGCTATGGATAGGTCGCAAGCGACCGAAACCAAGGCTGAAGAAGAAATTTTAGGTAATCTTAAACGAGCTCAAAAATATGCCGATATTCTTATCGGTGGCGGCGATCTAATTTATTTAGGCGGTAAGACAATTATGTTGCCGCTGCCAACCGATTTAAAATTATGGAAATTTACTTCGCTAAAACCGAAAAAAATTGTTAC
This sequence comes from uncultured Candidatus Saccharibacteria bacterium, assembly GCA_964433905.1. Lineage (GTDB taxonomy): Bacteria > Patescibacteriota > UBA1384 > UBA12157 > JAENIV01 > CAYSSM01. The sequence goes on from CAYSSM010000014.1 coordinate 8,149, forward strand.
CGTTGCTCATGCGACTAACCATCGCAGCCATAAAGGCAGCCGCTATATTTTGGAGATAATTGATAAATTAAAAGATAAGTTGCCGATTAAGTTGATGATGATTGAAAAAAAGACCATTTCCGAGTGCCAGAAGCTTTATCTTGAAGCCGATATTTTTATCCCCGATGTTATCACCGGTTGGCACGGCTACACGGCGATTGAAGCTATGGCCTCCGGCCGCCCGGTTATCTCTTATTTAAGGAAAGATATCGAAAAATTCCATCACTATTACGCCAAGGATATTCCGATTATTTCCGCCAATCCTGATAATTTAGCAAAGATAGTTACCGCTTTGGTTAAAAATCCGCAAAAACAGAAAGAGTTGGGCCAAAAAGGCCGGGCTTATGTTGAGAAGTACCACTCCTTGGAATTCGTCGGCGCTTTAAGAAAGATTATCTTCGATCATCTTTGGGAAGGAAAAAAGATCAATCAAGAGATATTTGAGAAAGAAGTTAAAAAGAAAAAGTTAATTTAATAGGCCTCTGGTCGTCATTTCGCTTTCAGCCGCCCTAACCAACCTATTCGTCACTTCCGATTTTGCCTCGTTGCCAAGTCTCGGCAAATCGGAGCGTTCCTCAACCGGCATTTCGCGAAACGACATCCCTTCGGCCTCATGCAAATTATGTCCAAAATTTCTTTAGAAAAATATTTTATCGGCCTGTCAAAAGATAGCCTAATCTATGGCTCAGGTAATGCTGTTTTAAGAATCTTGGCGCTGCTTACGGCGCCGATTTTTACCCGAATTTTTGTGCCGGCTGAGTACGGCATCATCAGTTTAATTTCTTCAGTAATTTCTTTTTTAAGCTTGCTTTTGATTTTCGGCATGGACAATGCCATTTTTGTCAGCTATTACCAATACAAAAAAGAGCGTAAGGAGATTATTTCAAGCGCTTTTTGGTTTTTAGCCTTGTGGGGGCTTTTTTGGGCTGGCACGGCGAGTATTTTTAGCGGAAATCTCTCGACGCTTATATTTAAAACACCAATTTACAAACCTTTATTTTTACTGACATTTACCACCGCCTATCTTACTTTACTGGTTAATCTGGCGAAAACCGTTTTTCGGCTGGAGTTCAAAGCTAAAACTTTTGCAATTATTGCCGGTTTAAACGCTCTTGCTTCAACCGGCTTAATGATATTATTCGTCGTTTATTTTAAAAAAGGTCTGACAGGTTATTTCACTGGTTCTCTAATCGGCACTTTTGTTACCTTGTTGATTGCTCTTTATTTAGTTAGAAAGAATTTAAAATTTAAGATTTCCTGGCCACGGCTTAAAGAAATGCTGGCTTTTGGGGCGATGGTGGTGCCGGCTTCAATCTCGTTTTTTGTTTTTGACCTTTCGGACCGGTTTTTTCTCAATCAATACCGTACATTAGATGAGATCGGCCTTTATTCAATCGGCATCAATATTGCCAGTTTGCTGATATTTTTTTCGTACGCTTTAGGCCAAGCATGGTCGCCGCAAGTGATGAATATCTATTTTTCTTCCAAGAAAATTTTTAAGCAATTTGTGCCGCGGTTTTTTATCTATTACCTCCTTTTTTTCTTTTATTTAGCGGTAATGCTTTCGGTTTTTAGCCAGGAAATATTAAGAATTTTTGCTACCGAGAAATTTTACGGCGCGGCAGTGGTTATTCCCTCTCTTGCGATTGCCATGGTTTTTTCGGCTTCCAATCAGGTAACTTCTTTAGGAATTACGCTGTCAAAAAAAACCAAGTATTTCGCCATCTATACCGCTTTGGCGGCGCTACTAAACATTGGCTTAAATTTCCTTCTTATTCCAAGATATGGTATGGTAGGGGCTGGCTGGGCAACGGCTTCATCGTATTTGTTTTTAACGGTTGCTTATTTTACCATCAGCCAGCGTTTTATAAGATTAGCTCTGGATTGGCAAAAAATTATAAAATTGGTATTCTTAAGTCTCGGAGCAATTTTCTTGTTTCCGCTTACTTGGCAATTCGGCTTTTGGGGGAATTTAGCCGTTAAAATACTGGAAATGGCCGGATTGTTAGCCCTGTTGTATCTTTCTGGAGTAATTGAAGGACAAGAGATTGGGTATTTGAGAAAATATATACGACGAATCTTTTTTCATTAATCAACACTACTATGATAGATCAGGCTTTAGCCTGTCAGCTAACACGCTAAAGCGTGGGCTACGGTTCGGGAAAAGAAATAAATGACTATTGATCAAATTTTTAAACAATTTAACCGAAAATATAAAAAGGCCTTGGTCACCGGCGGCGCCGGCTTTATCGGTTCGCATATTTGCGAAGAGCTGGTTATGCGCGGTTTTCCAGTGGTTTCCATTGATGATTATTCCGCCGGTAAAAAGTTTAATTTAAAGCATTTAAAAAAATATAAACATTTTACCGAAGCAAAATGCGACATTACCGATTCCAAAAAATTGGTCCGATATTTCAAAGGAGTTGATGTCGTTTTTCACAACGCCGCCAGCAAAAAAAGCGTTTGTCTAATCAACCCTTTGCGAGACTTGGAAGTAAACGGCGGCGGCGCTTTTAACCTGTTGGAATTGGCTCACAAAAATAAGGTTAAAAAATTTATCCACGCTTCCACGGGCTCGGTTTATGGCAACGCTAAATATTTTCCGACTGACGAGGAGCATCCGACTAATCCAGTTTCCTATTACGGCTGCAGTAAATTAGCGGCGGAAAAATATGTGGGAATTTTCAATCATTTATACGGCTTAAATACAACAATTTTAAGATATTTTCATGTTTACGGCAACCGCCAGGAGTTTTCCGACTATGGCGGGGTGATTTCTATTTTTACCAGCAAAATTGCCGAAGGTCAAAACCCGATTATTTACGGCACGGGAAAACAAGAGAGATCGTTTACCTATGTTAAGGATGTCGTTAAAGCAAATTTACTGGTAGCAGTTGCTGATAAAACCGAAGGCGAGATTTATAATTGCGCCTCGGCGATCAAAATTACAATTAATGATCTATGCAAACACATGTTGAAATTTTTTGACCGTTCCGATCTTAAGCCGAAATACGGCGATTGGTTGGTTGGAGACATTAAAGAATTCAATATTAATAATAGTAAAATTAAAAAACTTGGAATGGATTTTACCACCGATTTCTACGGTCAACTTGATAAAATTTTATTAGATATGAAGGTCTATGTAAATAATGCGCCAAAAAGACACACCCCTCAAACAAAAAAGGATTTTCATCGGGTTTAACAGCGCCGGTTCAGCAGGCATTTACGCTTTTACGCGGATTTTAAGGAGGAGGGGATACCAGATTGATTTTTACGGCATCGGCAAAAAACATTTCAACATGCCGGTTGATTTTATGTTGGAATTTTCTGCGAATCCCATCAGATCCTTATTGGAGAGGATAGTATTGTTTTTTAGGCTTTTACCAAAATATGACCTTTGGCATCTAAACTTTTTAGAAACCTTCTTTTTTTATCCGGTTAATCTGGCAATTCTAAAACTTTTTGGCAGAAAAATAATTTTAACTTGCCGGGGAGTTGATGTCCGCAACGGGCTCGATTTTTTACCTAAAGAACTTTTTAATAAAACGAATAATTGGCCGCAATATTATCAAAAGATAGTTGCTCAAAGGTCGCGGTGGATAACTTTCAAACAGCGTCTTAGGGTTAGAACATTTGTTTATTTTGCCGATAAAATTATCCTTACAGGTCCTTTTTTGGCCAGCGCGGTTTCAAAATACGATAGGATTATTCCTTATGCGCGGGAAATCGGCGCTTTAAAAAAATATAAAAAAAATACTAAAAAAATCAAAATTTTACATGTTCCCAGCGAACCGGTTGTAAAAGGTTCGCAAATAATTGAAAAAACATTTAAAAAACTTCAAAAAAAATATCCAAAATATGAATTTAAGATTCTTTCAAAATTGCCCCACCAGCAATTACTTTTAGAAATGGCGCAGGCCGATATTGTGGTTGACCAGCTTTTGGTTGGCTGGTACGGCGGTCAGGCGGTGGAGGCGATGGCTATGGGCAAAATTGTCATGGCCTATCTTAACGCCCCTTATCTTGCCTTGGTAGATTTTGCCGATGAAATTCCTATCGTTAATACCAATGTTTGGACTTTTGGGCAAGATTTAACCGATCTTTTAGAAAATTTAGTCGAAAATCAAAAAAACATGGCTGAAAAATCAGTTAAATTTGCCCAAAAGTATCACAATGCCGCTAAAATCGCCCAAAGCTACGAGCAAATTTATAAGGATTGTTTGTAAATCCCCCTGCGGCAGAGACCGCAGGGCGTTAAAATAAAAGATAGAAACATTTTATTGATAAAATATTGAACTGCGGTAGAGACCGCAGGGTGTTAACCATGGATTTATACTTATGAAGAAAATGTTGATTATTTCTTATTTTTTCCCTCCTTTAGGCGGAGGCGGGGTAATCAGAGTAACAAAGTTTACCAAATATTTGCCGGAATTTGGCTGGCAACCGCGTATTTTAACTGTGCAAAACCCTTTTTATCCGTTTAAAGACACAGAACTTCTTAAAGAGATTCCCGGAGAGGTTAAAATTAGCCGGATAAATTATTTTGAACCAGCTTTTTGGTTCAAAAACCGTTATTGGCAATCGTTTTTAGCTTATTTTCTATATCCCTTGTTTTTAATCCCCGACCGGCAAATCCTTTGGTTTTTTCCAGCTTTAGTTAACGGCTACAAAATTATCAAGAAAGAGAAAATAAAAGTTATCTTTACTTCGAGCGCGCCGGCGAGCGATCATCTTATTGGCTGGGCGCTAAAGAAATTCACGGGAGTTAAATGGGTTGCTGATTTTCGGGATGAATGGTCCAATAATCCTCTGCGCCGCTATCCAACTTTTTTCTATCAATGGCTCAACAGATTTTTAGAAAAACAGGTAATTCGAACGGCTGACAAAGTTATTTCCGTTTCCGAGCCGATAACTTCTTATTTTCAGCTACTTGATCAAAAAAAGGATAAATTTTTTACTATTACTAACGGTTACGACTCTGAAGATTTTAAAAATTTGCCTCAAAAAAAATCTAAACATTTTCATATTGTTTATACCGGTACGATTTATAACCCTGAAATTATTCAACCTTTTGGTCAAGCCGTCAAGGAATTAAATTTTTCAGACCTGAAAGTTACTTTTATTGGATATAAAAAGCGATTGCCGCATCGCGAAGCAGTTAAAATGCTGGCTTCCGCCGATATTTTGCTTTTAATTTTAGATCCGGTTGATCGACCGGCGGTTTTGACCGGCAAATTATTTGAGTATCTTGCCGCCAGAAAACCGATTTTGGCTTTGGCGCCCGAAAATTCAGGTGCAGCTAAACTAATTCATAAATTGAAGATTGGAGAAGTGGCGCTGACATCCGATAAAGAAAAAATTAAAGAAAAAATTATTTTGTTTTATAAAAAATTTAAAAGGGGTACTTTAACTGTTCCCCTGGTTGATATTGAAAAGTATGACCGTAAAAAATTAACCGAAAATCTGGCAAATATTTTGGATAATTTCAGCCTTCAAAAAAAGATCAAACTTTGTTTAATCGGCAATCTTGCTTCACCGCAGAACAGAGAGCTGGTAGAATATTTTAAAAAAGATTACGATGTTTCTTTTATTTCCACCAAGAAAGCAACCTCAAATGGTATCAAGACTTATGATTTAGGAAACCCCGGATTAACAGCGATTTATTTTTGGCGATCACTTAGGAAAATTAAAAAAATAATCAAAATGGTTAAACCTGATATCGTCCATGGCCAGGATTTAGTTTTTGCCGGCATCTGGGGTTATCTTTCCGGGTTTCGTTCGCTAGTAGTTACATCTTGGGGATCAGATGTCTTGCACTATAATAATTTTATTTTTGTGGAAAAATATTTAATCAGAAAGACTTTGCAGGCGGCCAATCTCGTAATCGGTACCTCGTTGGCAGTTAAAAATAAAGCGATTAAAATCGGCATGGCGAAAAATAAATTTGAATTGGTTCATTTTGGCATCGATTTAAACATTTTTCAAAATAAGCAAAAAAAACCTTCACAAATTATTTTTTGTCCCCGTGCAATCGCCCCTCTTTATAACATTGATATTTTGGTCAAAGCTTTCAGTAAAGTAGCCAAAAAAAATAGCCGAGCGGTTTTAGCTCTTTTACTTAATAATATTGATGAAAACTATCTCTTAGAAATCGAAAAATTGATTATTAAGTTTGATTTGGTTGATAAAGTCCAATTTTGGCCGCAAACGGCCAATAAAAATATGGTTAAATATTATAATTCTGCTGAAGTTGTGGTTTCGATTACTTCTTCAGACGGCTGCAGCGCCTCTTTTTTGGAGGCGATGGCGTGTGAAAATAAAATTGTTGTTAGCGACCTTCCTTATATTAAAGAGTGGCTGAAAGGACATAATCTGTGGGTTGTACCCGTTAGAGACGAAGCAAAGACAGCTCAGGCGATAGCTTCCGCCTTAAAATTCGCTGAAAAAAAATGGCGTCCAATCGGCCGCTTGAATCGTCAAATAATTGCCGAGAAAGCCGAGATAAACAGTAATTTTGAAAAATTGGATAGATTATATAGAAAAATTATCAATTTTTAAAATTTATGCCTAAAATATGCATGCTTACAACCAGCGAGATTTTTCACGACAGCCGAATTTTGAATGAAGCCAAAACCCTTTCGGCCACTTACGATGTGGTAATTTTAGCCCGCCAATATTTAGGACAAAGACAGTTAAAGCTAAGTTATCGCATTAAACTTATCAATTTTGCAAAGCTAAAGTTTCATCAATTAAATATTTTTTCATCGCTTTTATCTTTAATGCGGGCGGCTTTTAAGGAAAACCCTGATATTTATCATGCTCACGACCTTGACGGCCTTTTATGCGCCTTCCCTGCGGCACTTCTTAAGCGTAAGAAGCTAATTTATGACTCGCATGAGCTTTGGTCGGATATCTATCCTTTCGCCAATTTGAGAGGCATTAGATGGCTTTTGCCAATTTTGGAAAAATTTTTAATGCTCAAGGTGAAAAACGGTCTGACGGTAAATGATTCACTG
>CAYSSM010000015.1:0-15094 GCA_964433905.1 uncultured Candidatus Saccharibacteria bacterium
TTAAATTAGGATTTAAATATTGTTTCGGATTTCGTGCTTAGGATTTCGGATTTTCCTTTAGTTTTCCCTTAATCACATAAGATGTGCCGCCTAAATTTGCGACCATACCTTTCATTTCTAACATAACTAAGGTGGAGTTGACAAGAGCCGGCTCCAAACGGGACTGCCGAATTAAGCTGTCGACCAAAATCGGTTTGCCCAATAATTTTAAGAGAATTTCCTCTTCGCGGGAATCAGGAATAATTTCTGAAGATTTAACATAACCCTGCCTTTTAGGTATGTCTAATTCCTCTAAAATATCCGATGAGGAAGTTATAAGCTTGGCTCCCATTTGTATCAAGCGATTTGGACCTTGAGAAGTTTCCGAAAAAATCATCCCCGGAACGGCAAAAACTTCCCGATTGTAATCGATCGCCGCTCGAGCGGTAATTAGAGATCCGGATTCCAAAGCCCCTTCAACAACCAATGTTCCCAAGCTCATGCCGGCAATGATTCTGTTTCGTAAAGGAAAATTTGACCTAAAAGAAGCCGTTTTTAAGGGAAATTCAGAGATAATCGCCCCGCCAGAGGCTATAATTTTATCGGCTAACCTGATATTGTTAACCGGATAAACCTCGTCCAAACCGCAGCCAAGAACGGCGATTGTCCGGCCTTTGGCTTCTAAAGCAACATGATGAGCTATGGCGTCAATTCCTAAAGCAAGCCCGGAAATGATGGTAACTTGATTTTTAGCCAAAGGATAGACAATTTCCTCAACCGCCCTTTGGCCATAAGAAGTAAATTTTCGCGAGCCCACCACGGCTAAAGCAATTTCATCTTCAGGCAGAATTTTTCCGCGGATGTAAAGTAAACCGGGCGCGTCTGGAAGTTCCTTAAGCAATTTAGGATAACCTTGTTCAGGAAAAATAAGCGTTTCGATTCTAAGTTTAGCAAGTTTTTGCATTTCCCTGTTAGGATCAACTTTTGCGATAACTTCTTGAGCTGCTTGAACCTGGCTCAAATCGAGTCCGGCTGATTCTAATTCTTGCACGGATGCCTGCCAAACTTTGGAAATCTTTTTAAATCTCCTAAAAAGCTTGCTAAAAGTTCTGGCGCCAATTTTTGGGTGGGTTGAGAGCGCCACCCAATATTTTTTTTCGTCCATAAAGTAATTTTATCACGGGATTGACTTTTTATTAACTTTAGTTTATTATAAATTATTAGTAATAAGGAGGCAGTGATGATAATGGACCCGAGGCACCTAAGAAGCAGATTCGTCAGAAAACACGAGCTTGTGGCCGAAGCCATAAGAGTCGCCAAAATTATCGGCCTTGACATAGCCGAATCCGATTTCAATAAAGTAACTCTTGACCAACTTCGCCAGGCTTTCATTAATCGGACAATCAACAAACTGCTTTGGTCAATCACCGAAACGAAAAAAAAACCACCTCAAAAACAGGCTCACCGCACTATTCAGGATCAGGCCGAACGTGGCCGAGAGATTGCCAAACATGACAAGCGTTATACTATGTAAGACGATTTACCCCCAAAGTTTCCACTGCGGGGGTTATTTTTTGCTAAAAAGCTTGACAAATTAGAATTTCTATGTTATGGTAGTAAAACAATTTTAATATGGTAATAGGAAAAAATACTGATTAAATTAATTAGCTTCTTTCCTATTACACCCAATCCCAGCCTTGTACATTAAATTTTTATATGAGGCTGGCAAGATAGTTCCGCTTCGCGGAATTGGTTGGGAATGTAAAGGAGAGGATAAGCAAAAAGGACTGCGCAAGCGGTCCTTTTTGCGTTATTAAACAAAACAGGACATGCGCGAACGCATGTCCTGTTAGTGGGCTTTCGCTCACAGTTCGAGGGAAGTTCCCTAGTGTGGTTACTTCCGGGAAACTTCCATGTTGATGATCACACTCTTCACAGCGAGCGGCTGGTCGGAGATGTGAGGAATCATCCCTCCGGTAACGTACTGTTGGTGGTAAACACCCTTGGAGTCCCACCAGTACAGGTACTCGATCGAGGAACCGAAGGTTCCGTCCTCGCCGAGCACCTCGTCAGTGTCATAGATATGGTTGCCGACTTTGAATTGGAAGCTGTTCGTGCTATTTCCGACAGTGTGCGAAGGCGTCAATCGCTTGCCGCTACTCGTGACCTTTCCCATGACCGTGCTATAGATGAGCACTTGTCCAGAATAGGCACTGATGATATAGAGGTGCTTGATCGCCCCCGGCTGGTTGTCCATCATAATGCGATGCTTGATGTTCGCCTGCTCGACTGTCAGACCTTGGGTGTCCTTCCGCACTTTACCCACAGGTACCATCTTAGTCCCGGAAATGGACTTGATTGGTCTATCAATATCACACCCCGACACGACAGCTACCAGACCAACCAGTCCGGCAAGAAGTACTGCCCGTGATGGTTTCATGTCTTGTCCTCCTTAGTTTTCGGTGTACGTCTTGTACTCACGCGGTAGGGGCTCGGATGCCCCTTCTGGCAGTTGGCCCTTGTTGGCAAATCGCCAGTTGAACTTGGCCATCTGTGCATTGTACTGGGCAGCCAACTCATTGTAGCTCGCCTTCACGCCAGCGGCTTCACTGGACCAGACGTTGTACTGCTCCCGATCTTCGCGCGGCCATTGACCCCGAGACTTGCCCTTATAGGAACTCTCCATGGCGGTCATCCGACCGTCGTAGACCTTAATGTCGGCGCGCTTCTTGTCGAGTTGCGCTGAGACATCCTTGAACCATTCGTACTTCTTCAGTAGGGCACTTGGCCCAAACTGTTCCTGTGTCACCTTGGCGGCCTCGCTGAACCATCCCATGGCCCAGCCGATGACGCTGATGACGATGACGAACAACACAATCGCACCGAGGATCTTCCAACCGAGGGCGACTGGACCTTTATCCGCCGCTTCTTCGTAGTCCTTCCAACTCTGCCTCATACTCCACCTCTTCGAGGGGTTAAATTTTCAAAGATCACATCCTTTGATCCCCTTCTTAAAGATTATTAGATTAATAATCTATAAGAAAGTGACCAAGACCAAATTCAACTGATAATATTACATATTACCAAAAATTTTAACTTTTGTCAATACTTTATATTTTAATACATTAGAGTACTAAGGACGGATTATTTTATTTTCTTCAATATCAAAAACCATTGAAGGCGTGCCATTGAGTTCTATGTGAGATTTGATGACAAGATCAGCTTCATCGATAATAATAGAATCTAAATTCTTAAAATTGCTCGGAGTTGGTTCCCCTTGCCTATTAGCCGAGGATGCCACGATTGGACCAGTTAAATCGATTAAGTCTTCCAGCCATTTTAAATTAGGATTTCTAATGCCAATTTTATTATCTTTTGTTATTATCGACGGGATATCAAAATCGAGCAGCTTTTTGTTAAGAACTAATGTCGCTTGGCCTTTTTTGTATTTTTTAAAATAATCAGCGATTTTATGATCATAATATTTCTCAGTCATTAAAATTGCTGTTGGTTTGTTTTGAGGCCGATTTTTAATCTTATATAATTTTTTAATCGCTTTTTCGTTAAGAGCGCAGCCGATTCCATAGACCGTATCTGTCGGGAATACCAAAATACCATTAGCCTTTAAAATTTCGGCCGCTTCATTAAGAGAGTTCTTGTTATTAATATTAATTATATCCATATTTGATGATACTAAATTCGAAACACGAAGCACGAAATTCGAAACAATATCTAAATTTAATATTTTTAGTATTTGAATTTGTCCTTCGACAGACTCAGGATGGTGAGCGAAGTCGAACCATTTCGGATTTAGAAATTCGGATTTCGGATTTATCGAAATTACTTCGTAATTTCTATCCCCATACTCTCAGCGGTGCCTTTGATGATTTTTATCGCCGAGGACAATTCAAAAGCATTTAGATCTGCCATTTTTGCTTTGGCGATTTCTTCAACCTGAGCTTCGGTTACCTTGCCAACTTTTTCGCGGTTTGGCACACCGGAGCCTTTTTCAATCCCAGCGGCTTTCTTTAACAAAACCGCCGCCGGAGGTGATTTTAAAATAAAAGTAAAAGTTCTATCTTCATATACGGTGATTTCCACCGGTACCACCGTCTCGCCCATTTTTTGAGTTTGAGCGTTAAATTTGCTGACAAAATCCATAATATTTAGGCCATGCTGACCTAAAGCCGGACCGATCGGCGGAGCCGGAGTTGCTTTGCCAGCCGGAGCCTGTAATTTGATTGTTGTTTTAATTTTTTTCATAAATACTCACTAATATCTAATTTGACTAATAACTAATGAAATTTTTGTTTTCTTATTCGCTATTTGTTTAGATTCGTTATTAGCGTGGGTTCAAACTCTTTTTACCTGCAATGAATCCAAATTAACAGGTGTTTCACGACCAAACATCGAAACTAATACTTTTACTTTGCCTTTATCTTCATCAATTTCCGTAACTTTAGCTTCAAAACCTTTTAAGGGGCCATCGGAAATTCTCACCAGATCACCTGGCTTGAATTCTATCTTGTATTTTGGTTCTTCAACGCCCATTCTCTTTTGAATTCTATCTATCTCTTCTTTTGACATTGGGGTAGGCCTAACACCCAAACCGATAAAACCGGTAACATTGGGCGTATTGCGCACAACATACCAAGAATCATCGGTCACAATCATTTCGACCAGAACATAGCCGGGAAAAATCTTTTTTTCGATGGTTTTTCGTTTACCGTTTTTAATTTCAATTTGTTTTTCTTTGGGCACCAAAACCTTGAAAATTTTATCTTCCATGCTTAAAGATTCAATTCTTTGCTTAAGATTCTCGGAAACTTGTTCTTCATATCCAGAATAAGTGTGAATAACATACCAACCGCGCTGACCGGTCTGTTTTTGAATTTTAGATTCTTCAGCGTTTTCTTTTTCTTCTTCAGCTTGTAATTTTTCTTTAAATTTATCGTTTGTCATATTATTTCCTATTAATTGCCATTTGAAGCAAATTAAATAAACCGTAATCTATCGCCACCACTACGCTCATAGCAACAAGGATTGAGATAAAAACGATAATCGTATGAGAAGTTACTTCCTGACGATTCGGCCAAATAACTTTTCTCATTTCTTCGTAAGACGAGGTAAAATAATTCTTAATGCGAGAAAACATTTATTTGATACTTTCTATTTTAATTTGCGTAAATGATTGGCGGTGGCCACGAACCCTTCTGTATCTTTTTTTAGGACGGAATTTTAATATTCTGACTTTTTTTTGTTTACCTTCTGACACAATACTCGCCTTTACTTTATGATTACCCAAAATATCAGAAAATTCAACAGTTTTATCTTTGCTTACTATTTTTTCTATTTTAACAAGGTCGCCTGCTTGGACTTTGTATTGTTTACCGCCAGTTTTAATTACAGCAATTGACATTGCTTTCCTCACTAATAACAAATTTTAACTAATAACTAATCAGCCTAAATTCGTTATTCGCTTTATTAGTTATTGGCGTGGTTTTCAAAAAATCCCCGAGGGGAAGTTTTATTTGTAATATAAGCATATACTATTCATTTTAATTTGTCAAATATTTAGAAACTTATTTTTCGATGCCTTAGGTAAATACTTTGCAGGATGCCGATAGCAGCAAAATTTGTCAGCATTTGCGAACCGCCAGACGAAACAAAAGGAAGTGGAATGCCGGTAACCGGCACAATCCCCAAATTCATGCCGATATTGACAAAAACTTGAAACATCAAGGTTAAACCCCAAGTAATGGCAAAATAAAAACCGAAAGAATCTTTGGCCACTTTGGCGACATTGATTACTCTGTAAATTAAAAATAAGAGTAAAAGCAAAAGGAAACTTGAACCGACAAAACCAACCGCTTCCGCCGTTGAGGCGAAAATAAAGTCCGTGTGAGCGATCGGCAGAAAGTTTAACTGAATTTGTGTGCCGCGGCCAATCCCCTGCCCCATCAGGCCACCCGAGCCGACGGTAATTTTTGCTTGAGTTACATTATAGCCCGAGCCATAGGGATCGGAAGACGGGTTCATAAAAGTATAAATTCTTTGTTTTTGATAGTCCTTCAAAAAATGCCAGCCAACCGGCGCGAAAACCATCATCGCGCCTAAAATTGCGACTAATATTATTTTTTTAATTTTTGAAAAAAACAAGATAATAAATAATTCCACGACAATTACCATAGCCGTGCCAAAGTCGGGCTGCAATAGAATCAGCAGTACCGGCGCGCCGGTAATAATTAAAATCAAAAATATTTTTTTGAAATTAAATCTTTCCGTTTCTGATACAATACGGGCTAAAAAAAGTAAGATTAATAATTTGCCAATTTCTGACGGCTGCAACTGAAAAACTTTAAAATCAATCCAGCGCGTCGAACCCATAGTTCTATCGCCAATTATTAACACCAAAATAAGTAAAGCTAAATCAATTAAATAAATAAATAATGAAAGTCCTCGTAAATTGCGGTAGTCAAAAAAAGTTAAAAATATCGCTAATGATAATCCTAAAATAAGATAAACAATTTGCGAGATCATTAAAGCCGGTTTGGTAGAATAAGTTACCGAAAAAATCATTACTATGCCGATAACAGAAAGTAGAAGCGGCGCAAGAAACAAAGACCAATCAATGCCAAAGGGTAAACGAAAATTCTTAATTTTCATTTTTCCCCAAAAGCCCCAACCAAATTTTTCCGGTTTTTGTGTTTTGTTCGGAGCAAAAATCCGTTTGAATGTTTTGATTTAAAAATTTAGTGTTGGTGTTTTTTTCAATTTCACTTTGATATTTTTTTATTAAATTTTCTTCGCCCTGATAATATAAATTTACTTCATCGGCTGGTGATAAATTTGCTTTCTTGCGTAAATCTTGAACGCTCCGAACAATATCCCTTATCAAACCTTCTTCTTCAAGCACAGGCGTCAATTTGGTGTCCAATAGTATTTCTTCGTTTATTTTTTTATTAACAATAATTTCTTTGACATTAATTTCTTCTTTAAGAATTTCTTGTAGATCATTTTCAATATCAATATTTATCGTTGCTGAAGCCAACGGCTGACGGGTTTTAATTTTTTCGGCGGCTCTTTGAGCATGAGCTATTTCAACCAAGCTACGAATTTTTTTCATCTCATTAATCAATTTTTGATTAGTTTCACCTGCTTTCGGCCAATCACAAAGATGAACAGATTCGGGATCAATATCTCTCTTGAGATTTTGGAATAAATCATCGGCAAGAAACGGAGTAAATGGTGCCATCAATTTGACCAAAGATATAAGAACTTGATATATAGTCGAATAAAATTCTTTGTCACGCCGTTTTCTAGACCTTCTTAAATACCATGTCGAAAGATCGTTTACAACAAAATCTTCGATTTTGCTTGCCGCTTGCTGAGGTCGATATTTATCCAAATTTTCGGTAACTTCGGTAATTAATTGATTTAATTTCGAAGTAATCCAAAAGTCAAGAATGTGATTAAGCTCAATTTTATCCGGTTGCCAATTATCAATATTGGCATAGGTAGCAAAAAAACTATAGACATTTTTGAAAATAAGAACAAATCGTCTTTTAATTTCTTCTGCCGGTTTGTAACCAAAACTTAGATTTTCGTAAGGATCAGCCGAAACAAACATCCAGCGCATTACATCAACGCCCATTTTTTCCGCCGCTTCATTAAACCAAATGGCGTTGCCCTTCGACTTATGCATCTCTTCGCCTCTTTCGTCGCGCACCAAAGCATAGCCCAAAACTGTTTCAAAAGAATTGGTATTTTCCAAAACGGCACTCATAGCGATCAAAGAATAAAACCAATTCTTAAATTGTCCTGGAAAAGATTCGCAAATAAATTTTGCTGGAAACCATTCTTGCCAGTAAGATTTGTCTTCAAAATATTTCAAAGTTGAAAAAGGCACAATGCCCGCATCAAGCCAAGGATTACCCACATCAGAAATTCTAGAAACCGTCTCTCCACACTTAGAGCATTTTATTTTTACTTCATCAACCCAAGGCCGATGAGGACTTTTGCCGTCAAACTTTTCCCAGCCCTCAACTGCTTTTTCTTTAAGCTCGGTCTTTGAACCAATTACTTCAAATTGACCGCATTTTTTGCATTCATAAATTGGCAAAGCCAATCCCCAATACCGTTTTTTAGAAATCATCCAGTCCTGCATATTGTTCAGCCAATCCAATTCCCTATCCAAACCAAAAGAGGGCAGCCATTTTATCTTTTTAGTAACTTTAATCATTTCTTGACGTAATTCATCCATCTTGATATACCACTCGTCAACCACCCGCCAAACCAATTCGGTTTTACAACGCCAACAAGTTGGATAACGGTGAGTATATTTTTCGGTGCTAAAAAAGTATTTGCCATTTTCTTTACTTTGCAAATAATCGATAATTATCCCGGGGTTTACCTTGGCATTATGATTACTAAATTCACCCAGCCCATTAAGATAATTAGCTTGACCGTCAATTAATTCGATAACTGGTAAATTTAGCTTCTTTGATAATTGGTAATCCTCACTTCCAGCACCCGGGGCTATATGAATCAGACTCGTCCCCTCTTCATCGGAAATGGGTAAAATCATTGTATCCGTTGCCACCACTTGATGTTTATGGTCCCCCATCGCCTTTTTTATCTCCGGAAGGCCGTCAAAGGGAGATTGATATTTCAAACCAATAAGTTCAGTTCCCTTTATGGTTTTAATTATTTTGAGATTTAGTTTTTCTGCCGCAGTTTTACTTAAATAATATTTATTTCCCGCCACCTCGCCTTCAGCCTGGACATATTCTTTTTTAGAATCGGCCGCGATGGCAACATTGCCAGGCAAAGTCCACGGGGTGGTCGTCCAAACGATTAAATACTCGTCTTTTCGTTCTAAAATCGGATATTCAAGATAAATAGAATCGTGAGTGAGTTCTTTATATTCTTCGGTCAGAATCTCGTGTTGCGAAATGGCTGTTCCGCAACGAGGACACCAGGGCACACTGTCTCGCCCTTTATACAAATAACCCTTGTCAAAACACTTTTTCAAGAAATGCCAAATGGCGTAATTATTTTCATCTGACATCGTAAAATAAGAATTGTCCCAGTCCATCCACTGACCCAAACGGATTGATTGATCAATCTGTATTTTTGAATACTTAAGAACTCTTTCTTTGCATTTTTCAACGAATTTTTCAATTCCGTATTTTTCAATATCTTTTTTTGTTTTAAAACCTAACTCTTTTTCAACTTCTACTTCAACCCAAAGCCCCTGACAATCAAAGCCGTTTTGGAAGCGTTCCTCAAAGCCTTGCATTGCCTTGAAACGCTGGAACAAGTCCTTGTAAGTCCTTCCCCAAGCATGATGAACGCCCATCGGATTGTTGGCAGTAATCGGTCCATCAAGAAAAGACCATTTTTCTTTGCCTTTGTTTTTTTCGACTAATTTATCGAAAATTTTATTCTCTTTCCAAAAAGAAAGAATTTCGTGTTCTTTTTTTACTAAATCTTCAGTTGGCTTAATTTCTTTAAAACTCATTTTCCTCTGTCCATAGCCAAATTGGCTAAGCGATCTGCCTCTTTATTTTTTTCGCGCGGAATATATTCAAATGATATTTTTCCGCCTAACTTCAGCACGAGCTCCCGCACTTGCCAAAAGAGCGGTTTTAGGCCTTCATTTTTTATTTTATATCGTTGGTTTAATTGTTCAACTATAAGTTCTGAGTCCAAAAAACATTTGATTTCGATCTCTTTTTCTCGATAATTTTCGGTAACCCAAGAAAGCGCCTCAATCACCGCTTTGTATTCAGCTTGATTATTAGTGGCCTCGCCAATGTATTTGGAAATTTTCTTTGATTTTCTAATTTCGGATTTCGGATTTCGGATTTCGATAGCAACGCCAACTCCTGCCGGTCCGGGATTTCCCCTTGCCCCGCCATCAGAGTAAATTATTATTTGTTCCATACTGATATCTTAGCAAATTTTTTGTTAATTTACTATAATTTTAATATTAAACCTTATTTGTTTTTTTATTAGTCTTTAAGAATAGACTACTATCGAATATATAGCGGTCGCATAATAGATGATAGTAATTTACTCTTTAATTTTGAATAGATTCATAAGTATTTGTCGGCTGTCGATTTCTTCTACTAATATATAATGGACATAATTTCCTGCATCGCAAAATTCAATCAGTTCCTCGACTTCGTCAGCAATATTATATGGCGAGATCCAGACACTTTCTTGTAATTGTTTAAAACCCAGCCATTGCAACTTTTCTCTGAAAAAATTGCGCATTATCTTCTTCGTCTCGGGAATATCAAAAATTACAATCCGCCATTTGCCGTCCCACTCTTTTTTTCTTTTAAGAAATTTAAGAATCTTTAATTTTCCTTTAAATGTTGCCAGATATCTTTTCCTTCCCCGGACTTCCACTTCCTGTAAATATCCTTCATTTTTCATTTGACAAATCTTGTTGTAAATATATTGTTTATTTTGTTTAGGATAATCTTTTCCCCATAAAGAAGGACGCTGCATTATTTGATGAATATCTTTTGCAATATCTACAACCTCTAATATTATTTGTTGTATTTGAGTCTTTTTTATCAAATTCACTCCTTATCAATCATACTTTACTATCATCTATTATGCGACCGCATTATATTTGATAGTAATTCTTTATGTTATTTTTATTTTTTTTATGACTTTTATATTATTCTAACAAATATTTTTTGATTGATTTATTAATTAGATCTATAATAAATAAATTTCCGATCTATGCTTTTTTGCAAATACCTGCCCCGCCGTCAGAGTAAATCAAAATTTGTTTTATGAGTCAATTGTAACAAAATTCACAATGAGAATATAGATCTATTCTAAAGTAAATGTGATCCCTGCGTTTCGAATTGCATCGTGAGCTTTACTTATTGCAACAGCAGCAGATTGAGAACGGTTTGCGAGATCTGTAGGAAAATTTTGTCCAGTAGTCCAAGTGTTAAAATAATAATATTTAATCCCAGTCGAAAAAAATGTTCCAATAGTAGATTCGACATATTTGCTTTTAGGATCCCCTGATTTTTGAATAAACAACACTCCGGCAGATTTATACTCATCATCTAAAAATCTAATCTCAATATTTTGATTAGCCAAATCAGCGCGAGCCTTCCTCAAACAATCATTTCCATCATCACAGGAAACTTCTGGTCCCTGCCCTGTAGAATTTGCTACAATCGGATAACTTGTCCATGACCATCTGTAATAATAATTACTCCCTTTTTTCAATATCCAGATTGAAGATTCAGCAAACTTACCTCTTTTAGTACCGTCTTTATAAAGGTATGCTGTTCCCTTAAGAGTGCCATTATCGTAATATCTCAATTCAGGTCTTAAACCAACCAGGGCGGAACGGGCTCCTGATAGAAAAGTATCGCAACCCCACTGACTATAATAAATGTTATCAAATTGATTAATATCAGTTGTCCACGAAATATAGGCATTAGCAGAGGTATAATCACAACCCAAAGAAGTTTCCAAAAATTTGCCCATATCTCCGAATCTTACCTCGCTTGAGCCTGGGAGAGGATCGATAAACAACCGAAGACCATTTTTGACCGGTGGTGTCGGCAAAGTTCCTTCTACTTTTTGACTTAAAGTATGTTTTACCTGAACACGACCCATCTTGCCAATTGAAACTATTGAACTGGAAGTTGACGAAGCAATGTTATATTTCGAGTTAATAGTTGAATCAATTATTTCATCACCCGAAGGAAACGACTGGCCGTTTTTTAATTTGAGTAATCCAATTTCTATTCCTGCCTTGGATGCCACTTCTGCCGTCATATTATCTACAGTATTAGTTGTAAATAGCATACCGGCAATGGCCGATCTAGCCGTCACAGCAACTAACGCAGATATTACCGCTATTAGCACTAGAACTATTAATAAAGCTGCACCTTTTTTATTTCTAGTCATTATAACTCCATTCAGTTTCTAAACGAAGATGTGGCGCCTGACTCTTTAACAGGCTTAAAGCTATATCGAATGCATCAGAAGGACGAACAAGGGTTTCTTGATAAAGATTTTTTAAACGAGGGGTATTACCGTCCATAGTCAGCCAATGAGCCTCAGCAACTTCTTGATCGTCGCCATAAGTCCCGATTGAAACACTAATAAATTCTCCTCGATCTTCTCCTTCGGCAAACCAACGGGCAGTCCCTAAGATTCTTCGATCGGGGGTGACAAATTTAACCCTTATTTTTTCCTTCACCAACCAATCCTTTGCTTCATTTATTGAACAATCAGGAATAGGGTACCCATTATCACGATGAATCACTTCTCCCTCGTCAGAGTTCCAAGCTGTCCATGAAGCAGTGCATCTCTGGTTCCCGCCTGACAAATCCAAAGTCGATTCTATGAAAATTCCTTGATCTTCCGACGGTTCCCATGCTCCATCATTATCAATATCTTTAAATAAATGAGCGGTGGCAATCAATTCTTGTTTAGAATCTACTAATCTTATCTCTGGTCTCTGGTCCAAAAGTTTATTCAACCCATCGTAAAGTGAACCGTCCCAATTAAAAAATTGTTTTTGCGTACTAAAAAGACTTGCCGCCCATGAAGAATCGTAAACCTGACTACTTCCACCGGAAGTACCAATTGAGGTTTCGATATATTCGCCCTTATCTTCGTAATTGCCGTCATGATCAGGATCAACAAATAAATGGGCTGTGAAGCTTCCTGCCTGTCCTACAATATTATTTGGGCTGACAGTTGTTTTAAATTCTGCCGTGTCTTGTTCTTCGGCCTTACTGGTTTCAGGATAGGTCCTGGCAGTGAAAGCAATCTCAACATAATCTTTTTGTTGAGGGAAGGTGGAGTCAATAAATCTATGATAAACCCCTTTAAAATTTAAGTTAGTAATATTAATATTACTTGGCGTAAGTTGCTGCCAGTCTCCTAAATCTTTAAACTTGATTGAACATTGCCCCGAAGGACAGGCTGAATCATTACTGTCTACAAATATTTTATTTTCTTCATCATATAAAGCGAAGTCCTTTATCACCTGTAGGTTATTTACTAGTGATGTGGTTCTCAGGCGTGTGCCAGAAAATTTACATCCAGAAGGATCCAAACCATCAAAATCACTCGGAATATTATTGGGAAAAGGATTGCCAGTTTCCGAATTAATGAAGGCGATTTGATAAAAAGGGTATGGATCAGACGTAGTACCGACTTGACCGTTGGCACCTTTTATTGAGTTTGTCATTGTCTCCATTGCTTGACGACCCGTTTCTTGAACGGACTTTGTCGCTTCACCTTTGTATCGATACTTAAAAGTGGAGGTCATACTCGCTAAAATTAAAGTGATGGCAATAGAAAAAATCGTTGTGGCAATTAAAATCTCGATTAAAGTAAAAGCCCTTCGATTGCACTCCCTCGATTTCTCTCGGGACAAGTCAGGATAAAATTTTTTCATATTATTTCCAATCCGTTAATAAAGTTGCCATTTCCACGGTTTTCGTTTGGCCAAAATCATCCCAAGTTACTTTTGCGGTAATTTTTTTTATATCCATGGTATCTTCCACTATTACTTCTCTAGTAAATTTAACACTGTTTTGAGTTATAATTTTGTCATCACCATAAGAGACTGCCGAACCCACCAATCTCCAATGGCCAAAACCACAATTGGCAGGATAACTGGTAAAATCGTCTTCTAAAAAATCGATCTTTTTTATCCCTTGCGACAAACCCCAACATGGCTTCTGTTCTGGATTAGGTCCTCCATAATTATTGTCTCCAATTTTCACCCAATCATCCCCCTTAAACCATGCCGTATCTCTGATTTCCGTCACCAGCTCAATCCCCTCCCTTGCCAAATTGGCAGCTTGAAGGCGGTGCTTGTTGACAACCATATTTTTTGAACTTAGAGAAATGACACTGACTATCGAGCCGGCAAAGAGAGTAAAAATCGCTACCGCGATTATAACTTCGAGTAGCCCAAAGGAATGAGAAAATGTAAAACTAGCAGAACGAAAGGATAATACAGATTGTAATAAAGATTTTTTCATTGATTCTCTACGGTAATTACGCCAGTGGTATTTTGGATTATTATTCTTCTACTTACTCCTGATTCTGATAAAGTGATTGTTAAATTAGAAGAATCAAAATCTGCCTCGCCATAATAAATTCCATTAAATGAGACATTATAATCTTTGGTTCGATAGTAAATAGTTAAAGGATTCCCCTCAAATGGTGAGGTCGATGTAACTACGACGGTTGAAGGCAATATTCCGTTTTTTATTTCTGTCCGTATCGAAGGATTATCTTTGTTGTATGAATAAATCTTATAATCAACTGGGGAAGCATTTTTATCTATAACCAAAGCGTATTCTTTAATATCTACCGCGCCGGGGGCCATGGCATAATTTTGCGTTGATAAAATTGCGTCTTTAAGCTGGGTTGTCGCATCGTCTAATTTGGCTCTTTTTTTCTGCACAAATAATGCCGGCATTGAGGCGCCAACAATGACAACCAAAATGCTAATCGTAACGATCATTTCAATTAAGGTAAAACTTCTCGATTTCACTCGAAGTAAACTTTTTTTCATAAAATTTAATACGGGATTACTTCCCCATTTCTTATTCTGTATCCTTTTCTTGCCGGATTTCCATCGCCTTGATCTCTGTCCAACTCAGTTAGTGTAGATAATGTATAAGTAGTAAAAGGAGAAACAGCATTATATACATAAGGCATAGAGGCATTCACTGGCCTTGGTAAAACCTGTAAATATTTTGGAACTAAAGCGGTTATTAAATTGGGAGAGTAGTTCGCCGCAACAGGATAAATGTGGTTATCTGCATAGTAAGCGCTTAAAGCTTGGGCGACGCTAGTCATATCGGTAATTCGTTGCGTATCTCGTCCTTTTTTTTGAGCTCTCGATAGATTCAAAGCGATTCCACCGACAATTAAACCAATAATCATAATGACGACTAAGATTTCAATTAGAGTAAAACCCCTCGACTTCCCTCGACTACGCTCGGGACAAGTCGCTTGACTACGCTCGGGACAAGTTGCTCGGGATAAACCATTTTTAATTTTCATGATTCTCCTTTAATAAACTACTCTGCGGCTT
>CAYSSM010000016.1:0-1685 GCA_964433905.1 uncultured Candidatus Saccharibacteria bacterium
AGGCGGGGTCGCTTCGCCAATTTGCCTCTTGAATTCAATTATTGGATAAATGCTTTCCGAATTAAATTAATAATTCACGATTTTTTTCATACTCGCCGAAAGGCGAGTAGCAAGTTTTTCTATCCGCCAAAGGCGGATTAACCCGCGCTTTGTCCGCCATTGGCGGACTGGCCAAAAGCAATATATAATAGGAATGTAACCAATAGTTCTAAAAAAGGAGGGATATGAAAACAAAATATTTTCTCTACACTCGTAAATCTACCGAAGACGAAGAACGGCAAATCATGTCTATTGAAGCCCAGCTTGTGGAGTTGGCGGAGGTTGCCAAACGAGAAAATATTGAGATTGTGGAAAAGTTTATCGAGAGCAAAAGCGCAAAGAAGCCCGGGCGAGAAGTCTTTAATAAAATGATGGAGAAAGTCCACAACTTTAAAGAACCGGTCGGAATTTTAGCTTGGCACCCTGACCGTCTCGCCCGCAACAGTGTCGATGGCGGACAAATTATTTATTGTATCGACACTAACAAGATCGCTTCTTTGCGCTTCCCCACATTTTGGTTTGAACCAACTCCACAGGGGCTTTTTATGCTCCAAGTTGCTTTTGGCCAATCCAAATACTATTCCGACAACTTATCGGAAAATGTAAAGCGCGGGTTTAGACAAAAACTCAGGCGCGGCGAGTGGTGTTCACACGCTCCGTTCGGCTATGTCAATAATCCGAAAACTCGCAATATTGAGCCAGACGAAACAAAAACGCGAATTATCAAAAAAGCTTTTGAGGAGTTTGCGACAGGAAAATACAATTTAAGAACCATTTCTGAACGCCTGAGTTTTTGGGGCTCGGTGAGCAGATCTGGAAAACTGCTTTGTAAAGCGGTAATTCAAAGAATGTTAACTAACAAAGCATATATCGGTATTATCGAACGAAGTGGCGAAAGTTTTGAAGGCAGTTTTCCAGCCATTGTTTCCAAAGCGACTTTTGACCAAGTTCAACAAGTTCTAAAATTGCGAGCAAAACCAAGACATAGCAAGAAAAGTCATGGATTTCCTTTTGTTGGACTTTTCCGCTGTGGCGAATGCGGAGCGATGATAACCGCTCAATATGCCAAAAAAACATATAGGTATTACCGTTGCACCAAACGGCTCGGGGCTTGCTCGCAAAAATATCTTTCAGAAACCGAACTTGTTGAACAATTAAAACAAGAACTCTCAAAAGTCGCTTTATGCGAAGATTAGTCTGAAAAAATGTTAGCTCAAGTCGAAGTTTGGGAAAAAGAAACCAAACAATCTTCGCATATTTTCGTCCAAAAATTAGAGAACAAAATAATACAGACAGACGGAAAACTTGATAAACTCATCAATGCCTTTTTGGATAACGACATTGAAAAAGAAATTTACCTCAAAAAGAAAGAGGAACTTTTGCAAACAAAAATTGCCTTAGAACAACAAAAAACCGATTTTGGACGAAAAGGAAACAATTGGATCGAACCGCTCAAAGAATGGATTTTTTCCGCTCACCAAGCAGAAAAACTTGCTTTTTCCAATGATTTTTCTGAAATAAAGTATTTTGTGAAAAAAATCGGAACGAACCATCAACTTTTTGACAAAAAAGTTGCTTGGAATTTGAAAACTCCCTACGCCATTTTAGCTCGATACAAGAGGCAAATCGGCGAAGCGACCCCGCCA
>CAYSSM010000016.1:1695-5553 GCA_964433905.1 uncultured Candidatus Saccharibacteria bacterium
AAAGGCGGGGGAGCGGAGCCCCAAATGATATTAAAATTTCAAAAAGTTTGTGTTGGTCGGGGTGCGCAGATTCGAACTGCGGACCTCCGCGTCCCAAACGCGGCGCTCTACCAGCTGAGCCACACCCCGCAACATAAAACTCTAAATCCGAAATCAGAAATCCGAAACTCGAAATCCCTGCCTCATCGGCAGGCAGGCAAAATCCGAAACAAGAAACTATAAACCAAAACCACTAAATTAGGATTTGACCTTATTATACATTATACCTGTTTTTAAACCAACCGTCAATCCTTCGATTGCACTCAGGATTGATACTGAGTAGCGTCGAAGTATTAATTTACATTAAAGATAAAAACACCAGGGGTGATCTGTTCAAAAGGATATTTTCTAAGCCAATCAAAGCCAAAAAGTTGCAAATAAGTGCTTGAAATAACAACTTTACCTTTAACGCCTTGTCCATCCCAAGGCAGCGGCTGAAGATTAATATTGTAATATTCCAATGCGCTATCGCCATTCCAAGGGTAAAAAATATAGCCGGTTTTAATATTATTTTTATCCAAATAATTTTTGATTCTAAAAGCGTCTTGTCCCCAATCCAAATTAGAATCAACTAAGATTTTATAATAATTTTTTTGTCCGCCGGCAAACTCATTAAAGTAAGCTATATAATTCGGGTAAGTAACCACAGATGAAAATAAATACCAAAGAATTAATATTAAAAATCCCAAAGCGGGAATTAAAACTTTTTTTTGCACCCTCATAAATTTGATCGTTTTAAAATCAACTAGATTAATTGATTTTGAGATGAAAATAAACACAAAAGGAAAAATCGGCAGAATATGACGCAAGCCCAGATTGGCTTTGCTGAACATACTAAGACCTAGAAAAACAATGATCGGAATGATCAGAAGATACTCATCAAAAATATTTTTAGAACGGATTTTTTTAAAATAAAAAAACGACAAAATTAACCAAACAAAAATCGGGATCGGTGTTTTGTAAAGTATCGCTACCGGAAAATAGTACCACCAACCATAATTGGATGTTTGCCCCAACAAAAAAGAACCGTGACCGCTAACAGCATGACGGAAAACTAAAAATATTCCTTTATAGTATTCAGCAGGAAATAGCATAATACGATTTTTTTCAATTGCCATTTGTAAGCTACTGGATAAATTATAACCCGACCACAAACTGACATTTTCAGCTAAATTCGGATCTGGCGGAATTTTAAATGAAAAAAAGTAAGCCATCCACACCACCAAAAATCCTATGGTTAAAATCAAAATCAGACCGCAAAAGAACTTGAAAAATATTTTAATATTTTTGCTCAAAATGACATTAATGATTATTAGAACTAAATAAATTGGGATTAAAAATCCACTGGTAAACTTTGACGCAAAAGCCAATCCCGTAAACAAACCACATAAAACAAGATTTTGCCAATTAGTCCGCAGTTGGCTGGATTTTAAATATTTACCAAAAAAATAGACGCTGATAAAAATAAATAATGCCAGACCAACATCGGTATTAATTAAAATTCCATGGGCTAAAAAATTTGGAAAAAACAGAGTCAAAAATCCGGCAAACAAACCGGCTTTTTTACCATAAAGTTTCTTGGCCCAAAAATAGACGAAAATTCCTAAAATTAAAGTTAAAATAATAAAAGGAAATCTGCCCCATAAAATCAGTTTTTGAGGATCGTTACCAGACTTGTAGAAAAAATCTTCCGACAAGATCCTTGCTTCTTGCCAAGAATCATAATAGAAATTACCCGCTTTTTGCCATAGACCGTCTTGCGGCAAATTGGGGTGAAAAAAATTTATTACCGCGGCGGAAAGTTCTTTCAAAAAAGGAGGGTGTTCCGTGTCAAGCCGAAAATCGTTCTTTTGAAGATAAGTTAGCCCTGCATAAAGATGGACCCCCTCATCGGTAGTGGCGGAATTAAATTTCGCTGAACTAAAAAGTAATAAAAAACTAAAAATTATTAGGAATATTAAAATGTAGTTTTTTTTAAAAAAATTAAGCATTAAATTTAAAAACCTCTTAAGCGGTAGATTTTTTAGTCACATGAAAGGTCATATATTTGCCAAGCATTAATCGTGTCTGAGCATCGATTGCCGGCAAAGAACTAAAAAAGATAGCCGTGATAGGAACAAAAACCCATTGAGCGATAACTTCTAAATATTTGCGCTTTCTAAAACCGACTGGACGAGGCGGTAAAAGTAAAGTCGAAATTATCATCGAGGCGATTAAACCAATCCACGTTAAGCCCAATAAAACTCGGATGATTATCGGTAAATTTTGAGCCAAGACCGTACCGCTAAAACCCGGCCCAAAAAGAAGCGGTAGCCAGGCAATGACGGCAATGTAGAAAGATGATGTTGCCAAGGAATAGTTAGCTTCAAATAAGCGATAAAGTTTTATAAATCTATCGGTAAAAGGAATTTTTTTGTTTGTTACGGAATTAATGACCACATAAGGAAAATGTTCAACACCGTAATACCAACGTCTTTTTTGTAAATATTGGTTTTTCAAAGTTTGCCAGTAGCTATCGGCTAAAACCGCATCCATATAAACGGGAATAAAAATTGGTACAACTTCATGATCACCGTCGAATTTAAAATACGCCCGCCAAAATTGACGTGAATCTTCATTGACGACCGAGACATCCCAATATTCCATTTCCACTAATGTTTTTAAACTCATTGCGTGGGTGGAAAAATTAATTAATCGCCATGGACGGGTGGCTTCAATTAGCTGCCAAAAAGAATTGCTAAACGAAATAATTCTTGAAATTGCCGGCACCTGCCAAATATTATTTGAATAAAGTGGGATCGGTTGAAAACTGCGCCGTGTTCGATTGGGATTAATGATGTACTGATAAGTAAGAGCTGATAAATATTTTTTATGAATCCGGGTATCGGCATCGCAAGTCGTTACGACCATATTTTCGTAAGGAATTTTTTTGCTATCGCAATATTTTTGTAACACTTTTGCCGCAAAACGGGCATTTGCCCCCTTGGCCTTAACTTCGCCAACAATATCCGGATGGACGGTTACCAAAAAAGCTGAAAACCGACGGCCGAATTTTTGCTTTAAAATTTCAGCGTTTTTTTGAGCCCTCTCGTAATCTCTTTTTTCAGTAGCAAGGACTAAGATAATGCGATTATTGGGAAAATCAGAATCAATAATGGCTTGGAATGACGGTAATAAAGTATCGATTTCTTCTTTGTAGGTGGTAAAAATTACCGCCTGATAAACATTTTTCCAGTCCATCACCAACTCGTCCGGTTGAACGGCCTTACATTTATTAAGCCAGTCAATAACAATATTTTTTTTCAACATTTTATAGCCGGAAATCAAATGATAACCCATTAAAACCGATTTATAGAGCCAATAAAGATCGAAAACTAACACAAAAGTAGCCACCGCCGCTGGCCAAAAAAATGATAAAATAATCGGCGCCAACAGAGCAATCCATGTTATTGCGCCGGGCATAATTTCTAAAAAACGCCATAGTTTTGTTTGTTGCATTTTAAAATACCATCATCATATATCTAATGAAGACCGCCATTAAAACTTGGACCAATAAACCAGTGAAAAGCAAAAAGTAGCTGGCTAAAGGCTGTCTATTCCAAAGGAAATTGCCTAAAATCAAGTTCAAGCCGATTAACCCTGATGAAAAAATGAAAGGAATAGGATTTTGTCTTAATTTTAATAGGTAAATATACCATAAAATGCCATTAATTGCAAGGGAGAGGAAGATTATTGCCAACACCTTCCATGACTTCCAAAAAGAATTGATAAAAAAAGATTTGATGATATTTTTTGCAACAGAAAATATTTTTCTCATTT
>CAYSSM010000016.1:5653-13727 GCA_964433905.1 uncultured Candidatus Saccharibacteria bacterium
CTGGAGCCGGTAGGCAGAATCGGACTGCCATCTACGATTTACGAAACCGTTGCTTTACCATTAAGCTATACCGGCCCTTCATTTCATTTAGAATAAACTAAGTTTATACCGAACGAAGCGAGGTTGAGCGGGCGAGGAGAATCGAACTCCCATATCAACCTTGGGAAGGTTGTATTCTACCACTAAATTACACCCGCCTAACATCTAATATCTTAGCAAATTTCTCCTGAAATTAAAAGAATTGACCGGAAATCTCCGGTCAATTGAGAGATATTGCGATAATATGCTGGTCATTTAGATTCTTCCGTCTGATTGAAGCGATCAAACATTTCCTTCAAAGCGCGCATAAGGCCATTTGGCCCTTCGTCCAGCTTATAGCCACAAATTGCCACTTTTGAGGATCTTAATCTTTCAAAAACGATTTTTCTAACTAATCTTCCCGATTGCGGGTTTGTTTCTGCAATCTGATATTTTTCAGGTCCTAATTGTGTGATAGTTATA
Organism: uncultured Candidatus Saccharibacteria bacterium; assembly: GCA_964433905.1. Classification (GTDB taxonomy): domain Bacteria; phylum Patescibacteriota; class UBA1384; order UBA12157; family JAENIV01; genus CAYSSM01. Next base: position 6,155 of record CAYSSM010000016.1, read on the forward strand.
CTGCCATATGTTCCGGAATGAAGATTCTTTAATAAGTTGCTACCTACATTTAAAGGTATGGGATACTCGCAAGCAACCCACTCGGCCATCCATTGACCTCCCTTGAAGTCGTTATCATAAAATTATACTAAAAAATGTTAGTTTTGTAAAGACCAAAAGACAGTAAATTAAGTTTGTTTTCGAGTATATTTAAGAATTAGTAAAAGTAAAATTAAAACTCCGCCGGCCAAAACTCCGTAAGCCAAATATGCATTAAAAAGCGTCGTTTGAACATTGACATCGGAATCACCTTTAACCTCAATCGGACCCGATTTCGTTGAAAGATAGCCGGGCACTTTAAAACTTAAATAATATTTACCAGGATCAAGATTTAAATCAAAACCCCAATCGTTAATACTCGTTTCGCCCGCTTTTTTCCATCCGGAATCTGTTTGAGCGTAAGCAATAACCTTACCACTTTTTAGCTGATTAGAAAAATTGCCCATTACTTGCCCGGAAATAAAAGATTTTGAATCAGATTTGATATCTTCGGCAGCAGTATTAACGCCGGCGATCTGCGCTAACGGCTTAGTGGCTATCGAAGGTTTATCAGCTTCAGCGACATAATAATTATCAAGCTGGCAAAAAATTGGTCGCTGGCCAAAACTTAAAGTTACATCACCATTATTCCAAGCTAAGATTACCGCACTAGAAACATCACGGCCATCCAAATCGTAGCAGTGCATGCCGGAAGCATTAACATGAAAACCGGTAATTTGACTTCTCTCCGGATTCCAAGCCGCTGCCATCCCGCCGCCAGCATCGTTAAAAATGTAGAATTTAGAATCATTGTCCAAATCAAACCATTGCGAGATTCTTTTTGTTCCAAGATATTCAATCGTTTTTTTGTAATAATTATAAGCCGGTTTGGCAGTAAAATTATTACGCATTAAACCGTAGGAATTGCCACTTTCATCCCGCAAATTATAAACTAAAATTTTTCCAACCTCGTTTATCGTCCGAGCTAAAATCACCGCCCGGGAAATCACTTGACCTTGAGCTTCTTCACCAACTTTACCTGATTCCCAACCCATTTCCGTAATCCAAATTTCCTTGCCGCCGCCGCGGGGAATCATAATGTTATAGACAAGCTTAGAAAGTTCGTCACGCAATTTATTATTGGGATCGGATTCCGGCCCGACACCGGAATAATAATGAACAGAAATTGCGTCCAAATGTTCCCAGCCACCGTCGTTAAGATAGCGGGAGATAAAATCACCATCGATATATGTAGTGCCACCGCTACCAACCCGCGCTCCCGGATCAATTGATTTGATAGTATCGTAAGCAGCAATTAAAATTTCCCGATATTCTTCAGGCGAAGGACTCGGCTTCCAAAAAGCGTTAGGCTCATTCCAAATTTCCCAATCTTTGACATAGTTGCCGTAACGCCTAACCAACACCCCAACATAAGTTTTCCAATCATTAATGTTGGGTTTATAAAACTGGGCATCAGTACCTGCTTCCGGATGCGACGATCCCCAAAGCGAAGAATAAGCGATCATTCCCAAAACCCTCGTGCCGTTGCGGCGGTATGTGCTGACTGCCTGATCGGCATTAGCTAAGTCATAACGGCCACGGCGGGGATTTAAAGTTTGCCAATTAAATTCTTCGCGAGCCCATTCACCACCCATACTTTTAAGTCTTTGGGTAGCGGTATTTCTTTGAGCAGGCATAACCCTAACAACATAAAGTGTGTTTGCACCATAATAACCTTTGGCGGTAGCAAAAATTAAAAAATTCGATAGCGCAAAAAAAACCAAAAGAAGCTCGATTAGAATGTTTTTTGCTTTGTTCTTCTTAGTCATTTTGCCTCCTTGAATAAGATCATAATTTGTTATATAATAGCTTTGAGTGTGGGCTCGTAGCTTAGCCTGGTTTAAAGCGTCTCCCTGTCACGGAGAAGATCGCCGGTTCGAATCCGGTCGAGCCCGCTTCTCGACTTCGCTCAAAGTCTACGACCAAGAAGTCGAGAATCCTGTCATCGACTCTGAGGTCTAACGACCTCGTCGCTCAGACTCGAAGAGAGCTTGTCGCACTTCAAAAAGATTCAGTGCGACTCTAAATCCCGTTGAAGAGTCGAAGAATATTTAGAATTTTGGGATATTTTTTTAAAGACTATTTTATAAAGATATAAATTTTTGTTTGTTTTCTCATCGTTTCCAACCAATTAGTGTAAGATTGCTGAATTTTGCCTTTTTTGTCCTCAACTTTACCAATTTGATAACCGACTTGAGTTTTAATAGGACCAAAAACATCACCAATTTTCGCTTTAAAAGCCGCGTCTTCGAACTCCGGCACTTGTTTGTTATCGATAACTAAATTACTTCTGGCAATCCATCCGAGACTGCCCCAATTATCGCGAGTTTTTGTATCTTCTGAATAAGTTTTGGCCAAATCCTGCCACTGCTCCCCGCTTTTAAGTTTATTCATAACCTCATTAGACCGCCCCTCGTCTTTAACTAAAATATGTAAAACTTTCACTTGAGCGATGACCTCATCCTGAATCTTTTCTTTTATCACCTGCTGACGAACCAATTCTTTAAATTCACTTTCACTCATACCGTAAATCTCGCGTAATACCTTTTGAACATTTTCTTTGCCGCCGCTTTCATCAATTATTTTCTGATAGGCATCATCAACATCTTTTGATGTTACTCTCAAACCATTCTTTGAAGCTTCCCATTCCAAAAGCCGGTTTTCGATTAATTGATCGATAATTTGCTGACGCAACTGAACCATGTCGGGGAAAGGCTGTTTGGTTTTCTCGGAGAATTGCCTGATGTAAGTAAGCTGCTGATAATAATCCTTAGCCCAAATAATATTTCCACCCACAAACGCCGCCGGAAAAGGATAAATTTTCGTCGAAAACTTCACTTTTGACGATTCTGAATGATATTTATAAATCGATAGGCCAAAATAGACACCAAAACCGATATAAATCAGAAAAATTAGCCATAGAACGAAGGTGATAATCCATCTAATTTGCCACCGCGGCTTAAGCCGAAAGACCAAATTTATAAAAAAATCTTTGATTTTTAACCATAATCTTAACAAAAACTGCTTCATAACACTCCTTTTTATTTTTAGAAACTAACGAACCATCCTAAAGAAATTACCGCACCCATGACTAACAAACTGACTAGGACAAATCCGAATGCTCTCTTTAAACTTAACATACTGTTGGCATACAAGTAAATGATTTTTGAAATCAAAAAGAAAATGGCAGTGATAACTAAACTTTTGGTTTTAGGATCAACGGGCCAAAAACTCATCGTTAGAAATATTTCTATTACGATCAACCCGACCGTAAGCATAAATACCATTGATAAATCGTTTTCTTCATGACTAAAATTTTTTAAAATGACATAATTGTAAAAAATTAAACAAGTAAGACCCATCACGGCAATCATAATAACTGCCATTGGCACGGCCAAGCCGTACCTAACATTATAAAGACCATTAACGCCTATATATAGGTTAATCAAACTTAGAATTTCAATATTTGAGTTAATTTGCCAAAGACCAATTATCCCCAATAAAACGACGAGAACTCTCAGAATGGCTGACGGCTCAAAATAGAAGAAGCTCCAAAGAGCTAAAAATAAAATAACCACATTGGAAATTTTCAATAATAATGGGATGTTGTATTTTTTCATATTAAAATGAGATTTTTAGCGATTCGTCAGATAATCTTGACCAACAATAATTTGAATGTCTGTCTGACAGGATTTCGTTTCTTTTTTGGCTTTAAGCATTCCGGCAATTTTTTCAGTGGTTTGTGCATATTTACCGCTAGAACAATCAAAAATGGTGGTTGTGCTTGTTACCCCGCCGTTGCCAATTTTTGTCACATTATACCCATAACTTTCCAAATAAGTCGAAACTGATGAGGCAATACCCGCCTTGCCTGAACCATTAAGAACTTCGATTTTCGCCGAAGTTCCATCTTCTGCCTCCGGTGTAAAAATATTTTTTACCATTTTTTGAATTTCAGAAAAATTATCAATACCTTTGCGCGGATAAACATAGTATCCCCGGCTGTCTTGAGAAGCAACCAAAAGTCCGTCATTAGAAGTATCTAAGACCTTGCTTATGATATTCGTTGTATCTAAAGTTTTGCCAACCTCCCAAAGAGATTTAATGTCGGAAACTTGCATATTTGTTCTGATATGATCTCCTAAAATATTTAGTAAATCGGTTATTTTTTTAGGATTCGCTAAGATACCCGTAGAAAGGATTTTATCCCTAACTGCCGCCATAACTTGCATCTGCCGGCGGGAACGATCAAAATCGGAAGTTGTCTTTCGCGATCGAACATATTTCAAAGCCAAGCTGCCGTCCATATGTTGGAGTCCAGCCGATAATTTGAAAGGACTGTAATCAACCATATTATCAGCGGGATAAGAAGGATCATTAATAGCGTTCTCAACATAGATATCAACTCCGCCAACCGTATCAACCATTTTTTTGAAACCTTCAAAATCCAAACTTAAATAATAGTGAACCGGCACGCCTAAAACATTTTCGATTGTTCTCGATGAAAGCGCTCCTCCACTGGTAGTAGTGCTTTTATTTTTTTCGCCGTCGGCATAAGCCTCGTTTATTTTTGCATGTCCGTAGCCGGCAATAGGCACCCACAGATCGCGCGGAACAGAAATCATGCCAATTTTTTGGTCTTGATAATTGATTGAAGCTAAAATCATGGTGTCAGACAGCATCCCGCCGGGATGATTCTTTCCTCCCATACCCAAGATCAAGATATTTGTCCGACCCTCGCTTTTTCCTTTGATATTGCCTGTATTAAAATCGCTAAGGAGAGAAAGGAGCGATGATTTCGACTGGCCGTCATCAGTGATTTTGTTAATCGCGCGATTGGCGACAACGCCAATCCACACTCCGATTGCCGCAATAGTAAAAATAATTATAAAAATTAGCCACTTGGCGCGTTTTTTCCAAGGATTTCTGCTAATTGTAACTTCGTTCGGCATTTTCGGCCGAGGAATTGGTTTTACTTTATTATTCATAAATAAAAAAATAATCGAATCAAAAGACTTAAATCAAGTATAACATTTTTTAATTTGACAAAGAAGCCACAACTGGCGTAATTTTAAATTGGTAACCCGAAAGGAGGCGTCCGATGAAAGCGATTATTGACATTGCTGATGAGGTTTGGCCGGATGATATGCCTTCTTTTGGATTCAGAATCAGCCTTCATGGAGAAGGCAGACCTTTAATTTTGAAGATTATTGCTTCAAAAAAGATTGATTCCCGTTTGACATTTGGACACACTCAAGAATGCTGTCACCCGCCGGCTCCTTTTGCCTCAACCGCAACACGATTTTTTGGTGAATGTTTTACTTTGCAGACAATTCTCAACGGCATCAAAGCCGAACTGGGAGTAGATTATCAAATTTATCGTTATCTTCAAAGAGATGTTGCCGTTTTCATTATCGGATCCCCCTCAGAAGAGCTCCCGGAAAAACTAAATATAGTTTATGAATGCCTTGAGATTCTTCATTCAGTTAGAATAGCCAAACAAATCGAAGAATCGTCTGGAAACGAAAATTAACCGCTTCCAATTAGGAGCGGTTTTACTTATAGAAGGGGATTACCGATTTTGAAAATTTATTTTGGTAATTTTCTACAATTTTTTTAAAAACTTCTTCAAAATTTTCGTTGTGATAGCCGTAAACGGGAATATTTAAACTCCAACCCAAGGTGTTAGCCGTGGTTACCCCTACCCTTGTGCCGGTAAATGAACCGGGACCCTGATTAACTAAAATGGCCGTTAGGTTTTTAACACTTATTTTTTGTTTTTTTAATGTTCCATTGATTGCTATCAATAAATCCTCTGATTGCATGTCAGTCTCAAATTCAAAACACTCCAGCGCTTTTCCATTGTAAAGACCGATTTCGATCTTGTTGCGATCGATTGTATTAATTGATAAAATTATTGATTGTGATTTTTCTGGTTTTTTCATCAACAAACTCAAATTTAATATTGATTGTATTTTTTGGCAGGATTTTTTTGATTTTCTCCGCCCATTCAATCGCGATAATAATATCATCGCGACGCAAGTAATCCTCGATGGCGACCGATTTAATATCTTCAGTTGTTTCTGTACGATAGGCATCAATATGAACAAATTCGATATTTTTATCTTTAATTTTGGCCGGATAAGATTTTAAAATAACAAAAGTCGGTGAGGTAATCGTCTCGTTTACTTTCAATCCTTCGGCTAAGCCTTTAATAAAAGTTGTTTTTCCGGCACCCAAATCACCTGTTAGCGCCAAGATTACCCCGCCTTTAAGATTCTTAGCAAATTTTTCCGCTAATTTAATCGTTTCTTTAAAACTATGTGAGATCGTCACCAAAGTTTCCTCCAATCACCGGATTGTGTTTTTTAAATCTTATCGCCCGAACAATCAATATTATCAGAAAAATGAGCGCCAGTCCAGTGATGGCTTTGGCAAATTGAATCCCCCATGGTGCTTTAGAGCCTTTAATTTGTGTAGTTGGATTTTGATTTTCTGCGCCAGCAACTTCCTCAGCTATTTTATTCGCAGTCGGTGAACGGGCTTTGACAGTGCTTGAAGATGATTTTTTAGTACTTGCCGCTACTTTAGCAGTTGATTTTTTAGCTACAGAAATAGTTTCACTTGCTTGTTTTGTCAAAGCCTTAATTAAACTCACATCTTCTTGCTTTTGCGGCAGTATCCGCCAATTATCACGATATAAATTAACGATTCCGGTTACTTCAAAAATATCCCCCTTATGCATTTCGGGTTTGTCGATCTCGGTGGCAGCTTGAATATAAACTTTTGCTTTACCAGAACCATCATCAAGATAAAAAGTATTTCCAGAAGTTTCGACAACCGTTCCGGTAATGGTAACTAAATAATTTTCGTAATTTCTAAATTCGCCGGTTTTAATTTTAACCGGGTCGGAATTAATGGGAATATCCAAGTTTTCTTTAATATTTTCGTCAGCATCTTTAAGTTGCGCTGAACTTAAAATATTAGGTTCGCCTGGAGTTAAAGTTGCAGTCCATCCCCAAATATTATCAATCAATGCCCAAGAGAACCCTTCGTCTGCGTCACCGTAACTTGTTTCACTTATTAGTAATCCGCCGGGAAAAAATAATTTTACACTGTCGCCGCTATTATTTAAAGTAACTTCTGTCTGATTACGATGAAAGACTTTATAACTTTTAGGGGAAATTGTTTGTCCAAAAGCAATAAGATATTGGTCAAGTAAAAAACGGGATAAAATTACTTGTTCATTAGAAGGATTGTAGATTTCTATCCATTCGCCCTCAGCATCACTACCGATCGGATCGGGTAGAAGTTCCGACATAATAAGACTACCAGCCGAGGCCCAAAGACCGATTCTTTCTTGCTGAGCTTGCTGAAGAATTGCAAGCCAAGCGTCACTTTTAAGCACCGAATTAGAAGTAGCATAGTAACTTGCCAGTCCTTGCTCCAATAATCGAGTATTGAAAACCTGATCTTGGAAGATTATCACCGCCAA
>CAYSSM010000016.1:13827-14975 GCA_964433905.1 uncultured Candidatus Saccharibacteria bacterium
ATCGTAGAATTATCTTGACCAATAGTCGGATTAGCAAAATTTGTCCAATCGCTTGGCAAGTTAGTATCCTGACCATTAGGCAAACGTCCTATTGAATCATCTTCGCTTGTTACCGGAATATAGTTGCCGATAGTCCAGATACCAGCCGTTACCGCCGCAGATTGCCAGGTAGTTGCCGTAGATCCATAACGAAAAAAATCAATAATTGTTGAGCCACTATGCGTTGCGCTGTTAAATAAAGCAACTGTACCGCTTGTATTACTCATATTTCCACTCGCGCCTTGATACAGGTCTGTTGCCGTATTCAAACCGCTTGAATTAATATGAACAACCACAAAAGCTCCAGGATCTAAAGAAAAACTGCCAAATGTATAATAAGAACCGACTGCATATAAGTCAAAATTAGACAAAACTGCTTGTTCAGTGCTGGGATTATATAATTCCACCCATTCTAATCCGGTATCGGTACCAACCGGATCAAACATCACCTCATTAATAACAACATCACTATCCGCCGCCTGGATTTTTTGAGTTCCTAAAAACGATATCAATATGCCAAATAGAATAAATAATACAGATATTCCACAAAACCGTAGCCCAAGCTTCAGCTTGCCAAACACGCTAAAGCGTGATCTACAGAGTTTTACATAAATTCTAAATAAATACTTTATTTTCCCCATCCTCACTTTAAATCTATCTCTCCCCCTTTTTCCAAATCGTCTTTGGAAACTTCACCGGAAGTTGTAGATGTTTCATCATTTTGAATGATTTTATTCTCAGAAGGAATCGTCGCTTCTGGCTGGCTTTCCTGAACAGGAGGAATCGGTTGATTTTGCATCTCAATTTTTTTTGATCCCGGAATTAAAACTCCTTCGGCTTCCAGCATTTGATGATGTAGACCTTCTTTTTCTAACAGCTGATTATGAAGTTCCAATATTTTTGATGATACTTCTTGAGGATTGGGAATTGATTTTATTATATAGTTTTCACTTAACTCACCGGCGGTTTCAACGACAACATCGCCATAACTAAAAAATGTCGGTAGAACACCCTCTATATCGGAAGTAACATCCTGTACTCTAAGCAGTGAAAGCTGAGAGATTTTCCGACCAAAAAAACCTTGCTGATTAATTTCAATAATTGTGTCA
>CAYSSM010000017.1:0-13876 GCA_964433905.1 uncultured Candidatus Saccharibacteria bacterium
CAAGACAAACTGTCCTTTTTGCGGACAAGAATATCCCTAAAGCAGAAATTGCTTGCATTTCGCGATTCGTTCCTTAATCCTCTTGTAGAACTTCTACTCGAGGATTTTTTTGTAAAAGAACAAAGAATTTGCCGCCAAAGGTAAACTTGAAATTGTCGCCTCTTTTCAAGAGGCAAAAACTGCCAAAGAACTTGATAAAAATATCGTCTCGAACCACATTTTGCCTGCCCCGTAGTGAAACGGAGTTTCTACTACTGGGGTAAAAGAAAATTTTTTCATATTTGATTCCGAATTTAGTTTCGGTTTTTTTTATTTTTGAGCTATAATTTAGATAGATATGGCTAAAATAAACAAACAGCACATTAACAAGAAAGGAGGGAAAACTATGATCAGCAATGTCCTGATTATCGGTGGAGGTGGAAGAGAGCATTCACTTGCATGGAAACTCGCTCAATCACCACGCATTGGCAAGTTGTATGTTGCGCCCGGAAATGGCGGCACTCGTGATATCGCTGAAAATATTGCGATTGAAGCTACAGACGCCAAAGGTTTGGCTCATTTTGCCGAAAAGAATTCAATCAATCTGACAGTAGTCGGTCCTGACGACCCACTTGCGCTTGGCGTAGTTGATGTTTTTCAATCTCGTGGCTTGCGCATTTTCGGACCAACTCGTGCCGCGGCACAGATTGAAGCGTCTAAAGCGTTTGCCAAACGACTTATGTACGATAGCGATATTCCAACTGCACCATTTCGGATATTTCGAAAGCATGAAAGTGCGTTAGAATATGTTCGCAAACATGGGGCGCCGATTGTCGTCAAGGCAAGTGGATTAGCGCTTGGCAAAGGCGCATATCCCTGTAAGACGCTCGCTAAAGCCGAGGAAGCTCTGGCAGAAATTATGCTTGAGCACGCTTACAAACAAGCCGGCAATGAAGTTATCGTCGAAGAATTTCTGAATGGACAAGAGGTTTCTGTTCACGTTCTCTGTGACGGTAAAACCTCAATCCTATTACCTACCGCACAAGACCATAAACCGATTTCCGACGGCGATAAAGGCAAGAATACTGGCGGTATGGGGACAATCGCACCTGTGCCGTGGGTTACGGATCAGACCTTGCGAGAAGTGAACGAGCAAATCGTTCATCCGACTTTGCAAGCGCTTGCGAAGAAAGGAAAGCCGTTTACTGGCTGTTTGTACCCCGGACTCAAGATGACAGACAAAGGGCCACAGGTGCTTGAGTTCAACGCAAGATTTGGCGACCCCGAAGCGCAAAGCTATATGCGTCTTCTCAAAACCGATCTGCTTGATGTGTTGGACGCATGCGTTGACGGGAAACTCGCCAACCTTGCTGTTGAATGGAATTCCGGTTTTGCCGTTTGCGTTGTTCTCGCTTCGGGAGGGTATCCGGGAAAGTACAAAAAGGAAATCCCGATATTCGGCATTGCTGAGGCGGAGAAAATTCCCAGTGTCATTGTTTTCCACGCTGGCACAATGTATAGTGACCAACTTCGGACTTCTGGCGGACGCGTTCTTGGAGTTACGGCAATCTGTAAAACTCTTCAAAAAGCTCTTGATCGGGCGTACGAAGCAGTTCGTTGCATCAGGTTCAAAGGCAGGCAGTTCCGAAAAGACATCGGGGCTAAAGCCATTACTACGGGGTTCTAATTCTTTCGGGGATTGAACCCCCTTTTTTATTTTGAAAAAGAATTTGCCGCCAAAGCAGTAAATTTTTCAAGCTCATTTTTCTTGAAAAATTTACTGTAATGAGTTATGATTAACTCATAGAAAAACTTGAAATTGTCAAAGATCGCGGCGAAGCCGCTCAAATTTTGGGGGGCTTGCCGTCGCCGCCGCAGGCGGCGAAATGCGTTCGAACTATTTTGAGCGAAACGAAAAACAAGGTTCTCGCCGTAGGCAAGGTTCTTATTTTAAGAATAGAGCGCCATTTAGGGTCCGTAGCTCAGTGGTAGAGCATCTGGCTCTTAACCAGAGTGTCGTGGGTCCGAATCCCACCGGACCCTCCATTTAGATTATGGAACTTTCTAAGTGGAGGGAAAAGAGTATAAGAAGTAGGTAAAAGTAGGAAAGACCGTTTGGGTCTTTTTTTGTTGTTAAACAGGCCTACCTTGGGAAGTTCATAATAAATTCAAAATATGCTATAATTAGGATAGAAAAGGAGTTTTGTATGAAAGTAAAAGAGCAAATACCGCAATCCGTTAGAGCGGTGCTTTGGTCTTATGATTTAAGTAAGATTGACTTAGTGATGCATAAAAAACTAATTGTTGTTCAAGTTTTAAATTTTGGCAGTAAAGAGGCCACCGATTGGTTATTCAAAACCTATCCTAAAGACGAAATCATTAAGATTGCGACCTTAATCTCCCTTGATCAATGGGATAAAAAATCATTAGCTTTATGGTCTCTTTATTTAGGCATAAACCCGGTTTCGCGAGCTGAAAGGATAATTCATGCCAGATAAATTATTTTGGGATATTTTGGATGAGAAGCGTAAAAAAATCTTACCACTTTTTGACAATTTCAAGTCCGATTTTTACTTAGCCGGTGGAACTGGATTAGCTCTACAATTGGGTCATCGCGACAGTATTGATTTTGATTTCTTTGCTGATAAACCTTTTTCTACAAGCGAACTTTATGAAAGAATCGAAAATATATTTACCGGTCACAAAATATTAAAAACTCAAGATGAAAAAAACACCTTAACTGTTTTTGTTGATGACAGTATTAAAATTAGTTTTTTTGTTTTTCCATATAAGATTGTTAGACAATTTATTAACACCGACTATTTTAATATCGTTTCAATCGAAGACATTGGTTGTATGAAACTTTCATCCATTACCAATCGAACGGCAGAAAAAGATTATGTTGACTTGTATTTTATTTTACAAAAAATTTCTCTTAAAAAATTATTAGATCTTGCCAAAGAAAAATTTCCATCTCTCGATTCTAATCTTATTTTAAAAAGTTTAGTTTATTTTGATGATATTATTAACGAACCAATTGCCTATAAACATAACCACCAAACAGATTTCGTTATTATTAAAAAATTCCTCGAAAATAAAGTAAAAGACTATTTATCTAAAAATTAAGAGTTCTGACCTTAAATATGTTCGAAAAGGTTCCAGACCCGAATGTCCCTCTACCCTACGCTTTCACTTTGTTCAAGCTTCGGGTAGCAAGCCACACAAATTATAGTTTCGAATCTATATAAAGTTAGTAACAAGTAGGGTACCACCCATAGCTTTACGCGAAGGGTGGCGTTTTTTTTATGAACGATAGCACAACGAGGGAAGATATAAAAATCGCCAAGCCATGAGACATATGCATAACAATGCCATACTGGCGCGGGAACATATAAGTGAGGAGGACCGAAAACAAGAGTGCCGCTGCCACAGCGATGATCAAAGATTGCAGATATTTATTACTGATGGCACCAGTACTCAAAACTATTAAACTTACTAAAGATACCAACAAAAATTTATATCCAATATAAGCTATTGTACTGGGATCTGTAAAAATTGTAAATATTTGGTGAGAATAACTTAGTGCTATATGATATATCTGATCTATAATTATCGCACCCAAGGCAATTAGCAAAGATGTGCCAATATTCTTACCTAGTTTATTAATCATAAAATCTCCCCATTCAACTGTTTGTAAATAAATTGTAACACATCTTTAGCTTCCTTTCTAACTTTAGGATATTCTACTAGAGCCTAATTGATATCTAAATGGAATGTTACTCAGTATCAATCCTGAACTAAGTCGAAGGATTGAAAATAGTCCTAAAACCAGATATACTACTATATAGAGAGGGAAAGGGCGTTAAAGGAGGTAAAAGATCTATATTCGAATGTCCCTTCAACTACAAAAGGAGCAAAATGAAACAAAATTTTAACCCAGAGCAAGTTATCGGGTTACTATCTACTCATGAGGATATGCTTTCTCAACTTTACCGAGTCTATGAAAACCAATTTCCTAATCGTCCTTTTTGGGAAAATCTTGCTAAAAATGAAATTATCCATTTTCAATGGTTGCAAAAACTTTACCAACTGGCGCCGGAGAAGAAAATTTTCATTGATGAAGAAAAATTTAAAACTGCTGCTATTCAAACTTCCATTGAATATCTTCTTCGGTTAATAAATGAAGCTGCTTCTTGCTCTTTGGTTAATGCTTTGGTATTGGCTTTAGATATTGAACAAGCTATGATAGAAAAAAAATATTTTGAAGTCTTTAAAACAGATTCCGCCGAGATTCAAGACATAATGAAACAGCTCGAAAAAGCAACATTGGCTCATGTATATCTTGTTAAAAAAGAATTAGAAGGCGTAAACTTACAAATACAATCTATGAATTTAGCTTGAAATTCAGTCTTTTCCTGTAAAAGTTAAGTAATTTGTCTAGTCTTTAGGCATCCGTTCTGCTTGCATTGAAATTTTGTTTATGATCGGCTATGCTATAATAGAATAGATTTAAATCAAGGAGGAGATAAAGTGATTAAGAAAGTTACAGCATGGTTAGTTCTTGTTTCGTTATTTTCATTCATTTTACCGCAAAATATAAGCGCCAAATCCGGCAGTCCTAAAATTTTCGTTAAGTACAAGACAGCATCAACGGCTTGTCGAGCTACGACCAACGATCAAATATCGACTTTTGCTTGGGCCGGTTTTAAAATGCAAAGCGGAGTTACCGGTTATAAGATTAACTACACTTCAGCTACGAAAATTATGTCAAGAAATTCTATTCAAGCGACGGTTGATTTGGCATTTTCTAATATTCAAGGAGCAGCTAACGGCATTCTTTTTCGCTATGACGGTGAGTCGCGGGAAGTAAGCGCTACTAACGATAGTCAAAATACGATTATGTGGAAATCACTGCCAAGCTATGTGGTGGCAATGACCTATGTTTGGTTGGATGGCAATAATCGTTTAGTTGACGCTGACACTATTTTTAATTCAAAATACCGTTGGTCAAATACGGCGTATAACGGCAGTAACGATTGTGGCGGTTTAGCCGGAAGTTTTGATTTTCGAAATATTGCTACTCACGAGTTTGGTCATTGGACGGGACTAGGCGATCTTTATAATGCGTCTGCCAAAGACTTGACAATGTACGGTTATGCGGGCACAAGAGAGCTTAAAAAAGATTCTTTGGGATTAGGTGATACCATCGGAATAAGGTCGGTTTGGCCATAATATTAAACATTATATATATAATAGTAGTATTTATTGGGAGGTAAATTGTGTCTTTGAAAAAAGGGATTGCACCAGTATTAATAGTTATTTTGGTGGCTGTGGGGTTAATCGGGGGAGCGGCTGCCGGGTACGAATTTCGTGAGCCGATTAAAAAAGCTATTCAAGGCAAAAGCACCAGCGAAGAAATTAACAGTGCGGTAGAAGACGCTAAAGATGAAATAGCCAAGGGCAAGGATAAGTTCGAATTAGAGGGCGTTACCACTGATGTCGACAGTAGTGGTAAAAAAATCACCGTCAAAATCAAAAGCTCAACAGATTCGATTAAAGAAATGCGGCTTTCGGACACTCCGATTACTTTGACGGATGTCACAAAAATTAAATCCGGTTCTGAAGACACTCTTAAAATCGCCGACATTCCTATCAACGCTCAAGTCCATGTTGGTGGAACCATTAGTGATGGAGTATTAACTGCGACTAAAGTGGAAATTCAAAAGGATGATGTCGGTGAAAACGGCAATGTAGAAAAAACAGATTTTATTGTTGGCGGAACGGTTAAGTCTACCGGAGCGAGCAGCATTATTGTTACCGTTGCGACAGCTAACAAATTAGCCAAAGATCAAAAAGGCAAAGACTTAACTATTAAAGTTGATTCTTTAACTATTATTGAAAAAGGTCATTCTTCGATTAATCTTGCCGATCTGAAAGCCGGTGATACGGTTCAAATCAAGGGCGTTATTGACGCGACCAACTATATTGCCGCTCAAATTAAAGTAAAAGTTCAAGAAGAAGCGGGGGAGTTGGAAGCGACCGAAACTGAGAGTTCGTCTAATGGCAATGGCGCTGCAAATAATGAAGATAAAAGTAACGATTCGTCAAACAATAGCAATAGTAGCGGCAACAGCGACAACTCCAACAAAAACAAATCTCCCGAGCCTGTTACAGAGTAAACATATAAAAATGGGTCGGTTTGTTAAGATAAACATGGACAACGGCTCATTTTTTTGATATTATTAACCTTGAGGTGCCGTCGTTTTTTTATCATCGGTAGTCGGTAAACGGTGGACGGTTAGCTTCTTGTGGCGCGGTCGTCTAGAGGCCTATAATTTTCCTTCAGGAAAATTTCCGCGGCCGAAGGCCAATGATATCTGCTTTTTCCACCTCCAGACTTACTGTCGAATCGACTACGTCGTATTACGACAGTGCGTCTTACGGTGGACGCAAACCGCCTACGCTTGGCGCATTCGTCTAGCGGTTAGGACGTCAGCTTTTCAAGCTGGAAACAGGGGTTCAACTCCCCTATGCGCTACCATTAAAAAATAGTATGGTGGATTCGCCGAAACACGCACCGCAATAACAGGACGAAATCCGTTTTGCGGTAAGTAGTGTAGGCGGGCAAGCTGGAAACAGGGGTTTAACTCCCCTACAGGCTGAATCACTTCCAAAAGGAGTGATTTTTTTATTATAGTTTGAGCGTGGTTGACACTTCGACGACAAGCCCCACCGCCCTTCGGTCTGAGCTCAGGGTCGAAGACTTGCGGTGGGGTGGGTTGACAAATGTTTTACGTAATTATAAAATGTAAGTAGAATTAACATTAAGTAAGAAAGGGAGAAATAAAATGTCGGAAACAACTATTAGTCAAAAATATCAAATCGTCATTCCAAAAGAAGTAAGACGCAAGCTCAATATCAAAGAGGGTCAGCGTTTACAAGTTTACCCCGTGGGTGATTCGATTGTCCTTACTCCTAAGCCTGAAAGCTACACCGCCAAAATGCTAGGGTTGGGTAAAGATCTCTGGAAAGGTATTGACCCTTTAGAGTATATTCGTAAAGAGCGCGCCGATTGGGCTCGCCTCGATTCGGCGAAGCGGGCCAAAAATGAGCGATAAATTAAAGGGGTTCATCAAGAAACACAAAATCATCGGTCTTGATTCAATGCTTTTTATTTATCATTTCGAAAAATATAAACATTTCTGGCAAAGAACCCAAACAATTTTTGAAAATTTAGAAAAAGGACAGTTTCAAGGCGTAACCTCGATGATAACTTTAATTGAGATTTTGACAAAACCTAAAAAGGAGAAAGATTATTTTTTAATGAAAGTTTATAAGGAACTTTTGACCACTTTTCCATACCTTGAGATTGCCAAAGTTAATTTTGAAATCGCCGATTTGGCATCATCGCTTAGAGCAAAATATAGTTTAACCACACCAGACGCCATTTTGATTGCCTCGGCACTGGACGCTAAGGCAGGGGGGTTTATTACCTCTGATGCAAGATTAAAAAAAGTTAAAGAAATAGATGTTTTAGTTTTGACTACCTAACCTCTCAAAATGGCAAGCTGGCTGGAAATATAAATTTGAAAAGATATTAGAAAAACCTAACCCCGAATTGAAACCTTATTGAGTATTATTGTATGACTAAGAAAAATATTGAAATTGAAATACAAGTTCAAGTAGAGAAAATCAAACCATTGGTTAAATTTTTGAATACTAATGCTAAGAAGACATTGAAAACCAGACAAATTGATGAGTATTTTGTCCTTAAACATCGAGATTTTTTGGCTAAAAAGCCAGTGTCAGAATGGCTAAGATTACGAAATGCAAATGGTAATTATTCTATTAACTATAAGAATTGGTATCACGGTGAGGATGGCAAAAGTCATCACTGCGACGAATACGAATCGAAAATAGAAGATATTGAACAGTTACATCTAATATTCAAATCTTTAGATTTTAAGCCAATTGTTAAAGTTGATAAAACAAGAATTTCTTATTCATATAAAAAATATGAAGTTTCGATTGACCGCGTTGAGGGTCTCGGCGATTTTGTTGAGATTGAATACAAGGGTAAAAGTGATGGACAAAATGCGAAAGAAATCGCGGATGAGATGGGACAATTCCTCAAGGGTTTCAAAGTTGGAAAGATTTATAAAAATTATGTAGGTTATCCATTTCAGCTTCTTTTTCCAAAAGGATTTAAGTTGGAAGAAATTTAATTAAAATATTGAGAGGAAAGAGATAAATTGGCTAAAGTTATTGAGTTAAAAAATAAAAAAATTATTACGCTCTATCCCACCGCTCCCTACAATTTCGATGGGACTGCCAAAAAATTCGCAAGGTCGTTTGTTAAAATGATTTTGCGAACTTTTTAGTATCGTAGGGATTCGAACCATGGAATCCCGCCTGCCCCGTTTACGACACAATGTCATAATACGATGCAATCGATTTGACAGTAAGGAGTTTTACGGGGTCCGCGCTGCCAAAACTTCCCAATTTGGTGGTGTTTTTGATATAATTTAAATAACATTAAAATTTAAAAAGTTGGATCATAAATGTCGAACAAAAAACCGAATAATTATGCGTTTATTGATAGCCAAAATCTAAATCTTGCTATTCAAGATCTTGGTTGGAAATTAGATTATAAAAGATTTAGAGTTTATATTGAAGACAAATTCAAGGTCAAAAAAGCTTTTCTTTTTATAGGATATATCAAAGGAAATGAAGTTTTATATGAAAATTTAAGGCGATCTGGCTATAAGCTTATATTTAAACCGACTCTTGAGTTCACTAAAAATAAAAAAATATATACCAAAGGAAATGTTGACGCTGAGTTAGTTTTGCATACAATGATAGAACTCAATAATTTTGATAAAGCTGTGCTTATTTCTGGCGATGGTGATTTCCACTGTCTAATCGAATATCTCTTAAGTAAAAATAAACTAAAAAACGTTATTGTTCCAAACTTCTACAAATTTTCAGCTCTACTTAGAAAATTTATGAAGCATTTATATTTTTTAAATAAATTAAAAAATAAGTTGGAATATACAAAAGAGAGGCATTAACCTTCGGACGAACCTTAGGTGTGGCCTCTCATCGTGATTCTGTATTCAGAATAGCAGAACGATGTGAGAATGTCAAGCATTTAACAAGTAAAGAGTGGTAATTCAATCGAAATTTCTTGTAAAATAGTTCTAACATCGTCCACGATGGACTGCTAACAATTTTTGCGTTACTTTTAATTTGTTGGAGACGCTGGGTTTGCTAACGGCGGCGGATTGTTGTTACCCGCGGAAGACCCTGTCTGAGACTTAAAAAGCATTAGCCAATTTGTGCCAATCTGAACTGGAGTCGGGTCGCAGATGATTTCATCATTTTTCGCTGCCAAACTAGTTAATTCATTGCTAAATTTAATGCCGTCAGTAGTAGTGGCACTAGAAATGCCGTTTTTGCAAAAGAATTGGCGATACTGACCACTACCCAATGGCACTGTTTTGGAAACCGAGCCTTGATCGCGAATCACGCCTTGATAAGTAAATGTGAGGCCATCGGTTGAAGTAGTGTAGGTTTGTTTTGGACCTTCTGCTAGATACATAAACCAAGTGCTACCAATTTTCACTATGTCCGGATCAGTGACGAACTTCTCTGAAGTAAACCGAACGCCGCTTTCTTCAGTAAAGTTAATACCGTCAGTCGAAGTCGCGCTCATAACTTTATTTCCTTCGCCGTTTGAAATCGGCGTGCCGCTATTATCAAGCGGCGGTTTATTCAACGGCATAACGACATAAAAAAGTCTAATTTTGTCGTCGTCAAGTAAAATTGCTTCCGGATCAGCGCCGCCCGTTCCATTGGAATTATTTTTAAGCCGCATCGAGCCAATCTCCCATGTTTTGCCGTTATCTTTGGAGCGTCCGACCATTACCCCGCTTATGCTTCGACTGCTGCCATCAACAGCGTAAAAGAAAAGTGTCCCGTCCAGGGTTTTAACAATATCCGGAACAGAGGCATGGTCGACCACTTCTTCGCCACGAGTAAATGTTACACCATCGGACGAAGAAGCGCTAAAGATCTTGTGGTAATATGGTCCCCTTGGATCGTTAAAAGGATCTGAAGTTGTTCCCTTCTTATCGAAAGAAAGTTTTTTTAGTTTTTCCGTAGATTGATCGTCACTATTACTTTGAGGTTGATTATTGGACTGTTTAAGATAAAAGATTGCTCCAACCAAAATTAATACTAAAACCACACCCAATATCCAGTAAATGAGCTTTGATTTTTTCTGTTGTTGTTCCATTGAATCCTCCTTAAGGACTAAAAAGGTTTAATTACAATTAAACCAAGTCGACGAGTTTTTATCAAAATGGCTTGTGCCCTGACAGAAAAACAAAATTTTCCGAAGTTTGATTGTCATCATTATTAATGGCAAATTGTTCGCCGTTACATTCTAAAGGATGAGCATCGCGATATTCTTTGGTAATTATAAATTCGTTTCGATCTTTTGCGCCTCGAGCTTGGTATTTGGCAAAAATCGAGTCGGGCATGACTTCAAAATAGGAAATGAAATCGTGTCTAAATTTCTGATTTGATTCAATGGCAATATCAGTGTTTTGATATTGGCTAATATTACCGATTTGCTCGCCGGCTTTAACTTTCTTACTTTTTGTGACGCCATCTAATTTATAAATATGGAATAATCGGATTGTATAGTCGGGGTAAGCATCCGGTTGGATATAAATTTGCTCGCCCATAGGAGTTTTGTCGGTTTGAATTTGAATAATTTTACCGTCAACCGGGCTGTAAATTTTTATGTCGGTTTTGCCGTCCGGAGCAGGCGGCATGCCATTATTTTGATTGCGCAATTGCTCCCCCTCTTGAGATACTTGGACATTAAAATAATGCTTCATTGAGCGGCAAGTTTCTCCGCTACTTGCAAAATCGTGTCCGCTGTCGGAACGGAATTTGGAGATCGTCATAATCTTATCCAAATCAATAAAGTCCGCCTGAATAAACTGAGGAGTTTTATCGTTTTCCGACTTTTCATCCCCTGTTTTATTTGGTTTTAAGAAGAAAAAAATTAAACCTAAAATTATTAGCACACCAATTCCCAACAAAACCCATTTAAACCATCGCCACATTTTTTATTTCTCCATTTTTATGATCATAAGTATAAATCCATGGTTGACACCCTGTGGTCTTTGCCACAGTTCAATATTTTACAATAAAATGTTTCTATCTTTTATTTTAACGCCCTGCAGTCTCAGCCGCAGGGGGATTTACAAATATATTATAACAAATGATTGGTTTTTTAGCTATCAGGATGGTGATAGCTAAATAGGGATGGTAAAATCGTATAATAGCGCTGCCAAGAAAAATAAGGTATAATAAAAATAAAGGAGAAATATGCGAAAATTAAAAGGTAATACAACTTTAATTATCATCATTGTTCTATCAGTGCTATTGGTCATAGCAATAGCTATTGGTGCTTATTTTTGGGGAAAGAGTAAATCAACGACCCAAGCGACAAAAACTGCCAGTCCCGCGCTATCTTCAACAAAATCTCCAACGGCTGCAGCCACTCCGACTCCAACGACGACATTGGCTCAAACCGAAGAAACACCCAAACAAACCGTCGAAAACTTTATGAAGTACACTTTAGGAACTTTGCCGGGAGCGCAAATTGATTACGATAAAGCTCGAGCGTATCTTTCTGATACTATGAAAGCTCAGTATTCTGGTGAAAATTGGGTACCAAGTTTTTATGGAATTCAGGATGGTCCGACATCTGTAAAATTCATTTCGGAAAACACTTCTGACGAAACTTTAACCTTGCGTTATGATCCGAGTTGGGGAGAAACATCTCTTGGCTGGTCATTTATTCTGGAAAAAGACGGCAATAAGTGGTATATTAACGGTTTTCGAAACGACGCGCAATAAGTTCTATACTTAAAATTAAAAAATAATCTAAAATAGAAGTGATAAATTTATTTTAAGATTTTTTTGTATTATCTTAGTACTCTACGCAAGATTCGAGCAGAAATCTATACCCATATCTTTGACTTAATACTAAAAAAAGAGTAGAATATATGGGTAAGCTGACGCTTACCGCTGAATTTTCTGGAGAAAATATGGGTATGGAGTTAAATGCAACTAAGAAATATGGCCAAGCTATCGCTTGTCGCGGAAATTTTCAGAATAAAATTATGGCCAAGCTACCGCTTGTCGCGGAATTTCTTTAAGGAGTTAAATGCAATTAAGAAATATCGCTATAATAGCCCATGTTGACCACGGTAAAACTACTTTGGTTGACGGACTCTTAAAACAATCGAAAACTTTCCGTGATAACGAAGCTGAAATGAGCCAAGATTTGATAATGGACTCTTTTGATCAAGAAAAAGAGCGTGGTATCACTATTTTAGCTAAAAACACGGCCGTGTATTACAAAGATATTAAAATTAATATTATTGATACTCCGGGTCACGCCGATTTTGGCGGTGAAGTAGAACGTACTTTAAATATGGCCGATGGAGCCTTGCTTTTGATTGATGCTCAAGAAGGGCCGATGCCGCAAACCAAATTTGTCCTCAAAAAAGCCTTAGAAATCGGTTTAAAGCCAATTGTGGTGATAAATAAAATTGATAAACGCGATGCTCACATTGCCAACACGATCAATAAAACCTATGATTTATTTTTAGATCTTGCTACAGAAGATTCGCAATTAGATTTTCCGGTTTATTTTTGTATTAGTCGCGAAGGAAAAGCTTGGGACGAATTACCCAATGATGTTACCGCTCCAGCTTCGTTAACGCCAATTTTTGAAGCCATTATTAAATATATTCCGGCTCCCAAGGCTGATATCAATAAACCATTTCAAATGCTGGTGACCAATTTGGATTGGGACAGCTTTCAAGGCAAGTATGCCATTGGCCGAGTTTCCAACGGTATTGCCTTTCAAGGATTACCTATTTCAATAGTAAATGGTGAAGGCGTAAAAGCAACTGGCAAAATTGAAAAAATTTATATCAATGAAGGATTAAAAAAACTGGAAGTAAACGAGGTTCAAGCCGGAGATATTGTTTCATTAGCCGGGATTTCTTCGGCAAATATTGGCGATACTCTTGCAGATTCTCAAAACCCAATTGCTCTTCCATCTATAAAAATAGAAGAACCAACTTTAAAAATGGCGGTTTCCGCCAACACCTCGCCGTTTGCCGGAAAAGAAGGCCAGTTTGTTACTGGACGACAAATATTTGAAAGAATTAAAAAAGAATTGCAAACCAATGTGTCGTTGCGCATGGAAAATATGGGAACGGAATTTATTTTATCCGGTCGGGGAGAGCTGCATTTGTCAGTCTTTATTGAAACTTTGCGTCGCGAAGGTTACGAACTTCAGGTGGGAAAACCGCAAGTTATTACAAAAGAAATTGACGGCGTTTTGTGTGAGCCAATTGAAGAACTAACCGTTGATATCCCTCCTGAATATATTGGCGCGGTAAATTCGGAAATCGGTCGAAGGCGCGGAATCATGTATTCTCAAATAGAAAATAGCGACGGAACATCTCGCTTGGTTTTTGAAATTACCACCCGCGGGCTTTTGGGATTAAGAAATCAGCTGCTTACACTTTCAAGAGGCACGGCGGTTATGAATTCTATGTTTTTGCGATTTGAATCGGTGGGAAACTTGCTTCCAAAACTTCGTAACGGGGTGCTTATCGCCTCGGAAAATGGCAAAGCGGTAACTTACGGATTAAATATTGCTCAAGGCCGCGGTATTACAATTATTAGACCTCAAACGGAAGTTTACGGCGGAATGATTATTGGTCTTAATAACCGTGATGAAGACATTGAAATTAATGTGACAAAAGAAAAAAAACAAACCAATGTTCGTTCATCAACT
>CAYSSM010000018.1:0-4022 GCA_964433905.1 uncultured Candidatus Saccharibacteria bacterium
ATCGAAATGCATTTTTTGCCGGATGTTTATGTAACTTGCCCTGATTGTAAAGGCAAGCGTTACAATCAAGATATTTTAGAAATAACTTTTCGTGATAAAACAATTGCTGATGTTTTAGAAATGACTGTCGAAGAAGCAAAGGAATTTTTTCGCGATGACGCTGAAATTAAAGATAAATTAGCAGTTTTAGAATCGGTTGGTCTAGGGTATATGCATTTAGGCCAACCGGCAACGACACTCTCTGGCGGAGAGGCTCAAAGAATTAAATTGGCCACCGAATTGGCCAGGCACGACACCGGCCGAACTCTTTATATTTTAGACGAACCGACAACCGGCCTTCATTTTGAAGATATTAAACGCCTTTTGTCGGTTTTGCAAGCATTGGTTGATAAAGGCAATACCGTTGTTGTTATCGAACACAATTTGGATGTGATAAAAAGCGCTGACTGGATAATCGATTTAGGGCCGGAAGGCGGCGATCGCGGCGGAGAAATTGTGGCTGAAGGAACGCCGGAAAAAATTGCTAAAGTTAAAGAATCATACACCGGCCAATATCTTAAAGAAGTTCTCAAATAATAACCGGATGGCAATATAATTTGTTCTGTAAATCCCCCTGCGGCAAAGACCGCAGGGCGTTAAAATGAAAGGTAAAAACATTTTTATTGGTAAAACATTGAACTGTGACAGAGACCACAGAGTATCAACTATGGATTTATACTTATGAAAAAAGGCGAGAAAAAAAGCAAATTAAAGCTAACTAAACGATTAAGAATTCCGAAAAGTTTGCAAGAAGATTTTTTACGCGAGCAGGGATTTGAATTTATTGCCGGTGTTGACGAAGTCGGCCGTGGTGCTTGGGCGGGACCATTGGTGGCGGGCGCAGTTATCTTATCGAAAAAACTTTACGGGTTACGGGATTCTAAATTACTAAGTGCCAAAGAACGGGAGAAACTCTCGAAGAAAATAAAGAAAACCTCTCTTTGGGGGATTGGCGAAGTCTCTGTAGATGAACTTAACAAATTGAAATTAACAAAAGCAACTTATTTGGCGTTTAACCGTGCCATCAAGGCACTAAAAGTTAAGCCCGATTTTATTTTACTGGATGGATCGCCTGGACTTTACCCTGAGCGAGCGAGAGCGAGTCGAATGGGCTGCCGGGCCATCAAAAAAGGCGATATGACTTGTTCGAGTATCGCGGCGGCTTCGATCATCGCCAAAGTTCATCGAGATAAATTGATGAGGCAATTAGACAAGAAAATTAAAGGATACTATTTTAGTTCTCATAAAGGTTATGGTACAAAATTACATCAAAATAGGCTATCGAAGCTAGGTCCAAGCGAGCATCATCGAAAGTTTTATAAATCAATTAAAAAGTTAGAATCTAGATAAAAAAATCCCCTGCCCGGATGGGCAAGGGGGACGGAACATTCGGCCTCAAGTTCTCGCGAACACGCTGATTAAAGTTCCGTCGAAAGATGGGTGGGTAAACAGCGGAACACAGATACCAAAGTTCTTGCGAACAATCTCAAGGAAGTTGCTCCCCGAAAGCGCGGGCTGGGCGGAACACCCGAACCCAGGTTCCATCGAACAAACTCGACTAAGTTCCGCCCAGCGCCATCATAGTTCCGAGACAGCAGGGTCAAAGCTGTCACCAGCAGACTCTCCTAAGTCCCGGAACTAACTCGTTCTCAAACACTCGAAGTCGGGCGGCAGATACTCGCCTCCGGCCTTGAAGGTGTGCCAGCGCCGCCAGATATGCTCGGCGAATTTCTGGCTTGTCCACCAGCAGGCGCGGTTCTTGCGAATCACTTCCAGAGCTTTTGCCGACGCCTTCTCGTCGCCCGGAAGCATCTTGCTCTTCTCGAACTCCAATCGCTTGAGCAGTGCTTGCTTCCAGGGTTCATCGGCACGGCCGTAAGTGTAGGTCCCCTGACCGAACTGCCAGAAGGCCTGCTTCAGGCGCACATCCCAGCTTCCCTGAACGCCTTTCTTGCGAACCGGCGGAGTGCCGTCGCCGTTGAGGTGCGACCCGCCATAGTGCTTTAAGGCGGGTTCCGTGGGGAAGAAGTCGACATCGGCCATCCGCCAGATGATTATGGCGGAAATGGCTGGCCCGCACTGGGGGATGTGCTTGAAGACTCCCTTGTAGACGGGCAGTCGGCTGATGAGCTGGTCCAGGCGGCTGTAGAAGATCTGTTCGATGTCTTCGTACATTTCCTTGACCAGTTTTTCCAGCTTCCATTCAGGGTGCTCGGCCATGACGCCCTGGAAGTAGACGAGCCGCGCCAGCTGGCGGTT
Source organism: uncultured Candidatus Saccharibacteria bacterium (assembly GCA_964433905.1). Lineage (GTDB taxonomy): Bacteria > Patescibacteriota > UBA1384 > UBA12157 > JAENIV01 > CAYSSM01. Next base: position 2,299 of record CAYSSM010000018.1, read on the forward strand.
GACCGATAGCTCAACATCGACCTCACCGATTGGTTCAACGAGATAGAGGTCGCGGCGGACTGCCTCGAGCCGCTGGACAGCGCGCTTGCGCAAGTCCTGGACAACATAGTAGGCGCTAGCTACCATCCCGACTTCGGCGATCCGTTCATCTGTCTCTTGGTAGGGATAGAAGTAGTCGGACTGGGCCAAGGCCAGTTTGTGCAGGACTACGGTCTGCTGGTCTTTGGCAAGACCCAAGCCCTCGCGCGTCATTTTGGTCCAGTGACCGGAGACGCGCCGAACTTGAGCACCTGCGCGGTAGGCGGAAAGGGCGAAGCGGTGGGTTGAACCCATTTCCAGCCACAGAGTGTCTTGGGGACCCAGTCCCTTGAGGAAAGCAAGACGGATCTTTTCGCTTTCCTCCTTGTCTCTTCGGTTGTAGGGAAGTTCAAACTCTTCGGGCGAAGAGCCGTCCTCCCAGCGCAACCCTTTTGAGGTTGCCAGCGGTGCATAATCAATCGCGAAGTTCAAAGAACTCTCCTTTCTCAAGTTCCCTTGGGGGAACAAGGCGCGATTGTTTAACCTGAAATAATAGCATAAATCTTGACTTTTGTCAAGGATTATGATAGGATATTTATCTAAAAGGGGAGGTGAACCTTATGCCGAATCCGGGAGTCAGATGGCGTCAGGGAGAAATCGTAAGAACAGCCCGGGCAATGGCTGCTGATGAAATCAATGTCTATTATCAGCAAGCCAAGACCGAGTTTGACCGGTTTCTCGGAGATCTGACCAAGTCGTTTCTGAAGTTGGGAGGCGTCCTGGTCAAGATGCGACAGGTGTCGCCGGCGCTTTTGAGCCGGCTTTCCCTGGACAGCAGAATGCCCAGGGAGTATCTCGAGAGTTTGGCTGACTGTGCACAAGTGTTTGGGGAAATTAGGCCCCGCAAAGGGTTGCAGCCCTCTTACTACCTACAGGCGACAGAAACTCTTCAGCTTATTTCTCAGGCCTGGAACCGCGGCGACATTGATAATGCCGCTAAGGACGAGGCTTTGAGAATGTTGGAGGGCATGGAGCCGGCCAACACTGGGCCGCGGGATTTCGCCGCCCAGCTGGGCGTGCATTTCGGCATCATCAGTCCGGGGGCACGGCCGTTTGTTGGTATCACGCCAGTTGTCTTGGGTTCGTTTGAGGGTAAGCGGTTGGAGGCGGTCCTTCACCAGTTCAACCCGCTCATCCGCGAAGAGTTCGTTACTTGGGCCGAAAAGCAGAAAGATCGGCTAAGCCGGGGCGAGGTACTAAACCAAGTTCCGGAGACAACCCTGGTGCTGACGCTGCGGCTCGAGCCCGATGCCGATGTGGCAGAAGTGGTAAAGGCGGTTTCTGCCGACTTGCTGGGCAAGGGGGCCGAGATCGTCCGCTCGCAAACTTTCGCTACTGAGCGGAGGCGGCGGGCGCTGAAGATTTTGGAGCATGAGTAGGCGGAAACTTCTTTGTCTGTGCCAGAAATGACTTGTTAGGCGGTGTTTCCTCCGAGGCCGGACTTAATACGACGTGTTCGCAAGAACTTGTGTGACATTGTCCGGCCAGCCGATTTCGGGGGGGCAACTTATCACCGCTTGATCGCAAGATCTTTGGCTGGATAGTTGCCTTCCTGCTATCTTTCACGGGACTTAAAGAGAGTTGTTGGCAACAACTTGTTAACGCGTGTCCTGTTCTTTGACTCTTTTCCGGAACTTGGTTAGTGG
>CAYSSM010000018.1:4032-4401 GCA_964433905.1 uncultured Candidatus Saccharibacteria bacterium
GCGAGAACTTTATTCGGACTGTTCCGGAAACCAGCGGCAGGCGCATCGTGCGCTTGCCGCTTTTCTTTAATTAATATTTGATTGACAATGACCTCAAAATAAGATATAATCTACTTGCCTTAAGTAATCGAGGCAGTTACTCCGTCGAAAGGCGGGGAGGAAAGTCCAGGCACCACAGAGCATTGTACCCCGTTTATTCGGGGCAAGGGTGACCTAGGGAAAGTGCAACAGAAACATACCGCCCCTCGATTCGACGCTGTGCGTCTCACTCGGGGTAAACCCTGATTTTCAAAAAGATTGGGGCTTGCCTCGAGAGAGGTGTATAGCACCGAGTCGAGAGGTAAGGGTGAAATCGTGTGGTAAGAGCGC
>CAYSSM010000018.1:4411-12749 GCA_964433905.1 uncultured Candidatus Saccharibacteria bacterium
ATTCTAAACTATCAGATGATAAAGATTATTTACAAATAGTTTCGGATTTAGGATTTCGGATTTGGTGCTTCCACGCTGCGCGTGGCAGTAAGGGTGAAATCGTGAGGTAAGAGCTCACGCGTGGCCGCAGTAATGCGGTGCGGTGAAAACCCTACATGGTGCAAGTCGGATGGGCTCTAATCATCATCAAGGCCTGCTCGGTCTGATGTCCAAGAGTTCCGACGCATAGATAGATGCTGTCAAAACAGAACCTGGCTTATCGATTACTTAGGGCTTTTTTAATTGAAATAAGATAGAAAATTTGATAGTATTAAATCATTCCCGGGTCGTCTAATGGTAGGACGGCAGGTTTTGGTCCTGTTAGTCGGGGTTCGAGTCCCTGCCCGGGAGAAATTATTTAATAATACTTCGGCATAACAAGCCAATTTTTTTAAAATCACTTTGTGTTTTTTATATTCGAAAAAGCCGAGGTTTTTGACCTCGGCAGTATTCATTAATCTTGTTTATTGCTCTAATTCCAGTTGAATCGCTGAACGATAGCGCGACAATTGGCACACCGCGCTAAAACTTTTTGCATGGCCTCTTCATTGGAGACCAAGCGGTGGAATTTGTCTGGTTTGTAAGGAAGCTCATGGCCGCAAAGGCTGAAAAGACGTCCATTTAGGTCGATCACGGCATGGGCTTCTTCTACCACAGGACTGGTAACTTGAACCCACCAAAGACCGTGAAAGGTAAATTGGCGTAAGTCTTTCTGGTAACTTCTCTCAAACTTTTGTCCAAGAAACCAACCAATGCAAAGGAAAATAATCGAAAGAAGGGGATACATCACCGGTTCCATCTTTACCTCCATGTGATTTTTCTTCCGAATAGGAATTTTACCATATTTTCTGTTAGATATCAATGAAAAAAGTAAAAAAGCGGCCAAAAAGCGGCCGCTTACTTGATAGTTCGTGTTATGGTTTGGGGTTCGATGCTTTGCGGTGATAGTAATTTATCTGGCCAATATCGGCGCGATTTAGTCTCAACTGATCTTGAGGCAAAAGCAGGGGAATATTGACCTCGATGCAGTGGTTAATGCCATATTGCTCAACAAATAGAGCAATTTTCTCACCAACTAAAGCTTTAAGTTCTTTTCGTGCTTTTGGTGACGGAGTAAGGCCGTTGGGAATACCTTGAATTTCAACCATAATGCTTTTTTTCATGCCAGTGTTAATTAAGTCAAATGCTATCACAATACTGAAATCGTCGGGTGTAAATCCCAAATTCTCGATTTTAGAAATTTCCGCTCTCAAAGTGCAAATTAAGTGTCTGTATGTATTCTTTCTACAGGCTGGCAATCCTCGGATGATGATCTGGGGCATCTTTTCCCTCCTGGAGTAAGGCTGCTATTGTTATCATAGATAACAACAAAATTTTGTCAACTTTTGGATTATATGGTATAATTGATTTATGAATAATGAACCAAAAGTATTGAGTGAAGCAGAAATTGAAGAAAAAATAAAAGAATTGCCTTCTGGTTGGAAGTACAAAGACAATTCTATCAGCAAAGAATTTATCTTCGACAGTATCAGTCAAGGAGTTGTTCTTTTAGATAAATTAATTCCGTTTTGCGATAAAATTGATCATCATCCCGACATTCATATTTATTACAAAAAATTTATTTTTGAACTTACCAGATATAGCGTTGGCGACAAAGTGACCGAACGGGATTTTTTGGTGGCTAAAGAGATCGAACGGCTTTATTCGCAACGCTCAAAATTACAATAAACATGACGATAGAATTCATAAAAATTTTGTTTTATAGTTTGGTGGCCGGCTTAGCGACTGTTTTAGGCATATATTTGGTTCTAACAAAAGAATCTTGGGCCAGAAAAAATTCAATTTTTCTAATAAGTTTTTCTGCCGGTGTAATCTTGTCAACCGCTATCGCTTACCTAATGCCGGAGGCTTTAAGTCTTAATGGTCAAAGTATGCTTTGGTTATTAGCTAGTTTTATCGGTTTTTATATTATTGAACATATTATTATTCTCCATTCTTGCCAAGAAGGTCAAGCGTGCAAAGTCCATCCTTTCGACAAAATCGCCTTGTTGGGGATGGGATTTCACTCATTGCTCGATGGTGTTATTATTGGCATCGGTTTTGAAATTTCACCTATTTTAGGATTAATAGCAACTCTATCGGTTTTAATCCATAAATTGCCAGATGGCATTTCGATGATTTCAATCATGCTTTATCATGGTTACAAAAGGCAAAAATCAATTCTTTATTCTTGGATAATTGCGGTGGCAACACCAATCGGAGCGGTTGTCTCATATTTTTTGATTAAAGACTTATCACAACCATTTTTAGGCGCCCTTTTAGCTATCGCCGCCGGTTCGTTTTTATATATCGCCGCCGCCGATTTAATTCCGGAAATTCATAAAAAATCAAAAATTTTAAACATTATCTTGGTTATTTCCGGGGTTCTTTTTCCATTCTTAATCAGGTATTTAATTAAATAAAATAATCCAAAAAAACGAAGGCCAATCTCCGACTTTAAATTTTTAAAATATCTGTTACTATTTAGATAGGAGCAAGAATGGCGGTAATCGAAGTACAAAATTTAAAGAAATATTTTAGCAAAACTCGGGCGGTTGACGATATTTCGTTTGTCATTGATAAAGGGGAAATCTTTGGTTTTTTAGGTCCTAATGGCGCGGGTAAAACGACTACTATTAGATGCATGATGAATTTCATCAAACCTACCGGGGGTAAGATAAATATTTTGCAAAAAGACGCCCAAAAAGATTCGGAGGAATTAAAAAGTAAAATCGGTTTTTTACCGGGCAATGTCCGTTTGTATGACAACTGGACGGGGGCCGATCATATAAAATTTTTGGAAAGAATTAACTGCCGTTCCAATTTGGTTCAGGAATTAATTGAAAAATTAAATTTTAATCCCCGGATTAAAGTTAAAAATTTATCGACCGGCAATAAGCAAAAATTAGGATTGATTTTAGCGCTTATGGGTGATCCTGAGTTGTTAATTCTTGATGAGCCGACTGTTGGACTAGATCCGCTTTTACAAAATCAAATTTATCTTATTTTGGAAGAACTTCAGAAAAAGGGAACGACGATTTTTATGTCCTCGCATAATCTTTCCGAAGTCGAGCGTCTTTGTAATCGCGTTGGCATAATTAAAGATGGCAAGCTGGCAGCCTTAGAAAGTATTGGAAATTTAAAATCTAAAAGGATGCATGTTATTGAAATTCATTTTGAAGGAGCGGTCAATGTCAATGAATTTATTTTCGATGGTGTTGAAGTGGCTCAAACGCTACATGACGGACTGATTTTAAATGTTAAAGGAGATATCAATTCGGTAGTAAAAAAAATCGCTAACTTACAAATTAAGGATTTATCAATCTCGCACGCTACTTTAGAAGAAGTCTTTTTGGAATTTTATCGCGATAATAGTATCAATCAATCAAATAATCAATTAAATCAACCGGTTGCACAGCAACAAAAACAGAGCGCTTGGGATGATTTAGAAGATATCCCTAAGCTTTAAAGGAAAATAATATGTGGTCAATATTTTGGCGGATAATTAAAGACAGGAGAACATCTTTACTGATATATTGTATCGTAACAGTTCTTCTTCTTTGGATGTATATTGCTTTATTTCCGGCCTTTCAAAAACAATCTGCCAGCATGGAACAATTAATAAAAGGTTATCCGGAATCTTTCATGAAGGCTTTTAATTTTGATATAAAAAGCTTTACCACTTTGGAGGGTTTTCTTTCAACCGAGCAATATTCCTTTGTTTGGCCGCTGATGGTAGTTCTTCTAATGGTTGGTTATGCCGGCGCCGCTTTGGCCGGTGAAATCGAAAAGGGAACGATCGAAATTCTCCTTTCTCAACCAGTTTCTAGGTTTAAATTGTATCTCAGCCGTTATTTAGCCGGATTGTTTATGTTGGTTATCTTTGTATCGGTTTCCGTCTATTCTGCCATACCAATAAGCAAGATTTATGATATTAATTTTAGTGCAGGCAACTTTAACAGTTTGGCTTTGCTTGGTTTGATGTTTTCTTTGGCAATTTATTCAATTGGTTATATGTTGTCGGCAATTTTTTCAGATAGAGGCAAGGTGTTTTTTCTTTCGGGAGGTATTTTGATAGCAACGTATGTTTTAAATATTGTTTCATCACTCAAAGACAGTTTGTCAGACTTAAAATATTTTTCATTTTTTTACTATTTTAATCCAGCCAAAGCATTAGCTCACAATCAAATTGACAATTGGTCATATTTGGTCTTTTTGGGTCTGGCATTATTTTGTTTTATATTTGGGGCAATTATTTTTTTAAAAAAAGATATTACAACCTAAGATAATTAAAACCGGAAGTTGTGATATAATACAGCCGAGGGAAAAATGGAAGCGCAAATTCCTGCGAATAATAATAATCTGACCGAGCTTGAACAAAAACATTGGCCTCAAATCGAGCTAATTAATCCTAAAATTGGCGAAAAATTTGTCGTCAAGGTAAAGGTCGGGATAATAACGCATCCTATGACAGTTGAACACCAAATTGTTTATATCGAACTTTTCTGTGGCAGTAAGCCGATCGGTAAAGTTTTTTTAAGCCCGGATCAAAAGCCGGAAGCGGAATTTACGGTTTTTACTGACAAAAAAGAAGAACTAATTGCTTACGAATTTTGTAACTTACATGGACTTTGGAAGAACTCGATTAAATTTTAAAGACGATTTTAGATAGTCTTGACAGAAAAAGTAAAAGTTGTATTATAAAGATGAACCCCCTACTGGGGGGTAAGAAATATGAAATTGGATTTAAAAAAACAAACAATTAAAAGAATGAACTATCTTATTGGCCATCTTGGAGCCAATAAGAAAATGGTCGAAGATGAGCGCTATTGTATTGATATCATTCGCCAAAATAACGCCGTTGTTGCGGCAATTAAGAAAGTTAATGACATTATTTTAAGTACACATTTGGATACTTGTGCTACCACAGCAATTAAGGATGGGGATATCAGAAAAAGACAAAAAGTTTTAAAAGAACTACTCGAAATATACGAGGCAAAATAAGGAGGAAGGGGTGATGGACAAAAAGACTTATAAAATCAAAGGAATGAGCTGCGCTTCCTGCGCGGTAAAAATTGAAAAAGCACTTTTAAAAACACCTGGTGTTGAAAAGGCGGTGGTTAATTTTTTTATGCAAGAAGCAACAGTGACGGGTAATGTCAAAGATGAAGATATTAAAAAAGCGGTTGAGTCAACTGGTTATGAAGTTGAACCGAACCTCACTTTCGAAGTGAGGTCTCACGGTCAGCATACTATGCACCAAATGCCGTCGGGTGAAACGATGGAAGGGATGTCGCATGATGCTCCGACGCTACGGTCGGAGCTCCGACACGAAGTCGTCGGAGACCATGCCGAGCATCGCAAAATCGAATCCGAAAAGGAGATTTTAACTTTAAAAAGAAAGTTTCTTTTCGGGACAGTTTTTTCAGTCATTATATTGGTATTGACATATCCCAATTTTATTCCGGTTTTAAAAAATATTTCCATGCAATCATTAAACTTGGCGATGCTGGTTTTAACCACACCGATTCAGATTTGGCTCGGTTGGCAGTTTTATCGCGGTACTTGGCGAGGTCTAAAGCATTTTTCAGCCAACATGGATACTTTAATTGCTGTTGGCACCACCGCTGCCTATTTATATTCTGCGGCCTTAACTTTCTTTCCGTCATTTTTTACAAGCGCTGGTATCAAGGTTGAAGTTTATTATGATACTGCGGCGGTTATTTTAACCTTAATTATTCTCGGCAGGTTTTTGGAAGCCCGAGCCAAAGGCCAGGCATCCGAAGCAATTCAAAAATTACTTAAACTTCAAGCTAAAACAGCCTTGGTGGTGCGCGAGAATAAAGAAGTAAAAGTTCCCATTGAAGAAGTAAAGGTTGGCGATATCGTTATTGTAAAACCAGGCGAGAAAATTCCCGTTGACGGCATTATTACCGAAGGATATTCGGCGATTGATGAGTCAATGATTACCGGTGAATCAATGCCGGTGGAGAAAAAAACGGGTGATGAAGTAATCGGCTCTACTATTAATAAGACGGGCACATTTCAATATCGGGCAACCAAAGTTGGTGCCGAAACCGCCCTAGCGCAAATCGTAAAATTAGTCCAGGAAGCTCAGGGTTCTAAAGCGCCGATTCAAAAATTAGCCGACATTATCTCCGGTTATTTTGTGCCGGTAGTGATTCTGATTGCCGTCCTTTCATTTGTGATTTGGTTAATTTACGGACCTCAACCTTCATTTACATTCGGCTTAATTTCATTTGTGACCGTTTTAATTATTGCTTGTCCCTGCGCTTTGGGACTGGCTACGCCAACGGCAATTTTAGTGGGAACGGGTCTGGGAGCGGAAAACGGCATTCTAATTCGTGATGCGGAAAAATTAGAAATATTTCATCGAACCAATACGGTTGTTTTCGATAAAACCGGGACTTTAACCAAGGGAAAACCCACCGTGACTGACGTTACGGAAATCATAAATCCGAATGTCGAAATCAGAAAAGAAGACATCTTAAAATATGCCGCTTCGATAGAAAAAGGTTCGGAACATCCTTTAGCGGAAGCGATTGTAAAATATGCCGAAGAAAAAAAGATTAAAACAGTAAAACCTTCAAAATTCAATGCTATTGCCGGCCACGGTGTCGAAGGCAGTATTGATAGTAAAGAAATATTCCTTGGCAATCGCCTGTTAATGAAACGGGAAAAAATTGCTATTGATAATCAAACCGAAAAACAAATTCAAGAATTGGAGAATGAGGGGAAGACGGTTATGATTTTAGCCATCGACAAAAATCTTACCGGTTTGATAGCCGTTGCCGACACTTTAAAAGAGAATTCAAAAGAAGCGGTAGCCGAACTTCACAAGATGGGTATCAAAGTAATAATGATTACCGGTGACAACGAACGGACCGCCAAAGCAATAGCTCGCCAAGTCGGCATCGACGAAGTTTTAGCCGGTGTTTTGCCAGAAGATAAAGCCTCAAAAATTAAAGAATTACAATTAGCGGTAACTGGTGGCCGGAAAGCGTCAATCATAGCTATGGTTGGTGATGGTATAAATGATGCCCCCGCTTTAGCCCAAGCTGATATTGGAGTGGCGTTGGGTTCAGGAACCGATGTGGCGATGGAAGCGGCGGATGTTACCTTGATTGCTGATGATTTAAGAAAAGTTTCTCAAGCCATCAGATTGTCAAAAGCCACGATGCGGACAATTAAAGGCAATCTTTTCTGGGCATTTATTTATAATATATTGGGGATTCCGGTGGCAGCCGGAGTTCTCTATCCGTTTTTTGGAATTCTGCTTTCGCCGATAATCGCTTCGGCAGCAATGGCATTCTCGTCGCTTTTTGTGGTTTTAAACTCTCTACGGCTTAAAAGCGGCAAAAAATATCTTGGAATATTGATTATTTTAGTTTTTGTTTTATTCGGAAGCGTGATCGGCGGTTCGCTATGGTTTAAAAATAGTCAAAAAAAATCTGACCAAGAAGCCGAAAATCTTATTGTTTTAGCGCGGGCAAAAACTGTTCCTGCGGAGGAATCGGCTTCGGTTTTGGGGTTAAAATTCAATAGTAAAGATTACGAAACGCTTGTAGCTGCTTCCAACATGGCAATGACGGAGGAAGAAATGAATAATTTTGCCGGCTTCGATGTCTCAATGCCTTGTTGTGGATTTGGAAAGACAGTTGCTAATTTTTCAAATAGTTGTCAATGCGGCCATCATTTGGCCAGTTACGGCTTAATTAAAAAAATGCTAAAAGCCGGAGAGTCCCGTGATAAAATTCAAACTGAAGTAAGTCGGTGGATTAATTATTTTTTTCCTAAAGAGGCAATTGCCAAAGAATTAAAAATGAGCGGCGCGCAAGCAGCGGAAACGCAAAAAGCTTTGAATTTATTAGGTTCAAAAGGTGGTTGTTAAAGTCAAAGCCGAATGAGCAAATTTAATAAATAGTATTTAAAGGTCGAAGAAATAATTGGAGGAAAAATGATCAACGGAGCAAAAATTACCAAAGTAAGCGTTATTTGGGCGACAATCGTTTATCTTGGGTGCGTATTAATCGCTTGGTTACTTCCAAGTATTTATACTTGGGGCGCCGGTAAATTGGTTCATTTTGGCGCCGTGGTAAGCCAGCCGAGCTTGAGTTTTACCGATGTAATTTTGGGTTTAATTCTTTGGGATATCCTGGTGGCAATATTAGTTTGGCTTTTTGTATTAATCTATAACAAATTTAAGTAAAGGTTTTAATGGAACCAATATCATCAACTT
>CAYSSM010000019.1:0-12318 GCA_964433905.1 uncultured Candidatus Saccharibacteria bacterium
CTCCGTCGCCGCGGCAAGTCTCGCAACGGCCTCCACGCAAGTTAAAAGAAAATTTCGAGGCGTCCAAATTTTTACTTTTAGCTTCCGGAATTTGCGCAAACGCTTCTCTAATAGGAGTGAATAAATTAGTGTAAGTGGCCGGATTCGATCGCGGTGTTCGGCCAATCGGCGACTGATCAACAGAAATTACTTTATCTAAATTTTTTATCCCGGCGATTGCTCGATACTTGCCAGGTTGTTCTTTAGCGCGATGCAACTTATTGGCTAATGCTTTTGCAAGGATTTCTAAAATCAAAGTTGATTTACCTGAACCGGAAACTCCGGTGACACAAATAAAATTATTTAAGGGTATGGTGGCATCAATATTTTTTAAATTAAACTCTGAGGCGCCGCGAATAACTAATTGATTGTAAGATTGAGGCCGTCTTTTTTTAGGAATTTCAATTTTTTTCTTGCCGGAAAGATACTCGCCGGTCAAGGTCGGGCTTTTTCTAATTTTATCAATTGTGCCTTCGGCCACCACCTGCCCGCCATGATCACCGGCGGCCGGGCCAATATCAACAATCCAATCGGCTTGCTCAATTGTCGCCCGATCGTGCTCGACGATGATAACTGTATTGCCCAACTGTTTTAAAACTTCGAAAGTTTTTAATAATTTATCGTGATCGCGAGGATGTAATCCGATTGACGGCTCATCAAGAACATAGATAACTCCCATCAAACCGGTGCCCAACTGAGTTGCCAGTCGAATTCGTTGCGATTCACCTCCGGCCAATGTCGACGCGCTTCTGTTTAATGTCAAATAACCAAGACCAACATCCAAAAGAAAACTTAATCTTTCTTTAACCGTTTTTATGATTTCTTTAGCGATGATCTTTTCATTAGCCGTTAATTTACTATTGTCAAGCAATGTCCCAAAATAGTCCTTCATTTTCTCAATGCTCATCGAAGTTACATCAACGATGTTTTTATCGTCAATAGTAATGTTAAGCACTTCGGGGCGCAAACGCTTGCCGCCGCAAGCAGGACAAATTTTTTCCACCATATATTTTTCGATTTCGAGTTTTAAATAGTCGGAATTAGTCTCTTTGTACCGACGCTCTAAATTGGGAATTACTCCTTCAAAAACACCGTCGCCGTACAAAACTATTTGGCAGATTTTTTTTGGCAATTCCCCCACCGGCAGATCTAAAGAAAATTTATTACGCTTGGCAAGTTCGGTTAAAGTTTTGTTGTACCAACTGGCATGGGAAGTTATTCTTGACCACGGTCTAATGGCGCCTTCGGCCAAAGTTAATCGCGGATTTGGCAAAACCAAAGTCGGTTCGATCTCAAATTTTCTGCCCAAGCCCTGGCAAACAGGACACGCGCCTTGCGGCGAGTTAAATGAGAACAGTCTTGGGTGAAGTTCTTCCAAAACTGTTTGGCATTTGGAACAAAAATAATCTTTTGAATATTTTTGTTCTTTTTTTGAGGTAAAATCGTAGACGCTTAAATTGCTTAAACCTAATTTAAGGGTTTTCTCGACTGCTTTTAAGATATCGCCGGCATTTTCAAACGACTTTATTTCCTCAACAACTGCTTCAATTGTATGGGGTTTATTGCGGTCTAAAGCGGCAAGTTGCGCTTCAACAATATCCATCAAAATACCATCGATTCTAACTTGAGGAATCTTCAAATTCTTGAGTTTATTTAATAAATATTTATGCTCACCTTTCTGGCTTCTTACTTGCGGCGCTAAAAAAAGTAGATCAAATGACTTTTCGCGCAAGTTAAATTCTTTAATAATATTTTGAGCGATTTCTTCCGGAAGCTGCCTGGTGAGCTGGCGTTTACATTCTGGACAATGCGGCCGGCCGATGCGGGCAAACAAGACTCTTAAATAATCATAAATTTCTGTTATCGTCCCTACGGTCGAGCGCGGATTTTGAGTTGCGCTTCTTTGATCGATAGAAATGGCCGGAGAAAGATTTTCAATCCAGTCAATATCCGGCTTTTCGATATTGCCAAAAAATTGCCGGGCAAAAGTTGATAATGATTCAACATAACGGCGTTGGCCTTCGGCGTAAATGGTATCAAAAGCCAGCGACGATTTCCCGCTTCCCGATAGTCCAGTTATGACCACAATTTTATCTCGTGGAATTTCTAAACTAATATTCTTTAAATTGTGTTCGCGTGCCCCATGAATGATAATTTTATCGCGCATAATGATGAGTGAAGATTGATAACGGTGTTATTATAGCAAGTTTTTTCTTATTTTACAATAACTTTAATCCCATATCAATAGCAGGGTAATATTTGACAAAGCCACCATTTTTCAATAGATTCAAATAAACAATAGTTTTAATTTTAGAAATGGAGGTTCAATGTTAGGAGACAAGCGCCCAAACGCAACCGGTCCAGGAACAGTCGTTGGGGCAAATGTTAAATTGGTTGGAACTCTTCAAGACGCCAGCGATATCACCATTCACGGCCGGATTGAAGGCGAGGTTATCTCCAATCAATCGATTAATGTGACGGAAACGGCATACATTAAGGGGCCAATTTCGGCGGATATCGTTAATATCGCCGGTAAGGTTCGCGGTTCAATTACCGCCACTGGCAAACTCGAAATCATGCCGACAGGAAAAGTTTTCGGTTCAATCACAAGCAAGGATGTTTCGATCAAATCAGGAGCAATTTTTGTCGGCAAATGCACTATGCCTGAAGGAGAAAAAGAAGAAGCTGAGGAAAAAACGATTGAAGAAACTCCCCAAAATAAAGAAACGACATACGAAGTTGAATAAGGCAATTAAACTATAATATCAAGTAAATGTACTACTATATTTTGGCGCCTCAAAAAGGAAAAGCTTATATCCGACAGGAGAAAATCAAAGACATTTTAGGCGATTTGGGCATTGCCGGCGAAACTGTTTCGCCTTCGCCAGCCAGAACTATCGAAGAATTAACTCATTTGGGTGTAATTAAAGGTTATTCGACGATTGTTGCCGTCGGTCCTGAAGGATTAGCTAATAAGGTTATTACCGTTTTGGCCAGTCAAAAAACTGCCAAAAATGTTGTATTGGGAATAATTCCCGATAATTTTGATTCGGTAATCGCCCAAAAAATTGGTGTAAAAGATTTATACTCCGCCTGTAATGCTCTAAAAGAAAGAAGGTTGGAGACAATGGATATTTGCCAAATCGAACCTAATAAATTTTTCTTGACCGAAGCAATCGTCGAAAGTTTTAGAAACCAAGAAGTGTACTTTTCGATTGATAATCTCAAAGGAAAAGTAATGGTAAATCGAATCGTCATCAAACCGGGACTGGAAATTTTCTTTCATGACAAAAGTTTGGAAGGCAGCACTCCTTCTCGATTTTTCAGATGGCTTTTTGGCAAAAAACAAGTTGATATTTTTTCCAGCAATTTTCGCACGAAAAGAGTTCGCCTTGAATCACAAAACAATTTACCGGTAAAAGTCTCCGGTGAAATAGTTGCTAAAATGCCGGTAACAATAAATAATCGCTCTCGTATCTTGAAAATAATTGTGGCTCGTGATAAAATAAAAACGAAGAATTAATATTAAGAAAGGTTTTTATTAAAGAATTAAAAGTTAACCAAGAAATTGTCTCCCCTGAAGTCTTTCTAATTGATAATGAAGGAAATTCTCAGGAAGTCTTAAGTCTTGACCAAGCTTTGATTTTAGCTCATGATGCTGAGCTTGATTTGGTTCAAGTAAACACCAATGTCCGGCCGCCAGTCGTAAAAATTATGGATTACGGCAAATACCAATACGCGCAAGAAAAACTGGAATCCCGCCAAAAATCAAAATCAAAAGCTCCCGACATAAAAGAAATTCGATTGAGCTTAAAAATAAATCAACACGATTTAGATTTCAAAAGCCGACAAGCTAAAAAATTTTTAGACAACGGCGACAAAGTTAAAATCGCCTTAAAGCTCATCGGCCGCGAAATGATATTTAAAGAAAAGGTTAAAGAGATGCTGGAACGATTCAGACAAAATATTGAGGGAGAATTTGAATCTCCAATCGAACGGATGGGAAACAGATTCTTTGTTATCATAACCAAAAGTAGGAAAAATAATGAAATTAAAAACAGTTAAATCAGCAAAAAAAAGATTGATTAGAACCGGCAGCGGTAAATTAATGCGTCGAAAACTTACCACTCAACATTTAGTTCAAGGTAAATCAAAAAGAGCGCGCCGCAACAGCGGTAAAACAGTCGCAATTTCCGTTTCAGACAGACGAAAAATTAAGCGAATGACACCTTATAAATAAGGAAAAATATGGCAAGAGTAAAACGTGGAACAACAACTAAAGCAAAACATAAACGATTATTGGAAAATACTCGCGGTTTTCGACATGGTCGCAAGAATTTAGTTAAGATGGCCAGGCAAGCCGATAATAAAGCTGGCGTTTACGCTTATCGCGATCGCCGCGTAAAAAAACGAACTTTTCGTCAACTTTGGATTATCAAAATCAATGCCGCTTGCCATCAAAATGATATTAAATATAGTACATTTATAAACAGCCTAAAGAAAGCTAATATTGAGTTAGATAGAAAAGTTCTCGCCGACATAGCTGAAAATAATCCTGAAGAATTTACTAAGTTAGTCCAAAAAGCAAAATAGAACTCGCCGAATTCCTTGACAAAAAACCGGATTAAAGTTTAAAAATGACACCTTGGAAGTGTCAGGGAAGAGTAAGTAAAAAATTTGATGGAGCTTTTTTTATTCACCGATCTTTGGATCTAAAACTTTGCCGAGATATTTTTCAAAAAACTCTTTTTGTTTTTCATAGCGTTCTGTATCTTTACGCAAATCTTCTTCTAAATGAAAAAAATCTTTTTCAAAATTTTTTAATTTCTTTTGTTGAATCTCGAATTTTTTGCCTTCGAGCTGTTGGCTTAAACGCCAAAGATAATCAACCTCCTCGCGGCTTTTAAACAATCCTATTTGATGTTTTTCAATCCGGTGTCTCCAAACAATCAACAAAAGCCAAAAAAAAATTAACATCGGCAACGCCAGAAGACGATAATAAATATCCGATACGATGTTTTTAAACTTATTTCTTTGTTTTTTAGATTTCACATCATTAATTTTAGTTACCAACTCCTCGACGATTTTTATTTTGAAGATATTTAATTATTTAGAGTTTTACTGGCTATTAGTTTAAGCCCACCCTCTGTGTCATACATCTTTTTATTCGATTGATTAAATTCGTGTTTTAGATCTACTTTCAAGGTCTCCAGGGAATAAAGAGACCACTTATCTACAAAAAATTTCTTATTTTTTGTATAAACTCGATAAGAAACCATGAGATGACAAGCATCTTTTTTCACCTTAAAGGTTTTCGATGGAGAAAAATAAAAAGTTCTTTGTGACGAATCTTCCGTTTTTGAGCTAAATGATTTGCATTCCAGATAATAGTTCTCTTTATTAAATTCAAACATTAAATCAGGATCCCCCGCCGATCTACCTTCTGGAATTATTGCTGCTATTTTGTTTTGATTTAGGGCAGTTTTTACGAAAGGTTCAATTTTATTCCCCACCTCGTTAGGTCTTCCAGACTTAATCCCATGTTTATTAATTGCAATACTAGCGTCATTAAAACTTTTGGATAATACCACAACCAAATCCTTATTCCCGTCGAAGGGAAGCACTTTACATTTAGAGATTAAACGAATAACCATCGTAAATGGATTATCTTTTAAAGGGTTGAGCATTCTTTCAAAAAATTTCTCAAGATCTTTTACATAACTATCATCCATTTTATTCCTTCCTAAATAAAACTATTCTATTAGAATTAGTACCTTTCGAATTATTTTTAATACCCCATATATTTGATGTTTTTGTAAATATTTGTTCATTAATCATAATGGCCTCAATAGAAAAGCCTGCATACGAACCTAACGGAATAACATGTTCTTCTAGTTTAATTTTGCCATTTTTTACTTCTCCAACCTCAAAAGCAACCCATCCGCCTTTTTTGACGATCCGATATAATTCTTTAAAAACATCTCCCATAACCGAAGACCAATTCTCTACAGTTTTTGACATGGTAATCTTTTTTTCTATATTCTTTGCATCTATTTCATTAAACCAACACCTTAGCCAATTGTCATCCGAATATTTAACTATGTCAAGAAAAGGTGGAGACGTAATGACCAAACTAACACTGCTTGATTTAATTCCCGTAGTACATCTAGCATCTCTACTTATAAAAAGAGCTTTTCCTCCCCTTTTTATTAGCTCGATTTTTTGTTCATCTGAGATATCTCGTAATAAGTCTTTTGTTTTTTTAAGTATAATTTTTTTTACATTTCGATAATCTGGAATTTGATTCATTTTTTTATTAATTAGTAACTGTCTAGCCGGAAGGACCGCTTGATTTGGCGGCAAAGTATAAACAGAAAAGAATCCTTTTGAATGACCTGTTAATCTGTTAGTAGCGACCATTCTGATCCACGAATCAATATGATCTTCCTTCTTATTCTTCTTACGATTCGAAAGATATTTTTTTAACGAAATAATTTCTAACAAAGTTTGAGGATGATAAAACATAGAAAGATCTGTTTCTGATGAAACTTTTTTTAGAGTTTGGATTTTTTCTAACCTTTCCATGACTGCGTCAATTTTAGGAATAAAAAATCGCGGATAAGCCAATATTTCACTCAAAGGATTAATATCGTTAGCAATAATATTTCTTCCCAACAAAGCAGTTTCAATTGCCGTTGTCCCCCGACCACTAAAAGGGTCATAGACTATATCATCCTTTTTAGTTAAAAGTGTAATGAAAAATCTCGGCAACTGTGGCTTAAAGCAAGCCCTGTAAGTCACTTCATGTAATGATGAAGCTTGTCTTTGCTTAGATGTCCAGAATTCATTTATAAATTTAGGAATTTTAGCATTATCCATAATGATAGATTCTGAACGCGTTATTTTTTTCGAATCCCCAAAAAGAGAAACACGATTATCTTCTTGAAATATGTAGTTCGTTAGATAGTTATGCAAATTCATATTATCTAGATTATATCACCATGGAAAAAATAAATCCTGTGGATAACTTCGGTTTTTGTTCGCTTTTATCGTCTTTTTATTCATCGTCTTAATTTCTGAATCGGTAAGGTTATTGTAGCGATCAATAAGTTGTTGAATTTTTTCTTTTGCCTGTTCTTTGGTCATATTTTTGTGGTTATCCACACTTGACAGCTGACATCAATTTGATGTATACTTGAGTCAATCATGAGGGAGAAACGACCCAATGACTACGTGTCATTGCGCTACGCCTCCCATTTTTATTACTTAAATTCTAATTTATCTTGCTCTCTATTAAGAAAGATTTTATATTCTTGAAATTTTTGCAATAAACTAGATTCTGAATAACGATTCGGGATAACAATCTTGAGTAATTTTTTCTTGCTAATTAGATATTCATGAAGACAGCGAAAGTCACCATCGCCGCTAATAATTACGGCTTTTTGAAATCTCATAAATTCTATTGCGGCGGAATGCAGAACTAGTTCGGCATCTATATTTCCTTTAGCTTTTCCATCTCTATCTTTAATCGTAGGCTTATAGATTAGCTCATAACCCCATCTTTTTAAACTATTGTACAATTTCTCATTACCCTTAATATAACCGATAAACAAAAAAGCTTTTGAAACTCTGAATTTATCATTAAGATATATTCTAAACTTCTTAAAATCTAGCTTCCAACCTTTATAGATGGTTTTCCCGCTTTTTGTTCGAATGTCTTTGCTTGTACCTAAATTTAGATTTTGGCTGTCGATGAAAGCATAAATTGTTTGATTGTTTCTCGCCATACATTAATTTTAAAACTTCTCCGACAGATTAGCAAGACAGTTTCTTGTGGATAACTTCGCTTTTTGTTCGGTATGTTTTGTAGACTTAACCAATTTCCCCTCACTTCGGAAGTGAGGGCTGGTATTTTAGACCTTTATTTCCAATCCATCAAAGGCGATTTCGAAACGCTTGTCACCCATTTGACGAATGAGTTTTTGTAGTTCTTTGTGAGGTTTATGAGTATGACCGTTGTGAGTAAAATAAATTTTCTTAAGATTTTTTAACGGTTTGGCTAATGCGATAATTTCATTCACCGCCAAATGACCGCCAAATGTTCTCGAAAGCATTGAGCCATCTAAAATAGCCACTTTAACATCTTGAAGATATTTTTGAGCCAAATCCAAAGACAAACTATCGGGAATGTAAATAACATCATTAACCACTATTCCAACGGTTTGCATCATTTTCGAATGTAAAATTTTAAAAGCGAAAAAATCAATCCCAAATAATTTAAAATGCTGGCCCGGTTTGGCTCTAATTAACCTGATATTTGGACTTAATTTTAGTAAGTGCCGCAATCCGCCTGTATGATCATCGTGCTCGTGAGTAATAATAACCGTATCTAAATTATTAATTTGAGTACTGGTTAGCTGTTCTAAAATATCCGGCCCGGCGTCAATTAAGATTTTTTTGTCGATTAAAATTGATGATCTTTTGCGGCAGTCATATTTATCTTTTGACAGGCATTGCAAACAATCGCAATCCTCGCGAGGCAATCGTTTTTCACTACTTGTGCCTAAAAATTTGATTATCATTTATCTTTTCCTAAATTTTTTGTTAGCGCAAGTAACGCAAATGCCAGCCGCAGGATAGGCTTTCAGCCGGCCTTGCTCAATAGCGCCATTACAAATTTCGCAAACGCTATAAGTACCTTTATCTATTTTCTGTATCGCTTTTTTTGTGTCCTTGATGAGATTTTTAATATTTTTTTGTAGACCGAGATTTTCTTGAAATTTCTCCATTTCTTGGACATTTTCTTCCTCAGAAGTGCCGTATTCGGGAAATTTCCGGGTCAAAGTATATTGCTCTTCAAATCGGTTCAATTCTTTTTGCAACATTTTTTTTTGTTTTCGTAAAAATAAACTGTCTGCAATTTTTTCAAACATTGTAACCTCCATCCATTTTTCTTCTGGTAATAAAATATATAACAGACAACAATACTATAAAAGATATCGCCGAAGCAATCTGTGAGTAATTTAAAGAAAGAAAAACTTTAGGATCAATCCTCCAATTATCGTAAACTGCTCTGCCGAAAAAATACACCGCAAAACTTACAAAAAACATGACGCCATGGTTAAATCTCTGAAGTAACGGTTTTTTCCAAATTAAAATATAGAAAGTAATAATAGAAATTAGCAAAACCCAACCTGTTTCAAAAAGCGTGACTGGTATTTTTCCGATACTGCCAGGCGTATCACCGCTTAAGAAACATCCGACTTTGGCTATCGCCCATCCCAAAAAAAATCCGGGAGTACTGATATCAAACCATTTTAAAACCGATTGGCCTTTTTTGCGTAGAATAAATCCTGCCGTTAAAAAAGCAAAGATTATTCCGCCAAAAGAAACCAGTCCTCCGTACCATATATGAAACATTTCCTTCCAGTTGGAAAATTGATAATAGTAAGAAACGACATAAACAATTCGCGCACCAATAATCCCCGCAAAAAGAGAATAAATAAAAAGATCAATCAATGATTTTGTTGCTAATTGCTCTTTTCTTGCAAAATAGAAAATCACTCCTCCGCCCAATAGCACGCCCAGCGCAATCATTAGTCCGTGGGTATAAAAATTTACTTTGCCAATGCTAAAAAGAATTGGATACATTGGGTCCTTTCTTCCTCTTGATTATCAGCCGAATAAGTAAAAAAGTCAAATTTTGTAACATTGCCAAGACTTTGAAAATGAAGTAACATAAATAAGAGGACAATTAGCTCAGTGGTAGAGCGCCTCGTTCACATCGAGGAAGTCGCTGGTTCGAATCCAGCATTGTCCATATTTATTTAACTAAAAAAAATGAAATATTTAATTATCGCGATAATTAATTTTATTTACGGCCTGATACTACTTTTGAATATCACTCAAGATACAATTGGAGCAGTTCTGATATTTTTTATTGGAGCAACATTATTAATTATTGGTTTGGTAGGTTTAGGTTTCTGGTTTTGGAATTTTATTGTCTCAATTAAAGAAAAACCGACCACATCCAATATTGCCTTGCAGAGCTGGTGGCAGATTGCCAAAGGAATAGATGTCTTATTGATATTGGGTATTCTCTTTAGATCTTTCATCCTTCAGCCATTTATGGTAGAGGGCAACTCAATGGAAACGAATTTTCACGACAAAGAATATTTGCTCGTTAATCAAATTAGCTATCGATTCAGTCCCCCTAAAAGGGGTGATGTGATCATTTTCAAATATCCAAAGAATCCCAAAGAGGACTATATCAAAAGAATCATTGGCTTACCTAATGAAAAAGTTTTGATCTCGCAAGGCAGAGTTTATATCAATGGTCAGCTTTTAAATGAAAAATATTTGTTAATTCGAGAAAAAGTCTCAGTCAATAATGAATCTAATGAACTTGAAAAACAACTTAGCGCAAATGAATATTTTGTGATGGGAGATAATCGTCCTCATTCCTCGGATTCAAGAGAATGGGGACCGGTTCCTAAAGAAAATATTATCGGCAAGGCATGGTTTGTGGTATTTCCCTTTAATTATGCCGAATTTGTGCCAAAATATGAAAACAGTCAATTATTTTCATATATTAGAGTAAAACAATCTTTAGTCTAATAGTTTTTTAACTTCAAGGTCTGTTATTTGTGGAAAGAAATCATAAAACTGCCCTATAGAAAAAAATACCTGTTCGATTTTTAAAACAATAACTTTGCTAACTCGTTTTCTCAATTTTTCGACAGTTTCCGGCGGAGCCACAGGAACAGCCACTATAATTTTTTGAGGTTTCTGATATTTTACTTCTAAAACCGCCGCTTCCATTGAAAGTCCGGTTGCTAAGCCGTCGTCAACTAAGATAACTGTTTTACCTTTAAGTTCTGGATATTTTATATTTTTACGATAGGCTTTCAATCGCCTTTTAATTTCTTGTCTTTCTTTTTTGGCGTTATCAACTAAATATTTTTTATCAACAGTTACTTCCGGGTTTAGAACAATTTCATTTTCACTTACGGCTGCAATTGCATATTCGGGATCAAAAAGCGCACCGATTTTTCGTGTAACGATAATATCCAAAGGTAAATTCAAGATTTTGGATATTTCCGATCCGATAATTACCCCTCCTCGCGGCAAAGCAAGGATAATACCGTTTTTGACATTCAGCTTTTTTAGTTCCTGCGCTAATTTTTGACCAGCATCTTTCCTATCTATAAACATTATGGCTTCATTTTAGCATAACTGGTATAATAGAATCAATTCAAAAATTAAATATCAAAAATCAAAATTATGGTATTTTATTAATTTTTAAATTTTACATTGTCATTTTGCATTATATGAAAGAATGTTTATTGTACAAAAAATCCGGTGATTACCTTGAATGTCAAACATGTAATCACCGCTGCAAAATTGCGCCGTTTAGGCGCGGGATTTGTGGTGTTCGCGAGAATAACCGCGGAAAATTAAGTTTGTTAGTTTATGGCCGCGTGATTGCCGAAAATATTGATCCGATTGAAAAAAAGCCTCTATACCACTTTATGCCTGGCACAAAATCTCTTTCCATTGCCACCGTTGGCTGCAATTTACGTTGTTTATGGTGTCAAAACGATGACATTTCCCAATGCACCAAAAGTGATGATTTTGACCGCGATGCGATAATGAATAAAGTTGGTGTAGAAATGGAGCCGGAACAAATTGTCACTGACGCTAAAAAACAGAATTGCCCGTCGATTTCTTACACTTATACTGAACCAACAATATTTCTGGAGTTTGCTCTTGATACGATGAAGCTCGCTAAAAAAGAAGGTTTAAAAAATATTTGGGTTTCCAATGGTTACATGACAACCGAAACTCTGGATTTGATAACGCCATATTTAGATGCCATTAATATTGATTTAAAAGGTTTTTCCGAAGAAAATTATTTAAAATATTCCGGTGCCAAGCTTCAGCCGGTTTTGGATAATATCCGCGATATTTATAAACGCAAGATTCACATTGAAGTCACAACATTGATAGTTCCTGGCGTTAACGATGACGAAAAACAACTAAACGATATCGCAAATTTTCTGGCGTCGATCTCAAAAGAAATCCCTTGGCACATTTCAAGATTTTTCCCTGCCTACAAAATGATGGACACGCCCCCAACGCCAATCGAAACTTTAGAACTTGCTGAATCACTTGGCAAAAAAGCCGGATTAAAGTATATTCATCTTGGTAATATTTGAGGAAAAAATGTCATTAAATTTTGCGGGGATTTCGCCGCATCCGCCAATTATAATTCCAAAA
>CAYSSM010000020.1:0-3853 GCA_964433905.1 uncultured Candidatus Saccharibacteria bacterium
CGAATGGCTCCCGGGCTTGGATTCGAACCAAGATACCATCCTCCAGAGGGACGTGTCCTACCATTAGACGACCCGGGAATAGTTTCTCGGGTTCGCCTAATAGCTTCGCTCGGTAGACGACCCGGGAATATTTATGAAACTGGAAAATAGTTAATAGAAGTTAGAAAATAGTATAGAAATTGGAAATCTGAAATTAAAATTTTAACCAATCTCCATTTTCTGTTTTCTATACCAATTTCTGTTTTCTTTCAACTGATTTCTGTCTTCTATGATTTCCTATACAATTCTTTATACAATTTGAGCGGAGCGGCAAAAAACGCCTCGGCAAAACCGGAAATATTATTAATTTCCGCCCGATATTGATTTAAGCCGATAATCGCCTTGTCATAACCACGGCTCTGAAGTTGGCTTTCGTGGGCCAATATCGCTTCCTTTTTGGTTTTAATATACAAGGAAATATCAATCAGACGATTCGGAAACAACGGTGTCCAAACTTCATAGGCCCAGATCGGAAAATCATCAGGAAGATTATTAAGGTTAATAAAGATTTCGTTAACGACCCTGTGGTCCGGATGATTATCTAAAAAAGAAGGCAAAAATATTATATCTGGTTTTACCCGTTGAATCAAGTCGGTAACCGCTTTAAAAACAGATGTCCCAGAAGCAAGTTTGCCATCGGGATAACCGAAAAAAACAGACTCATTAATGCCTAATATTTTTGCCGCCAGTTTTGCTTCATTTTTTCTTCTTTCAACCAAATTGCCACTTACTTTACTATCGATATCGATTGAACGATTTTCAGGAACGCCAGCCGAGCCGTCGCAAAAATAGGCTACCGTCACTTTACTGCCAGCGGTAGTTATTTTTTTAATCGTTCCACCCATGGCAAAAACATCATCGTCGGGATGAGGAGAGAGGACTAAAATATTTTTATATTCTAATTTTGCAAGACTGACTCCCAGATCGAATTTAAGAGCTGAAAAAATATTGCCATAGCCTAAAGTTTTACGGAGAAAGTTCAAGCTAAGCGCTTTTTTGAGCAACCTCTTCATATATTTTCTCCGTTTCGCTAACCATATCTTTAAGATTAAATTTGATTTTTGCTTCTTCTTGCGCCATTTTTCCCATTTTTTCGGCTTTTTTATGATCTCTTAGTAGCTCTAATATACCATCGGCTAAAGATTGGGGATTGCCTATTTCAACCAAAATGCCTGATTTACCGGTGGTAATAACTTCCGGAATGCCGCCGGTATGAGTGGCAACCACGGGAATTCCCAAACCCATCGCTTGAACAATCGCCAAACCAAAACTTTCCGACAGCGAAGCCTGAACATAAATGTCAAAATCCGCCATTTTATCTTCGATATCTTTAATAAAACCGTTAAAATGAATAAATTTGTTTAATTTCATTCTTTTTACTTGATGTTCTAACTGTTTTCGATAAGTTCCTTCACCGACAATCTCCAAAGAAACTTCGGGAAATTCCTTAATAATTTTTTCCATGGCGGAAATTAGAAATTGAACGCCTTTTTGATAATTTAATGTTCCTACCGTTCCGATAATAATTTGCTTACTGGAAAATATGCTGGCTTTTTTCTTGGTCGGTTCTATAGCATTGTAAATAACAACGACCTTACTGTCTCTTGAAATTTGATTTTCAACCATAAAATCTTTGACCGCTTGCGAAACGGCGATATTTAAAGTCGTAAACATATCCAAAAACCACAAACCGATAAGTTGAAGTTGCTGAGAAATAATGTTGCTGAGTTTATAATTTTTCGTCCAAAGATGTTCGGTATAAATTACCGGATACGAAAAACCGATGGCCGCCAGCCGCCCCAAAGCGCCGGCGCGGGTGCCGTGGACATGAATAACATCCGGTTTTATATGTTTGATATTAGCGCGGATTTCCTTAATGGCCGATAGGTCAATTTTTGATTTCATCGGCACAATTTCCAAATCAATGCCTTTTTTGAGCCCTTTTACTTCACCAGCCAGCGGTCCGGGAGGACAAATAACAAAAAGACGAAACTTTTTATAATCAAAATTTTCCAATAAGCTCAAGAGATGGCGCGGAGCGCCGGCCAGAGTCGAATCCCCAATAATTTCTAAAATACTTGTTTTCAT
Organism: uncultured Candidatus Saccharibacteria bacterium; assembly: GCA_964433905.1. Lineage (GTDB taxonomy): Bacteria > Patescibacteriota > UBA1384 > UBA12157 > JAENIV01 > CAYSSM01. Next base: position 2,128 of record CAYSSM010000020.1, read on the forward strand.
ATTTTTTATGATAGTCTTTAGAAATTTCCGCGATCAGCTTGCTGATCTATAATTTCTAAAATAGATAGTTTATTCATATAGAATACTCCCAACACTAATTTACTCACGAATATTTCACTAATCCAAATTCGTGTTTAATTGGTGAAAAAATTCGTGTTAGGCCTGTTCAATTTTATTCTAACATATCTACGGCGGTTTTAATACGAGACAAACTTTCATCTTTACCAAAAATTTCCAATAATTCAAAAACGCCAGGGCTGGCAGGACGGCCAGAAAGGGCCACTCGAATTGACCACAAAATAGTACCTACTTCAATATTAATTTTATTGGCCAGTGCTCGTAGTAATTGTTCGGTTGAATCTTGACTAAAATCGGTTTCTTTTTCTAAAACTTCCATTGAGGATTTCAGTCCCTTTAAAGTCGTGATTTTATCCGCTTTTTTAGCAATTAATAAATCTCCTTCGTATTGTGGCTTTTCAAATATAAACGAAACAAGCTCGGGAGATTCAGAAAGCTTTTTCATTCTTTCTTGAACTAAGGCTAAGGATTTTAAAATCATCTCGCCATTTCCTTTGGCAAATCCTGTTTTTTCAAAATATGGCAAGCAGTTTTTGGCTAGATCTCCCAACGGCATTTTTCTTATATAGTAACCGTTTAAATAATCCAATTTTTTTTGATCAAAAATAGACGGGCTGGTGCCGACTTCCTCTAAATCAAATTCAGTTGTTAGTTCCAGCAGATTAAAAAATTCTTTTTCAACTTTCGGCGATTTATCCCTCGTGGCTTTAGAGTGGGGAGACCAACCCATCAAAACCAAAAAATTTATCATAGCTTCGGGCAAATATCCTTGAGATTGAAAATCACCGGTAATCGAAGTAGGATTTTTTCTTTTTGAAAGTTTAGTTCTGTCAGGATTTAAAATCATCGGCAAATGACCATATTCCGGAATGGCCAAATTTAAAGCCTTGGCCAGCAAAATTTGTTTTGGCGTATTTGAAAGATGATCGTCGCCGCGAATTACATGACTTATTTTCATCAAAGCGTCATCAATTACGCCGGCAAACATAAAAACCGGCGCGCCGTCCGATTTTACAATAATAAAATCGCCAAAAAGTTTTGGATCGAATGATACCTTTCCATGAATTAAATCTTTAAATTCAATTCTTTCGTTTTCCGGAACAATAAAGCGCACCGATGGTTTGCGGCCTTCTTCTTGGAATTTTTTAATTTCGTCCGGTGTTAAATTTTTACAGCGGCCGGAATATTTTGGCGCCGCTTGAGCCATCTCTTGAGTTTTGCGCTCTTCATCAAGTTCAGCAACAGTGCAATAACAATGATAGGCCAATTTTTCAACTAAAAGTTCGTCGATATATTTTTTATAAATATGCAGTCTTTCAGACTGGCGGTAGGGGCCAAAAAGGTCAGGCGTTTCCGGACCTTCGTCCCATCCAAGTCCCAACCATGATAGACCGCTCTCAATATCAAGTTCGTACTCTTCTTTGGAACGAGCTTTGTCGGTGTCTTCAATTCTTAAAATAAATTTGCCGCCGTATTTTTTTGCGTAAAGATAATTGAAAAGAGCAGTTCTGACACTGCCAATGTGTAATGGCCCTGTCGGCGAAGGCGCAAATCTTACTCTAATTTCATCCATAGATAATTCCTAACTTACAACTTTGTATTCCGTCGAAAATTTCTGCGTTAATGCTCTTCAACGGCGTTAACTATA
>CAYSSM010000020.1:3953-5812 GCA_964433905.1 uncultured Candidatus Saccharibacteria bacterium
TTAACTATAATTCGGGATACTGAATTTCTGCGTTAACGCTCTTCTACTGCGTTAACTATATGATCTATTTTTTTCCTTCCTTCGTCAACTGCCACCACATCAATCCTGATTGAATGTTCAGGATACAACTGCCAAAGAGCTTTGGCTAATTGAACTAATTTTTTCTTTTTAAAAAAATCGACTTCTTCTTGCGGCAGACCAAAATCAGCCGATGATTTAGTTTTTACTTCACAAATGACCAAAGTGTTTCTGTCTTTCATTAACAAATCAATTTCACCGCAAAAAAGTTTGACATTTTGGCTAATGAGTTCATAACCCTTCTTAGTTAAATATCCCAGCGCCAGATCTTCCCCATATTTTCCAAGACTTTTTCTTTCTTTACTCATTTTATAGAATACCCCTAACACTAATCCATTCACGAATATCGCACTAATCAAATTCGTGATTAATTAGTGAACAAATTCGCGTTAGGCTTATTCATTATTTTTATTCGAATTTATGATTTCGGATTTTCTTTAGATTCCGCTTCTTCATGCGCCGCATTGGCCGCTTCAAATTTTTTATCGAGTTCCTCTTTTTCTTTTTCTTTAGCTTCAGCTTTTTCCTCCGCCGCTTTAGCTTTTTCTTCTTCAATCTTCTTTAATTCATCTTCGCCAAAGGCCTCTTCCCACATTTTATAATCTTTTGCTTCTTTAGCTTTTTTGGCTTTTTTGCCGACTAAATCGCGGATAAAATAAAGTTTTGATTGACGGACTTTTCGAGATTTTATTTTTTCAAATTTAGAAATTAAAGGCGAATGAAAAGGAAAGTTTTTTTCCACTCCAACTCCGCCGGAAATTTTACGCAATGTAAAACTGCCGTCCAAACCCCGGCCATGCTTAACGCAAATGCAAATTCCTTCAAAAGCCTGGATACGAGTTTTACTTCCTTCGGTAATTTTATAAAAAACACGAACAGTATCACCCGGCCGTATGTCAGGAATATTTTTTTTGCCAAATTGTGAAATAAGATCAATATTCATTTTACTAGTAAAATATAACATAAAAACTTAATCTTGTAAAGAAAACAGCCTCGATATAATTTGACGAGGCTGTTAAACATTAGGAAGCAACTCTTGAAGGTAGTTGTGATACCTATTCATTTTTTTGATTAATCCTCGGGTGGGCTGTCCGTTTATCCACCGGTCAATGAAAGTCATCACAATTCCGGCGAACTTGCCGGCATCCTCAACCCGAACCGGAAAATTGAAAGTAATGAAAGTCTCGGTTGGATTATGGATATTGAGATAAACAAGTTCTTCAAAAGCAAAATTGCCCAATTGATCCAAATCAATCCACGGTCTGCGACAATCAATGATATGCGTTAGTAGAAGATGAGCCATTACATGAACAAGATCTTCGGTCTTAATTTGCTTTGCAGAAACTGGCGTAAGGATTTTTTCCAATGAAACTGGTCCGCCCAACTGAAGACAAGATTGTTCCTGCCAAATGAATCCCGATCTATCTTTTGCTTCGCGAGTTATTTGTTGAAGTAAATTATCAACTGGAAAATCTAAGCTGATCGGATTACTATGCGTCCTGATAACAAAAGTGGAAAAGGTAGGCAGTAAAATCGGGTAAACACAACTAAATTGACTTAGGATGTCATTCTGATTTAGCCAAGCAAAGATTGGACCTTCGATTGCGGTAATCAAACCGACATACCTGATTTCAATGTTGCGTGTCACTCTTGGCATCCCTCCTTGAAACAAAAAGATGGGCTGGACCGAATGGCCCAGCCCGTTGACAGCATGTTTCTGCTACCTCTTGCCGCTACACCGGCGTAAGCCGAGCCGTTTCTGGGCTCCGATAGCTTGTCCG
>CAYSSM010000020.1:5822-11071 GCA_964433905.1 uncultured Candidatus Saccharibacteria bacterium
TCCGCCAACAGCGACTGTCACCGATTCCAAAGGCGAGGCTCCAACAGTGAAGTCTTGCCCCGGAGCAAGGTCAGCGAAAGTTCGCGGACCAGGTATAGCATGACCAGCCGTTGTGTGGCGCTTCTCGAAGATAATGCGACGTCCGAGTGGGTTGAACACTCGCACTAACCGCCCGATTGGAGCCGTGAATGATTGAGAGACATCCGGTCCCTCAACCTCACACAACTCAACATCGAGCGGTTCCCGAGGATTTCGCTGGAGAGGAGGTTCTATCGCCTCTTTCAGCGTTTCGGCAGCAGTCCGGTAATTCCGCGGCAAATTCACGATTTCCCTCCTGTGCTGTGATGTCAAACATTGACCTGCTGGAAATAGGAGGCCAGACAAATGCGGTGCGGCCTGGTCTCCGACGAACTCCCCTGTTCATCGAACGAGAAAATCATCACCTCCTTTTCTTGGTTTTCAAGGTGCTTGATTATCAAAGAAAATTCACCAAAGTTTTCCTTAACACTCAAGCAACTTTAACAACCACTTTATCGTTAATCCGACCGCTAAAACGGCGGATTTTTTTCTTTTCAAACTTAACTTTGCCTTCTTTCAATGAGTAAATTGAATCGTCACCGGCCATTTTTACGCCTTCGCCGGCAAAAAACTTTGAACCCCGCTGGCGAATAATAATTTGCCCGGGAAGCACTTTTTGGCCACCAAAAATCTTTACGCCTAAACGTTTTGAACGACTGTCTCTACCTAATTTACTTGATCCTTTTGCTTTTGTATGAGCCACAGAACCTCACTTTGTTCGGTAAATCCGAAATCCGAATTTCGAAATCCGAAAAATAATGTACTTTTATTTAATCATAAAAGGTGGTTTTTGTCAACTAAGTTAAGATTTTTTACTTTTGGATTTTATTAGAAATTAGATTTTAGGAATTAGAAATTTATGGTAAAATGCTCTTGAGGTTATTTTGAGTAAATTTGTCCATCTTCACACTCACTCTCATTACTCGCTTCTTGACGGTCTGGGAAAAATCCCCGACTTGGTTAATCGTGCCAAAGAATTAAAAATGGAAGCGCTGGCATTGACCGACCACGGAGTTATGTATGGCGCAATTGAATTTTATAAAGAATGCCTCAAGGCTGGTATCAAACCCATAATTGGCACAGAAATGTATATTGCCCCGCGCCGCATGCAAGACAAAGAAACCAAAACTGACGGCAGCCCATATCATTTGGTTTTGTTGGCAAAAAACGAAACCGGCTACAAAAATCTCCTAAAAATCGTTTCCGCCGCTCATTTGGAAGGCTTTTACTATAAACCTCGTGTTGATAAAAAATATTTAGCAAATCACGCCGAAGGATTAATCGCCTTATCTGCCTGCATGGGCGGAGAAATTCCCCTAAATAGCAGCCAAAAAGATAAAATAGTCCAAATTGCCAATAGCTACCTGAAAATTTTCGGTAAGGAAAATTTCTTTCTTGAGCTTCAATTTCATCCGGAATATCCCGACCAAGGCAAAATTAATCAAGCTCTAATTGATTTAGCAAAAAAAACCGGTATTGCCTTAGTGGCAACCAATGACATTCATTATGTGAAAAAAGAGGACAAAGACGCTCATGAAGTTTTGCTGGCAGTTCAAACGGGCAAAAATTATGACGATAATGACCGCATGACTTTGAAAAATTTTGACCTTTCGATGACTTCGCCCGAAGAAATGCTAAAACTGGCCGGTAATCCCGAATATTTAGAAAATGCTGCTAAAATTGCCGGAAGATGTGATTTGAAAATTTCCTTAGGCCAAACAATTTTGCCAAAATTCGAGGTTCCAAAAGGGGAAACGGCCAAAACTTATCTTGAAAAACTCTGCCAAGAAGGAATGATAAAAAGATACGGCAAGGTAACTACCCAAGTTAAAGAAAGATTAAATTATGAACTGTCAATTATCGAAAAATGTAAGTTTGAAGACTATTTTTTAATCGTTGCCGACTATGTCGGTTTTGCCAAAGAAAGCGGTATTTTAGTTGGTCCGGGCAGAGGCTCGGCCGCCGGTTCAATGGTTTCCTATGTTTTAGACATCACCGATCTTGATCCGATCGAATATAATCTGTTATTTGAAAGATTTTTAAATCCCGAAAGAATTTCTCCGCCTGATATCGACCTTGATTTCGCCGACGACCGCCGCGAGGAAGTCATTCAGTATATTTCCAAAAAATACGGCCAGGACCATGTCGCCCAAATCATTACCTTTGGCGTAATGAAAGCGCGCATGGCCATCCGCGATGTCGCCCGCGCGTTAGGTATGAGCTATGACGACGGCGACCGCATCGCCAAACTTATTCCGATGGGACTAACTTTAGATGAATCTCTTAGTACCGTCAGCGAATTAAAATCAATTTATGAAAATGAACCAAATTTTACAAAACTGATTGATATGGCTAAACGGTTGGAAAATGTTGTCCGCAACGCCGGCACCCATGCCGCCGGCGTGGTTATTTCCGAGAAACCTTTAACCGAATATGTGCCCCTTCAGCATCCGCCTAAAGGCGAGGAAAGTTTAATCACTCAATATTCGATGAATTATCTTGACGACATCGGCCTCTTAAAAGTTGATATTTTGGGGTTGGCCAATTTAACAATTATTAAAAATTGTCTTCGAATTATCAGGAAAATCAGCCAGTCGGAGATTGATTTAGACAAAATCCCCAACGACGATAAAAAAACTTTCGAATTACTTTCAGCGGGAGCAACCGCCGGCGTTTTTCAGCTGGAATCCGACGGCATGAAAAGATATTTAAAGGATTTAAAACCGAACAATTTTGAGGATATTCTGTCGATGGTCGCCTTATACCGCCCGGGACCGATGGAGTCAATTAATGATTTTATCAACGCCAAACACGGCCGCAAGAAAATCACTTATTTGGACCCGAAACTGCAACCGATTTTAGAAAAAACCTACGGCGTTATCGTAACTCAAGATCAAGTCCTCCAAATCGCCCGCTATTTTGCCGGTTTTTCCTACGGTGAAGCCGACATTTTACGTAAAGCGGTGGGTAAAAAAATTAAAAAATTGCTTGACGAACAAAAAGAAAAATTTCTGAGCGGCGCCATTAAAACCGGAGCTGATAAAAAAACCGCTGAAAATGTTTGGAATTTTATTGAGCCCTTTGCCAAATATGGCTTTAACCGCGCCCACGCTGCCTGCTACGCCAAAATTTCCTATCAAACTGCCTATCTGAAAGCCCGTTATCCTTCAGCTTTTATGGCCGCTTGGCTAACGGCCGAACAGCAAAATATTGATAAAATTGCTTTTGCCGTGGCTGAATGCCGCAGAATGAATATCGAAGTTTTGCCGCCCGATGTCAATGAATCATTTGTTGAATTTGGTGTAGTAAAAGACACCAATAATATCCGTTTTGGCCTGGCGGCCATAAAAAATGTCGGTGCGGGAGTTTCGGAAAAAATTGTCGAAGAAAGAAAAACCGGCGGTCCGTATGTGTCGCTCGAAGATTTTTTAAAAAGACTAACCGGCAGAATTTTAAACAAGAAAGTTATTGAGGCTTTAGTTAAATCCGGCGGCCTTGATAGGTTTGGCGAGCGCAATCAAATGCTTTCTGCTATTGAGCAAATATTAAAATTTATTTCAAATTTGGATAAAAAAGCGGCTAAAGATCAATTAAATTTGTTTTCCGAAAAAACAAAGATTGAAGTTTCAAAATTAGTTTTGCCGGAAACCCCGCCAGCAGATAAAAAGCTCAGGCTTTCTTGGGAAAAAGAATTACTGGGAATGTACATCAGCGATCATCCCTTAAAAGGAATGGAAAATGTTTTATCCGAAGCGGGAACACCGATTAATGAGCTTGACAGCAAAAATATTGGCAAGAAAGTAAAAATTGCTGGCATTATTACCTATGTTCGAAAAATTGTCACCAAAAACAAAGAACCCATGCTTTTTGCCACCTTGGAAGATATTTCCGGAAAAACCGAGGTTTTGGTTTTTCCCAAGGTTTTAAAACAAAATAATCAAATCTGGCAAACCGATAGCATTGTCGCCATTGAAGGCAAAACTAATTCGAAAGACGGCGATTTAAAAATTATCGCTGAAAGTATCACTGAGGTAAATATCGGACAACATAAAGAGATGGTTCCTAATAAGATGATAATTAATATTCCTTCAAGCACAAAAAAAGATCTTTTGGAGAAAATTAAAGAAATAATTTCAAATTACCCGGGCGAAATTCCCGTCTGGCTTAAAATCCCCAAAAATGGCGGCTTCAATGACATTAAGACAAAATCGAGTGTTAGCTTTGATAGAACGCTGCAAAAGAAATTGAATGAATTGCTTGGCCAAAAAGCCGCCCGATTTGACACTTCGACGACAAACCCCGCTATTTAAACGAGGATAAGAATCGGTTTACTTTTTTCTGATTAAATTTGTCGCTCAGTGTCAACCATGATTGAACAATAAGTTTAAGGGATGATCTTTTATGAAATGCCGGTTGAGGCGCGTTTCGTTTGACGAGGGAATGTCGGGACGATGTCAAACAGAAAGCGACGAATAGGTTGGTTAGGGCGGCTGAAAATAAAAGATTATCCCTTAAACTCTATTTTGATAGATAGAGGGTTTAAAAAATCATATTACAATACATAATGGTTGACAATAAATAGATTTTTCTTTAAGCTAAAATTGAATAAATAAATAATCAAGGAGGTTTTATGGCAGATGAATCAACACCATCCGGCAGCGAGGGCATTGATCCCAAGTTGGCCGGACTTTTGTGCTATCTTTTGAGTTTAGTCGGCGGAATTGTCTTCTTGGCAATTTCCAAAGATAAATTCGTCCGTTTTCACGCTTTTCAGTCAATTTTCTTGTGGGTGGCATTTATCATCTTAGTAGTCGTAGTCATGTTTATTCCTTTTGTCAGGTGGTTTAGCTGGGTGATTTACCCCGCTTGGCTAGTTATTTCCATTTTGATGATGCTCAAAGCTTACGCCGGCGAAAAGTACAAACTGCCGGTTATCGGCGACTTGGCTGAGAAAAACGCCTAATAGTCAATAAGAATATTCCTAACACTAATCTACTCACGAATATTGCACTAATCTAATTCGTGATTAATTAGTGAACAAATTTGTGTTAGGCTTATTCAGTATTATAAATTATGAATATCAAAATTTACTCTACCCCAACTTGCCCTTACTGCGTCCAAGCCAAGCAATATTTCAAGGAAAAAAATATTGCTTTTGAAGATATTGATGT
>CAYSSM010000021.1:0-10844 GCA_964433905.1 uncultured Candidatus Saccharibacteria bacterium
CTGCTAACGAGGTAGCTCCGCAAGGGGCTCGTGGGTTCGAATCCCACCCTCTCCGTTTACCCTTCAGGGTGAGCCTTTCTGGGTGAACCCTGAGTGAATGTAATGAGTCGAAGGGCCACTATTAGTTTTTTTTGACAACCGCCAGTTATGGCGGTATTTTAATATCACCACATATTAAATTCCAAATTCAAAATTTCAAATTCCAAAAATTTGTATTTTTGTATTAATTCGTATCTCGTAGATAACTTATGATCTTTCCTAATAATAAAAAATTTGCCTTTACGATTATTGACGATACCGATGGCGATATGGTTGAAAACACCAAGCCAGTTTATCAGCTGCTTTCTCGTTTGGGGTTTAAAACCACCAAAACCATTTGGGCTTTTAAGCCCCGTGACAGATTCAAGGGCATGGCTTTGGAAGATTATCATTATCGCCAATATATTAAAAAATTGCAGCGGGAGGGCTTTGAAATTGCTCTTCACAATGTCGGTTCAGGCAAATTTAATCGGCAGGATGTTTTGGACGGTCTGGAAATTTTTCGTCAATTCATCGGTTTCTATCCTAAAATTCAGATAAATCATAGCCAAAACCGCGATAGTATTTACTGGGGTATTAAGCGTTTTTCATTATTGAGACCATTTTGGCGTTTTTCTTATTTTAAGGGAGATGACCCGGAATCAATCTATTATTGGGGAGATTATCATAAAAAACACATTAAATTTACCAGAAATTTTACTTATCAAAATTTAAATACTCTTAAAGTTGATCCCTATATGCCGTATTCTGATAACCAAAAACCGTCAGCCAATTTTATCTTTAGCGCCTCCGAGGGGGCGGATGTTTCAAAATTTAATAAACTTTTGTCGGAAAAAAACATTGACGATCTTATTAAAGAAGGCGGTGCGGCCATTATTTATACCCATTTTGCTTCCGGGTTTGTAAGGAACGGCCGAGTAGACAGACAATTTGAAAAACTTTTGATTTATTTGGCCCGTCTTGGCGGTTGGTATGCGCCGGCAGGAGATATACTAGAATTTTTACTGGCTCAAAAAAAGGATAAGTCAATTTTGCGAGGACAAAAAATAAATCTGGAACTCAAATGGTGTTGGGATAAAATAAAAGAAAAAATAGGTTTTTAGTTTTTTCTTTGGCAAATCACGATTTTGGTTGAAGGTCCGGTTCGGCAAGTTAGAGCCAGAAATAACTCTAAAGGGTAAAAAAGAGGACCAAAGATATAACCTAAAAAATTAAACCTAATTAGGCTGTTTACTAATATAAACCAGTAAACTCTAAAAAAGTAATTTTGCGAGCAAACCGGCGCATTCATAAGAAAAAATATTGGCCTAATTTGTCTAATTTCGAAACGAGATTTGTCCAAAAGAGAGAATATTGTTTTTTGGCTCCGGCTGACTTGGTGTCGAGCTCTTCGAGTTTTTGAAGGAAGATTCCCTGAGAAAATAAAGATTCCCTTTGGCTTTAAAAGTTTGTGGGTATTTTTTAAAGCTTGATGATATTTTTTGTCATCAATAATATGATAGAGAATATCAAAGGCCGAAATAATATCAAATTTTCCTAGATTATTTGGTGCCGGTGCCGTTATATCTAACTTAAGGGTCTTAATATTGTGAAAAGTTTTTTTAATTTGTTTTAAGGCGTTGGAGCTAAAGTCGGAAGCGGTAATATTTTTAACTCCTAAATTTTGCCATTCTTTGATATAAAAACCGCTGCCAGAACCCACATCCAAAACTTTTACTTGGTTAAAATTAATTTTTTCTAATAAAACAGCCCTGTTAAATACTTTTTCTCGGACACGATACATCCAATAATTAAAAGGCAGCCCTAAACCAATATAACCGACTGTGGATAAGTCGGTTTTTTGATGTCTTTCTTGCCAATAAGTAGCTGCGTTAAAATTTTTATTCATCGTCTTAATAGAAAAATTATACTACTATTCTTGAAAATTTAACAAAAATTTGATAAACTTTATGGGAGAAAAAACATTCTGCGCCCGTAGCTCAGCGGATAGAGCGTGTGCTTGCGGAGCACAAGGTCACAGGTTCAAATCCTGTTGGGCGCGCCATTTTTAATGTTAATTCATGTCTCTAACCAGAAAAGTTGCTTACAATACAATTATCCAAGTGGCAGGGAAGGTCGTTACAACACTGATCTCCCTTTTTTTGGTTGCCGCTTTAACTCGTTATTTAGGGGTGGCCGGTTACGGCCAATATACGACCATTTTTGCCTATACGCAATTTTTTGCCGTTTTGGCGGATTTTGGATTTTTTTGGTTTTTAGTCAGAGAAATTTCCAAGCCGCAGGCCGATACCAATAAAATTACCAGCAATGTTTTAACTTTCCGTTCAATCATTGCCGCCAGCATATTTTTAATTTCATTCTTGATCGGCCTGTTAATCCCGCAATATAACGATTTTCGCTTGGGCATTGGCATCGCCGCCGCCGCCAGTTTTTGGATGACTTTAAACGGCACTTATGTTGGTATTTTTCAAAATAAATTGAGAATGGACAAAGCGGCCCTAACCGATATTTTGGGCCGGATTGTAATCTTAGGCATTATCCTTTGGCAGATTAAAGGCGGAGCGGATCTTAACCATATCTTATGGGCTTATTTTGCCGGCAATTTAGTTAATTTTATCTTTAGCGCCTATTTAGGCCGAATTTATCTTCATTTTAGACCTGCTTTTGACTTTTCTTACTGGAAAAAAATATTTTGGGAGTGTCTGCCGATTGCCGCGGTTTCGATTCTTAGCCTTATTTACTTTAAAATTGATACAGTGATGTTGTCACTTTTGAAAACTCCGGTAGATGTGGGCATTTACGGACCGCCGTATAAAGTGGTTGAAATTCTCGTTTTACTGCCGGCAATTTTTATGGGAAATGTTTTTCCGATTATTACTCGTTATATCTACGATAAAGACGCGCGGCTGCAGCCGGCTTTTCAGAAAGCTTTTGATTTTTTGGTAATTTTGGCAGTACCAATTGTAATTGGCGTGGTAATGCTGGCTACTCGTATTATCCAAATTGTAGCTGGGCCGGAATTTGTTGCCGCTCACACTTTTGGTCCGATATGGGGCTTTTCAGCAACTTCGGCTTTTTCGTTGCAAATCTTAATTTTTGCCGTTGGTATTTCTTTTTTATCTCATCTTTTTGGATACACTATTATCGCGCTGGGAAAACAAAGAAAACTCATCTGGCCCAATTTATTTTTAGTTATTTTCAACATTGCTTTTAACCTTATTTTGATTCCCAAAATATCATATATCGGCGCCGCGATAGTAACTGTTATAACCGAGATTTTTGTTATTTTGCTCTATTATTTGGTTATGAAACGCTATATGGAGATCGCAATTTATTTAAAAACCTTGTGGAAAGCTCTTTTTGCTGGTATAATTTTAGGTCTCATCCTTTACCTGCTAAAATTTATGAGTTTGTGGTTTTTGCTGCCGATTGGAGCATTTGGTTATTTGGCGGCTTTATGGCTGGTAAGAGGTATTTCCAAGCAAATGATTTCAGAGGTGGTTAGAGGAAAATAAAACTATGAAAATTGCGATAGATACACAGACCACTTTGGGTCAAAAATCTGGATTCGGGTTTTACGTCAAGAATTTAGTCGAGGCGTTAACTAAAATTGATCCTAAAAACGACTATATTCTAATTGCGCCTACGAGTGAAAAAGATTTTTCGGCGCCGAAGCGTTGGTGGTGGGATCAAGTTATTTTTCCCCGCCGCGGCAGGCTTGCCAAAGTTGATATTCTTCATCAACCATGTTTTTCGGCGCCGCTTTTTTATAAGGGCAAGGTTGTCGTTACTTGTCACGATTTAATTTCCGTTTTTTTCCCTGAAAATCTACCTATTTTTGCGCGATTTTTCTATGCTCGCTGGATGCCTTTTTCATATCGAAGAGCTGATTTTTTAATTGCCGATTCGGAACATACCAAAAAAGACATTATGTCTCTTCTCAAGATTCCTGAAAGTAAAATTCGGGTTATTCATTTGGCCGTTGCCAAAGAGTTTAGACCGATTAAATCAACAAAAATTCTTAAAAGGATTAGAAGCAAGTATCAAACCGGAGAAAGATATTTCCTTCATGTGGGCACATTGGAGCCGCGCAAAAATTTACCTTTTTTAGTCAGAGCTTTTGCTCTGGCTGTAAGAGATGGCGTTACTGAAAATTTAGTCATTACCGGAAAAAAGGGCTGGTACTATGAGGATTTATTCACTTTAGTCAAAGACCTTAATCTTAAAGACAAAGTTATTTTTACTGGTTACGCTGACGAAAAAGATTTGCCGGCTCTATATTCTGGAGCTACAGCGCTGATTTTTCCTTCTTTGTATGAGGGCTTTGGCCTGCCGCCCCTGGAAGCCATGGCTTGCGGCACACCGGTCATTTCTTCTAGCACCTCATCTTTACCCGAAGTCGTTGGCAAAGCAGGCATTCTTATTCCGCCAAAAGACGAGAGATTATGGGCAAAAAATATCGTAAAAATCTCAAAAGATAACCGTCTTGCGCGCACACTAAGCCAAATGGGTTTGCGGCAAGCAAAAAAATTTTCTTGGCAAGAAACAGCTCAAAAGACCATCGAAGTTTATAAAGAGGTGATGGCCACACCAATAACTAATCTTAGCGAATAACGAATAAAATTGTATTAGTTATTAGTTTAAATTTGTTATAAGTGAGGAGTTTATGAAAATTGCCATTGACGCTTCAAGAGCCATTAACGAGAAAGCCGGTATTGGCCGTTACTCCCGTGAATTAGTCAAAAATTTAATAAAAATTGATCAAAAAAATCAATATCTTTTAATTTTTTCTTACTTTCGGACCAGTTTAGCCAAAGAAAGATTAATTAAGACTTTTGAAACTGAAAACACGGAAATCAAAGTCTTAAAAATTCCCGGAAACATTAAAGAAAAAATCTGGGGTTGGAGATTACCGGTTTTAAATAATATGGTTAAAGATTGCGATCTCTTTTTTGCTCCCAGCTTTTTTGAAGTAAATTTAGGCCTTAAAATCCCGCAAATTGTGACCATCAACGATATGACAACTTTTTTATTTACCTCTCATCGGGGTAAAGACATATCATATCGCTTAAATAAAAGGACGCGCCAAGCCTGCCAAAAAGCCAAAAAAATCATTGCCATTTCCGAGTCAACCAAAAACGATTTAATTAAAATTTTAAAAATTTCGCCAAATAAAATAAAGGTTATTTATCCGGGGAATACGACTTTCAAAAAATCCGGCAATCTGCCTCCCGCTTTAAAATCGAAATCATATATTTTATTTGTCGGTACTATCGAGCCGCGAAAAAATTTAACTGGTCTATTCAAAGCTTACGCATTGCTGCCGCCGGCAATGCAAGCAAAATATCCTTTAGCTATTGTGGGGGCGGCAGGTTGGAATACGGGTGAAACATTAAAGGTTTACAACGCCTTGAAATTAGAAGGTAAAGTGAAGTTTTTGGGTTTTCTAAGCGATGAAAAATTGGCTAAAATTTATCAAGAAGCGGCCGTTTTTGTCTATCCGTCTTTGTACGAAGGTTTTGGCTTTCCGGTTTTAGAAGCGCTTTCATTTGGAGTGCCGGTGGTTGCTTCAAAAATTTCCTCCTTGCCGGAAGTGGCAGGTAATGCCGGAATACTTATTGATCCCCTCAATCCAAAATCGATTACTAAAGCCATACAGCGGTTTTTAGAAGGTAAATTTGAACAGGAAAAGGCGAAAAAATTGGGTCCGTTGCAGGCAAAGAAATTTACTTGGGAAAAAACCGCCAAAGAAACTATCAAATTATTTAATGAGGTGGTTAATGGCTAAACCGATTTTGGCGATTTTAACTGACGCTTTGCGCTACGATAACCAACATCCTTTAAAATATTTTAAAAGGTTTAAACCGGTTCACTTTTACGAATCCGCTCCTTATGGTGATTTAAACAAAGAAGAATTAAAGGATGCAGTTCGATACCGAAATTTTAAAGATTTATTGCAAAAGTTAATTAATTTGAAGCCGGATATTATCCAAGGGGCAGAGCCGTATGGTTCGCGCAATCAACTTCAACTTTGCTGGGTGGCTTTTCGGGTCAGCCGCAAACTTAACAAACCGCTTATTTTCCCGGTTTTAGAAAATCGGCCGGTAAATCAAAGATTTAGTCCTCTAATTCGACTGCCTTTAAAGCGCTTTTTTGCCGTTTACGCCCGGAGCGCTAAGTTAATTTTTTATCTCAACGAAGGTGCTAAAAGAAATCTTTTGGAAGTTGGCGCTAACCCTAAGAAACTTAAAAAAATGCTTTATGGCATCTGGGGAGTAGACACTGGTCTTTTCAAGCCTAAAATTAAAAATCAAAAATTAAAAATCAAAAATAGATACATTCTTTACGCGGGGAGGATTGATGCGGCCAAAGGTATTAATTATCTTCTTTCGGCATGGAACAGCATCAAAAAAGATTTTCCCGACATTGATCTTTTATTTATCGGAGTGGGGGAGCTGTCGGAGAAAATCAAGGGCGAACAAATCAAAAATTTAGGTCCGATGAAAGTTCAAGATTTGCCTTTTTATTATGCCAATGCTTTACTTACGGTTACGCCTTCGGTAACTTTGCCGCGCTGGGAAGAACAAGTCGGGATGGTTAATCTGCAATCACTTTCTTGCGGCACGCCGGTTATTACTACTAAATCGGGTGCGATTCCAGAATATATTAATGATAAAGTGGGCATTTTAGTTCCGGAGCGCGATTCAAGAGCCTTGGCTCTGGCGATGAAAAAACTTCTTAAAAATGAAAAAACTCGCCAAAAGCTAGGCCAGGCCGGGCGGCAATATATCCTCGCAAATTTTGATGCTAAAAAAACAATCGAAAAGGTTGAAGAAATTTTGTTAGGATTGATCTAAAAAATCAAAACTGCCTTCTCAACGGCCCCTAAACCTGCTATAGTAAAACAAATGAAAGATAAACTTTCAATTTATTTTATAGTTAGCGTTATTTCAATTTTGGCCGCGGCCATTATTGGTCTGGTTATTGCTAAATTCGGAATGCTTTCTGCTGCGATTATTCCCGTTCTTGTCGCTGGCTTAGTTTTAAGTTTTTTTATTTTTAGAAGTCCCTTTTTCGGTTTTCTTTTGATTTTATTTTTCCTGCCGTTTGAAAGAGTTCCGACTTATGAACTAGCTGGCGTTAATCTTAAAATTAATACGATCTTGGGTTTTATCACTCTCTTTGCTTGGGTATTAGCTCTGATTTTCAATTATAAGAAAAACATACTTCGCCCTAATGTTTTGGCTATTCCTCTGGTAATTTTTGTCATTGCTTTAATGATCTCGCTTTTTAGCGCAGTTGATTTGACCAGATCAATCATCGTTTTGGTTTTCATTATTTTTACTATTTTACTTTCTGTTTTGGCAGTCAATATGGTAGATTCAAAAGAAAATCTGAAAAAAATTATTTTGGTTTTGTTCTTATCGAGTTTTGTTGCCGGAGTCTTTGGGCTTTTTCAGTTTGGCGGCGATGTCATTGGTTTGCCGCAGTCATTAACCTTACTAAAAGAGGGTTACACTTCCAAAGTTTTCGGTTTTCCGCGCATTCAGGCATTTTCGATGGAGCCGCTTTATTTTGCCAATTTACTTTTAATTCCGATTTTTTTGGCTTTTGCCTTCTTTTTTAATCGAGCTGAACCGATAAAAAGATGGTGGCTGGTGGGACTTTTGGCAATTTTGCTGGTAAATTTTATTTTAACCGTTTCCCGCGGCGGTTATCTCGGTTTTATAATTGCTTTTTTGGTTTTGGGAATCCTGCTTTTTAAGAAAGTTTTTACTTGGCGAAATATTCTAATCGGTGTGGCAACAATTATGGTAGTTGGCTACGGGGTCGCTTTTGCCCTCTCTAAAGGCGATTATCGGGCGACAAACGAGTTTATCGGTCATGTGATGCTTAAAGATATTTCCGCCGGTGAATCAATCGAGGGCAGATTAGTTACTTTTGAACGGGCGCTGACCGCCTATCGGCAAAATCCGGTTTTCGGAGTGGGTATCGGCAATTACGGGCCATGGACCAAAGGTTATCCCATGGTGCGGCCGGAAAAGGGCTGGGATATTGTTAATAACCAGTATATCGAATTAATGGCGGAAACGGGTTTAGTCGGCACCATCGCTTTTGGATTTTTACTTCTTGTGTTAATCGTCAGATCGCTTGTGGCGTTTAAAATTACTCAGGACATCTTTTTAAAATCGGTATTAGCCGGGCTGTTGGCGGCGCTGGCGGGCATTTTAGTCCAATATAATTTTATGTCAACTTTGTATATCATTCATATTTGGGTTTTGGTAGGATTGTTGGTGGGAGCACAGAACCTAATAATGAAAACTAGAATGACGAAATCAGAAATCAGAAAAAATGTTACATAATACCGGTCATCCTGAACGTAGTGAAGGATCTGTCGCGAATGCGACATCCGACATTTGTCGGAGATTCTTCGCAGAGTTCATGCTGAGCGAAGTCGAAGCGCTCAGAATGACATTCTTTGTTTTGAGTTTCGGATTTTAACTATGATTTATTTAATTTCCACAATCTTACTTTTGCTGCCGACTTACCTCATTCGTTTTTCGATTTTTAGTATTCCAACGACTTTGTTGGAAGTGCTTATTTATTTGGTATTTATTTACGGGCTTTACAAAGCCATAAAAAGCGGTTTCCGCCGGTTGCCTTTATCAGGTTATCTGCCAATTATAGTTTTAATTTTGGCGCTCATTATATCTACGGCGATTGCTCCCGACAGAAGAATTGCTTTAGGCGAATTTAAGGGCTTTTTTATTGATCCGATTCTGGTCGGCTGGCTGGTTTTTCAGTTTGTTAAGAAAGAGGATTTGCCCAAACTTTTTTGGGCTTTGATCTTTTCAGGAACTTTTGTAGCTATCCATACCATCCTTTTGAAGATTCTGGGCCAGATAACCGCAGACGGCCGGGTGATCGGCATTTTCGGCTATTCGCCTAATTATTTATCGCTATATCTTGCGCCGATTACTACCTTGCTTATTACTTATGGCCTCTCGCTTATGGTGAAGAAAAAATATTTATTGTCTGCGATATGCATTATACTTTTTACGATTTTCTTGGCAGCGCTTTATTTTTCCGGCAGCCGCGGCGGTTTTTTGGCTGTAGCAGCAGGCATAGGAGTTTATTTTATCGTTTCCTTTTGGGGCTGGATCCGTCAAAGAATTTCCAGCCAAATTATTGTGGCAATCTTAATTATTTTGGCAATTTACACGGCTTGGACATTTTTTCAGCCGGATTTTAGCGTTTCGCCAGAGTCGGGCGGCAGGGTCGCCACTTCCAACAACTTGCGTTGGGAAATTTGGAAAACATCTTTAGAGTTAGGCAAAAATCATCCTCTCTTGGGAGTGGGTTTGGGCAATTTTCAAAATGCGTTCGCTGATTTAACTGCTAACAGGCCGAATTATCCGGAATACATTACCCCGCAAGCGCTGACTTCCCATAACATCTTTTTTATGTTTTGGCTTTCAACCGGAATTTTGGGGCTGACAGCTTTTATTTGGCTTTTAGTAGTTTTTACAAAAAATACTCTTAAGAAAATATCCGATAATTCAACCAAAGTGATTCTGGCGGTGATGGTAACGATTGTCTTGTACGGTTTAATTGAGTCATCGATTTGGAAAAATGATTTAAGCGTCATTTTTTGGGTGTTTTGGGCGCTGTCTTGGCTATGAAATATTCTTAATTTTGAGGTAGATTGAAAAAATATTGGGTTGGAATAATCTTAGCGCTCGTTTTATTGTCATCTTTTTTGTTGATGATTTTTTCGTCTCGAGCAGATTCTTTAACCGTGGACGAAAAAGTTCATATTTCCGCCGGCTATCTCCATGTTTGGCGGGGCAATTACACTTTTAATGCCGAGCATCCGCCGCTTTTAAATGATTTAGCCGGTTTATTTGCGAAAATCGCCAGGCCTAATTTGCCGGCAGAGCCGGTCGAAACTTTTATCGGTTCCGATCAGTGGGATTATGGCGATTTATTCTTTTACCGCGCCGGTAACGATGTTGAGAAAATTATTTTTTGGGCGAGATTCCCATTTATGCTGCTAACTCTGGGGCTGATATATTTAGTTTTTCTTTGGGCGAAAGCTTTGTTTGGTAAAAAAGCGGGACTTCTTGCGGCAACTTTAATGGCTTTCAGCCCGTCTTTTTTGGCCCACGGGAGACTGGCGACAACCGATTTGGGCTTGGTTTTTTTCTTTGTCTTAACCGTTTGGCTGTTGCGTAAATATATTCTTAGGCCAACTTGGCTATCAGCCGCGGTTTTGGGATTAAGCATTGGTTTGACCATCTTAACTAAATTTTCCGCTCCTTTTGTTTTGCCGGTGGTAATTAGCGGTTTAATTTATGTTTGGCTTAAAAAAAAGAGAACTTTTTGGGTTTATTTCGGTCAATTAGTAGTTATGATTTTAATCAGTTTAACCATTATTTGGTTAGTTTATATATTTTCTATGAGAGCCGATCTATCAAAAATTAGCGATGTCTATCAGCTAAGCAAGTCGCTTGGCGGGCGAAGTATTATTAACCATACCTTACAGATATTTGCCGCGCCTTTTGACAAATATTTTCAAGGATATGAAATTGTTTCTCAACATAATCAAGCCGGCCATTGGAATTACCTTAACGGCCAGATTGGCTACCGCGGCTGGTGGTATTATTTTCCCTTGGTTTTACTATATAAATTAACCTTGCCCACTTTGATTTTATTTTTCTTTTCCTTGATGGCTTTTTTTAAATACCGCAAATCACCAATCGAGGAATTTTTGATTATTTTTCCGGCGCTTTTATTTTTCTTGG
>CAYSSM010000022.1:0-8846 GCA_964433905.1 uncultured Candidatus Saccharibacteria bacterium
CCTACGGGCAAGTTTGTATTTAAATAGGCTTTCATCCCTGTGGCAAGCCACAGGGATTTCAGCCTCTTAATTATAGCGGGAGAATATTTTGCGACGTAATGTTTGGATTAGTTTTGGAATAATAGTAATTATTACAATTATATCTTTATTGATCGACTGGCCGAAAGGACCGGCGTTAAGTATTGGTAGTTTTTATAGAGAATTTTCAATTCACCAAGGACTTGATTTAAAAGGTGGCGCCCATTTGGTATTTGAACTCGATACAAGCAAAGTGGAGCAAAAACAAACATCATCGGCAACCCAATCGGTTATTAATGTCATTGACCGAAGAGTAAATGGACTGGGTGTTACCGAACCTCTTATCCAATCAGCCAAAATCGGCAATAAAGAATCTATTATCGTTGAATTACCGGGCATAAGTGATGTTAACGAGGCGATAAATTTAATTGGTAAAACCGCTCAACTGAAATTTAAAGAACCGGACGCCAGCGGTCAAGATTTTGTTGACACCGAGTTAACCGGTGCCAATCTCCGTAATGCCGAAGTTCAGTTTGATCAAAACACCGGCGATCCGCAGGTTAGCATTCAATTTAACAGCGACGGCACAAAGCTTTTTGCCGCCTTAACACAAAAAAACATTCAAAAACCGATTGCCATTGAGCTCGATGGGGAAATTATTTCAGCGCCAACGGTACAAACGCCGATCGAAAATGGTCAAGCGGTAATTACGGGTAAATTTAGCATCGATGAAGCAAAAAAATTAGCCATTGAGCTAAACGCCGGAGCCTTGCCCGTTCCGATCAAATTGGTGGAGCAAAGAAATATCGGTCCGACCCTCGGTTCGGAATCGGTCAAAAAATCTTTGACAGCCGGTTTAGTCGGGTTAATATTAATCGCTTTGTTTATGATCATTTACTACAGGGTCCCCGGACTGATTGCTATTTTCGCATTGATTATTTATTCTTTAATAACGATTGCCCTTTTTAAAGTAATTCCCGTAACATTAACCTTGACTGGTATTGCCGGGTTTATCTTGTCCATCGGCATGGCAGTTGACGCCAATATTTTGATTTTTGAACGCATGAAGGAAGAACTGCTTGCCGGAAAAACAACCGGCTTAGCCATTGAAGAAGGCTTTCGCCGCGCTTGGCCGTCAATTCGGGATTCCAATTTTTCATCTTTAATTACTTGCTTAATTCTTTATTACGGCACAAGCGGCTTGGTAAGAGGTTTTGCCGTTACTTTGGCACTGGGTATTATTGTTTCCATGTTTTCCGCAATTTTTGTTACCCGAACATTTTTAAGACTGGCGATTGGTACCGGTATAGAAAAATATTTAATTGTAAAATAAACTACACTGCAGTAAGACCGCAGTGTATTCCCTAAAGGGAAAAGTTTGTTTCCAAATAGGATTTCATCCTCTTGAAAATAAAATGAATATTATTGGCCGAAGAAAAATTTGGTATTTAATTTCTTTAATCCTGCTCACCCCGGGAATCATCGCTATGATAGTTTGGGGGATTCCTTTTGGAATTGATTTTAAAGGCGGGACTTTATTAGAAATTCAGTTTTCCCAATCTGTGTCTAAAGATACAATTATTGAGGCGACAAAAAATCTTGATATTAAAAATATTAATGTTTTGCCATCTGGAGAAGACAATTTTATTATCAGAACGGGGATTTTAGACGATTCTCAGCAAAAAAATTTGATCGAATCCTTAAACAAAGCGGGGGATTATAAGCAAAATCGTTTTGAAACCGTCGGACCGGCTGTCAGTAACGATCTTAGAAACAAGGCTGTAATTGCTGTGATTATCGCTTCGATTGCCATTATTTTTTACATCGCCATTGCATTTAGAAAAGTGCCAAAACCGACAACTTCATGGCGGTTTGGCATCTGCGCAGTTTTGGCATTAATTCACGATGTATTATTTGTAGTGGGGATGTCTGCCATTTTAGGACATTTTTTCGGCTATGAAGTTGATGCATTATTTATTACGGCAATTCTAACGATTATGGGTTTTTCCGTTCATGACACTATTGTGGTATTTGACCGCATTCGCGAGAATCTGCGCAAATCCCCTTCTTTGGATTTTGAAGAAAATGTCAACAACAGCATCTTACAAACCATTAACCGGTCGCTGAATACATCCTTTACCGTTTTAATCGTTCTTTTTTCTTTATATTTATTAGGCGGAGATACACTTAAACATTTTATGTTGATTTTGCTTATCGGCATAGCCATTGGCACATATTCATCGATATTTAACGCGCCGCCGCTTTTGGTTTCTTGGCATAGATGGTCTATGAGACGCGCAAGTAAAAATGTATCGTCGTAGGGCCATGTAGAGCCTAATTTAACAGGTGTATTTATTTAACGCACGAAACACGATTTAGTAAATAGTTTGAGTCAAAAACCGGCATTTAGCCGCTTTTTTAATATAATATAGACACCTGAAGATAGGCGAGAGAGATTATAATTTTTGTTATAACACTAAAATAGATTTAGCGATGTTTTACATCTTAAAGCGTGGCTAAATACGGCTAACCATATCGAATTCCATTATTAGATAATGCGTCGCAGAATGTTTCTTTTACGACTATATATAGGTTTTTACTTAATAAGTCTTAAAAAATATGCTGTTTTCGGATGCTTAAAATTATGATTAAAATACATGTAAATTTGCTAAATTTGCAATTCCCCGCTTTTTTTCTGGCGGTGAAAAAAAATTATATCAATTGGAAAAATAATAAAAAGATGCAAATTACATTAATTTTTTACCCACTCCCCCGCTGGAGTAAAAAAATTTTCGCAACTGGCGTCTTTAAGATCCTTTTTAAAAATATTGTTATCAGTTATTCAACTTGATTGTTTTACCATCATCTAAATGGTGGATGTCTGGCGAGCTGCTGACCGCATCACTGCTTGTTTTAAAGGCCGTAGCCAATGTTTCTTTGTCTTTTTGCAAATCGTCATCTCCTTGCTCGGACTCTGGCGCTTTATTAACTTCCAAAGCATCCAATCTTTCTTTCATCCAATCAGGTTTTTCTTCTTCAAATTTGTTTATTTTTTCTTGAACGGTTTCTTCTGTCAACGGTTGGTCGGCTGTTCCTCCGCCAAAATACCAGCGCTCATCACCGACTGCTTGAACTTCACGATAATAGGTCTCCCCTATTTTGGGTGGAATTTTAGGAATTCTGTCGCGCTGAGCTTTAGTTAAGATTTCATCGATCTTGGGCATTTGGGAAAGACTTGTCATTTTTTCTTCGACATACTCCCGCCTTTTTGAATAAACTTTTCTTGAATTTTCGATAATAGTCTGGCTGTTATTATTTTTCATGTTATTGGGAGGAAGGGTTTGCGACGAAAAGGCCGGGCAAGTTACACCGTCAATCGACATTTTGACATAGATGTGATAGTTGTCCAAATTAACCAGATCAACTTCTTCAAAAATTGGCGCAAATTCTTGTTTTAAAGATGCGGCATCCGGCGCGCCAACACGGAAGCTTATCAAAGTGCCAATATTACCAAAAACAGCGTTAATAACTGTTTCCGGAACTTGCGCAATATATTGGTTTGTCATAACTAGATTAAGATGGTATTTTCTGGCTTCTGACAAGATCGTTGCAAATGAATCGGTGGCAAAATTTTGAAACTCATCAACATATAAATAAAAATCGCGGCGCTGCTCCTCGGGAATAATTGCTCTTCTCATGGCCGCTAATTGGATTTTGGTAATCATCATCGCTCCCAATAGCGATGACGCATCTTCGCCGATTTCACCGATGGATAAATCCAAAAATAGAATCTTGCCTTCATTCATAATATCTTCGATATTAATAGTAGATTTTGGTTGACCGACAATGTTTCTAATCGTAGACGAAGACAAAAATTGACCGACTTTGTTTTGAATTGGGGCGATCGCTTCCGTACGAAACTTCTGGTCGTACTTTTCGTACTCACTAACAAAGAAGTCTTTAATCACCGAATCCTGGACTTTATCAACCACGCGATTGCGAAAATCCTGATCAACTAAAAGTTTAGTAATGCCCAACATTGTTGCATCCGGATAATCTAATAAAGCAAGGATTGTGTTTCTTAAAATATATTCCAACCGCGGTCCCCACGACTCACCGAATATTTTTTTGAAAATGCCAACCACGCCCGAGGCCACGATATTTTTTAAGTCGGGATCAACATTCTCCAATGGATTAAAACCGATAGGATACATGCGGTCGGCCGGCGAAAAAACAATGACATCTTTAATTCTCTCGTCGGGTACATAATTTAATAAATGCCTGATCAAATCGCCATGAGGGTCAACCACAGCTACACCCCTACCTTCACGAATATCGTCAATAATCATGTTTTCCAACATTGTTGATTTACCAGTACCGGTTTTTCCAATAGCATACATGTGATATCTGCGGTCAGGAATTTTGATGCCAAATTCATGAGTAATATGGCGATAGTCAGTTTTTCCAAAAATCGTTAATTCGTTTTCGGGAACATTTTCTTTAACCGGCAAATTAGCCGGTGGTTCGCCTTTTTTAGAACCCGCCCAAACAATATTTGGCGTTTGAACGGAAATATTTGGCAGATGAAATATTGATGCCAATTCTTCGATATTTAAAATATAACCCGGTTCAAGAAAAGCGCGATAACGGTAGTGATTGTAAAAATTCATATCATGATGGATGGTGCCATTTTTGAAACCGTTTAAATTTAATAAATTAAATTGTTTAAATGATGCCACTGTTGATATCAATTTCGAACGAGCGATATTTTCATCGGGCGCAATAGCTAAGACTCTGATTTTTGTTTCAAAACCCAATTTAGTTGACTTTGTTTCAACGCCCTTAAGACCTTCTTCAACCGTCCCCGGAAGTTTTGCTTCTTCTTTCGGAGTCTCACCCTTAGACGACTCGGGCGTAACTCCGACTAAAATTGTTTCAATAATCCCGCTAATAAATCTAAAAAATGCTTCCACGATGCCAGTAAATATACCTTTTCGATTAGTCGCTCCCGACTTGACGGATTTTACATGACCGGTTCCTTTGGCTTGCCAATTATCGGAAACGGGACGAACAATTATTTGAACCCAAATTTCTTCAGTTTTGTCAACTTTTGACAGTACGCCGGTGATTCCCGCCAAAGGATCTACTTCAAAATTTAAAAAAGTTTTAATCGGATAAACATCTAAATTAGTTAATTCCATTTCGGTGCCGGCGAGTTTTAATTCGCCTTTATTAAGGTAGTCCAAATCTTTTTCGGCATAATCGTCAACTTCGACAATTTCGGCAGTTGGATATTGAGAATATATTTGGCCTTCAATAAAATCTTTTAATTGGACCGGGATATGGGCATAGAACTGAATATATTTTTCTCGCGAGGCGATTTCAAAAGAAAAGTGCTCTTGAAAATTGACGCCGGATTTGAAAATTCCATGCAATGCGGCGAACATTTGTTCTGCCGCTATCGGCGTCTTTTCGTTATTTTTAGGAACTAATATTCTAACGGTAGTAAATTTCAATGAACTAAACCATTCCATTTTCTTACGATTTGCGTTAGCTTTGGTAATTAGGACAATTACAATAATAGGAACCGCAATTAATATTGCGTAAAAAATTCCTTTGTAAATTAATGATCCTAAAATATCTGGCATTTATTTTGTACTTTTTCCTAAACAATTTTCTATCGCCGCCCAATGGCTTTCCCCTGTTTTGGGTACAATAACGGTAATTTCATCGCCATCTTTAGCATGAAAGTATGTGACTGACGCTTGCAAAACATTGTATTTTTTGCCACTTGCATTGACTTGAAATCGCTCCCCTGTCTGATTTAATTTACCAATTA
The DNA here is from genome assembly GCA_964433905.1 of uncultured Candidatus Saccharibacteria bacterium. GTDB lineage: Bacteria > Patescibacteriota > UBA1384 > UBA12157 > JAENIV01 > CAYSSM01. The sequence goes on from CAYSSM010000022.1 coordinate 5,858, forward strand.
TTTTTTTCCGGTCAATCGGACCAATTTGTTTAAAAATAAAAGTTCCATCGGCAGAAATAGTTAATTTAAGTTTGTCGCCGGCAACTAATTTTGATTTTGAAGCGTAATTGGCTGGTACTGGATATTTTTTGCCTTTAGAATTGATCATTTCTTCGCCATCAAACACGCCTTCAACAATCGTATTCGGACCAATAACCGGACTAATATCTAAACCGTCAGCTTGTTCTTGGTAGACCTGCTCAAACAAAATTCTTTTGGCTGCCGCTAATTTATTTTCGACTTCATCTAAAAGGTGCTTGAGCTCTTTTAATTTCTTGTCGGAAGTTTGCATTGAATCCTTTCTGTTTTTGTGTCACTTTTAATTTTATTTTTGGATGAATACTATTTTAGCATATTTTGACTGAATTATCCATTATGTAAATTTACAAATTATTGATAGGACCATTGCTCCCGGCTGCCGGCGGTCGCTGTCCAACCTTTAGGCTTTCGCTAATTTCAGCCTCAACTTCTATTAGTGGCCTACCATAGGTTTGTCTATTTATATTTCTTACCTGTTCTCTTATGTTTGAGTCGGAATTAGTCGGGCTTTTTATGCCTTTCATACTAAAAGGTTTTGAAGGCGTGCCGTCAATCAAAAGTTTTACATAAGTATTGTATTTATCGATATTGGTAAAGTCGGATTCCGTCACCCCGGGAAATTCTTTGGCCAAAAACTCAGCGTCAGATGCTCCGATGCGATAAGAAATTAATGTACCGGCGTTGCCGATGACTGCGTCACGAATATGCTCGGTTAGCTGGGCAATATACTGATTGGTCACATTTAAATTAAGATGATATTTTCTGGCTTCTGACAGGATTGTCGCAAACGAATCGGTGGTAAAGTTTTGAAACTCGTCAACATACAAGTAAAAATCGCGGCGTTGCTCTTCGGTTATGTCAGCGCGAGAAAAAGCGGCCATTTGAATTTTAGAAACAATAATCATCCCCAATAAAGCCGAGTTTACTTCACCGATTTTGCCCTTGCTAAGATTTATTAATATTATTTTTCCGTTATCCATTGCCTCCCGAATATCGAATGAAGATTTTTTCTGGCCGATAATGTTGCGCATCAAGTCGTTGGTCATGAAACGGCCGAATTTAGAAATAAAATAATTATACATTTCCGATTTGTGAAAATCGGCTGTTTTAGCCAATTGTTGTTCCCAAAAGGATTTGACAATCGGATCAGTGACATAAGATACCAACTTTGTTCTGTAAGCATCGTCGGTAAAAATCCGCGGAATGTCAATTAAGGTTCCTCCGCCAGGCTGGGCCATAATCGACAAAGCGGCATTCCTAAACCAGTGCTCCCATTGCGGCCCGACTATCCCCGTCTGGCCCGGATCGAATAATTTATAAAAAATCTGAATTGTTTCCTGAATTAAAAAGTCTCGTTCTTCGGGATTTTTAAATTCCATTAAGTTCAATCCTAGCGGAAATTGCGTATCGGCAGGATCAAACAAAATTACATCTTGCCAGCGTTCCTGCGGGATTTTTCCAAGCAAATCTTCAATGGCATCGCCTAAAGGATCGATATAGCAACAACCCTTGCCTTCGCGGACGTCTTGTTCAATAGCATTGGCAAAAAGTGTCGTTTTACCAACGCCGGTTTTACCAATCATGAAGATGTGACGGCGACGGTCTTCGGGTTTGATCCTAACCATTTGTTCCTCTCCGCGATAAACGCTTTTGCCTAAAATTGTCCCTTCCTGCGGTAAATTTGCCGGCGGCGGCATTTCTTTGGCTCTTGACCAAGCAATATTTGGCGTGGCCACATAATGCGACGGAAAGTGATAAATCGATGCCAATTCTTCTGTATTTAGAATCATGCCTTTTCCGGAAAAGCGTCGCAAAATATAATCACGGATATTTTCACCATTGCCCTTTTTTATCTTAAAACGGTTAAGCTCCGGCGAAGAAAATTGCCCAAACGAGGTGGTGATATTTTTTAGGTTTAATGTTGCCTCCCGATCTGTTAACGCCGTTGCCACTACCCTGACATTAGTCGCCAAAGCAGTTTTAGAAACCTTTTCGTTTAGAGCTTTTAAAGTTTGTTCTTGGATTGGGGTGAGCCTCACCATATCATCATAAGGATTTGAACTTGCTTTTTTAGAATCTTGGCCACCATGAAAAACATTTGAAAGCATTTCAAAGATAAAACCTAATACTTTCATATACCATTTTGTCGAAGTTATCGACTTACCTTCCTGAACTTTTTTAGCGTTTATAGCGCCCATTTTACGCCAATCGTCAGTAATCGGTTTGACAATTACCTGAATGGCGGCTCCGGAATTTTCGCCTAATTTTGATAAGGAATTAGTCAATGAATTCAAAGAATCTGATTCAAGGTTTTTATAGGTTCTAATTGGCAAAATAAATTTTTTATCAAGCTTTAAATAAGCGCTGGCCATGGCCCCGTCATTAATCTTGAAAATGTTTGGCAGTTTTTCTTTAGCAATTTGGGCAGTCGGCCAAAATGAATTAATCTGCCGTTCCAAAATTGAAGCAATCTCGCTGGGACAAATACAAAAAAATTCCATCTTTCCTTCCCAAGCAATAATTTCCAAAGAAATTGGCATTTGATCGTTGTAAAGCTTTTTTTCGATGCTACCCTCGTAAAGATTTGAAAGAGAGCCAAAAAATTGTTCAGCAACGCTTATTTCTTCCTGATAATTTTTTTGCGGTTCATTTCCTTTTTGAGCTATTTCTTCAGATACGCTGATTTTAAAAGATGTAAAGCTTTTAATATGCTTTAATTCATGTTTAAGCTTATTGGACCTAAAAATCGCATATATCAGATATACGCAAATAAAAACAAAGACAAAAAAACCACCGGTTATTAAAATATTAAAGAGGTCGCTACCTACTTCCAATGCCCCTCCATTCGATTCTTTTTATTTTCAAGAGGATGAATACCCTGTGGTCTTGCCACAGGGATGAAATCCTATAA
>CAYSSM010000023.1:0-8375 GCA_964433905.1 uncultured Candidatus Saccharibacteria bacterium
GATTTTGACTAAATCGCCAATTTTTATCTCTTTGCCATAAGCAATGTTTATCTCTTTGCCGCGCGAAGATTTATTTTTATATATTTCGATAATCCCACGGGCAGTATCCTCAACATAAATAAAATCTCTGGTTTGATGGCCGGTGCCGTGGATTTCCGGGCTTTGATTGGAAAATATTTTTCTCAAGGTTATGGGAATAACCGCCGCATACATGCCTTCGTTTTGGCGCGGACCGTAGGTGTTAAATGGCCTGGCGATGGCAATATCATGGCCATAGGTCTTGTAATAGCTCATCACCATAAGGTCGGCCGCCGCCTTGCCGGCGGCATAAAGCGTTTCCGGACACTTGGGGTGGTCCTCATTTATCGGCACTTTTTGGGCAGTGCCGTAAACCTCGGAGGAAGAACAATGAACCAAGGTTTGGTACTTTTTTTGGTGCAAAAGCCGCAAAAGGACGCTTGCCAGATTAACATTGACCATATAAGCGTCATCGGGGTCAACAAAAGAATGTTCAAGAGCCTTGGTGGCAAGATTAAAAACCACTTCAATCTTTTGTTTTTGAATGATTTGTTTCATCCTATTAAAATCGGTCGCGTCTTGGCGGATAATTTCTAAATTTTTGAAAGCTTTTTTGGCCTCGGCCAGATTTTCCATTTTTCCCAAGAAAAAATTATCAACAACTATAATATTTGCCGGTTTTTCTAAGATAAGCAAGTCAACCAGATGACTGCCGATAAAACCGGCCCCGCCGGTGATAAGAATGTTTTTATGTTTAAGCGTAGGCATAAGCAATAAATAACTAAACCAGAAATCCGAAACCAGAAAAAATGATTAAATGTTTAAATTTCTAAATATTTATTCGTCATTCTGGTTTCTGGTTTTGTCATTTATTCTGTCATTCGTCATTCGGATTTCTGTTTTTTTAAATATTATTTTTTTACTAAACTTTGAAGTACTTTCACTATATACGCCAAATCTTTCACTTTTAGGCCTGGATGCACAGGAAGCGAGATGACTTCTTTGGCGACTTCGGCGGCAATCGGAGTGTTGGCTTTGTAGCCCAAATCAGTGTAAAGTTTTTGCTCATTGATCGGCAAGGGGTAAAAAACGGCTGTGCCAATACCCGCTTCGGTAAGCTTTTGTAGAACTTCATCGCGGCTGAAAGGAAATTCGGGAGTAATTCTTACCGTGTATTGATGATAGACATGAGTACCGGTTATTGTTCGAGCTTGTCGAGAACTTCTCGACTCGCTACGCTCGCTCGAAGAATAAATATCGGCCTCCGGCACGATTAAACCAGTGATCTTTTTAAGATTCTTATTTAGAAATTCAGCGTTTTTGATTCTTGATTTATTAAATTGCGACAGCTTTTTAAGCTGTTCGATGCCGATGGCCGCTTCCAAGTCGGTCATGCGATAATTATAACCTAAAATGTCGTGGTAATAGCGAACTTTTGAACCGTGGGCGCGCAAGAGATTGGCTTTTTCATAAACTTCTTTGGAATTTGTGGTGATCATCCCGCCTTCACCAACGGTCATATTTTTTGTCGGATAAAGAGAGAAAGCGCCAATTCCAAACGATCCGACATTTTTACCCCGCCAAGCAGCGCCGTGTGCCTGGCAAGCGTCTTCAACAACAGCTAATTTACGCTTTTTGGCAATCGCCATGATTTTTGTCATATCGCAGGCGCTGCCATAAAGATGGACCGGCATAATTGCCTTGGTTTTTTTAGTGATTGCCTTTTCAATTTTTTCCGGATCGATATTAAAGCTTTCATCAATATCGACAAAAACCGGTTTGGCGCCTGTGTAAAGAATCGAGTTGGCTGATGCGATGAAGGTAAAGGGTGTGGTGATTACTTCATCGGAGGGGCCGGTGTCAAGGCTGCGGAGCCCAACTTCCAAAGCTGTCGTGCCCGAAGATGTCGCCACGGCAAATTTTGCGCCAACCATTTTGGCAAATTTTTCTTCAAATTCTTTAACCTTGGGGCCCTGCGCCAGCATGCCCGATTTCATGACCGCCACCACGGCGGCGATTTCTTCTTTCCCAATCTGGGGAGAAGCAATGTTGATTTTCATCTGGTCCTTTCTTTTTTTTCTGCCAATACTTCGTAAGTGTCCCAAAAACCAAATTTCTTATCGGGAAAAATTGGCGTTATTTTAATCTTTTTGTCGCCTGCTTGTCCGTCGGCGCCTTGCTCTAACAGTTTAAAACCGGTTTTTTGCAGCAGTTCTTCGGTTTCTTTTAGCGGGGTAAAAACCTTATCTTTAATCGCTTTTAGAGAAATTCTGATTAAATTCGGCTTGCCGTCTCTAATGCCCTGCCAAATCAAATCCAGATACCAGCCTAAACCGGCGATTAAACCCAAATAAATTTTCCCGCCCGGCTTTAAAACCCGAAACATTTCTTGCAAACTTTTGAGACGGTTGGTGTACATCCAAACATCGTAGCAGATAATAAAATCGAAATAATTGTCAGGATAAGGCAAACTTTCAATTTTACCTTGACGCAATTCAATGTTTTTAAGTTTAAGTTTAGCGGTTATTTCTTTGGCTACGGCTAAATATTTATCGGTGGCGTCAATAGCTTTAACCTGTTTATTTAATCGGCTGGCAGCGACAGTAAAGATGCCCGCGCCGCAACCGGCATCCAAAATTCGGCTGTTTTTACCCGTAAAACCGATTTTTTCCAACCTTTTTAGGTAATAAGCCGGCGAATAGGTTAAAACTTCTTCAATGTGGCGCGACGGCAGGGAAGTTGTAATTTTCCAAGCCGGATCTATCTTAACCATATTACTTTCTTTGGGCCATTATCGGACAATATTTGATAGGCCTTTTTATCAATTTCAACCGTTAAGCCGCAATCGCATTTACCCTCAACAAAATCTCTTTTTTTAAAAAAACTCTTAATTTTTTTGCCGCAGCGGCAGACAAAACCTTTAATTTTAGCCGGATTGCCGTAAATCAGAGCAAAATCAGGGACATCTTTGCTCACCACCGAACCGGCGCCAATCAGAGCGAATTTTCCGATTGTTACTCCCGGAGTTAAAACCGAATGGCCGCCAATCGAAGCCCCCTTTTTAATTTGAATTTTTGAAACCTCCCAATCATCGGCGCTCTTGAGCGTGCCGTCGGGATTAATCGCCCGCGGCAAGCGGTCATTGGTAAAACAAACATTCGGGCCGACAAAAACACCGTCTTCGATAATCGCCTGGTGGTAAACAATGGCATGATTTTGAATTTTGACATTGTTGCCGATTTGCGAGTCAAAATCAATAAAAACATTGCGGGCAATAACACAATCTTGGCCGATTTTGCTACCATGGCGGACCTGAGCCAAATGCCAAATTTTGCTACCCTTGCCAATTTGAACATCTTCTTCAACCGTGGCCGAAGGATGAACAAAAAAGTCTTTTTTAACCTTTTTTACCTTGTGAATATTTTTTTTAGCCATTTTTGCTAATTAAACGGGATATTTTATTGGCGATGGCGATGGCGTCAATCGCCTCGCGGGCGGTAACCGCCGGCCGTTTATTTTCTTGAATTGATTTAACAAACGATAATATTTCCGCCTTCAGCGGCTCGATATTTTTTACCGGCACAATCTTTTTGCCCTGGCTGTCGGAAAACTTAATCAAAAAATCGCCAAAATCGTCGTATTCCATCATTACTTTGCTTTCATAAAAATCGAGCTCTTGGGTAATGTAGTTTAGCTCAACATAGGCTTTTTTGCCCGAAACAGTTAGTTTTCTAACTTTAAGAGGAGTAATCCAGTTAGCCACCAAGAGCCCGCCGCCCGAGCCGTAGTCCAAGAAGGCTTCGACATGGTCTTCGGTAATTTTATTGATGGCGCAGCCCCCTTGAGCCGTCACTTTAGTCGGCAAACGGCCGAACAACCAGTTCATAATGTCGATATCATGAACGCCAATATCAATAATCACATTGGCGTCTTTGATTCGGTTGGGCATCGGCCCCAGCCGAAAGGTGTTGATGTAGACGATTTCCCCCAAGTCTCCCTTATCAATCATTTCTTTGAGCTTAATCACTGCCGGGTTAAATCTTTCGATATGACCAACGGTAAATTTAATGCCTTTTGCTTTGGCTTTATGAATAATTTGTTTGGCGTCCGCAACAGTTCCAGCGATCGGTTTTTCAATTAAAATATTGATACCGGCATCGATACAATCGATGGCAACTTGTTTATGCAATTTTGTCGGTACGGCGATACTGACAAGGTCGATTTTTTCTTTCTTAACCATTTCCTTGTAATCGGAATAGTAATTGGCTTTGTATTGCTTAGCTATTTGCTCGCCATTGGCATGATTTTTATCGGCTATGGCTATAAGGTTCGTTTTCTTGATTTCCGCGTAGTTGCGGGCGTGGTGGCGGCCCATGTTGCCAACACCAATAACTGCTGCGTTTAATTTCACTTCGCCTCCTATGAAACTTTAAATTTAATTGTTATAGATCTATGAAAACAAAAGATTTTCTAAACTTAATTTGGCAGAGTTTTTCACATCTGTCAATTTCTGTCAACCCACCCCACCGTAAACGGTGGGGCATGTTCGACTTCGCTCTCCTCGAGTCTGAGCGACCTCGGAGTCGAAGACAGGGTTGACACTGAGAGACATACAAAAAAAGGGCTGTCCCATAAATAGGATCAGCCCAAGATGACGAGAATAACGCCGCCGATGATGATAAAAACGCCCAACCATTTTCTGATGCTGAATTCGCCACCAAATTCTCTGGGAAAAACCAGCCAGGAAATGAAGAGAGTTGGGATCACTGAGACATTAAAAATAGCTGTTGAGTATCCGGGATTGGCAACGAGTTTAATGGCGACAAAATTCAGAAGATTGCTCAAGAAACCAACCAAGATGTAAAGAATAATCGGCAGAATCACAATTTGTGACAGATTTCCAAGTCGAAAACCTGCTTTTTGTTGGTAAGCCAAAACCACAAAACCGATAGATGCGATCAGAAACAAAACGACAAGAATTTGTCCCGGACTAATTCCGATGTTGGTCATTTTCTTGACGACCAAAAACATCAGTCCAAAACAGATGGTTGCTATTGTCGCCGGTAACGGCCATCTCCCCGCCTTCTTAGTCGTCTTGTTAAACAAAAACAGCCCAACTAATCCAGCAATAATCATGAAGGTCCCCACGGTTTTACCGATGCCAATCGGTGCGCCCAGAAAAATTGACGAAAGAATCAGAACTAATAGCACGTTCGCTACAATGACTGATTGAACATAGCCAGGATTTGGACTTTCGCCAAAAGCCTTAGTCATGGCGATATTGCCCGCCATTGATAACACCCCAATCAGCAGTCCCCAAAGCCAAAAGGTTTCCGTTTGGACAACTTCTTTCAACTCCGCCGGCGCCACTACCAGATTATAACCGAGGTAAAGCAGAAACATACCGATAAAGACATAAAACAACAACTTTGTCCGGTTGATCTTGTAATTGAGCGCCCATTTTTGAAAAATCGGGGTAAACGAACTGACCAGCATCGCAAGAAGGGAAACCTCATACCAAGACATGTGCACCACCTTCTAAAAAATAATACCATATAAAATCAGGAATAAAAAGAGCATTTCTATCAAGGGCTACATTATTCGTCATTATTTAATATTAATATTAAGGGGTTAAAAACAGGGCAGACGCGGTGTCTGCCCTTTGTTCGTAAGTTCTTCCTTATGCCAGGATAAGCATCTTTCGGACAATACTGATTCGGTCAAGGACCGTGAGGTAACTACCAAGCTTTGCTACCTCGTCGTTTTCCGGCCGCGGCGACCAGCGACTGTACTTGTCAGGATCCAGTTGTCCAGTGACCTCGATAACGGCAGAAAAGCAGTCATCGTGTGTCAGGAAGTATTCCAGCAACATATCAAGAGTTGCCATCTGCTCCTCGTTATAGATATCAAACGGCAGATGGGTGCCAATTGTACCATCTTTCATAACGGCGCGGCGCGAAGCGCCAAGATGGAGAATTTGTGGTTCAGTTAGACGAAGGAAATCTGCCAAACCCATTCTACTGTATTCTAATGGCGGAAGACCCTTCTCTAGCCAATAGCCAGCCAATTCGGCCAACATAACCCTAACATCGTAGCCTGGTGTCAAAGGGCCATATTGACTATTATTTGGCCGCCAACGCAGTAAGACATCCAGATCTTCCCTTCTCATTAGGAGATTCTGGGCGCCATAGAAGTGCTCGCAGTCGAGGGTAAACATTACTCCCGCCTCTTGCTTAATCCAGGATGCATCCTTCCATGAACCGGTCTGAAGCGCAAGGTATGTCGGCACCTTATGGCCGCCTTCACGGAAATTGCAGTTATCCACATTTTCGGTAGAAATGATGCCACCCGAGATTTCATTGAGTCGCCGCAGCGGCTCGATTTGCTTTTGGATGTGGGCAAGCATCTCGGCCGCACTGATGGGCGAGTTGTAGCGTTCCAACCCCGCGTCCTCCGCCGGCTCAACTGAAACAGCCGGCCGCAGGTGGTAGATGAGCGCCTTAAGGCCGAATTCTTCGTGAAGGATCTTTGCCTGTTTGGCCTGATTAACCATTGTTTCCGGCGGATCAGCTGAATCACCTAATTGCTTGGCGGCACCGGCAGGCGGATGCCAAGTAATAACACCTCCTGCTTCTTTTACGGCATGACAGCATTCGTCCACCCAATTACCCGGTTCAAGCGGCATGTCGCCGCCCTTGAGCTCGATGCCGAAGGTCATACCCACTTCAGCCAGTAACGGCCTTACCGACATCATAAACCGGCAACGCAATCTTTCTTCCCAGTCATTCATCCCCATCGGCAGCATCAGTGCCTTCATCTGTCTTTCTCCTCTGCGTAAGATGTGCGCCGCATAATTGCGGATATTTAAATATATCATCTTGAAGCTTTTTGTCAATGCATCGTAATGCGACACAACATATTGGAAACCCTTTAAATCATAGTTATCTTTACAGCTCAAGACCTTGATCTATATAGATTACTGTAATATACAAGCTAAAGCTTGAGCTACGATTCCTCCCGTAGAACAGGCTTTAGCCTGCTAATAACACGCTAAAGCGTGCTCTATAAATATATAACCCTCGAATATTTTGTCAGTTCAATGCATCAAAAAAACCGCCTCGATGGACGGTTGTTATTGATCCTTTATTTGTCGTTAGAAATTTCCAAAGGATTAAGGCGCTAAGACTAAAGCAAGGTTATAAGCTGGATCTTCGGGTAATACCATGGGCAGCAAAATAAGGATGCTGTCTTTACTGTTAGAAAACCTGAAACCTATATTAGCCGGTATGAGAAGATACTCACCCTTTTTGATAAAGATTGGAATTCCGAATTCTGGTGTTTCTTTACAGATTGAGAAAGTAACCATGCCCTCAGTCACCATAAACAAATTGGCGAAGGGCGTAATAATATAAGAACCAAAACTAGATTCGATGATCTCACTATCAGAGACCAACGCTCCTAACCTTCCTCCCTTGGATGCTGCTTTCACACAAACAAAGCGGAAAACACCAGCTTTAATGGGTGAATTTACCATATCGCATTCGATGATTCGTAGGAGGTCCAGTTCGCGTTGACCGAATTTCTGGTGCTCAAGCCCTTCAATCCCGTAGTCCTCCATTTTGCTTCCTCCTGAATAAGGATATTGTTATAATAGCAGATTTAATTTTTCTTGTCAACCAGATCTAAAGATTGGTGGATTCAGGTTACAATTCTTCTAACAAAATTCTGCAGAGATTATAAAACGAAAGTTCAGTTTCGTTGGGACGAAGATAATCATAACAAGGATTGTCCCCCTTGCTTGCCACTTCTAGAACTATCACCTCGGGTTCTTGAGCGAGAACCATTTTTAAATATTTGCGGAAAACTTTATCGTCCGTTTCAACCGGCATATGAGTAGTAATTTTTTTACCCGGATCAATTTCACAAAAAGACCCCGTTAAATGATAAAATTTGGCCTTAATTTTTTTAATCCAGTCTTTAATTTCGTATTTTTCATCTGTATAGGGAATATAGCCCTTTTTAACATAGAAACCATATTTTTCATAAATTTTTCTATCGGCAAAAGTCAGATTTTCAATTTTTTTAAGAGGTATGTTGTCGTAATTTTCTTCGCGGTTTAAAAAATTTAATACAATTGCCAAATGTTCAAGATCAAGGAGGATATCGCAACCTTGTTCTTCTTTTATTTCCAAAAGATCGTTTAATCTTCCTGCGCCAGTGTATAAAAAAGTGCTGGGAAGATATTTTCCGTCTTCCTTATAACAGTCGGTTAAAGGAAAGTTTTCGATTTTTAAATTAAAATAGTGTTTGAGTATTTTTACCAACTCACTGTTGGCTTTTGATATTTTAAGTAATTC
>CAYSSM010000024.1:0-8088 GCA_964433905.1 uncultured Candidatus Saccharibacteria bacterium
CCCTTAGTCAAGCCGGAATTTGATGCCAAAAAGCTTTGCCGCGATTTTCAAAAGATTGCCAAAAGCGGCACACTTACAAAAGGTCCTTTTCTGGCAAAGTTTGAAAAACAATTAGCGGATTATCTGCCGGCAAAACATGTTTTTGCCACCTCGAGCTGCACCACGGCTTTACACTTGGCATTGGTTGCGTCTGGGATCAAATCTGGCGATGAGGTTTTGGTTTCCGATTTTTCCTTTCCCGCCTCCGGTAATGTGGTATCGCAAATCGGGGCAGTACCGGTTTTTATTGATATTGATTTGAAGACACTCTGTCTTAATATCGATGACCTAAAAACTAAAATTACCAAAAAGAGTAAGGCAATTATGGTGGTCCATGCGTTTGGCTACCCGGCCAATATGAGTGGAATCATGCAAATTGCCAAAAAAAATAACCTTCTTGTGATTGAAGACGCCGCCTGCGCTTTGGGCTCGGCCCATAAAAATAAAAAACTTGGCAACTGGGGCGATATTGGATGTTTTTCCTTTCACCCGAGAAAAAATATTACTACCGGCGAAGGCGGTGCTGTGGTTACCAACGATTCGAAAATTGCACAAAAGATTAACATTTTTCGCAATCATGGCGGAATCCAAAAAAATAATAAATGGGAATTTGTTGAAATTGGCTACAACTATCGTCTAAGCGAATTACAAGCGGCCCTTGGCGTACAACAAATGCCAAAGTTAGATAAAATTATCCAGAAAAGACAAAAAGTCGTCCAAAAATACTTGAAATTACTCAAAGGCTTACCTGGTGTGTCATTGTCTTCAGCTCCAAGCGACGGCTCGTTTAATTTTCAATCTTTCGTTATTATTTTAGACAAGAAATATAACCGAGATGAGGTTATAAATAAGCTTCGCAGTTATGGTATCGAATCGGTTTTGGGAACTTACGCGATGCACGCCCTTCCTTCTTACAAAAAATATGGTTATAATCCGGGTGATTTACCAAATTCATTCTTGGCTTACCGCCAGAGCTTAACTTTGCCGCTTTACAGCCAAATGACGGGAGAAGAGATTAAATATGTTGCCGATAGTTTGAAAAGTATTTTAGATAAATCCAAATACAAAAATCAAAATGACAAATCAATATCAAATGCATAAATGTCAAAATATTTAATATTTTTGTTTTGAGTTTGATTTGATATTTGAGCTTTGGATTTTAGGTTTAATATTATGTTTAAACAAAAAACTATCGCGGTCGTAGTGCCCTGCTACAATGAGGCGCGCCAAATTGAAAAAGTTGTCTCATCAATGCCGAAATATGTCGACAAGATTGTTATTGTTGACGACAAAAGCACCGACCGGACTGGCATAATTATTAAGTATCTTGCCAGTATGAATAAGAAAGTTATCAGTATTTCCCATCATTATAATCAAGGTGTCGGAAAGGCAATCGGCGATGGCTACAAATGGTGCCGCGACAATAAAATTGATATCGCGGTGGTGATGGCCGGCGACGGCCAGATGTTGTCTAAGGACTTGCCGGCGATTATGGAACCCGTTATTAGCGGCAGAGCCGATTATTCCAAAGCAAACAGGTTAATTTCCGGCACTGCCTATAAAAAAATGCCCAAAATCAGATATTTTGGCAATTCGATTCTATCTTTTTTTACTAAAATCGCCTCCGGTTATTGGCATATTATGGATTCGCAGACCGGTTTTACGGCGATTAACAGCAAAATGTTGAAGCTAATCGATTGGGATAAAATGTATCCCCGCTACGGAATGCCCAATGACATTTTAGTCAGATTGAATGTCTATAATGCCAGATTAGCGGATATCCCCGTTGAGCCGGTTTATAATATCGGTGAGAAATCGGGAATTAATATCACAAAAGTATTTTTTACCATTCCTTGGATGCTTTTCAGAATGTTTTTTTGGCGCTTGAAGGAAAAATATATTATTCGCGATTTTCATCCTTTGGTTTTGTTTTATCTCTTCGGCATGTTAATGGGTTTGATATCAATTGCTTTATTTATTAGATTAATATATCTTTGGCCGATTTATGGCTTTATCCCCAGCACAACCTTTCTCGCCTGGATGTTTTCCTCCATCACCTCTTTGCAATTCACCCTTTTCGCCATGTGGTTTGATATGGATTATAACAAAGACCTTAAGGTAAAATAGACCTAAAGATCTTTGTGCGGAATTTCTTACAGAAATATAACAAAGACCTTAAGGTAAAATAGACCTAAAGATCTTTGTGCGGAATTTTCTGACGAAAATACAACAAAGACTTGAAGGTAAAATGAAAAAAATGAGCAAACTTAATCAAGAGAAAAAAACTAAAAAAACTTTTAAGGATAAATGGGAGAATAATCCCGATTTAGCTTTTTCGGAAACTCTTAATGAAAAATCCGAGATTTTTAATTGGATTTTAAATCGTAATGGTTTTAAAAATGTCAAAGAATTTGAGAAATATTTAAGTAATAAAACAAGAATTCTTGATGCGGGTTGCGGTAACGGTCGTGTGACAGCCTTATTGCGAAAATATTCGGATGCAAATAAAACAGAAATTGTTGCTGCTGATTTGGTGCCGGTAAAAATTGCCCAGAAAAATTTAAAACATTATCATTTGGATCAAAATATTCGTTTTATTCAAGCTGATTTAATGAAATCACTAAAAAAACTTGGCAAATTTGATTTTATTTATTGCCAAGAAGTTTTGCATCACACAAAAAATCCCAAAAAAGCTTTTAGTAATTTGGTCGAAATTCTTACGCCCAAAGGTGAGATTGCTATTTATGTTTATAAAAAGAAATCACCGGCGCGAGAATATATTGATGATTATATTAGAGCAAGAATTTCACATCTTTCTTACAAAGATGCAATTAAGGTTTGTGAACAGATCACGGATTTTGGTAAAGCTTTATCAGAACCAAAACTAAAAATTACTATCCCTGCCGTTGATATCTTAGATATCCAAGCAGGAGAATTCGATCTGCAAAGATTCATCTATTATTTTTTTATGAAATGTTTTTGGAACAAGAATTTAACTTTTCAGGAAAATGTTGCAATAAATTTTGATTGGTATCATCCAGAACTCTGCGCAAGGTATACTTTGGGAGAAGTTAGAAAATGGTTTGTTGATTCTAACCTAATGATTATTCAGGAATGTGTTGATGCATATGGGATTACAATGAGAGGAAAACGTACTCGGTAGTTATTCTTTCTATTTCAACAATTTTTCATATGACCTTATTAATTTTTCGGTAACAATTTTTTTTGAGTGGTATTTTTTAAACCATTCTTCTCCTTCTTTGCCAATTTTGTTGGCGTATTTAGGATTTTTCAATAAATGCTTGATGTTTCGCACAATATCTTCTTTATTTCTTGTGTATATTATTGGTGGTTTGTTGGGAAACATCCATTTATTAGAACTATGTTGATAAGATGCAAGAACAGGTTTCCCAGCCTGCATTGCTTCGGCTGTGATGCCGCCCATCGAAGGTAGAATGAGTTGGTCTAAAACAATATCCGACTTATGAAGCCAGTATATAAATTGATGTCGAGGTAGCGGTGCAAGCCATTGGACGTTTTCTTCTATATGAAATTTTTTAATTAAATTTTTGCTTTTGTCAACATCCATTCCCCATTCTATAAAAATCACTTTAATTATTTTATTAGTTTTGGCTATAATTTCAGGAAGTGTAAGAATATATAAATCAATACCTTTAATTGACCAATCATGGCGCATAGGACAAAAGATTATAATTATATTTTTATTTTTTTTAAGATTTTTATATTTTAAATGCCAGTGGTTATTGAAGGGGTGAGGGATTGGTGTGAAATTCTTAATGCCTAAATTTTTTGCCGCCTCGATATTGTCAGCATTAGTTATAAAAACTAGATCTGCTTTACGGTAGGCTAGGGCCGTTAATCTGCCAACCGCTGTCTTTTCAAAAGGTATACTGCGAAGTGTTCCATGCTCAAAAGCAATATTGGGATGTTTGTTAGCGAGCATAGCGTAAATTGGATCGGTGGCATAGCATTGCACTATATCGTATTTTTTAAAAATATCTTTAAATATTCTTGCCCGGTACAAAAACGGATAAATATCTTGCATTTTTAATTTGTCTTTCCTTTTAGGAAAATAATTATTAAATTCTTTAATTAATTCTTGATAATATTGGTATTCTTTTCTATTTTGTAGATCCCTGATTTTTTTAGGGATTAATTGTTTCTGTGCCCATATGAGATAACGAATACATAAGCCATTAATTAAACCAATTATTTTTCCTAGCCAGGAAAGAACCTTTAATTTATTTTTGTTAGGATGGTAAAAATGCTTTAAATAATTTTTATATAAAAAACTTTGATATAGTGATATACCTGTAGCAATGATAGAGAAAGTATTTAATAAGATTCCTCCATAAGGTGATCCAAAATCAGTTTTAATAGCAAACCTTTGTTGAGCAATTTCTTCCAAAGAATTCTGGAAAAACCAATTTGGTCTTTTAAATCCGTTTAAATCAACTTTTTCCCAATCAGGATTGAAATCATTGCCGTGATCGCCAATAATTTTTGCATCTTCCCACTCTGGACAGCCCATAATATGGTAGTAGTCATAGCAAAGAACATCAGATTTAATTCCTATCTCGCGCAAGAATTTCGAATTTAAATATGCATTATTAGCGATATTACCAACATGTAAAATATTTATCTTTTTTTTGAGCATAGTAATTGATTGTAGGCTTGAATTTCAATTTTGCAAATAACTTTTTTAGAATGATATTTGTTGAACCATAATATTGATTTTTGACCAATAATTTTAATTCTTCTTGGATGATTTAATAAATCAATTAATGCATTCGACGCGTCTGTGACAGAGTGTATCTTAATTAATGGTGGCGGAGTTGGATAGGCCCATTTGTTTATATTATGATTATATGAAAGTAGTACTGGTTTTCCGGCGCGTAATCCTTCTGGTGAAATCGCACCCATGCACGAAAGAATCGTTTGATCTAAAATAATATCAGCCTCAAGCATTTTTTGAATCAGTTGCCTCTTTGTTAGTAAGTATTCCCAATGGACATATTGAGAAATATTTAATTTTTTTATCAATTTTTGGCTTTTTCTCCACTCTTTTCCCCATCTAATAAAAACAACTTCAAAAGGTATTTTAGTATTTTTAGCAGTTTCAGAAATGGCTTTTATGAACAAATCAAGGCCTTTTATTTGCCAATCATGTCTTGACGGGCAAAAAATTATTTTCTTTTTGTTTTTTTTCTTAATAGTCTTTGAAAGTTTGTTAAACCAGAAATCATCAATTGGGTGGGGAATAGCAACGAAATTCTTAATCCCTAATTTTTTTGCCGCTAATATATTGTCGTTGTTAGTAATAAATACCAAATTTGCCAAACGATAAGATAAAGCGGTCAACCGTCCTTCGGGTGAATTTGTGAAGGGCAGATCTCTAATTGTGCCGTGTTCAAACGCAATATATGGTCTTTTATTCGCCAATAGAGCAACAATGGCGTTCGTGCTATAACACTGAATAAGGTCATATCTTGCAAAAATATGTTTAAAAATTCTAACATGGGATATATATGGAATAATGTCTTTAATAGTAAGCTGGTCTTTTCGTTTAGGCCACAAGTCTTTAAATTTCTTGACTAGGGATTGGTAATATAAATATTCTCTAATTGTGATAAATTCATAATATGGATTTATTTTTCTTATAAATTTAATCCATATAAAATTAATTTTACTAATTAAACGATTAAGCCTCTGATTTGAATATTCTTTTTGTATAAGTTTTGCAGAGAAATTATCCTGAAAATCAAATTTGTTTTGAGCGATTTGCCGTAATGGGCCAGCTAAATACCAAGAAGGTCTTTTGTAAACAGGGTCAATATTTTGGATATTTTGAGACTTTAAAATTTGGTTTATTTTTTTAGGATTAATGTTTGCTTGTTCCCATTCGGGTGTGCTGATAGGGTGGTCGTAATCTGGAGAAATAGCATCAACAATATAGCCCTTTTCTCTCAAAAAAAGGGCGTTCAAAAAAACATTATTTGCGATGTTACTACCAATGTGCAATATGCGGATGTTCTTTTTCATTTTTTAGGTAGGATTAAATCAAAAAAGGCTGTTAGCAAAATTAATCTTTTAACAAATTTTAATGGAACTTTTTTAGAATTAGAATTTTCCTGAAGCTTTTTTAGGTAAGTATTGATGTAGCTCAAAACTTCGCTTTTTCCATAACCATCTTTTATTGCAAGGTAAAAAAATTGATTACCCTTGTAATTGTCTAAAAACTGATCTGTTTTTAAAATGATATTGCCATAAAATGCGTTATTAATTCTTACAAATAAATACGAAAAAGGGTATTTGGAAACGACATCTTTAATGACAAAAAAATGTCCCAGGTCATTTTTAATAAAATCTGCAATTTTATAGTTTTTGTGGAATTTATGAACATTAGGTTCTTTGGGTGTTGTAAATTTTTCTTTTCTGGTTATTAAGTGGCTCAGGCTAGCAATGGCGCCTGTAATCCATGGATCTACCTGGTCAAGGGCATGATCATCGTTTGGCTCTCGACCAACTACTTTACCGTAAGGTTTAAGGATTCTTTTAATTTCATTGAATGTTTTGTTTGGACTAGGCATGTGGTGCAGAACACTTGAACAGATTACCATGTCGAATTCTTCATCTTTAAAAGGTAATTTTTCTGAATCTGCAACAATAAACTTATTTTTAGGAAAATATTTTCTTGCCTCTTTGATCATTTCTGGTGAAATATCGCAACCGATCAGACCGATTTTTTTTATTTTGGTTAATTCTGGCCATAATGAAGCCGGGCCACACCCGAGATCTAGGACTTTATCATTTTTTCTAACATTTTTCTTAACATAGTTCGTAAAATCCAGGTCATATTTTTTGGTTATCGGCTGAGAATGATAAAGCTTGTTATAATTCTTGGCAATTTTTTTCTCATAATCAATTTCTGATTTTTTGTAATTTTCCATTATTTACCTTTAATGACTTTAACATCTTGATCAAAAACCGTTTGAAGCGGTCTATTTAGTCTTTTTATTTTTATTTTGTAAAATTTATCGTGCATACAATACGGATCAAGATACATGACTGAATTACTTCCTTCTTTTTTCGGGAAGAAACCGATCGTGAGATAAAAGATACCATCACCTAAACCAATATTTGGCCAAGTTAGTTCTAAGAAACCAGATCCCTCAAGTTTTCCTAAATTGATAATGTCATGGAAGCTTTCCTTTTCGCCCGAAAAGAAGCTGGTGGCATAGACTCCATCGTTGCGGACAAATAGACAGTAAAGGCCGGGATTATTTATCAGTGATGGCGTATGGTAAAAAACTTTTATTTTAATATCCTCGCCTTGGAGAAAACTATATTTCTCTCGGTTTTGAGCATCAGTAATCTTGACTTTGGCAATTTTAAGGGGTCCATCGCCGAGAATCTTCTTTCCCTCTTTTTTGGCGGTATTGTCAATTTTTAGTTTTTTATTGACTTCCTGAGCCACGGAGAATTCGTAATTCTGACAGACCTGCACCGGTTCGCCATCAGCTTTCATTTTGCCTTTTTCGAGTAATATCGCGCGATCACAGAGCCGTTGGACTAAAAAAGTATTATGGGAGACGAATAAAACAGTTGCCCCGCTCTGGCAGATGTTAGTAATTCTTTGGATGCATTTATTAATAAAGAAACTGTCGCCAGCCGCCAAGGCCTCGTCAATAATCAAAATCTCCGGATTAATAGCGGTGGCAACTGAAAAAGTCAATCGGGTTTTCATGCCGTCAGAATAAGTTTTAAAAGGACGATCAATAAATTCTTCCAGTTCGGAAAAATCAATTATCGATTGGACTTTGCGGTCAATCTCTTTTTTACTCATTCCCAAAATCATCCCGCCGTTGTAAATATTTTCCCGACCTGTGTATTCGGGATGAAAGCCGGTGCCCAATTCTAAAATGGCTGATACCATGCCGCTAATTTTGACCATTCCCGAGGTTTTGTCCAAAGTTCCGGAAAGAATTTTAAGCAAAGTTGATTTGCCGGCGCCGTTGCGGCCGATTA
>CAYSSM010000025.1:0-7920 GCA_964433905.1 uncultured Candidatus Saccharibacteria bacterium
AGAATGAGAAAAAGAAGAAACTTATTAGTTACCGGTGGGGCTGGCTATATTGGTAGCCATATTGTTAAAAATCTTTTAAAGGAGGATTTTTCGGTTACTGTTTTTGACAACCTATCGACTGGTCGCATCGATCCAATTGAAATTTTACAAAAAAATTACGATGAAATTGAATTTATCAAAGGAGATTTGAGCGATAAAGATCTTCTAATTGATATTTTTAAAGAAAGAAGTATCGATGCTGTTATTCATCTGGCGGCAAAAATCGATGTTGCTGAATCAGTTAAAAATCCCACTTTATATCATGAAGAAAATTTTCTTGGCAGCATTAATTTGCTTGAGGCAATGACGCAGGCGGGGGTTGATAAAATAATTTTTTCTTCAACGGCAGCGGTTTATGGAAATTCTCAATATACGCCAATTGACGAAAATCATCCGACTAATCCGACAAATCCGTATGGCCAAACGAAACTTGACTTCGAAAAATATTTAGAGCAAACACAAAACTTAAAATATATAATTTTTCGTTATTTCAATGTTGGCGGTTGTGATCCGGCAGGCTTAATTGGTAAATCTCATCTTAACAGTCAAGATTTAATCGAAAATATAATGAAAGTGGCGCTTGGCCAAAAAAGAATTTTTCAAATTTTTGGCGGGGATTTCGACACTCCGGACGGCACGGCAATTAGAGATTTTGTTCATGTTGAAGATGTCGCTTCCGCTCATATATTAGCTTTAGAAAATATTAATAAAATATCAAACCAAATTTTTAATTTAGGTTGCGAGCAGGGCTATTCGGTCAAAGAAATCATTGATAAAGCAAGCATAATAACAGGTAAAGACCTGCCAACCGAAACAGTCGAAAGAAGGCCTGGCGACATTGCTGTTTCAGTGGCGAGCGCAAAAAAAGCCAAGGAAACATTGGGCTGGAATCCCCAATACAATGATCTAGACGCGATTATTCGTTCAGACTGGAATTGGCGAAAAACCCATTCTTTGGGTTATACTAAATAGCAGAGAACAATAAAGGAGGCAAATGAGAATTGCAATAATTGGAAAACTTTTCGCACCGATTAATATTACCTCAAATATGGGCATGGAAACTTTTACTTATAATCTGGCAGATTTATTGGTAAAAAGAGGACATGAGGTAACATTATTCGCTTCAGGAGATTCTCGAGTCGATGGAGCCAAAGTCATGCCATTGATTAAAAAAAGTTATTTTGGACTAAATAAAAAACTTTCAAAAGATAAAAAAAGCATGGGAGTTGGTTACGGATATGGGGGAGCAGAAAAAAGAGGTTATTTAAAATCGCTTTTTTATTTAAGAACTCATAAATACGACTTCGATATTATCCACGATAATACAGATGAAATAGAAATTATTGGTTTAAGTTCATTATTAGTAGATCTTCCTTTTGTTTCTACAATTCATTTGCCATTCGAATATTTAAAAGATCTAGAAAAAACTGTGTACAAAGAAAAATTAGCAAATTATTATGTCGCAATTTCAAAAAAGCAAAAAAAGATGGTAAAAAATACTCCTGTTTTTGACGTTGTTTATAATGGCATCAATTCTAGAAAGTTTGGTTTTTCAGAAAAATCACGAGGATATCTTGCTTGGATTGGTCGTCTTGATCCGAATAAGGGACTGGGTGCGGCA
The DNA here is from genome assembly GCA_964433905.1 of uncultured Candidatus Saccharibacteria bacterium. GTDB lineage: Bacteria > Patescibacteriota > UBA1384 > UBA12157 > JAENIV01 > CAYSSM01. The sequence goes on from CAYSSM010000025.1 coordinate 1,661, forward strand.
ATCGAGATTGCGAATAAAACAAAAACTAAGCTAAGAATTGCTGGACCCATCCAAGGTCAAAAGTATTTTGACGAACAGATAAAACCCAAACTTAATAAGAATATTAAATATTACGGTCCTTTGACTGGGCGTAAGTTAGTTCGATTTTACAAAGGTGCCAAAGCATTACTCTTTCCAATTAGATGGGAAGAACCGTTTGGACTCGTTATGGCAGAAGCAATGTCATGCGGCACTCCCATTATAGCTTTCAGAAGGGGATCGGTTCCTGAACTGGTTGAACAGCATAAAACGGGTCTTATTTGTCCAAAAGACAATATTGAGTCGATGATTAAAGCCGTAAAAAAAATTTATTCCATGTCGGATAGCAGTTACAAGAAAATGCGTAAAAATTGTCGAAAAAGAGTAGAAGAAAATTTCACTTTAGAAAAAATGGTTGAAAATTATGAAAAAGTTTATCAGAGAGTAATAGATGATTGGAAAAAGAAAAATATTGTCGAAAAGAAACTGAGGGTTCTTGAAATAACGGCTGAACTTACACCACTTGCTAAGGCGGGTGGGCTTGGTGATATTGCGGGTTCATTACCAAAAGCTTTGGCCAAAGAATTTGGTACAGAAATTAGAATTATTATGCCAAAATATAGTTTTATCGATGCTGAAAAATTTCCAATGAAAATTGTCTACAAGGATTTGCAAGTGCGGATGCCAGATGGGGGAAAGAAGAAAATAAATGTTTGGGAAACACTGAATCCAGGCACAAAAATACCCATATATTTAGTTGATCTACCGGAAATATTTTCGGGAGAAAAAGTATATCCTGATGTGGTCCCTGGTCGAAACGAGAATTTTTCCCAATTCATTCTCTCAAAAATTGCTCTCGAACTTATTAAAGTTATGAATTGGAAACCCAATGTAATACATTGTCACGATGGTATGATGAGTTTGGTTCCTATATTTATGAAAAGACATTATCTAAACGATTCATTCTACAGTGAAATAGCAAGTGTTCTAACGATCCATAATTTATTTTATCAACCAAAAGTTAAAAATGAAGAATTAGAAGGAATAGGATTGAAGAGAAGCGATTTTTCAGATAAAAGTCTTAATGATAAAGAATCGGTGAATTTACTTGCTCAAGCGATTATAGACGCAGATATGATAAATACCGTTAGCCCAACATATGCCAAAGAAGTATTGACTAAAGAATACGGGGCCGGGTTAGACAAGTTGTTGCGTCAAAATAAGGCAAAATTTAAGGGCATCCTAAACGGTATGGACTATTCGCATTTTGACCCTCGGACTAATGAAGATACCCCGGTAAAATATTGGATAGATTCATTAGATAAAAAGACTGAAAATAAACTTTTTCTACAAAAAAAATTAGGTCTAACTCAATCTGCCGATTTACCGTTAATTTGTGTTGTGTCAAGACTGTTTCCACAAAAGGGAGTGGATCTAATTGAATTTGTTCTTAAAGACCTTGTTGATATGGGCGCTCAGTTTGTTGTTTTGGGGACGGGACATGAAAACATCGAAAAAGTTTTTATTAAAGCAGAAAAGGAATATCCTGAATCCATTGAAGCAGAAATGAAGTTTGACGCTCATTTCGCTCAAACTATTTATGCGGGAGCCGACATGATATTATTGCCCTCAAAGTTTGAGCCGTGTGGGCTTTCACAGATCATTTCGATGCGTTTTGGCACAATTCCGATTGTTCGAAAAACTGGAGGACTTGCTGATACCGTAAGAGATGGATATACTGGTTTTGTTTTTAAGCATTATGACAAAAATGCTTTTTTATGGGCGATTCACCGAGCAGTAGATGTTTACTATAACCAAAAATCAAATTGGCGGAAGATGCAGATTCGTTGTATGGAAGAGGATTTTTCGTGGAAAACATCGGCCAAAAAATATATTCAACTTTATAATAGAGCGATAATTAATCATAAAAAATGAATCAAAATCTTGAAGAATTATTAAATAAAAAAGTAGTAAAAAGAATATTTAATGAAAAAAAAGAAGAACTCGGCCTATCTTCGAATTTTGATGTCATGGAAATTAAAAGATATCCCGCATTAGCTCCGGAAACATATACTATTTTGTACGCTATTTTAGACAACGGGCAAAAAAGACTGTTTAGGGGGAATGCCTCATCTGAAAATGACCGAAGTAATTCCATTAAAATATTAAAATTTTTAGAAAAAGATTTTAGTCAAGGTCAATTTTTAATTCCAAAGAACCATGCCTATAATAGTGACTATAATTTATTATTATATGAGAATGTCGATGGGGAAATCTTAACTAATGAATTAAATTTGGAGCTTGCCGATTTAGAAGAAAAGGTAGAATTAGCTGCTTTTTGGTTAGCAAAATTACACTCTTGCGGGGATAACCTAGATCTTCCGCAATATCGTTTTACATTTGTTGAGGATTATTTAATAAAAACCTATCCAGAACTTACCAAAAATTTAAACAATAGGGTTCAGGAATTAAACAGTCAACTAAGCACAAGAAAAAAAGTTTTGGTGCATGGCGATTATCAGACCAATAATATTATTATAAATGATAATAATATCTGGGTTTTTGACTTCAATGATTCTGCTATTGATAATCCTATGTTGGATATAGCAAGTTTTCTATGTCAGCTTAGAACTATGCTTTTGAGATTCGCAGATATTGATGATTTTCCAACTCTGGAAAGAAAATTTTTAAGTTCTTATAAAATTTCAGATGAAGAAAGGAATGATTTAAAAATTTATCAAAAATTATATTTTATCAAAATACTATCCTCGCTTTCGGCTACATTAAGTGATTCAGATCCTAAAAAAAAATTAATATTAGCTAATATCTATAAGTTTTATGAAACTTGAAACATCGATTTTAAGTCTTACTGGTGTTGGTCCAAAAATGGCCGAAAAATTAAAGAGGTTGGGGATTGAGAATATCCGTGACCTTCTTTTTTATTTTCCTCGAAGCTGGGATGATTTTTCCAAGCCACGGAAAATAGCGTCGCTTCGAATTAACGAAGACGTCATTATTAAGGCAAAAATTTTTCAGATTAAACAAAACCGAACGCGCCGGCGATGGATGAGCATAATAGAAGCATTGTTGGTTGATGACTCCGGCGAGATAAAAGCGATTTGGTTTAATCAGCCGTTTTTAATGAATGTTTTGAAACCGGGCGAAGAATGGCTTTTTGCCGGAAAGGTAAACTGGGACTACCAAAAAAAACAAAAAACTTTAACAGTTACACAATATGAAAATCCGTCAGCTGACGGACCGGTTATTTTATCAGTTTATCCAGAAATCGAAGGGCTAACCAGTAAATTTCTGCGTCGTCTAATAAAACCTCTTCTAACCGCAAAATCCGACACCCCAGGGGTGTCGGAAAAATGGTTTGGGGATTATTTGCCTGATTGGATCATAAATTTAGAAAATCTTATCGATCTAAATACGGCAATTAAAAATATCCATTTTCCAATAAAAACGATTGATATTGAAGTAGCCAAAAAGCGTTTAGCATTTGATGAACTATTTTTAATCGGACTTAAAATGCTGGTTATTAAAAAAGAGCTTCAGAAATCATTAGCGCCGAAAATGGAGATTTTCAAAAAGGACCTTAAGAAATTCACATCATCGCTGCCATTTAAATTAACCAATGCTCAACGCAAAACCGCGTGGGAAATTATCCAAGATTTAAATAAAAAAATTCCGATGAACCGGCTTTTGGAAGGGGATGTTGGTTCGGGTAAAACGGTCGTGGCGGCAATGGCGGTACTTTCCGCGGCCAAAAATAATTTTCAAAGCGTATGGCTGGCGCCGACGGAAATTTTAGCTAATCAACATTACATAAATATTTCAAAATTATTGAAGTCGTTTAAAATTAAAGTTGGACTACTAACTTCAGCTAACAAAAAAGCTGATTTAAAAAATGACGATTTAATAATTGGAACACACGCGATCTTACAAAAAGATGTCCACATTTCCAATTTGGGATTAATTATTATCGACGAACAGCATCGTTTTGGCGTTAAACAAAGGGCCCATTTGAGACAGTCTACCGACCACCGTCTACCGTCTACCGATGAAAATAGTTGCGGTTGTCGGTCGTCTGTAGTCGGTAAGCAGATCATTCCCCATCTCTTATCAATGACGGCGACGCCGATTCCTAGAACATTAGCGTTATCAGTTTATGGTGACTTAGATTTATCAATTATCAATGAGATGCCTGTCGGTAGACAAAAAGTGTTAACCAAAGTTATTAATGCCCATAACCGCGATCGCGCTTATAGGCATATTCGTGAGCAAATAAGAAAAGGCCGGCAAGGTTTTGTTATTTGTCCATTGATAAAGCCAAAAGATGTCATTAAAATAAATCTTTTCGACGCTGATAGAAAGTCAGCTGTTAAAGAATATGAAAAACTTTCAAAAGAAATATTCCCTGATTTAAGGATTGGTCTAATGCATGGCAAAATGAAGCCAAAAGAAAAAGACGAAACAATGAAAAAATTTACCACTGGCAAAATTGATATTTTAGTATCAACAGCCGTGGTGGAAGTAGGTATTGATATTGCCAACGCAACGGTAATGATGATTGAATCGGCGGAAAGGTTTGGTTTGGCCCAGCTTCATCAATTCCGCGGTCGGGTGGGAAGAGGCGAACACCAATCGTATTGTTTTTTGTTTGCCGAGGCTTGGTCAGAAAATACAAAACAAAGGCTAAATGCGATGGTCACTTGTCACAACGGTTTTGAATTAGCCGAAAAAGATTTGGAAATTCGCGGACCCGGCGAGCTCTCCGGACTGCGTCAATCAGGTTTACCCGACTTGAAAATGGCCTCACTTTCAGATACAATATTAATTAAGAAGGCGCGAAGTGCTGCCGAAGGAATTATCAAAGATGGCATCGAAAAATATCCGAAGCTTCAAGAAAAGTTAGCCGAGTTAGTGGGGGAAAGACATCTGGAATAAATCCAAATGACAAAATCAAAATATCAAATGAAACCCAAATGCTAAAATGTTTAAAAAATTTGGATTTTGAGCTTGATTTGACATTTGAGCTTTGGATTTAGGATTTAAGATGTTAGATGATTTTTTGTTTCGTTATCGCTTTCTGATCGGGGGAATTCTAATCGCTGTTATTTTAGTGGGAAGCGGAGTCTTAATTTGGGATAAAGTAAAACAAAATAAAACTGCCGCTGAAAATAGCCAAATTGTCGAGATTCAAAAGCAAAATGATTTATTGCGGGCACAGCTTTCACAAAATTCGGAACCGCAAGTTGCAGGAGTAGTAACAGAGAATGAATCGGATAAAATAAATATCAATATTGCCGATGCAAGCGAATTGGATAAACTTCCCGGTATCGGTCCTGCCAAGGCCGCCGACATCATTTCGTATCGCGATTCAAACGATGGCTTTCAAAGCATCGAAGATTTAACCAATGTCAAAGGCATCGGCGATAAAACTTTTGAAAATCTAAAAGATTTAATAACAGTCGGGGAGTAATGGACATAAAATGGAGTGCTGACTTTGCTTATGCGATCGGGTTATTTACTGCTGATGGATCAATGTCTAAGGATGGTCGGCATTTTGATTTTACTTCGAAAGATAGAGAACAAGTTGAAACTTTTGCAAAATGTTTAAATCTAAAAAGTAAGATATCGGGCAAAAGTAGAGGATATTCTAAAGAAAAGAAATATTTTCACATTCAGTTTGGTGATATAAAGTTTTACAAATACTTACTGACAATTGGGTTGCAACCGAGAAAAAGTCTAACAATTAAAAAAGTTGATATCCCAGACAAATTTTTTCCGGATTTTATTAGAGGATATTTGGACGGTGACGGTTCTGTTAATACATATAGTCATCCAGAGTCAAACTTAGTCCAGCTTAAAATTAGATTTTATTCTGGAAGCAAAGATTTTTTAGCTTGGTTGAAGGGAAAATTAACAGATCAAGTTGATTTAAGAGGCGGGACGCTTAAAGAGATGAAGCGATCGTGGTGGCTTGTTTATAGTAAAAGAGATAGTTTAAAATTGATTAAATACATCTATTATTCAAAAAAGTTACCGCAGTTAAAAAGAAAATCAGACATAGCAGCAGAATTTCTTCGGTTGAATAAAGATTTTTTGCCTGAAAGATGGCAGAATAGATTTACGGCTAAAGTCTAAAGAAATGCCTGGGTGGCGGAATGGTTTACGCGCCAGTTTTAGGAACTGGTGTCCGAAAGGACATGGAGGTTCGAGTCCTCTCCCAGGCACCA
>CAYSSM010000026.1:0-6184 GCA_964433905.1 uncultured Candidatus Saccharibacteria bacterium
GTGGAATACTAAAATTAACATCAATTGATAATAGTTCTGCTAATTTATTCGCCACGGGATACAAAGAATATTTATCATCTTTTTTGCCTTGGGGCTTGCCAAGATGAGTGATGATAATTATTTGAGTCACACCTTTATCCAACAAATATTGGATCGTCGGCAGACTTTCGCGAATGCGCTTGTCGCCTTCAATCTTGCCATCTTTTATCGGCACATTAAAATCAACCTTTAATAAAACTTTTTTGTCTTTGATTTTAGCATCTTGAATAGTATTCATATTTTGATTTTATCCTCATTTAAGTTAAAATGAAAGTAATATGACAAATCCTAAGATAGCAATTTTTGATTTGACCGATTGCGAGGGGTGCGAGCTTCAGTTTTTGGCATTAAAAGAGAAATTACTCGAATTTGCCAACGATTTTGAAATCGCCGCCTGGCGTCTTGTACAACCGAGTGAAAATCAGTTGCCCAAAGTTGATGTTGCTATTATTCAAGGAACGATCGTGACAGCTAAAGACCAAGAAATTGTCAAAAAGGTTAGAGAAAGATCAAAAATTTTAGTTGCTTTGGGTGAATGCGCCCGAACCGGCTGGATTCCGGCTTGGATAAAAAAAGAAAATCAAGAGGAAGCCATCAAATATGTTTATGGACCAGAATATAAACCAAAAAGAATTGATGCCTTGCCTTTGAAAGATCTGGTTAAAGTTGACCTTGAATTACCCGGCTGCCCGCCTGAACCAAAAATATTGGAACAATTTTTAGAAAAGATTCCGGAATTAATAAAAACTAACCGTCATTCTGAGCAAAGCGAAGAATCTGTCGCAAATGCGACATCTCAGACAAACTGAGGTATCCTTCGCTAAACGCTCAGGATAACACGAATAGGATCTGTTTATGCTTCCTGAATATGTAACCAAAATCGAAGGTCACGGTGTTTTAAACATCCATTTTAAAGAATGCCGCGCGCGGCTTGAAATTAGCGAAGGCGAACGCCTATTCGAAGCGGTTTTACTTGGCCAAGATGCCACCCGCGCGCCATTTATCACTTCTCGAATTTGCGGCGTTTGTCCCACCGCCCATAACCTTGCTTCGATTAAAGCGATTGAAAACGCCCTCAGCATCAAACCCAACCCAATCACTGTTGAACTCAGAGAATTGATGCTCTCCGGACAAATAATTTTTTCCCATCTTCTTCATCTTTTCTTTCTGGTTTTACCCGATTATTATCAGGTTGCTTCAGCCTTAAAAATTGCTGAAAAATTCCCCGCCGAATATCACATTGCTCTAAATCTTAAAAGATTGTCCGATAAACTTCTCACTGTGATTGGCGGAAGGCCTATTCATCCAACACTGACAACTGTCGGCGGGTTTTTAAAATTTCCGAATAAAGGCGATTTGGTAACTTTACGCGAAGATATCAACGAAGTATTAGATGAGGCAGAAGATTTTGTTAAAATTTTTGCTAATATTTCTTATCCGTCTCTTGAACGAAAATCGGAGTATCTCGCATTGAATAATGGCGGTTATACATTCTACGATGGCGAAGTTTTATCATCTTCCGGCAAGAAATTTTTACCCGAGAATTATAAAAATTATATTAAAGAAACTGTCAAAGATTATTCCACCGCCAAATTCGGACATTTTGCCGAAAATGGTGGATTTATTGTAGGAGCATTAGCCCGGCTTACTTTACATCAAGAAAAGCTCAATCCCAAAGCCCAAGAAATGCTTAAAACCATTCCCCACAAATTCTCCGCCGAAGTCCACAATCCGTTCCATAATATTCCCGCTCAAGCGATAGAACTTTTACATTTCGTGGAAGAATCTGCTAAAATTATCGACCGATTACTTAAAGTTAATATTCCCACAACGCCGCCCAAACCCGCTATTTCTAAACCTTCGAAACCGACATGGGGAATCGGAGCGGTGGAGGCCCCACGGGGGATTTTATATCATGCTTATGAGATAGATACTAATGGCAAAATTATTAACGCCGATATTGTGACACCAACTGTTCAAAATTTGACCAGTCTTGAAACCGACGCGGAAGATTTACTAAGAACTTTACAATTAGATCAAAATGATCAAAAAGTTTGCATCAAAGAACTCGAAATGTTAATCCGCGCTTACGACCCCTGCATCACATGTTCCGTCCATTGAGAACACTTCTCGACAACAAGCCATACGAGCAGAAAAATCGCCCTCGAGGTCCGTCCCGCATACAGCGCTCCTTAAAGTAGAGGACGCAGTCCCTTTTTAAGGAAGCTGCTATGCTGGGACGACCCTTGTATTACCTGTTCTGTACACTAAACTTGCATTTTCTGCCATAATTGGTAAAATAGAAAATCTCAAGAAAGGAGCGTGAAGATGATGAATCTGCGTAAAATTATTATCAATCCTGATGCGCTGATTCTCATCGAGCGCATCCTGGCTTCTTGTATTGATATGGATAAAACCGTAGACGACATCCGTTTTCCTAAGGATCAACCTATCAGTTTGGAAGATCTTCGCTGCCGCTTCCCCATTCCCGCTGTCGGGTTTTATCAAATCTGCAAGGCTAACGGAAGTTCCAAGATAAAACCAGAAAATGTTGTTCAACTTTTTGCCGGACCGATCCACGCCATCGCAGTCAAGGATCGACTAGAAAATCCGCACCAAATTATTGTTGCCACCGGTCAGCCTTTTCTTGCGAGAATGAAAGAAGTGAATATTCACTTTTCGATTCCAGAAAATCGGGCCGTTTTTGGTCTTTTTGATTTAGCCATGCCGGCCCGCGTGAAGAATCCTCATGGACAGAAAACTCAGCTTTCAATCTGGGATCTTACCGTAACGGATGTGGTCAGCCCATCCGCAATTCAGCTGAAGCAGGATCAATGGGTACTTACCCATATGGGCGCAGTGATTACAGTAATTCGAGAATCGGAGGTGAAAAAGATTCGTCGGCTCCAAAAACAAAGTGCCGCAGTGGAAATGATTAGTGATTTCATGACTACCTTAAAAGGCAAGGAAATCAACTGCAGCAACTTTTGCCCTTCAGGACCGAACAAAAATGATGGCTGCGATCTATCCACTTGGAACATAAAACGGCTTTAATCCCTTGCAAGCGCTCGCAGGGGATTTTTTTTATGATGCTAATGCATCTGCATTATGAGAACATTTAGAAGCTAACTTTAAAATATCTTTTGCTTCTTTTTCTGGTAATTTATTTATTGCTAAGTCAGCATGACACAAAATCCAATCGCCCGCTTTGGCATCGGGCACTAAAGAAGTATCAACAACTCTCCCATCTTCAATTTTGAATTTGGAATAGGCTATTTTGGATTTTATTTTAACAGGAATTGCTAAACACATTTTATTTAATCGTCCAGCCGCCATCAATGGCAATTGTTTGGCCCGTCACAAAATCCGATTCGTCACTGGCTAAATAAACTGCCAGATGGGCGATATCTTCTGGCTCGCCCAATCTTCCTATCGGGGTTTGCGCCAACATTCCTTGGGCTGTTTTTTCGTCTTTAAGTAAATCAGTCGTCATATTAGTTTTTATAACCCCTGGCGCAATTGCGTTTACATTAATTTTTTTTGCCGCCAAATCAAGTGCAGTTTCTCTTGTTAGATTTACAACTCCGCCTTTAGCGGCGCAATAAGCTGTAATTCCTTGAAAACCGACTAGACCAGCGATTGAAGCGGTGTTAATGATCTTGCCTTTCCCTCTTTTTTCCATTTCCGGAGCGGCCGCTTTGATGCCTAAAAACACGCCTTTTAGATCAACGTCGATTGTTTTTTGCCAAATTTCATCTGTTGTATTAGCAAGGTCAGCCATTAAAGCCACGCCGGCGTTATTGACTAAAATATCCAAACCGCCGAAAGTTTCTACTGCCAATTTAATCATCGCTTCGATTTGATCTTTTTGTGAAACATCCGTTTTTGAAACCGCCGAATCGCCACCATTCTGTTTAATCATCTCCACAGTTTCTTTGGCAGTTTCTTCATTATAGTCAGCCACAATCACATTCGCTCCTTCTTGAGCAAATTCTTTAGCAATCGCCCGGCCAATCCCTGAACCGGCGCCTGTCACAATCGCTACTTTGTCTTTTAGTCGATCCATTTTTCTCCATTATATTTTGAATTTACTTTTTCATTTTTCGATAAATAAAAATTCCTATTTATTTTGCTAGCCATAGAATTATTCAAAAGTTGACTTAAAAAGCCAAATCGCTCCCATTAACAAGAAAAATAGCGATACGATTGTGAGTATCGTCATTGACTGACCATAGCTGGCGTTATCCGCCGAAACAAAAAGTCGATCCGCTCCCAACATTAGAATCCCAATTACCAAAATGACAATTCCAATTATAACCCGCCTGCTTCTTTTCATACTCTCTCCTATTTATGCTGATCGAGCCATGTTTTCAAAGGTTCTTTTTCGTTAAAACCAACCAGACGCTCGCCATTGGCGGCAACAAAAGTCGGAGTGCCGGAAATATTGTACTGCTTCCAAACATCCGGTTTTTCGCCGATATTCATCGGTTTTACTTTATAACCTTCTTTACCAAGTTGCTCTAAAACTTCTTTTTCTTTTTGACACCAATGACAATAATCAGTGTAAAAATACATTACTTTGGCATCTTCGGAAAAATATGAAGTCTGACTTGTTCCGGCAACTTCCTGCGATTGTTGGCTTGAAGGCATCGGGTTGGCAGTAATAGTTTTTTTAGACAGTTTTATAAATCCGTACAAACTTAACCCCACGACCAAGACGAGTGAGAGAATTGAAATTAGAATCCAATCCTTACGCATAATACTCCTTTGTTATTATTAAAATTTATAATTTTGAATTTGTTTCGGATTTCTGATTTCTGATTTTGCTTGAATGTATTTGCAAAATTCAGCTAACCGGTATGAATAACCCATTTCATTGTCATACCATGCCACTACTCTTACCAAATTACCATCAATTACTTGAGTTGATAAGAGATCAATGATGGCGCCGTGAGGATTGCCGCGAAAATCAGCCGAAACGAGCGGTTCGGAACTAACATCAATCGAGCCGTGATTTTCCGTTTCAGCGGCTTTTTTAAAAGCGTTATTTATTTCTTCAACGGTGGTTTGTTTTTCAACCAAAGCGACAAAATCTAAAAGCGAAACTGTTGATGTTGGCACGCGATAAGAAATACCGTCCATTTTGCCTTTTAAGTCAGGAATTACTTCGCAAGCGGCAGTAGTCGCGCCGGTCGTAGTTGGAATGATTGATTGGGTCGCCGCCCGCGCCCTCCGAAGATCTTTATGAGGATCGTCTTGAAGCCGTTGATCCATCGTGTAAGAATGAATCGTGGTCATGGTCGACTTTAGAATCTTAAAATTTTTATGCAAAACACTGGCAACCGGCGCCAAACAATTTGTTGTGCATGATGCCATTGATAAGATATCGTCGTCGGGATTAAAATCTTCTTGGTTAACGCCCAAAACTATCGTTTTAATTTCTTCGTCACCTTTTTTGGCCGGAGCGGTGATAATAACATTTTTTGCTCCCGCAACAATATGAGCGCTGGCACTTTCATGATCGGTGAAAATTCCGGTTGATTCAATGACTAAATCGACTTCCAAGTCTTTCCACGGTAAATTATTAGGATCTTTTTCGGAGATATACTTTACTATCTTGCCGTCAACTTCAAAACCATCGGCTGTTGAAGTAATTTTTCCGTTAAACTGCCCGTATGTCGAATCGTGTTTTAGAAGATGGACCATAGTTTCTTTTTCACCGATATCGTTTACAGCAACAATATTTAATTTTGCCTCATGGGCGGCGCGGAAAAAAGTTCGACCGATCCTGCCAAAACCATTAATAGCGATTTTCATATTTTATTCTCCTTTGATTAAAATTATACCAGATTTAATTTTTTATCACCACTCAAGACCTTCGGCTAAACTTTTCAGGAAAAACGCAAGGTGCCGGCTGGCCATTTGTAATCTTTCATTCTCCTCTTAAGCGTTCCCAAGCTTAACAGCCCAGCCTGGGCGCCATAACTTTCAATTACTGACGCAGAATTTGTAACTCCCAACTTCAAACAACTATATAAATCAAGATCTTTAATATAACCGACTAAAAACGCCGAGGCGAAAGCATCACCGGCACCGGTCGCTTCAATCCGACGAGCCGGGTAGGCACCAACTTTGAAAAATTCCT
>CAYSSM010000026.1:6284-7819 GCA_964433905.1 uncultured Candidatus Saccharibacteria bacterium
GCACCGGTCGCTTCAATCCGACGAGCCGGGTAGGCACCAACTTTGAAAAATTCCTCTCCGCGGGCAACATAAGCACCGTTTTCACCATCGGTTAAGCAAACAACCTCAACCCCAGTTTCCTGCAGTTTTTTAATAATTTCTTTCGGACTGGCCATACCGGAAAGACCAACAACCTGCTTTCCTTCTTCTTTGTTTAAAAATAATATTTTTGCAACTTTTAATAAACCACCGAATGACGAAAGGCCGTCATGAATTTGTACGGCTCCGGGGTTTAAAGCAATTTTTATATTTTTCTCAGCCGCAAGAGCGGTAATATGAGCGTAAAGTTTTCGATAATCTTCACCTAACGGACCGACATAAAGCCATTGAGTTTGTAAATTTTTTGGAATTTCAAAATCATTTGGGCTGAAACTATGAAAAACTAAAATCGATCTTTCACCTTTGTAGGAAATAATCACTGAAAAACTGGTTTTTTTGTTTGGACTTGTCTTAATATTTGACACATCAACTTTGGATTTTTTTAGTTTATCAATTATTTCCCGGGCTTCACTGTCTTTACCAACAGCGGTAATGATGCTCGTTTTTAGGCCAAGTTTAGCAAGGCCTGCCGCCACATTGCCGGCCGAACCGCCGATGTCATAATGAATATCGGAAATGGTGATCTTATCGCCAAAACCAAAAGTCAAAAATTTTTCATTTCTTAAACTTTGGGAAATCTTACCGCCAGAAATTGGCTTTTCCATTTCATCCAAAGAAGGAAAAACAAAAATATCTCGCATCACATCCCCGATTGTAGTTACCTCATACATATTGAATTCTCCTAACACGAATTTATTCACCAATCTTTCACTAATCCTATATTCGTGACCAATTCGTGAACAAATTAGTGTTAAGCTTATTCATATTTTATTATTGCTTCCAAACAATTTAATTTTTTCTTCGACTACTTTCTGAATTTCGCTCATAACTTTTGTCATAATATCCCTTGGGTCATTAAGATTTTGAGTGTTGCTGATTGAGTAAATAGCATCGGAAAAAGTATGGCGGATATCGGTATCAATATTTATCTTACAAATGCCGTTTTCAATCGCTTTTTTAATATCTTGCTCCGGCACGCCGGAAGCTCCATGCAAAACCAACGGCACGCCAGTCAGAGAGTTAATTTTTTTAAGCAAATCAATATCTAAAGCTTCGTTTTCATCGATACCATGCTTTGAGCCAATCGAAACTGCCAGAAAATCGACGCCGGTAGTTTTAACAAATTCTAAAACATCATCGGGATTAGTTAATTCTCCCGGATTCTTGCCGGCTTTGCCCAGAAAACCCAATTCTCCTTCGCAAGGAACATCCTGCGCGTGAGCCATTTCCACCGCTTGGCGAGTAAGAATTTCATTATCAACCAAATTAAAGCCGGAACCATCCAACATCACCGAGGTATAACCGGCTTGCAAACATTTTTCAACCATTGTAATTGTTTTGCCATGGTCAAGATGCAAGGCAACCGGCACGGTGGCTTTTTGAGCCTCCTTACTTAT
>CAYSSM010000027.1:0-1665 GCA_964433905.1 uncultured Candidatus Saccharibacteria bacterium
TTGGGCTCAACTTTAAAAGCCGCCGGGGCGATAAGGTCCAATACCGAAGCCATGCCTGCCTGGTAAAACTCGGGAATATTGACTCTGGTGCCATCCATTACCGACGCGCCGGTGTTGGCGGCGCCGCTCCAAAAATCCGATCCCTGTTTGGGAACCGGCGGATTGACTGGCGGCGGAGCCGCAGGCGGTTGGTTAGCCATAGGTTGTTGGCTAATGGGTTGATTCATTTTTACTCAACGGTGATATCTAATTTATTATTATTGCTGCCGAGATTGCCATTTTCCGCTTTGGGCATATCTTCTTTAGGTTTTTTTTCAGCCGGTCTCATAAGTTCCGATTGAACAATATCTCCCTGAAGCTCTTCGGCGTCGGTTAATTTTTCTTTAGCCGCTTCTTCGGGGTTATAAACGCCGTACATCAATTCAATTAATTGCTGAGTGTTGAGCAGCGCCGTGCGAATGCCCAGCGTGCCTAAACCGGACTGGATTACTTGAACGCGCTGTTCCAACTCTTTTTTGTATTGGGTAAATTCTTCGGGTGTTAAAAGTCCTTTGGGTGCGGCGGGGGCGGAGAAGCCGGTCATTTTGGGCGCGCCGATTTTTGGCGGCACCAAAAAAGGAATGACGACATAGAAACGTTTGTCCATTATATTGGCCAGATTAATCAACCGTTTAATAAAATCGATGTAGTCGTTGGTCTGAATGCGGAGCAGTTCATTGGTTTGTTTGTTGGTTCTCTCCTGAAGCTTGTTTAAATATTGCGATAGATCAAGTTTTTTTGACTGCATCAGAATTTGAATGGGAAAATCAAGCGAGTTTAAAAAGTTTTGATATTGATAAATTAAGGCGTTTTGTTCCTGCTCGCTTTTTAAGGCAAAATTAATTGAAGAACACAGCAAAATTTGGCGGAGGTTGCCGTCTTTTAATATCACCGTGCTTTCATGAATTTCCGCGAATTTTAATGCGTCTTGGGTGCTGCCGATTTCTTGGTTTTTTGTAAATAAACCCAAAGAACCTCCTTAAGTAATTTTTACTTTATGGTTCGAGTATCTAACGCTTGCGCCAACTGTTCCAACTGGGATTTTTCAATATGTTTTTTTGGCGGTGGTGGGGCTATCTTTTTTTTGCCCGGTTTGGCCAGAATAATGATCGGCGCCAACCCTTGACGCTTCCAAAGGCGTATTTTTGGCCGTGAAAGATAAACCAAGCCGGCGCGGATAAAATGGGAAATCGGCTGATCCTGGATTTTTAAGAAAGTCAGCGCCAAACTGATCAGTGCGATAGGAATAGCCAAAACCCAAAAAACAAATGATGTTTTTAAAGATAGCAACAGTAAATAATCGATAATTCCGCCGACGAGCAAATACAAAAACTGGATTAAAGTCAGCGGCCCAATAATCTTGTCTTCCATGTCAATGTTTTGCGGTACTTGATACTGCACTAAAACCTCCTTAAAGCACTATCGTTCATTGTCAATGAGTCTCGCCCCTCCGAAGTCCGCACTGCAAGTAGAGGATGTAATCCCTTTTGCAGTAAGGATGAAGGGGGGTCTTCCATGTCGATGTTCTGCGGCACTTGATACTGCACATTCCCTCCAATAGATGCTAAAATCTTAAAACTACTTAAAATAATCAGAAGACATTCTTTTGCTGCTTCCTTGTCGAAT
>CAYSSM010000027.1:1765-7681 GCA_964433905.1 uncultured Candidatus Saccharibacteria bacterium
CGAAGTATTTAAATTCAAATACAAAATATTATGTTAATACCACCGGCCGCTTTGTTATCGGTGGCCCACAGGGAGATACGGGATTGACTGGTCGCAAAATAATAGTTGATACTTATGGTGGAATGGCTCGCCACGGCGGCGGGGGTTTTTCCGGAAAAGATCCAACTAAAGTTGATCGGTCGGGAAGTTATGCGGCAAGATGGGTGGCGAAAAATGTCGTTGCGGCAGATTTGGCCGAAAGATGCGAAGTCCAAATCGCTTACGCGATCGGCCGGCCGGAACCGATGTCGGTCAGAGTCGATACTTTTGGAACGGGTAAAATCGAAGACAGCAAAATCGCCGAAGCGATTACTAAAGTTTTTGATCTTCGCCCAGGCCTTATAATCAAGAATTTAGACTTGCGCCGACCCATTTATCGTCAGTTGGCTGCCTACGGCCATTTCGGGCGCCCTGAACTTAATCTACCATGGGAAGCTACAAACAAAATTCAGGAATTAAAGAAAGCGATAAAATAGTTGTAGCTCACGCTTTAGCCTGAGTATTTTTAACAAGCTAAAGCTTGGACTACACAGGAGTTCGTAGCTCACGCTATATGGTTTCGTAGTCCACGCTTTAGCGTGGGTTTAACGAACTAAAGTTTGGGCTACGGATAACCTTGTAGAACACGCTTTAGCGTGTTTTTGTCAAGCTAAAGCTTGAGCTACATTATTTTTCGTAGAACAGGCTTTAGCCTGCTATGATATATTCATGCGAGCAAATTATAAGCCAAAACTAACCAACCGTCCGAAGCATCTCAAACAGGATGATAGCTTTTACTTTTTTACTGTCAAAACAATCGATGGTCAATGGTTTTTACGACCGGATAAATATAAACAATTACTGCTGGATATTATTAAAACTAAAACTAAGAAATTCGGTTTTTCTCTTATCGGCTATGTGATTTTGTCTAACCACTATCATTTGATCGTTAATATAAAAGACGCTGATCGAATATCAAAATTTATCGGCGAGATTAACGGCACAAGTTCTTTTGCTATCAATAAAGCCGACGATGTTACAGGTCGGAAAATTTGGTGGAACTATTATGATCATACGATTAGGGATGAGTCTGATTTCTTTAAACATCTCAATTATATTCATCACAATCCCATTAAGCACGACGTTTCCAAAGTACTCGAATATCCGTTTTCCAGCTATAATCTATGGGTTAAAAAGAAAGGCAAGGAATATATGGATGATGCTTTTGCCAAATATCCGATAGTTGATTTTATGACAGCAAATGATGAGTTCTAATACATTGGAAGTTGTCGCCTGCGGCTCAATCGCTTGCCGCGAAAAAGCTTGGACTACGCTATCACCTGTAGCCCAGCCTTTAGGCTGTCTTTAACAAGCTAAAGCTTGCGCTACACAAGAGCTTCGTAGTCCACGCTTTAGCGTGGGTTTGACAAACTAAAGTTTGAGCTACAGCAAAAACTTTGGCGATCCTAGAGCTCAAAAAGCGGTTAAATAATTATTTTCTACGTACTCTAATTAGTCCAGAAATCGGAATAATCTTTATATTTTTATTAGCCAGTTTATCTAAGAACAAATTCATACCGATGGAATCGGAGGAAATGTGGCCGGCGATGACGACATTGAGATGATGTTTTATAGCTTCATTGAGATCATCTTCTCTCATATGCATATCAATTACTGTGCCAACCCCGGCCTTAACCAGTTCGGCATACATTTCTTTTGGTCCTCCGGTGCCGCCGGTTGTCAATGCTATAATTCTTCCCGCTCTATTTTCTGGCGAACCGGCAAAAATCATCGGGCCGGCGCCAATCATCGTTGCTTCCTTATATTCGGGCACTTTTTTTAGGATTTCGATGACTTCGCCGACAGTTTCCGGTTTTTTCTTATCCATTAATTTCTGAACGAAAGCATTGATTAAGTTATCGCATGGTGTGTGAACGTTCATGATGGCGATATTTGCCAGACGGGCAGCGTCAATCTGTTGCATATGGTTTTCCGGTGAGACCCCGCGATTTACTTTGGCCACGCGTTCTTTTAAGATTCCTTCGGCCACATTAATCGGCACGCCTTGAGCGGCCATCATGTCTGCCTGCATGTTCATTACCGGCGCAAAGGCAGCTAAAGATTTGCCGATTGGATGATGATTGATAATGAGATCGATATCTTTATTTAATGCTTTAATCAAAGCGATTTCGCCGACTTCAATATCAATGCCGGCCAAAACCGTTTTTACGGATTTATTGAGATCGCCGAAGTGAAAACGGGTGTCGGCATAGGGATTAGATAATCTTTCGCGGTCAAAAAACTCTTTATCATCTTTAGATAAAGCGTTATAGGTCTTTTTTTCACGCTCGAGCCATTTTTGAACACCGCGTTTGCCCCGCGGGTCGGCGGCAATTCCCATTTCAAGAGCTAAGTTGTAAATATTTTTTATAGTCATAAGAGCATAAAATCTCAAATTTCAAATAACAAAATAATATATCATCGATTAGAGAAAATGTCAAAAGAAATAATGTAAGATCGTTTGAAAACTTATCAAAATGTCATTCTAAGGCTTCAGCCGAAGAATCTGGCGGTTCATCTGCCAACCTGCATGCGCAGGAGATCCTTCTCCTGACGGCTCAGGATGACACCGACATCAGTTTTTATTTTTTTAATATCAATAACCCCCACGACCGATGTGTTGGTGTGGGGGTTGTAGGTTAAAGTTGTCGTATTCCGCGGCAGCGGGTAAGTCCGAATGGATAGACTGGGCAAGCGTTGTAGAGGCAATGTGACTTTGGACACGCCTCCGGCAAGATGTCGTCTCTCAACGCGATGGTCAGGGCATCAAAGAGTTCGTCGAGTGTGAGAACAGTCGGTTCAATGTCGGTGGCTTTATAGCCGCCGTTCATACAGATATAGACACCCCTGATGGGGTTTTTGGGCAGGTATATGTTCTTACAAAGATCCATCTTACTTTTTTCCAGATCGGCCAGATTGTATTCGGCGGCAACTTGACGCTTATTCATCTCCAGAACGCGCCAGATTTTGCCGATTTCAATCCGCTGGTCGGAAGTAAGATTACCCGAAACAAAGACATGGCCATTTTCGGTATTACGATGAATACAGACAGTGCAGAAACCGCCTTGTTGGGTGCGTGAAAACGAGCCGACTTCACGGATAGGACTTTCGATAATTGCGACTTTTACGGCTTTTTGCGGAGTGTAGACATGCCTTATTTCGGCCTTGGCCTTGAACTCTTCTTGAACCACGGTCCAAAAATAAACTTGTTGCATGTAGATATCTTCGAGGATGAAGCAGACTTCCTTGATGAGTTTGCTTTCATGACGGTGGTAGCGCCGTCGCAGACTGGTAATTAGTTTAGGGAAAGAGAAGTTCTCTAACAACTTGACTTTTTCGACGATATCATCACTTGTCCCCAGTTCTCTGAGCGTTAAACTTGAGATTATGGGTCCTTCAAGATCATGCATCCTGATATAGCTTAGGGTATCAATCAACGCCAAATCATCGGCGATTCCCAGGAATTCGGCAACCAAATCGGTGGCGCATAATCCCGGGCATTTGTCGTGGGGATGATGGTCGAAACGGCTTTCCCAGACATCGAAGGCGATCCAGCCGTCCTTTTCAAATTCTTCGGCCGTGCGGCCGTCAGGGGGAGCTTCTTGCGAATAAAACTTAATCGGGGCACTTTCGATGCCGATGAAAACTTTAGGATGCCGTAGAGCCAGCCAATAAGCGGCGATCCCGTCAAGGTCAGGGTTATTGTGAAGAACCACAGCCTTGACGATGAATGCCTGCTTATTTTTCAAGCGAAGTTTATCCTCATCGGATAAAGTGAAGGCTGTGCCTTCAACTAATCTCTGAATGTCCGCATCTGTGATTGTCACTGTCACCTTCCTTGTCAAGTTTCGAAATTACAAAAATTATAGCATAAGAGAACGGTTTTGTCAACCATTTTAAAATACCGATGGAATTCAAAAACCCCCACTTCCTATGTAGGTAGTGGGGGTTTCGCTTGTTATTTAGTTGTCTTGCGCCTTAGCGGCGCTTGCCGTTTCTCTTGCCGGGCTTGACAGGCTTGTCCGGACTCTGGCGATCGGCGGCGCCGACACGCTTGAACTCTTCCATCTCTGCGAGAGTGGTCAAACCGTTCTCTTCCTGTTGTTCGCGGAAGGGCGCGGCCCACTTTTGGGCCTTGGCAAGCTCGATAGCTTGCCCGCAGGTAATCTCGCCGGCGGCGATAGCCTGGCCGAGTTTCACCCGCACGTCGACGATCTGCCCGTCGATGGTGTCCTGGGCGTTGAGGTGCAGACCTTCGGCGCTGAAGGCATCCATCATCTGCTTCCATGCTGTTGGGGCAACCGCGAGGTCGACGGTCAGATCCTGCTCAACCAGGATATCGATGACCTCGTCGACCGTCCTTTCTTGCTTGGCAATGCGAATCTGCCCCCAGAGAAAGGCCGTCTGTTCGAAGTTCCTGTCGCGATACACGGCGCTCGGCTTAACGCGACCTCCGCGGGCCATAAGCCCATCATTCAGCTCGCGATAGGCTTTGGACATCCTCTCGCGGTGAGCAGCTACCGACGCTTCCTTGCGGGCGGCCAACTGGAAGATATCCAGGCTGGCGACGCTAGCGGACGCCGGAGGCTCGGGAGCGAGCTCGACGGGAGGAGCAGCAACGGTAGGCTCGGGTGTGGGAGCTGGTTCGGGTGTAGGTACGGAAACTGCGGCGGTGGGAGTCACCGAATCGTCCGCGGCAACGGGCGGCTGAGCATCCTCAACTGCTCCTTCCAGAAGACGGCTGGTCTGAGCGGCGTCGTCCTCCTCGGATTCGGCCTCCTCGGCATCAGCTTCGGCACAGATTGACTCGAGAACTTCATGGACGATCCCGGGGATCTTGTCGATGATGCATTGCTCGGCGGCCGTGGCGGACTCGTTGATGAGACTCACGAGTTCGATTCGCAGTCCAGCAACGGCTTTCCGAAATGCACCTTCTGTCACGAACTTTTCTGCCATTACGGCACCCCTTTCCGGGTGTAAAATGAAGGGGAGTTGCAATGCAACCCCCCTTTTGAAACGAACCATACTACTGCGCCAGGAGACGTCGAGCTTGCTCGACATCATCCTGACTTGCTGGGACATAACGTGCCGGTCCGGTTTGCTCGGTCCCGACAGCTTCCGCCTCGGCGTCAGCTTGCGCCGCTTCAATCTCTGTGAGTTTGAAGCGGCCTTGCCGCTTTAGCTCATCATCTGGGGTCGGCGAACCTTCCGGGCCAGTACCATGGCCGATCGACGGAATGCAGTTGACAAAGTAGACAATACTTACCGACGACTTCGCCGGTATCATGTCTATTACCTCGTCTAACGGCACGGAAGCGCCACCGATGATCCTCTGGATGAACTCATCCTCGAGGTCGGCGACCTTCTTGCCGCTCACCACGAGCCGGCCGCTGCCGAGAATGTAGCGACCAAAAGTTTTGGCGTTGAAATCATCTCGGATTGTCACGCCTTCGGTTGGTACCGGCACATTGCCGATGTTCTCGCGGGAAAGGGCGAAGGCGACCTTCGCGCCGACCGCGAACTTTGCCTCGACTGTCTCATCGGATCCGGCCCATTTGAATGAACCGTCTCCTTTTGCGCAGTCGGCATAGCCCTTCCACTTCTTGATGACGGTTGTGCCGTCGCAATAGAGGGCGATCTTTGCTGGACCGGCATCGTAGCCGAAGTAATCTCCGGAATCAGTGTTAGTCATATCCGGTTCCGGCTTTGCTTCCGGTTTCTCACTGCTTCCGATTACTTGGCGTAGCCAGCCAACGAAGCGCTGCCAGAGATAGCCGAACCCATTAATCAGGGCCCAGATCAATCCGAGCAGGCCAATGATGGCCAGCAGCCACCAGA
>CAYSSM010000028.1:0-7368 GCA_964433905.1 uncultured Candidatus Saccharibacteria bacterium
TTAAACAAATTTTTTAAAGCCGTCCAATAAATTATCGGCACCATCATCATAAGAGAAATAATAATTAAGAATCTTTTTGACCGCCAGAATAAAATTGCTAAAAATAAGAGGAAAAAACCATAGCGAAAAACAATACTGAACTTGGCAAAACTTGTACTAAAAATTACTCCACCAGACGACTTATAGAACTCGGTGATGGCAGTTGAAAGGGTACTCGATCGTAATTCGATCGCCAGCCCCAACAGAACAAAAGCAACTGATTGAACCAGAAAAACCATCAGAATCTTTTTTAGAGTTTGCTTGTAGTCTTGGTCTTTAAAATGACTGACTAAGTAAAAAAATCCGAAAAAGACGGTTGTAAAAAGTAGATAAAAGAAATGCGGCCCGTGAAGGACGATGAGGATAAAACCAATCAGAAAATTTAAAACCAATAAATGCTTGTCGGATCTTTCTTTGAGAATATAGCTAAAAGCTAAAATCCAGCCGATAGGCAAAAAAACGAATTGAGCCAATGTGTCGGGCACGGCCATTCTCAAAAAAAGATATCCCGGGCCGCCGTAAATAGTAAAAATAAGCATTAAAATTGCCGCCAGACCTGCCCAAATTTTATTTTTAAAAATCATTGATGACAGAAGATACCAAACTCCTATTACTACCACCACCAAAGGATAAAGGATGTTGGTCCAAACAGTAAAAATACTTAAATTAAAAATTTTACTTAAGCTGGCAAGAAAGATGTGCCAAACCGGATAAATGTAGGCCGGATTAATAAATTGAGTTTCAGTAAGAGCCAATGCTCGGATATTTAACGATTCTCCTTCAAGAGCTTTACGAATGATTGATAAATGTAAATAGGGATCGCCGTCAAGCGACGGGCCTTTATAATGAATAATCCATAAAATAAAGATCCCGATAGCCAAAATTATAAGGAAAATTAAATTTTCGGCTTTCAATAAGTTGATTTTAACCGGATGAATTTCTGGCGGTTTTCTTAAGTCGTAAATCAAGGCCGCAAACAGTAAGATGACTATAATTAAGACCATCAATAACAAAACGGTATTTAAACTTAACGCTAAAACTATAGCCAGAAAGTTAATGGCAAAATAAAACGAAATGCCCAGCAGGAAGAAAACCATCAGCTGGCCGATAAAATTTTTGGGATGGTAGCGCAAAAATCGGTTTAACAGCCATCCGGGCAAAAAAATCAGATAGAAAAAGAATAAGCTGAAAATTAAGGGATTGGCCAAAACTTGCCCATAAGATAGAAGCCATAGAAGAACTCCGCCCAAAAGCGAGGAAACATAGATTAAAAGATGACTATAATTTATAGTCTTCATACTTTTAGTATAACAGATTTGCAATCTGCGCGGAAATTAATTTTGCTAAATTAATTATAACAAATTCTAAACTTTCAGGTCTAATTGCACCTGATCTTTATTAATTTTGTAGATAGCGGCTGAACTTTGATAAATTTTTGTGAAATATTGAGGGTATAAATCAAAAGGAGATTGGCTCTTTCCTGCTGGATATTGATAAATAAGATAATCGATATCCCCTTCATTTATCATCGCTAATTTTTTACCTATCGGAACATTAAAATTATAGAGGTCTTCATATTTTTTAGTCGGTTCGGCATCAAAAGTGTAAGACGCCATATGGATATCAACAAGCGTAGGCAAAGTGTAATTAGCAAAGGTGTTAGTATCAAAAACCGATTTCGACGGAATATTTTCTTTAATAAAATCAATCGCCGCCATACCGCCGAATTTATCGGGGTTAATAAAGTCAGGACTTGGATCAGTTGCCTCACGGAAAAAATGCCGGTTTTGAACTTCTTTTTTGGCATAGTAACTTAAATGACCATAAGACGGCATGGCAAGAAAAAATACGATTATCAATGTGAAAATTAGCATCGTTACTGAATTTTTATATTCGGAAAAAGTAAAAAATTCTATTAAAGGCCGATGATATTTCTGAATTATAAAAATAATTACAGCAATAAAAAATACAACTGAAATAAGCCAATAATAATTGGTATTTAACCAATTATGTAAAGACTGTGACACAAAGAATGCTTCGTACCAACTTTCAATTTGTTCTGTGCGATATTGAACCCAAATCACCCAAATTAGCAGTATTCCCAATATACTATCGATTAAATAACGAAAATACTTTGAGATATTTGTCAGTTTGGAAATTGCCCGGTCAATGAGAACAAGAACAAAACTTATCCCAAGTGCCCAAAGAACATAAGGCCATTCACCTAAGTTGGAATAAAGACGATTAACAAAAACATGGCTCAAATTTTGTCGCAAAATTTTATAGATAAAAGGAATATTAAAAACTATCGGCCCAACCAGAAAAACAGCTAAAAGGAAGGTTAAACGGCGATATTTTCTCAGGAAGATAATAATCAGAGACAAGAAGATATAAGGTAGTTGCAGATAAAGTGGAAATTTATAAAATCGGTCATTATTGGAGCCCTTTGTAACCGCTGAAAAAGCCTGAATATTGCCACTAATAGTATTGCTCTTTATTTGCAAAAATATAAGAATTGGCAAAACCAAAATCATATTGGCAAAAATCGCCAATAGTATTTTTTTAAAAACAAGCCTGAAATCGCTTTCGCGATATTTAAATATTATATAGATTACTGCGAAAAGCCCCATGGCCGAAAGGTAGTAGAAATATTGCGTCCAATGAATCAGCCCCATGAAGGCTAAAAGCAACGATAAAACAATTAAATGCTTATAATTTGAGGATTTATTAAAGATATATTTAATTGCCAACGCAAAACTTAACGGCATCAGCAATAAATTGTTAAGCGTATCAGGAACAGCCATTCGCGTATAAAGATACCCATTTTTACCAAAGTAATACAAGATAAACAAAAAAAGGGCTAAAATTGCCACATTGCGCTTGGGCAATATTTTTAGAAAAAACCAATACCAAACTGCAAAAACAAACAATGTAAGAATTGTAGGAATTTCACGGTAAAGAACAAAAATATTTACTCTGGAAATTTTAGCCAGCAAACCCAAAAAAACATGCCAAACGGGAAAAATATATGTTGGATGGAATTGGTTTTTAAGATGGCTTAAATTTTCAATTGAAAGCGGTTGGCCTTCGATTGCTCTCCTCAAAATTGATAGATGATATAAAGGATCGCCGGTAAAATTAGTCCCTAACTGGTCGACAACCGCCAAAACTAATAAAATTAAACCTGCCAAAAAAATAAAAATAAGATTTTCCAATTTGAAATATTGTTTGAAATTTAGTTTACCCTCTACAGGCCTATTGAGATCCAGAACAAAAGCCACTACGAAAATTAGACCAGAAAATATTACATTTAGCCAGATTAATTGACTTAAGGTAAAATGAAAACCAATGCCTATTGAACCAATGATCAAGTTGTACAATAAACCAATCGTAAACCATAAAATAAATTGGCCCAAATTATCTTTTTGAAAATTTATCTTTAATACTCTCGAAATGGCAAAACCCGGAACAAAGATAACCGTTAAAAAAATTAGTGAGATTGAAAAAGGTGTTTTTAGCCAACCTAAAAGAAACGCGAGGACTATTATAAGAATGAAAGGACAATAGAGATAAATTAAAGATTGTCTTTTTGTAATTAAACTCATATTTATAATATATCACTTTCTATTCTTCTCGTTTTATCTCTTCCTCTAAAAAATCGGGTGAACGATGTTTGTGGCCATGAAGAATTGTATGAATAAGTAAGCGCAAACCCCGAGGAAAATAGAAAAAAGCGTATTTTAAAAGACCTAAATAAGACCAATTTTTATACAGAGCCCGAGTTTGGTGCTGAAGAATTGCTTTTCGATAATCTTTTGTCGTTTTACCCTCAAACAAAGTGTAACCCATGCCAATAGCTTCCAAAATATGAGCATCGGAGTTGCCAACTTCAGCGTTAAAAAGCAAGGTCTTATTTAAGATGCTGGCCGCTAAATTTTCGTCAGATAAAGTTGGTGTGGCATTAACAATCTCCACAGCATCAATAAAGCTGTTATTGCGCAGGAGCGTTGTTGCGCCGATTCCATCCATAGTGGCGTACTTTGAATGATGCATTCTGGAGTGATAAAAGGGATGAGAGGCAATCGCCAACCCTTTTTGAACGCGGATACGGGCTAAAGTTTCCTGAACTGATAAACCGGCTGGGATTTCTTCTTTCAAAAAAAGACCGACAATATGGCCTTCTTGGGTTGTAATTTCCTCGCCAATAATCAGCTCAAAATGATATTTTTTTTCCTTCATCAATTCTTTAGCTTTAAGTGCGCCTTCGATGGTATCATGGTCGGTTATAGCGATCACATCCAAATCAGTTCTGTTTTGAGTGTACTCTAAAATATCTTCGATTTTTCCATCACCATCAGAGTAAATGCTATGAATATGATTATCGGCCTTGCCCAAATAAGAATTCATGAGTTAAGTTTAACAATTTTTAGAGCTAAAGACTATCTAAATGTTTTTTAATCACTTTAGTTATTTTTAGATAAGCTTGGCCGTTGCCCAAAAAATTAGGATGATTTTTGGTCTGCCAGTTGGCGGAGGATAAATCTTTAGATAGCCGAACAATTTTTTTTACATCGGTATCGGCAAGCCTGTTCCAACCACTCGCCACCGTTTCTATCCATTCGGTTTCTTTTCTTAATGTGATACAGGGTACTCGATCTAAATAGGCCTCTTTTTGCACCCCGCCGGAGTCGGTTAAAATTAATCGGGCGTTGGTGGTTAAAGCCATCATCTCCATAAATCCAACTGGTTCGATGAGCTTGATGTGCGGATGTTTAGCGATTTTTTTATCTAATCCGTAACCTTTAAGAAATTTAACCGTTCGGGGATGTGCCGGAAAAACGATTGTATTGTCATCCTGAGGCGTTAGCCGAAGGATCTCTTCGCTCGTCAAAGATCTGGCATTCGCCAGAGATTCCTCGCTTCTCTCGGAATGACCGATTTTAATAAACGCCTCAATAATATTTTCCAAGTTTTGGCGAATATCGGTATTTTCTTGCCGGTGAACCGTGGCAAGAAGATATTTTTTGGGTTCTATAGTGTATTTCTTCATTATTTTTCGGATTTCGCCCCTCGACTCTGCTCGGGGCAGGGATTTTTGATTTTTGATTTTCTTCCTAATATCGTACATCACATCGCCGACAAAATAGACGCCTTTCGTTACCCCTTCGCCTTTTAAAATCTTTACGCTTGATAAGGTCGGAGCAAATAATAATTCGGCGATATGATCGGAAACTACCCGATTAATTTCCTCGGGCATTTCTCGGTTATACGAACGCATCCCCGCCTCAATATGGGCGACGGGAATGTGAAGTTTGACCGCCGCCAAAGCCCCGGCTACGGTTGAATTGGTATCACCGTAAATAATTACCAAATCGGGTTTTTCTTTAAGCAAAACCTCCTCAATTTTTTCCAGCATTTTGGCCGTTTGTTTGCCCTGAATATCCGAACCTACGGCCAAATTATAATCGGGTTTGAAAATTTTAAGTTCGCTAAAAAAGATATCGCTCATGTTGCCGTCGTAGTGTTGGCCGGTGTGAACTAAAATTTCTTTGGCAAATTTTCTTATTTCGCGAGAAATAAGCGGCGTTTTAATAAATTGCGGCCGGGCGCCGATAATAGATACGATTTTATATTTCACGCTTTCCTTTTCTTAATAAAATATAACTAAAAATTATCCCCAAGGCAAATGTCCAAAACATCGTCGCTAATCTTGTGATTGCAGAAACAGCTATTCCTTGAGTTATTGATAAGCCTACCACCTTTGACGGATAAACTACGGCAAATTCGTAAAACCCAAAAGAGCCCGGGACCAAACGGATTACCGACGAATAAAGTGATAAAGCCGTTGGCAAAAAACTTTCCACAAAAGTAATTTTAAACCCAAAAGCTAAATATCCAAAATAGAACATCAAGGCTGAAAAAATAAACTGCCAGAAAGTAATCACAAAAAGAGCTTGTAAAATATCTTTATGCCTAAAATATTCCTGCCATTGTAATAACGGTGCGATAATCTTTGAAAATATTTTTCCTGATTTTTTTTCAATTTTGATTGGAATAAAAGTTATTAGAGATATTATCATTACTGAAAGAAAAACGGTCACCAGTATCCAATTGATTGTGTGTGTTCTAAGATAATAAATTATTAGAGCGACAATTCCTCCAAAAGAGTAAATGATAAAATTAGTGATCCAATTTGCGATTATCGTCGTTAAAAAATTATGATAAGAAAATTTGTAAACTTTTTTCATATAAATTGCTCTTACTCCCAAACCGCTAAAAGGAATTAAATAATTACCCATTAAAGTGATCATTGTTAGACCAAAGTATTCTTTAAAAGTCAGTTTCAAAGAATATGGCTCAACTGATTTTTTGAAAAACAAAGATGTCACCCAGATAGAAACAATTGTAGATAAAAAAAGTCCAGTAAAATACCACCAAGAAACAATTTTAATCTCATGAAATTCCTGCCAGTGAGTTTTAAGATAATATGAAATAACAACCGCTATTAAGATAAAAACGATGACTGATAGTGCTTTTTTAATAGAAAATCTTGTCATAAAAATTTAATAATTTTTTACTTTCGACTTCCCAATTGTATTGGGATTTGGTTATACCGTAAAGTTTTTTCCGGTATTTTTTTTGAGAAGATTTTTTGACCATAACAATAATTTTTTTGGCAATAAGCTCCGGATTAGCAGGATTTACCACTTCGCCAATTCCATTTTTTGAAATTATTTTCCTAAATTCAGGAAAATTACTGCCTAAAATCGGTACGCCGGCCAATATGTACTGGAATAATTTATTGGGCAGAGAATAATAATAGCTCAACGAAATATTTTGCGTTAAAGCCAACCCTAAATCAGCCGATTTAATTGTCGAGATAATTTCATCAGGCAAAACCGCCGGTAAAAATCTAACTTTTTCCTTAATGTGATATTTTTTTACTAATTCTTGAGCTTGTTTTTCCGTTTTGCCGCCGCCAATAAAAACCAATATCATA
This sequence comes from uncultured Candidatus Saccharibacteria bacterium, assembly GCA_964433905.1. Lineage (GTDB taxonomy): Bacteria > Patescibacteriota > UBA1384 > UBA12157 > JAENIV01 > CAYSSM01. The sequence continues at coordinate 7,040 of CAYSSM010000028.1, forward strand.
TTTTTTTCAAAATACTTGGCGGCGGCAATCATTTGTTCCATTCCCCGTCCTTCGTCAGCTGAACCAAGATGAAGAACAATCTTTTTATTTATAAATAATCTTTTTAAGTCAATTCTTAATTTTTTATTAGGCGTTTTCTCGGAAACATTGTAAAGAAAAATAAAATTCTTTTTATATTTATTTTCTAAATATCTTGCCAGTGAATCATTTACCGTCAGACCGTTTTTCACCTTGAGCATTAAAAATTTTTCTAAAATTGGCAAAAGCCATCTAATGCCTCTCAAATTGGCGAAAGGGTAGGTTTGCGACCAAAGCTCATGTGAATCATA
>CAYSSM010000029.1:0-6189 GCA_964433905.1 uncultured Candidatus Saccharibacteria bacterium
CCGTAGCAAGCTGACGCTTTGCTACTGGGGACTGCCTGCTGGGCGAGCCGACTGATTTTTGAAAAATAAGGAAAAGAAAAAATAAATACAATAAAACAAGTTGCGCTTGCTCCACCCACCCGTGCGCGCGCAACAAAGTGGAACTCCCCTAAATGGCTTTTTTTCGTTGGTTTACTTCTCTTCCATTTTAAATTATAATAAAAATAGTATGAAAGAAAAAAAGAAATACTTACATGGTACAAACCTAATTCTTCAAGATAGCCAAAAAGAAAAAGACCCATATAAGATAAAAGTATTAGGACGAGATTTTATAGTATTGCCGAATGTTTTTAGTCCGAAATATTTTTTTGATACAGAGTTTTTTGCTAAAGAAATTACCATTGGAAAAGGGGAAGAATTTTTAGAAATTGGTCCTGGAACAGGTGCAGTTAGTGTTACGATGGCTCTAAAAGGTGCGGCAAAAGTTGTTGCTATTGATATTAATCCAGATGCGGTTAAAAACTCAAGAGAAAATGCCAAATTGCACAAAGTTGACGATATTGTTCAAGTTTTTCAAGGCGATCTTTACTCTCCTCTAAATGAAAATGATAAGTTTGATACGATTTTTTGGAATACACCTTTCGGTTATATAGAAGACAAAAATATATCTACACTTGAAAAAGCAGTGTATGATCCTGGTTATACATCTACAGAGAAATTTATTACCGGCGCCAAAAAACATCTAAAATCTAACGGGCGACTATTGATTGGATTTTCATCAACGCTTGGTCATTTATCAAAATTAAAAGAATTATTAAAAACAAGCAATTATCAAGTTAAACTAATCGCAGAAATCCAATCAAAAGAAACCCATCCAGTAAAATTTGAATTGTTTGAAGCAAAATTAAGATAAATTAAAATAAGAAAAGGAGTTTTTATGTCCAAAACTTTCAAGGTTATCATCGGCGTACTAATTATTATCCTTATTGTCGCGGGTATTGTTTTCCTAGTTAAAAACAAGAAGATAACTTCCGCAAACACTTTTAAAATTAGTGTTAACTCATGGGTGGGTTACGGACCAATGTATTTAGCTCAAGATAAAGGGTTTTTTAAAGATGAGGGGTTAGATGTTCAAATCACAAATATGGAAGATACCGCCCAAAGAAAAGCAGCAATGATCAAAGGCGATGTTAATGCACTGGGCGACACAGTAGATTTACTTGTTTTATCTAGAGCAGAAAATGTTCCTTCAGTCACTGTTTTGCAGGTTGACGAATCAAATGGAGCTGACGGAATTTTAGCAACAAACAATATCAATTCCGTTCGGGATTTAAAAGGCAAAAAAATTGCCGCCCAAAAAAATTTTGTTGGTGAAAGCTTTCTAATGTATCTTTTAAAGAAAAACAGTATGTCTGTTGATGATGTACAAATTATAGATACAGAATCTGGGGCTGCTGGAGCAGCGTTTGTTTCAGGTAAAGTAGATGCGGCGGTAACTTTTGAACCATGGCTTTCTAAGGCAAAAGAAAGAAAAGACGGGAAAGTATTAATAAGTAGCGCCGATGCACCCGGTGTAATTGTTGATACAGTTTCAGTTAATGAAACTTATCTCAAAAATAATCCAGAAAATGTTAAAAAATTTATAAAAGCTTGGTTCAAAGCTTTGGATTACTGGAAAAATAATTCGGATGAATCAAACCAAATTATGTCTAAGTATTACAATGTTACTCCGGCAGAATTTAAAGATTTAATTACTGGTGTAAAGTGGCCAACCTATCAAGAAAATCAGACTTATTTTGGCACAAAATCTAATCCTGGGAAAATCTACGATATCGCTAATACATTCATTCAGGTTTTTCAAGAAATGGGTTCAATTAAAGACAAACCAGATATGACGAAAGCAATTGATTCCTCTCTTCTCGTTAATCTTAATAAATAAAGGAAATACATATGGGTATCGAAAACAGCGAACAATCGGAATACGAACAGCCAGAAGAAATAAGTTTGGCAGATCAAGAAAAACAAGAAGCTGAACCTACCAAAAAACCTAAAACCTTAATTTTTGATACACCTTTCCACGCAGATCCTGAAACCGCCAAACAAGCACTTGATGATTCCGGAATGCAGAAAGAGATTCCTCGCGGAGCTCTTAGTGTTGCAACCTTGTTAGAACGTCGAGGTTTTGAAGCAAGCGTAGTCCCAATGGACGCTTTCTTAAGTCAGGAATTTATGAAAGGCGGCGAGGAAAGAGAAAGATTATTAAAAGAATTTTATGAAGAGGAAGCTCCAAAAGAAACGAGAGAACTTCAACAAAAAGTCATAGACGAGGCATTTTTTATTACGAAAATGCGTGAAAATCTACACAGATTGATAGAAGAAGTGAATCCTCAAGTTATTGCATTTAGCTATATGTTTTCACCGACAGAAAGATCTATTAGAGCGATGGTAAGGTATATAAGAGAAAATTTTCCTGATAAAACAATTGTTTTGGGGGGTAACGCTGTCAGTTTTGATGATGATTCAAGAGAAACCTTCTTAGACCCATCTAAAAATTTAGGCGCTGATGTAATTGTAAACCGTGAGGGCGAATGGACTATGTTAGATGTAGTTGAATCATTAGAACAAGCTGAGGATGATAAAACCAAATTAGATTTATCCCAAATACCTGGCATTAGTTATTGGGATGGAGAAAAAGTTGTTGATTCAGTCAGCGAACGAAAAAGAGGAGATCCTATAGAAATTGGGCCTTTGAGTTACAATAAAATCATTCTTCCCGAGGGTGTTAATATGGGAGATTTTAACCATTATGTTCTATTTGCCAGAGGTTGTATGGGCCGATGTGCTTTTTGTACTAGCCTAGAAATGTATCGGAGGGTCGTAAGTTCTATTGGCCTTGAATCATATAGGCAAGAATTGGATTTTGTTGCTAGAAGTGTGCATGAAAAGGAAGGCGGAGAAAAAACAGTAGGACTTCTAGATGACGATTTATTATTAGAGTTGGGGCTAGATGCAGAAGGAAATGTTACCAGAGAGGAATCTGAAATCGTTGAACGAAAGACAGTTTTTGAAATAGTTGAACCAATACTAAGAGATATCCATCAAAGATACCCAGATATCCAATTCACAGCTCAAGCGAGGGTCGGACATTTAAGAGAAAACGATACTGATGAGAAAAATATACTAAATCCCGAAGCGAATACTAAAATTGAAAAACCAGATGAGGTTTTAAGAAAAATGAAAGAAGTTGGCATTAATCTGGTCTTTCTTGGTATTGAAAACGGTTCGCAAGAAATTTTAGATACAAGTCGCAAAGATACAAAAATTGATTGGATAAAACCTGCCTGTAGAAAAATAAAAAATGCAGGAATTGAGGTGGGTGCATTTTGGATAGTTGGGCTCCCGGGTGCAACTTATGAAAGAGAAAAACAATCTCTGGAATTTTTGCAAGAATTAATTGATGAGGGGCTAATCGATCAGTTAGAAAGCCATGTTTTTGTACCATTACCCGGAAGCGCTTCTAGAAAACAAAAAAGTATTGTTGGAACTATGAAGCTAGATGAAGATTTTGAAACAAAAAGGCAGTCGTTATTCAATGAAACGCCAACTTATGAATATATCGATCCCAAAACCGGTCGAGTTGTTTTTTCAAAAACACAGATAACAGAATTGTTTAACGAAACTGTTAATCTGGGGAAGAAATTAAAGTAAAAATAAATGAAAAAATATCAATTAAGTATTTTATTGGCGGTAATTCCTTTTATATTAGTTTTTATTGTTTGGATTTTGGTTACTAACTCGGGTTTGATAAAACCATTTTTTTTGCCAGGTCCACTTTCGGTTCTTAAGGCCGGTATAGATCTTTTCGTCAATGGAAATTTTTTAAATGATATTATTATCAGTATTATTAGGATTCTTACTGGTTTTTTCATTGGTATAGCTTTAGCGATTCCTGTTGGGGTACTCTTAGGATCTAATAAAAAGGTTGAAATGACTTTTGAGCCTATTATTGATTTTGTTCGTTACACGCCGATACCTGCTTTTATCCCTCTAATAATTTTATGGTTTGGCATTGGTGAAACGGAAAAGATGATTGTGATAGCAGCAAGCGTTTTCTTCCAGCTAGTACTAATGGTGGCTAATTCCGTTTCGCATATACCGGATGAAATGGTGCAATTTGCAAAAACACTTGGGCTTTCTAAAACTGAAATTGTTTTTAAAATTCTTTTTCCTTATAGTTGGCCACAAATTTTTGACGATATGAGAGTTTCAATGGGATGGGCATGGACAAGTCTGTTGATTGCAGAAGTAGTCGGTGCAACATCGGGTATTGGTTATGTAATAATTCAATCTCAAAGGCTACTGAAAACCGAGAATGTAATCTTCGCTATAATTATCGTTGGAATTTTGGGAATAACCATCGATCTAATTTTTAAGTATTCACAAAAAATCTTGTTTCCATGGTATAAAAAGGAATCATAATGAGCAAATTGGAAATTAAAAATATTTCAATAAGTTATAAAAATGAATCTGGCGAACAGACAGAGATATTGAAAGATATTTCTTTGGTTGCACATAATGAAGAGTTCATTTCGATAGTCGGACCATCTGGTTGTGGAAAAACAACTTTATTGAAGATTATTTCCGGATTGTTAAAACCTTTAGACGGAAAAACCTATATTGACGATGAAATAATAGAAAACGGCTCAGAAAAAATAGGATTTGTTTTTCAACACTTTGCATCTTTCCCTTGGTTGACCGTTAAAGAAAATATTGCATTTGGAGCCAGAAGAAAAATTAAAAATGATAATGAATTAGGTAAAATTGTTCAACATCATATTAATTCAGTCGGACTAAGAGGAAGCGAGAATTTGTATATTAACGAATTATCGGGCGGTATGAAACAGCGAGTAGCATTGGCAACGGTATTAGCTAGCAATCCAGAGATCCTTTTAATGGATGAGCCCTTTTCTAATCTTGATACCCAAACAAAAGGATTGATGCAGGAATTAATTACCTCTATTTGGGAAGATTCTAAAAAAACAGTTCTTTTTGTTACTCACGATATTGAAGAAGCAATTTTTCTTTCAGATAAGGTTTATGTTATGAGCGCTAAACCCGGCGTCATAAAAGAAAAAATAACAATAAATTTACCTCGTCCTAGAACTGCCGAAATTAAACTGTCTAAAGAATTCTTTGAGGTGAAAAAACATATATCCTATCTTGTGAGGGGGGAAGCTATCAAAGCAGCTAATGTGCCATTGAGCAAAATAAGACCCAAAGCTTTAAAGATTGGTTCTCATGCTTGGCCAGGAAATAGTCCTTTTTATCTTGCAAGGGAATATGGACTTTATCAGAAAAATAATCTAGAGGTTGAAATAATCGATTTGGAAAAGCAGGAAAGCCGCGTAGATTCGTTTATTAGAGATGAGGTAGATTTATTTGTTTCTACATTAGATAGCGCTATATTAGCAAAACAAAAAATTCCAGAATTAAAGATCATTTTCGTGCTTAACCAGTCATCGGGTGGCGATGGTTTATTGGTTAAACCAACAGTAACAAGTATTAAGGAGCTCAAAGGGCAAAAAATTGCTGTCGAAAGAGAATGGGTTAGTCATTTTTTCCTATTATATTTACTTCATGAAAATCAGATGTCTTCCAAAGATATTGAGATAGTATTTTTAAAAGGAAGCGACATAGGAGCGGCTTTAATTTCTGGAAAGGTAGAAGCGGCGGTTACATTTGAACCTTGGCTAACTCAGGCTAAACAACTTTCGGATGGAAAGATAATTGTCTCCACAAAAAATTTTCCTGTCATCTATGATATTCTTTGTGTAAAAGAAAAAGTTTTAGAAACAAAGCAAGCAGAAATTAAAAAATTAATTGATGTCTGGGACAAGTCAGTCCAACCATTCAAGAAAAATTTTCGAGAATCCTGTGGAATTGTAGCTCATTATTTAATGTTGTCTAATAGCGAACTCGAAAAACAATTGGAAAATTTGATTTTATTTGATATAATTAAAAACCAAGAATTTCTAGGCAACAAAGGTAATATAGACAATATAGAAGATATTACCAGAATAGCCAACAATATTTGGAAAGTCGAGGGTTTATTGTCTAAAGATGTTAATGTTGATAATATCGTTGACACCCGTTATATTTTGAAATAATTTTATTAAAAAATTACAAAAAAATCAGTCGGCTCGCCCAGCA
>CAYSSM010000030.1:0-1990 GCA_964433905.1 uncultured Candidatus Saccharibacteria bacterium
TGAAGTTAACGAACATTTATGTTTTTAGAGTAAAACCCGATCAGGAATTAAGCGAAGCGACCTTAGAATTTTGCCAAGCAAAGAAAATTCGTTCGGCAGTTATTATTTCAATTATTGGGTCGGCTAAAAATGTTGAATTGGGTTTTCTAAAAAAACTGCCGGGAAAATTTATCAAGAAAAAATTCTTAGGTCCTTTGGAAATTGTTCAAGGCTCCGGTACTATTGCGGTAAAGGATAATCAAACGATTTTACATGCGCATATTCAAATTTCCAGTGAAAAAAAATCCATTGGCGGCCATTTGGTTAGCGCAAAAATATTTTCCACTGCTGAAGTGGTAATAGGAGAAGTAGATCAAGCTATCAAGAGAGTTAATGACAAATATACCGGTCTCAATGAGCTCAAGATCGAGTAAATTTTTGCTTGGTCGGGGTGCGCGGATTCGAACCGCGGACCTCATCGTCCCGAACGATGCGCGCTACCAGGCTGCGCTACACCCCGAACCATCTTTATAATTTGTTTTAGCAAATTTCCGCAAGATGGTGTCTAACCATCTTTATTGTGATTTATCAAAATCTTAATAAATCTATTTTATTATATCTTATAAAAGTGGTAAAATCTATATATGCCCTCGTAGCTCAATGGATAGAGCAAGCCCGTCCTAAGGGAGAGGTTAGCCGTTCGAGTCGGCTCGAGGGCACTTTTCAATTAACTGATATTGTGATATAGTCACTATCTATGATCGAAAAAGTCATTGAAATAAAAAATTTAACTAAAAAATATGGTAAGTTAATTGCCGTTAACGACATATCTTTTGATGTTCAAAAAGGAGAGGTTTTTGGTCTTTTAGGCGAAAACGGTGCTGGTAAGACTACAACCATGGAAATGATTGAAAGCTTGCGTAAGCCGTCTTCGGGCAGCATTAAAGTTTTAGGCGACGATGTTAGTAAAAACTCCGAAAAAGTTAAAGAAAAAATTGGCGTTCAGCTGCAGTCATCGGCTTATTACGATTATCTAAAACTTAGAGAAATATTAGAACTTTTTGGTGGTTTTTATGAAAAAAACGCCGATCCAGATAAATTATTTAGAATGGTTGATCTTGAAGATAAAACCAATGCTTACATAAAAAATCTTTCTGGTGGTCAAAAACAACGTTTTTCGATAATTGCCTCTTTGATTAACGATCCTGAAGTTATTTTTTTGGATGAACCAACTACCGGTCTGGATCCCATCGCCCGTCGTAATACTTGGGAAATAATTTCAGAAATTAAAAAACAAGGCAAAACAATTATTATGACAACTCATTATATGGAAGAAGCGGAGTTTCTCTGTGATCGAGTGGCAATAATGGAAAAGGGCAAAATTATTGCTTTAGATAAACCTCACAAATTGATCGAAAGAACTGAAAATCCTTACAAAATCACTTTCATTTTACAAAAAGACAATCAAAACTTTTTAAATAAATTAATAAATGCTTGCGGCGCTAAAAATTGCTTATTAAAAAAATTGCCGGGTAAAGATGCCCATTATGAAATCAACATCAAACAGCAAGAAGTTTTAAACAAAGCTCTTCTTTTGGTTGAAGCCGAAAAGCCCGAAAGCTTGCAAGTGGGTCAGGCAACGCTGGAAGATTTATTTATCGAACTGACCGGCAAAACAATCACTGATGAAGAAAACGGAGACTAAATATGTTAAAGCTATTTTTTACTAATTTAAAAATGATGGTTAGGGGACGCCAAGCGCTTTTTTGGAGCTTATTTTTTCCATTAATGTTCACAATCATTTTTGGTTTTTTCTTTGGCGGGGATAATAAAAGCTTGGGAGCAATTGTTTTAATCAACAAATCCGATAGCCAAATATCTCAAAGTTTAGAAAAAGCTTTAGACGATTCAGGTTTATTTAAAGTTCAAAAAGAAACAGATTTAAGTCTGGCCAAAGATCTGCTTAAAAAGAGTAAAGTATCAGCTATTGTCGAAGTGCCGGAGGGTTTTG
>CAYSSM010000030.1:2000-6013 GCA_964433905.1 uncultured Candidatus Saccharibacteria bacterium
TTGGTAATCTTCAACTTAATGAGCTAACTAAAATCAACTTAATCAATGATCCGGCTAACACTCAAATCAATTTAGCCATTTCCGGTTTTTTAGAGGCCTATCTTACGCAGGTGAATTACCAAGCTCAAGGCGCCAAACCAATTTTTTCATTAAATGTTGAGTCTACATCCGACAAAAACTTAACTTATTTTGATTTTGTTTTACTCGGCATTATCGGTATGGCGTTGATGAACGGTTCTGTTCAAGGAATTGCCATTACCATGGCTCGTTACCGCGAAGATAAAATCTTAAAAAGAATTACCACCACTCCGCTTAAACCGTGGAAATTTGTCTTAGCTGAAGTACTTTCCCGTTTAATTCTAAATGTTTTACAAATTTCACTCATTTTAGCAATCGGGGTTTGGGGTTTTCATGCCCATATAGTCGGTAGCATCTTCTTGATTTATCTATTCGCTCTATTGGGCGGGTTGCTCTTTTTATCTATCGGTTTTGCCGTTGCGTCAGCGGCAAAAACTACCGATGCAGCTCAGGGAATGGCAGTGGCAATTACTATTCCAATGATGTTTTTAGCTGGCGTTTTCTTTCCAATTGATCAATTACCTAAATGGCTATATTCGATTGTTCAATATCTACCATTAGCGCCGCTCCTGAGAATGATCAGGCAAATTGGCATTGAAAATATCTCACCGTTTATTAATCCAGTAAATATTATTATCGTTGTCGTTTGGATTATAATCACTCTTTTTGTTTCCGTTATGAGATTTCGCCTGTCTGACGAGTAAAATCGAAAATAGGTTTTGCAAGTATTGTTAATCAAGCAAGATGCGAGTATAATTTAATTGAATTGAGGATATATGGAAAATAAAGTCAAGTTTGAAATCTCAAACTCTACAATCATAAAGATAATTTTGGCTATTTTCGCAGTTTGGCTAATATACGCCGTTCGCGAAGTGGTAGTCTTATTTTTTATTGTTCTGGTAATCGTGGCTGCCCTAGGGCCGTTGGTTGAAAGGATGGCAAAATATATTCCCCGAGCTCTTGCAGTGATAATCTTAGGTATATTATTTTTAGGTTTACTGACAGCCATCGGTTTTTTAATGATCCCGCCTATAGTTGAACAGTTAAAACAGTTGGCGGTTAATCTTCCGATCATTTTAGACAGATTAGGGCCGATATATCAACACCTGCAAAATTCTATTTCTAATTACCAAGAAAGCTTATTTAACGCTTCTTCGCAGATAGGCCGATTTTCTTCGGGTGTCTATTCAACTACGGTTGGCTTTTTCTCCGCTATCGTTGCCTTCTTTACGATTATAGTCCTATCTTTTTACATGTTGCTTGAAGGTAATATGATCAAGGCTTTAATTCATCAGTTTATTCCCGAAGAACATAAAGCAAATTCCTTCAATATCGCCGAAAAAATTAATCAAAAAATGGGAAGTTGGTTAAGGGGACAGGCAACTTTAATGGTCATTATTGGTACTTTAGACGGTATTGCTTTGGCGATATTGGGCGTTCCATACGCGTTAACACTGGCTGTTTGGGGCGGTTTAACCGAAGTCATTCCTTATGTCGGGCCGTGGTTAGGCCTTATTCCGGCCTTTATTATTGCTTTTACGGTCTCACCGCTTACAGGCTTATTGGTTTTAATTGTTTATGTTGTCATCCAACAAGCAGAAGCCCAATTTTTGGTGCCGAAGATTATGGGGAGGGCTGTTGGCCTTTCGCCGGTCATTATTATTTTGTCATTACTTATTGGTGCTAAATTAATGGGAATTTTGGGAGTTGTAATTGCCGTGCCGATTGCGGCAGCGATTTCAGTTTTAATTCAAGAATGGCCGGAAATTAAAAAATTACGATCTTAAAATGTTGCATCCGTCTGTAAAAAAACTATTTTTCGAACAAGCGGATTATTATTTAAGGAGCGATCAATCGGCGGGAATTTCACCGATCATCTTTCTTTTTTTAAATTGGGCCACAAAGCATAAATTTAAGCGCAGAATTGATATTTGTGAATTTGGCGGCGGCGGGGGATTGATTTTGAGTAACATTGCCAAAAAATATCCTGAGAAAATTAATCTTACTAACATCGAAATCGTTAATGATTACGGCCTTCGCCAGGCTTCAAAGAAAATAAAATTTATTCATGGTTCAATTTTGGATTCAAAATTGCCCGATAAATCTTTTGATGCCATAATCATTCGAGATGTCCTCCATCACTTAATCGGCAGTAATTACAAAGAAACTATTAGCAACCAGAAATTAGCTCTCAAAGAATTAAAGCGTTTGCTTCGGCCTAACGGGGCAATTTTTATTGAAGAATTAGTCAATCAATCACAAATTGCCGGTCGTATTATTTACGAATTGTCAAAAATAAATTCAAAAATAGGTCTAAAATCAAAATATTTTCAAATAAGCCCGCATACGATTATTGCCTTACTTTCTTCTCAAAAATTGACAAAAATTTGCACAAGTGTTTTTGACGGAAAAAATATTATCTATAAAAAATTTCAAGCATGGCCGAATAAATTACGATTTAAAATTATTCATTTAGGGGCTCTTAGCGGCAAGCAGTTTTTTGTCATTAAAAAAAGTTAGAATGTGTTATAATGCAGGTGCTTTATGATTCAATGACATTTGTTAAATTACGACTTGGTCGAGGCCGCAAAAAAATAAATTAGAGGGTTTAAAATGAAAAATATTTGGATAATTCTGGCCGTTATTGTTGTAATAGGTTTATTAGCCTGGATATATGTTAAAGGTTACGGAAAAGGCGGCAATCAAACTTCCAGTCCGACGCCCACTGCCCAAGAAACAGTCAACGGAAACTCCATAAAAATTAGCAATTTGACTTTCAGTCCAGTTGTTTTAGAAGTTACAAAAGGTACCAAAGTAATTTGGACGAATGATGATCCTACTGATCATACTGTAACCGCTGACAATGGTGAATTTAGTTCATCGATTTTGGCCAAAGGTAAGACTTTTGAGTTTACTTTTAATGATATCGGAGAATTTTCTTACCATTGTTCTATTCATACCACAATGAAAGCAAAGATTATTGTAAAATGATATTGCCAATTTTTAAAATTTGGATTTTTCCTATCCATGTCTGGTTGGGAATGCTGTTAGCTATTCTAGTTCTTTTGCAAATGGCGGTTGGAAAACAAATAATCAAATTAGATCATAAACTTTGGCATCAAAGGATTATTCCAATAGCGATTTTAATAGTGCTATTTTTCCACGCATGGTATGGGATTGAGATCTATTGGTCGAGATAAAATTTAATGGTGGACGATATTGGGATCGAACCAATGGCCTCCTCTACGTCAAAGAGGCGCTCTACCACTGAGCTAATCGTCCGTATTATTCATATCTTTTAAGAATTTCTTTTATTTTCTCCTTAACTGAATTGGCGGCATCCAAAGAACCTTTATCGGTGTTTAAACGGGCATCGGCGTATTGTTTCATTGAATGAATGTATTTATCGTGCATCGGTTTTACTTTTTGGACATACCATTCAATTGAGCTGCGCAGATTTTGGATAGTTACCCCGCGTTCTTCGATATCGCGCAATAGGCGCCTTGCTAATCTGATATCGGGGGCGGCTTCCAAATAGATCTTCCAATCCATCAAATTACGCAGTTTTTCATCATTAAAAATTAATATGCCTTCCAAAATTATAACTGGTTTTGGTTCCATCGGTACCTTAGCTTTTGTCTGCTGGTGTTTAGTAAAGTCATAGACCGGCGCCATTACTGTCCTACCGCTAAGTAAATCGTTTAAATGCTTTTCGAGAAGAAAAAACCCTTTATTTGTTGTTAATACCTTTTTATGTTGTTTCAAACGTTATGATAAATGGTCACCTGCTACCTTTCCTAAAGTGGCAGTATTTTGACGTATAAATTTATAAATCGCTTAGCGTTCTACTCCACCATGCGTCTCCTCTTACTCAACCCACCAGGAACCAAGAGATACTTTCGTGACTACTACTGCACCTGTGTGAGCAAAGCCAA
>CAYSSM010000031.1:0-3305 GCA_964433905.1 uncultured Candidatus Saccharibacteria bacterium
CGGGTATAAATAAGGATTTCGCTCTTTAGTTTTTTCTAACAGACAATTTTTTATTTTCTTGAGATCTTGAAACAACGCCTTTTTTATGGTGATATTTTTCAATTTTTTCTTTGTCGAAATGGTTATGGATTTTAGGTTCTAAGTCCTTCATTTTTTGTTGGGCTAAAATATATTCTTCAAAAATCATTTCAACATCTTCTTCTTTTTCTGGGGCAACTTTTTGCTTTTTTAAAGGGCAAAGATGCTGGTAGTCGCACCAATCGCAGAAATTATTTTCTTTGGGTAAATAATCCTTTTCATTTTCAATTTTTTCAGCAGTTTCAATAATTTCTTCTTTTAGAGCATCAATCTCATCGTCTTGCCGTGTGGTGGTAAGTTTCAAATCGGGTTTTAGAAAATACATTGAAAGCCGAACGTCTTCGGCATCAGGCCAAAGCTCTTTAATCGCTATATTATAAAATCCTAGTTGCTTATCTTTATCAATATCCTGCTGGGTTTTTGGTTTAAAATTGGTTTTGTAGTCAATGACTTCATAGGCGCCAAATGGTAATTTATCGATCCGGTCAATGGCTCCGGACAAAGTGTGTTTATCGTTTAGCTGAATATAAAATCTTTTTTCGGTGGCAATGGTATCCTGTAATCCTGGCGTTAGAGTTTTATAAAAAGTCTTGATGATTTCTTTGCCAACTGGATAATATTGGTCTTTTTGTCTATCATCGGCAAATGAGGTAATATTCTTAAAACCTTCATCATATAATTTTAGTGTTTCTTCGATTGCGGGAATAATCGGCTCTCTTTTTAAGGCGTTTTCAACAATTCCATGTATCAAAGAACCAAATTCAAGTTCAGGTTTTTTGGCAATTGGAATTCTGTCGATATAAGAAAATTTGTATTTTAGGGGACAGCGACTAAAAGTGTCGAAGGCCGAAAATGATATGCGCATACTCATATTCTATCAATTAATTGGCAAGCGGTAAAGGTTGTGTGATAATGTAATTAGGATGAAGAAAAATTGGAAAAGTTTTGTTTTGGTAATTTTGATTTTTATTTTAGGTTTTAGCGGAGGGGTTTTTTATTGGACGTATCTTAAAACTAAAAATATTTCTTCTTCGGCATTAAACGCAGCTAAAAATTCCCAATCTTTTATCACACCGACACCGACAGCTTCGTCTTCGGCGGTAGCTAAGCCGGTAAGCAATCTAAAAATTCCCGATATTGATGTTGAAGGAGCAGATTTAGCTGATGTGCCAAGATATCCGGGTTCAATTCGTTCAATTTATGAAAAATCTACTGACGGAACACAAGTTTTAATCGAATATTACGCCAAAGAAAGCAGCAGCAAAATTTGGGAATATTATAAAAATACTCTTAAGGACACCTGGACTTTAATGTCGGCCGACAAACAAACTTTGACTTTTAGCAAAAATGGCGCCGAACTTGCGATTGAAATTATCGATGAGGATGAAACTCCTATCTCACAATATCAGATCTCGTACACAAAAGTGGAAGCCCAGCCGGCAGAATAATTTCTAAATTGCGCTATACTTAAGGGAAAAACTTTTGTTTTCAGCCGCCCTTTCGACGTCAGTCGATTGCGAAGCTACATCCAACCTATTCGTCGCTTTCTGTTTGACATCGTCCCGACATTCTCTTGTCAAACGAAACGCGTCTCAACCGGCATTTCACAAAAGTTCATCCCTTGAGTTTTTATATATTTTTTTAGTGTTCGATACATTATTCATTATTACTATCTTGACACTTCGATGTTACTCAGTGTCAACCCTGAGGGGTTGACATATGTTATATATGATGTAATATATAATTGAGGTTAAAATGAGCAAAAATATCAATGTTAACGAACTGCAATCTCAAGTCTCTAAAATTTTAAAAGATGTTGAAAAAGGCGAGGTTTTTGAAGTTATGCGTTATAGCAAACCGATAGCCGTGGTTTTGTCTTACCCAAAATATCTCAAACTAAAAGGCGAGTGCAAAGAGTGCATTCAAGATTTAAGAAAGTTGGTTAAATGAAAGTATATTTAGATTACGGGGCCACAACCCCAGTAAAATCTGAAGTTCTGACTGCCCTATTGCCATATTTAAAAGAAAATTTTGGCAATCCGTCAAGTATTCATGAGTGGGGGAGAATCGCCAGAGCGGCGGTTGACGAGGCGCGCGAAAAGACAGCCAAGTTTTTGAATGCTGATGCGGCAGAAATCGTTTTTACTTCCGGCGGCACTGAAGCTGACAATCTTGCGATAAGAGGGCTAATTAGAAATCCGTTAGAAGAAAACGGAGGACAGTTAGGAAATCAGAAAATAGAAAATAGTCAGTCCAATAACCAATCTCTAATTTCCAAACCAATTTCCAATTTCCAACAACCATTTTCTCTTCCTCATATCATCACTTCTCAAATCGAACATCACGCTGTTTTAAATACCTGCAAAGCTTTGGAAAAAGAAGGGTTGGCCGAGGTAACATATATAAAGCCAAATCGCGATGGTATTATCGAAACCGAAAAAATCAAAAAAGCGATTAAGAAAAATACGGTTTTGGTTTCGATTATGTATGTTAACAATGAAATCGGTACTGTCCAACCGATCCGTGAAATCGGCAAAATGATTGAAAAAGAGAACAGTAGTCGGTTGGCGGTTGGCGGTAAGCGTATTTATTTCCACACCGATGCCGTTCAGGCGGCAGAATACTTGCCGATGGATGTGGATTTTTTGCATGTTGATTTATTAACAATTTCCGGCCATAAAATCGGCGCGTCCAAAGGAATCGGCGCTTTATACATTAAAAAAGGCACACCAATAAAAAATATCTCTTTTGGTGGCGAACAAGAAATGGGCTTTCGTGCTGGTACAGAAAATATAACGGGAATTATTGCTTTAGGGAAAGCGGTATCAGTGATAAATCAGAAATCAGAAATCTCATTCGAGTCTGAGCCTGAGGGCTCATCCCTCAGAGTCGAAGACAGAAATCAGAAAATCAAAGGACTGCGCGATTATCTTATAAATAAAGTTTTAAAAGAAATATCAGAGGTTGAGTTAAACGGTTCAAAAGAATTACGCAGTCCCAATAACGCCAATTTTTATTTTAAATATATCGAAGGCGAGTCAATTGTGATTGCGATGGATTTAGAAGGAGTCGGTTGTTCAACAGGTTCGGCTTGCACCTCGCAGTCGCTTGAGCCGTCACATGTGATTATGGCCACATATTCTGATCCCAAAAGAGCCGCCGGTTCAGTGAGGTTTACTTTAGGAGATAAAACCACCAAAGAAGAATTAGACTATGCAGTAAAAAAA
>CAYSSM010000031.1:3405-5982 GCA_964433905.1 uncultured Candidatus Saccharibacteria bacterium
AAAAGTGATGAATCATTTTCTGCATCCTAAAAATATGGGTCAGATCAAAAATCCTTCCGGCGTTGGCCGAGTCGGCAATCCCGTTTGCGGTGATGTGATGGAACTTTCTTTAAAAATCAAACCTGCCAAAGATATTAATCAGAGCAAAATTACCGATGTTAAATTCAAAACATTTGGCTGCGGCGCGGCAATTGCCAGCTCGTCGATGATGACAGAGATAGTTAAAGGTAAGACAGTTTCTGAAGCTATAAAGATAACCAACAATGCTGTTACCGAAGCATTGGGCGGCTTGCCGCCGGTAAAACGCCACTGTTCCGTTCTGGCCAAAGAAGCTTTGGTCAAGGCCATAGATAACTGGAAACAAAAATCAATCCATTCGACAAGCTCAGGCCATTCGATGCTCTGAGGAGCCCTCAGGCTCTCGAAGAGATTGATGGTGAGCAAAGTCGAACCATCAATAAAAAAATGATATCATTGAAAAGAGGGATAAATGTTTAGTTGGGTTGATATTTTAGTTTTAGTGATAATTGCTATTTATACTATTGACGGCTACCGCCGCGGGTTTTTAAAAACCGCCCTTGATGTCGTAGGTATTGTTTTATCTTTTCTTATCGCTTTAAAGTTTTACGATATAATTAGTTCAATTTTAGTTACTCAGGGAACGAATACTGACCTTGCCAAACCTTTGGGTTTTTTCCTGCTTTGGACAATCACTCAAATAGTCTTTTATTTTTTAGCCATGCTAATTTTTCATTATATTCCCGATTATATTAATGGTAGAAAAACCAATCTTTATTTTGGCATTCTTGCGGGAATGATTAAGGGCACGGCAATCGTTTCCGTTTTTTTAATGATTGTGATGATTTTTCCCGTTTCCAATAACATAAAAAGTCAATTTTCCGATTCGGTAATTGGCGGTCCTTTAATTAAAATTACTGCCGATGTTGAAAATCGAATGGAAAACATCTTAGGCCGGCTCAATAACACTTTAACTTTTTATGGAGTTAGTCCTGAACATGACGGCATTACCAAGCTAAGTTTTCAAACAAATCAGATTAGTATTGATGAAGCTTCCGAAAATCAGATGTTAATTTTAATCAATAACGAAAGAACAAAAGCTGGTCTGGCGCCATTAAAAATGGATATTTTAATAAGAAATGTGGCCCGCACTCATTCGATGGACATGCTAAGAAATGGCTATTTTTCCCACGACGATTTATCGGGTAAAACGCCTCTTGAAAGAATGAATGACGCCAATGTTATCTTTAATGGCGGCGGCGAAAATTTAGCTTTAGCGCCAACCATGAACCTTGCTCAAATAGGATTAATGAATTCAGAATCTCACAGAGAAAATATTTTAGATCCCCAATTTACCAGAATAGGTATTGGAGTGATTGATGCCGGTAAATACGGCAAAATGATTACTCAAAATTTTGCCGATTAAGGACAAGATGGTGCTTTATGGTCAGCCAGTGGCTGAAAAAATATATCAACAATTAAGTCAAAAAATCAATGAGCTTAAAGATAAGAAAATTCATCCGGATTTAGCCATTATTCTAGTCGGCGATGATTTGGCGAGCATTAAATATGTTAAGGCCAAAGAAAAAATCGCTCGAAAGTTAGGGGTGGAATTTCATTTATACTACCTTAAAAAAGATAGTTCTGCTGATAAGATTATTTCTTTAATTAAAGATCTTAACAATAATAAATTCGTAAACGGTATTGTCGTGCAATTGCCTTTGCCAAGCGATTTGCCCACAGAAGAAATCATAAGGACGATAGATCCGAAAAAAGATATTGATGGTTTTAGCGGACAATTTTCCGCTCCAACAGCCGAAGCAATTATCAAAATATTGTCATTTTATAATATCGATTATCGCAATAAAAAAATCGTTATTATCGGCCATGGTATTCTGGTGGGAAAACCGTTGGCAGCGATGTTAAAAAGCCAAGGAATTGAGGCGGTCGTCTGTGATTCAAAGACAAAAAATTTAAGAAAATACACTTTGAAAGCAGATATTTTAATCTCTGCTACTGGGATAAAAGGACTAATCGGTCAAAAAATGATCAACTTTGAAACTGTTGTTATCGATGCCGGCGCATCAGAAAGCGAGGGAAGGCTGCTTGGCGATATTGATCCTGTGCTCGAAAAAGTGCTCCAAACTTATACTCCCGTGCCTGGTGGCGTGGGTCCGGTTACGGTGGCGTATCTTTTTAGCAACCTAATTTTTGCGGCGATGCAAACCGAACAAAACTCTTGACAGTTTAACGCATTCCTGTTACAATATGTATACTTTTGTGGTTAGTATTTTAGGAAAGTCCTAAAGTAGTGGTCGCAAACTTTACAAGCTAGCCACAGTCCTAGTTCGCAAGAGCAATCTTAAGAGCTTCGACTGATGCTTCCGGATAGAGTTGCATTTCGTGCGTCGCGGCAGCGCATGGAGCCGACTCTATCTGCATTCATAACCAGAGTCTGGTCTTTAAAACCATCAAACGCGGCCTGATGGTGAAGGTCAGACTCTGGCCTATTTGGCTGGCAGGCGCCGGTTTTTTCCCCCGACCGTTCATCCGATAACA
>CAYSSM010000032.1:0-5662 GCA_964433905.1 uncultured Candidatus Saccharibacteria bacterium
GGGTACAAGGTATCCTAAACATAAAATAGCTCGCTGGTTACAGGAAATTTTCGTTTCTTTGCGGAAAAAACAGATTTTTCCCGGGCCCTTGGCATAAAAGATAATGCCGGTACCGAAGTCAAGTATTTCCGTGAGAATTGAAGTTAACGCAAAATAGGCTAATCCGGCGGAAATCATAATGGCATAAAAAGAGAGGATAGTGGTTCCAAAAAGGGTGCCTAAAATTGCAGCGCTAAGTCCAATAACTATTGCTACCAAATAGGTGTGGCTTGGCCATTCGATAGAACATGTCTGCTGAATGGTAATCTTTTGGCGGCTCCTTGCTAATAGCCAAAACATTGCCATTGCCGGCACGGTCCAACCGCCCAAAAAAAGAAACCAAAACGCTTCCATCTTTTATGCCTTTCTCGGTTGGATTAAGATTAAGCGGTTTGGGCGCCAACGGCGCCGCCGCTAACCTCACTCACATCATCGGTAAAAATGATTGCTTTGTCAATGCGGCTGACTTTATCAGAGGTTAAAACCCTAGATTTTCCTAAGAGATCTTTAAGATAATATTTAGCCACTGAATTGGTATCAGTGTCGATTAGGAGATCTTCGACTACTCCTAGCCTTTTGCCGGATTCGGTTTTTGCCGACATGCCGATTAGTATTATATTTTTATCAAGAACTTCCTTAATGCGGACGATTTCATTTGGATCAACCAGATTTTCGATTGATTCGGTAACTAAACCATTGGGGTCCCATTCGCGGATATCAACGGCCGAGAGGACTTTCTGTGCCGAGAAAAACCCGCCTGATTTAATCAAAAAACCCAAAAGAGAGCCGTTTTCCGGTTCAATTAAAAGTTGAGTAATTTCGCCGATTTTACTTTCAACATCTACCGCTGCTATTGGCAGACCGATAATTTTTTTGGCTTCGATAAACATCGCCTCCATTATATCAATAATGGAGGAAATCCGAAATTCCAAATCCGAAATTTTAAATAGAAAAGCGGTCCGACGAGATGTCGGACCGCAGACAGACAGAACGATTAGTAGATTGGCTTGTTAGGTTTTACTTTCATGTGCCAACCGAGCTGGTCACCGATGAAAATGACGAAGAGCGCCGCTGGCATCGTCACGACGTCATAGGCAAGACCCAATACGTCTTTCATTGCCATCTACTTCTGATGCCGAAACGGAATTTCGGCTCATCGTTTCCGGGATTGTAGCCGATGATTTTCCGGTAATCTGCCCAAAAGTAGAGCAGGGTGCAGGTGATAGCTGTAATTACAAAGAAACCCACCATGAATTTCCATAAGTATGCCCCGATTACTGCCTCAATTAGCATACAAATAATAAGGATATTCCGATCTCTTGCGGACAAGCTATCGAGGCCTTTGACGCCTTGCGTTAAAAGTGAGATTGCTGCTTGAATACCGATTCCGCAGAGCGATCCCATACCTGAATGTACGATGTCCATCTCGCTACCTCCTCAGCCACCATTGGCGTGAACGGAAAAGATGTTGCCTTGATTTGGATTGCGAATGATGATCGTGCGGAGAATGATGCCGCAAAAAAGACAATCGATGGCGGCAATCGGAATCTCAAACCATAAAATCCTAGTCAACATTGCCAGCATTATCACGTTCACCCAGACCATCAAGATTAAGATAACACTCGTGACTTTCCAGACGATGAGTGAAAATCCTGATCGCATGTAGAAGGAAGTAATCAAAACCCACACTAGACTCAAGATCGTGACAACTATAATATCCTGCGGGAATTGAAGCATGGCTCTCTCCTTTCAGCAACCATCAAGAATAGCAGAATTGCGAGTGTAAGTCAATGATTTCAACCAAAAGGCCGTTTGAAATAGATAACCACTAGACAACTTGCCATTGCTAAGACCGCAAGTGCTTGACTGGGCAAAAGTAGCGGAGAATTATATCCAAGCGCGGCATGAAGATAGGCAATCATTCCTATTGTCAAACAAGTTATCCCAATTGTTAGACAGGGATACTGAAGTTTTCGGATGTCGGTATTTGGGAAAAGATACTGCCAAAAGGCATTACTATTTAGACCTGCTATGGTGAAAGTTCCGCCGATCGTCCAAACAAACACCCAGATTGTCATTGGAGGCCTCCCTCAAGGTACAATGAGATGCTTTGAGTATATATCAAAAAATTATCAATTTACAATTTTCAATTAGAGAATAAAATCTTCAACCGCGTTCTACATACTGGCCGGTGCGGGTGTCGAGTACGATAGTATCGTTTTCTTTAATAAACAGGGGAACATTCACCTGGGCACCAGTTTCCAAAGTGGCTGGTTTGTTAACGGTTGAGGCGGTGTTACCCTTAAATCCAGGTTCGGTATAAGTAACTTTTAATTTAATTTTAATGGGAAGTTGAATATTGATTGGCTCGTCCTGAAAATATAAGATATCAACTGATTCGCCATCTTTTAAGAAGCGGGAGATATCACCAATTTGTTTTTGCAAAAGCTCAAACTGCTCGAAATCAGCTGAATCCATAAAAAAGAACTGTTCACCGGTTTTATACAAAAATTGGGCTTTTTTGGTTTCAAGTTCAGCAGGTTCTATTTTTTCTGCGCCGGCAAAAGTATGTTCGATAGTCGTTCCGTCACGGAGATTTTTTAGTTTCGCTCTTAATATTCCGCCGCCGCGGCCAAGTTTTGAGTGTTGCGCAAAAATAACCTGAAAGGGCAGGCCATTAAAAATAATTTTGGTGCCAAGTTTTAGATCGTTAATAGATAACATAGAATTTTTGAATAAGCCTAACACGCCTTTAGGCATGCATTTGTTCACTAATCAAACACGAATTCGTGCTATATTCGTGAGTAAATTAGTGTTAGGAGAATTCATTATTTTTTTACATATGGCAAAAGGGCCATAAATCTTGCCCGTTTGATGGCTTCAGACAAGCGGCGCTGATGTTTAGCGCAAGTGCCCGTATTGCGCGAGGCTTTCATTTTTGACCACGGACTAAGATATTTTATAAGATTAGAATCTTTAAAATCAATATAGTCTATTTTTTTGCGGCAGAAAGCGCATTGTTTTTTTCGAAATGAAAATTGTTGTCTTGGCATGGTTTTTCTAGGGGATAAGAGGATAAGAAGATAGAGGGATATGGATTCCTCATCATCTTATCTACTTGTCGCCTTGTCTTCTTTTAAAAGGGTATATCGTCTAAATTAATTTCATCTTCTTCTATCTTTTCTTCCGTCTTCGCCGAGGCTTCGGCGGACAAGTCTTTTTTTAGTTTCTTCTCGGGTTTAGCTTCTTCAGAAGGCTTGCCCCCCGTAGCTTCAGCGGAGGGGGGGAATTCTTCAATTGTTGGCTTTGATGGCGCTACAGATGTAGTTGCACCTTTAGGTGTCAGAGGAATAAAGTTTTCCATCACAATTTCGGTGCGATTTCTTTTTTGGCCATCTTGGCCTTCCCAACTTCTTGTCTGCAAGCGGCCTTCAACATAAATCTTATTGCCTTTGTGCATAAATTGGCTGACAAATTCGGCCAATTTACCCCAAGCAACAATATTGTGAAACTCGGTAGCTTCTTGTTGATTGCCTTCTTTATCGCGCCAGCGGCGGTTAGTCGCGACCGAAAAACTGCAAACCGCTTGACCATTGGGGGTGTAGCGCATCTCGGGATCGCGGGTTAGGTTGCCAACAACTTGTGCTCGATTTAAACTAAACATTTTACTCCTTAAGAAGCTCGTCCAGCTTCTTATCCAAAGCTTTTAAGCGGTCGTCGGGAGAAATATCTTCTTCTTTTATGGCTGGTTTCGATGCCGGTTTTTCTTTTTCAAACAGTTTTTCTTTAACAGGTTTTTTGGCTTCAACAAGCTTTTTCTCAGTTGGTTTTTTAACTTTTTCTTTTAATTCTTCTTTAATTGTTTCAACCGGTGTTGGTAAAGCCGGTTTTTCTTCAACTTCGGGTAATTCCAGCTTTTCTTCAGGAGCAGCGATTTTTTCAACTATTGGTTTTGGCGCCGATTCAAGAGGAATTTTAACTGCTCTTGTAATAATAATTAAATGGCGCAAAATTTCTGGTTTTAACACCAGTTTGTTATTTAATTCATTAACTTTTTCCGGCTCAATTTCAAAAATCGCGCTCGAATAAGT
The DNA here is from genome assembly GCA_964433905.1 of uncultured Candidatus Saccharibacteria bacterium. Lineage (GTDB taxonomy): Bacteria > Patescibacteriota > UBA1384 > UBA12157 > JAENIV01 > CAYSSM01. The sequence continues at coordinate 4,131 of CAYSSM010000032.1, forward strand.
ACCGGCCGTTTCTTTCTTAATTTTATAAGTGAATTGTTTCTGGCCGATTGAAGATGTACTTAAAATCTTTCCGCCCAAGCTTTCGATTTCTTTTTTGACAGGCGAATCTTTAAGATCTTTACCCTGACTTGCCCCGAGTTTAATCGAGGGGGCAGTGTCGAAGGGTTCTTTTGTAATAAATGTAATTTCGTATTCTTTCATAATTTTTAATAAAATTTCCGCGCTAAGTAATCTTAGCCATAATTTTTTATAATTATTCACTTAAAAAATTTCCGCGATAAGCTTTGCTTATCTATTGCCACCTCATATTATCATAAGGAGATAATATTGACAATACCCTTAGACATTAAATTTAAACAAAATCACATCTCCATCTTGGACGATATAATCTTTGCCTTGAGTGCGGATGAGTCCTTTTCCTTTGCAGCCGGTCCAGCCGTTATTGGCCACAAAATCAGGATATTTGATGACATCGGCGGCGATAAAACCGCGTTCAAAATCGGTGTGAATAACGCCGGCGGCTTGTGGCGCGGTAGCGCCTTTTTTAATCGTCCAGGCCCGGCTTTCTTTTTCGCCGGAAGTAAAATAAGTTTCTAAACCTAAAACTTCATAGGCCTTTTTAGCCAAAAGCTCGATGCCAGATTGCTCAATTCCCAGCGCCTCCAAATATTCTTTTCTTTCAGCATCGCTTAGTTCATTTAACTCAGCTTCAACTTTGGCCGATAGGACGATTGTGTCATCCTGAGGCAAAGCCGAAGAATCTGGCAACTTGTTTGCCGTTCCGACATTCGTCGGAGATCCTTCGTCTGACGACTCAGGATGACTTCTTTTCGCGATCTGTTCTTCGGATAGGTTTAGAACATAAATGACGGGTTTCAAAGTCAGCAATCCCAATTCTTTAATCGCCTTGATATCATCTTCGCTTAAATTTGCTTCCCGGGCAGGTTTATTATCATTGAGGATTATTCGTATGTTCGTAAGAACTTGCGAACTTCTTATCGCTTCTTTATTTCCTGACTTAACATCTTTTTCCAACGATTCTATTCTTTTTTCTACCGTTTCCAAATCTTTAATGGCTAATTCGGTTTCGATGGTTTTGATATCCGATGACGGATCAATTTTGCCGGCGACATGAGTAACATTTGGATCTTCGAAAACGCGGACGACTTCGCAAATAGCATCACATTCACGGATATTAGCCAAAAATTTATTGCCAAGACCTTCTCCTTGGGCGGCGCCGGCCACAAGTCCCGCGATGTCAACAAACTCAACCACAGCGGGAATTTTTTGCGCCGAGTTTGATATCGTCGCTAATTTATCCAATCTTTCATCGGGTACGGGAATAATGCCAACATTGGGCTCGATGGTGCAAAAAGGATAATTTTCCGCCGGCGCGGAATTTTTAGTTAAGGTATTGAATAATGTGGATTTGCCGACATTAGGTAAACCAACAATAGCGATTGCGAGCGATGCCATATTTCTCCTATAATAAATATCGCGAAGTCCTCCGAAGCTTGCACTGAAAGTACACT
>CAYSSM010000033.1:0-2541 GCA_964433905.1 uncultured Candidatus Saccharibacteria bacterium
CGATTTTTATCCAAAGCACAAATTATACTTATTTTAGCGCTCAAAATCCTCCTACTACTGTTATATCGCCCTTAATTGACGCGTACGGTTTATAATTTTCCAACTTAAAATCATCGATTTTAAAATCATCGATTTTTTTAATCTTTTTATTTAGAACCATTTTTGGAAAAGGTCGCGGTCGTCGTTTCATCTGTTCACGCATTTGTTTGAAATGATTTGAATAGATGTGAACATCGCCAAAAGTGTGAACAAAATCACCTGGCTTCAAACCGACCACCTGTGCTACCATCATAGTTAAAAGCGCATAACTGGCGATATTAAACGGCACTCCCAAAAAATAATCGGCACTCCGCTGATAAAGCTGACATGAAAGTTTTCCGTCCGAAACATTAAAATGAAAAATTGTGTGACACGGCGGCAAAGCCATCGACTTTCCAGGTAACGCCATTTCGTAAATAAATTCCGGGTTCCAAGCCGAGACCACAAAATGTTTTCGGTATGGTGTTTCTTGTAATTTTTCAATCACCCATTTCATTTGATCAATTTTACGCCCGTCTGATGTTTGCCATTTACGCCATTGAACGCCATAAACATTTCCCAAATCTCCCCATTTTTTGGCAAAGGTTTCGCTTTCTTTTATTTTCGCGATGAATTCATCCTGTGATAGCTTTGGCAATTTTTTGTCTTTTTCTATCGCTTTTTTATAATCTTTATAAGGCCAATCGTCCCAAATATGAACATCATTATCTACTAGATATTTAATGTTCGATTCGCCTCGAAGAAACCACAAAAGTTCATGAATAATTCCACGCAAAAAAACTTTTTTTGTAGTAAGAAGCGGAAATCCCTTAGACAAGTCAAATCTAATCTGACGGCCAAAAACACTTTTGATATAAGTATCAGCGCCAAAAACTTCTTTTTTATTGCCGTTTTTTAAAATATCACCAGCTAGTTCCAAATATTGATACTCGGGATGTCGTTTTGCCATTAGACCTGCCTTTCTTTTTTATTACTTGTCACACGGCCGTCTTGCCACTGGCCGCGATATTCGTTAGCGCTCCCCAAAACTTCATAAAATAAAATGTGAACAATGCGCGCACCCAATTCAATTTCCATTTCACAATTGCCGGCGTTATAAAACAAAAATGAAAGCTCGCCTTTGTAGCCGGGAGCGACATTTCCGCCAGACAAAATAATACCGCTTCGATATAAAGTGCTCCGTAGCCACATATTGGCCGTAAGATTTTGCGGCATATTTACTTTCTCAACTGTCGTCACTAAAAAACTTTCTTGCGGTTTTATAATTATTGATTGCTTTTTTTTCTTATCAAATTCAAAAAGTAATTTTGATTTAGCCGAATCGCGTTCTTCCAACCCCATAAAACCGCTCCCCGAAATTTCATGAACTTTGCCTAAACATAAATCAAAACCGGAACCTTCGGGGTTTTTTAACTCCCTTTCGCAAAGTCCTTCAACTAATTTTTCTTTCTTTACTAATTCTAACAATTTATCAACGCCTAAAACCATTTATTTCTCCTTCTTGATATCTGAAAATTTTTCAATAATAATACTCCGACGACGAGCAAGATCTTTAACCTCAGGTCCGTCTTCTTTTCTCTTGCCGCCTTCGCCGTCTAAAACTCTTTTGTATTCTTCGTAGTAAACAATTCGCTTAATACCTAAATTGTTCAAAGCCTTCATGCAGTCGTAACAAGGAAAAGTCGTATTATATAATGTTGAGCCCTTTAACCTTGTGGTATCACCGGCATTAATAATGGCATTGATTTCTGCGTGAGCACCACGACAACGGCGAATCTCACCGGTAACCGGATCACCGTTAACTTTTGCGCAACCAACCTCATTGCAATTAAAATCACCAACAGATGGACCATTATAGCCAACGGAAACGATTCGATGATTTTTATCAACAAAAACTGAGGCAATTTTATGATTAATACAGGAAGTTCTTTTGGCTGAAGTCAGCGCTACTTCCATAAAAAATTCATCCCATGAAAGCCGTTTCGTTTTTTTGAAGGTTTTATTATTTTTTATAGCCATTTTGTGTATTTTTATCTTATAAATTAGCTTTAATATTGTCAATTTATCAGGTATAATAATAGTACTATGTCAATTGCCCAAAATAAAAAAGCTTGGCACGAGTATGAAATCATCGAAAAATTCGAAGCTGGGATTGTGCTTACCGGCCAAGAGATAAAAGCTATCCGCGCCCATCATATTAATCTTAATGGCGCTTTTGCTCGTATTCAAAATAACGAAGCCTGGGCATTGAATATTCACATCTCTAATGTTGATGAACCGGAGCGTTCAAGAAAACTCTTAATGCATAAAGCCGAGATCCAGTCGCTTCTTGGCAAAACCCGACAAAAAGGACTTTCGCTGATACCTCTATCAATATATCTCAAAAAGGGCAAAGCTAAAGTTGAAATCGGTCTTGCCCGCGGCAAAAAGCTCTACGATCGCCGCGACGAAATTAAGAAAAAAGACCTCCGACGTCAAACCGAACGCGAACTCAGAGAATAA
>CAYSSM010000033.1:2641-5269 GCA_964433905.1 uncultured Candidatus Saccharibacteria bacterium
ATAATAGTATGGTGAAACCTCAAAACCGGTGGCTTTTGCCCCCATTTTTGCCGCTTCAATAAGAACTTGACCGTTGCCACAGCCAAGATCATAAAAAATATCGCCTTTTTCAACCTTAGCCAATTTAAGAGCACCAATAATAACTTTCCGATCCATCATCACTGCCGGAGCCCCCAAAAAAGCCGATATCAAATTAGAGCTCTGCCAAATAAAAAGCACAATTACAATTATAAATAAAACAATATAAATAGTAATAATCACCTTTCAATTGTAAATTAAAAATTGAAAAATGAAAATTAAATTTTAGTAGATGTATCCGCGGATTGCGCTGTAAGAAGACGAAATCGTCCGCGAGGAAACTACACCAAAACCGCTAAAATTCATTTCGGTTAGAGTTATTTGATCACCATTAACAGCATCAACCATCGCTACATGACCGGTCTTGCCGCCTTCGGCCGTGACAACAATCGCGCCAACGCGTGGGGTATCTCCCGTTTCAAAACCGTAAGCACGCGCGCCCGATAGCCAAGTGATAGCATTACCTCGCCAATAAATTGGCCGGCGGATGGCGACATAATAAGTACAATAGCCAAACGGAAAAGAATTTCCTTGAAAATTACCGGACAGATTGGCAAGTTTTGAAGCTTTTACTGGTTGTCTTGCGGGATATGTTTTTGAAATAACTGGTGACGACTTTGTGATTTTTGTTTCCGCCACCAAAGGCTTGGAAAGATAACCATCGGGAGCAAAAACCAAAGAAGCTGATTTATTATCAACTTTAGTTTCAGAAATCACCGGAGCGATGCTGGCAATCACTTGCTGGGCTAATTCTAAGTTAATTCCAACATTAGCGGCTTGAACTCTTGGTGTATTTAATAAAGCCAAAAAGCCAACGACGGCCACAAAAGCCCCTACCCAAATAAATTGGGTAGCTTTGAGATTTAAATTGTTTATATAAGTTTTTTTTGTTTCTTGTAAATGATAATTTTTGTTTTCCGGTTGTTTTCCCTCTTCGTGTCCCCTTACGGGAGCTAATTTCTGGCATTTAATCTTCACCAGATGCTCCGAACGAACAGATGTACAAATAATGGACCTCCATCAATAAAGAGCAATAACTGGACCCCATCCTTTTAAAGTACTGTAATCAACTATTCTCTTTTGTGTTGTTTTAAGCAGTAAAATTATATTACGGCTTCTTTGACAACACATTTTCCATTTTACCAAACCTGTCAAATTTGTCAAGCCCCATAATGTCCCCTGTTAATCTTGGTTAAACATTTGCTGTGGATAAGTTACTACCAAAAAAACATTCTCGTGAAGAGAATGTTTTTTTGGTGGAGCCGAGGGGAATTGCACCCCTGTCCAAAAAAAGATCTAACAATTATTGACAAGCCTAAAGTTTGTCTTCGTTATCTTTACCTCGCCTACTAAGACCACCTCGGCGGGGTGCAGATTGATTTGTCATGCCCGGTCCGACCATTCAATCAACAATCGGGCGGACAGCCACCGTTATTATCCGTTCGATAAACTCAGGATAATCCTGAGCGAAGTCGTAGGATTAGGCGGTAGCGAAAGCTAAATTTGGTTTAGCGTTTGTTTTTGCCACAAAATTTTACGAGCTTATGTAGCCAGCTCGACTTGAAATTGTTATGCTCTTTTCCTGTCGAATCTATACAGCCCCTTAGTTAACTTATACCATATCTAAGTAATAATATCAAGGACATCTTGACAAGATGTAAAGTTTACTTTACAATTTAAGCGGAGAAGTAAATGAAAATTTATATTAGAATGATCTCCCGTAGGTTTAAAAATCTAAGGGAAGAAAAGAACCTGACTCAAGAAGAACTTGCCCACGAGCTGGGAGTATCGCGTCAGTCGATAATCTCGGTTGAAAAGGGCAAATGCATTCCTTCTCTTCCCTTAGTCCTGCGCATGGCCGAGATGTTTGACCGATCTTTTGGAGATTTATTTTTTCAAAAAAATCCACAGAAAGGAGGTGATAAAATGCCCAGAGATTTAATGCCCTGGTCTCCTTTTAACGATCTTGATCGTTTTTTTGACGATGAAGAAAGCCAAAGACGAAGAATGGTTACTTTAGCTACCCCGCCTATTAATGTTAAACAAATTGAAGATTCTGTAATTTTAACGGCCGACATTCCGGGAGTAACTGAAAATGACATCGACATCGAAATTGGTGACAGTTTTGTTGATATAAGCGGTGAAAGAAAAGAAGAGAAAGAAGAAAAAGAAGAAGGTTATTTCCGCCGCGAGGTAAGTTACGGTTCATTTCAAAGACGGATTCCCCTGCCAACAGAAATAGTTGCCGATAAATCGGAAGCAACAATTAAGGAAGGCCAGCTTACAATTGTTATGCCTAAACTTAAGCCGTCGAAGCCAAAAGTAACAAAAGTTAAAGTCAAAAAAATTTAAGTGGATCTTAATGTGGCAGATAGTTTTTGAGGATTAGGTTGTCATCCTGAACCGAAAGTGAAAGATCTCTCAGCTTGTCTGAGATGCCGCATTCGCGACAGATTCTTCACGGAGTTTATACTGAACGAAGTGAATGTGTTCAGAATGACATAATTTCTTTGCTTATATCACAACAAAGAACTAATCGGAAGGGGTTCA
>CAYSSM010000034.1:0-4351 GCA_964433905.1 uncultured Candidatus Saccharibacteria bacterium
TTTTTTCAAGAAACAGGCCTCGGAACAGAATGTTCCGAGGCCTGATAAATCCACTTAACTTAAGCTCGAACGAGCCGGTGGCGGATAGCGTAGCGCGTGGCCTGGACGCGGTCGGTCAGGCCAAGCTTGCGGAAAAGGTTGGTGATATGGCACTTAACCGTCTGCTCACTGATAAAGAGCCTTTCGGCGATTTGAGCATTGTGAAGCCCCGAGGCCAACAGCTTTAGGACCTCCATTTCCCGTTGGCCCACCGGGATTGAAGTCTTGCGGCTTCTTCTGACCTCATCGAAGAGATGGCCCATCATTTCTCTCGGAGCAAAACAGCCGCCTCCAGCGACCATTCGCACCGCCTTGAGGAAGTCTTCGGGCTCAGCCGTCTTGAGGATAAACCCGGACGCCCCATCTTCAATCGCCCTGAGCATGGTCTCCTCGTCTTCGGGAGCGCCCATCATGAGTATTCGGATGCCCTCATTCATGCACAGTGCCTGCAGAGCTTCCTCCGAGAGCAGGTCATAGTCGAGAAGAAGGACGTCTGGCTTAAGATCCTTTACCCGAGCCAATGCCTCTTCCGGCGTCCCCGCTTCACCAACCACCGAGAAACCCGCGCTCTCAAGGCAATGCTTCAAGCCGTGCCGATAGAAAATGTAATCATCGGCAATCACGACGCATAGCTGCGATTCCTGCTTCTGCTTCATTTGCTGTCACCTCCATTGAATTTTCAGAACTAAGAATTATATCAGAAAAGAACTCTTCTGTCAAGAGGAAAAGGACATTTTTTGAGATTTATTTATTTAAAATTTTACTTGAGGCGTTTCCTTTTCGCCTTCAGCCATTTGAAAGAGTTCAAAGGCTTTTGAACCAGTCATACCAGCAACTAAGCTATTTGGAAAAGTTTGAATTTGAATATTAAAGTCGCGAACATTGCCGTTGTAAAATCGACGGGCGGCTTCAATTTTGTTTTCCGTATCAGTTAATTCTCCTTGAAGTTGTTGAAAATTTTCCGAAGCTCGAAGTTGCGGGTAATTTTCTGCCACGGCAAAAAGTGATTTAAGAGTGTCGGTTAACATATTTTCTGCTTTACCTGACTCAGCCGGTCCTTGGGCTTTCATAGCGCTAGCGCGGGCTTCCGTCACCTTTTCAAACAGCTCTTTTTCGTGCTTGGCATAACCTTTCACCGTCTCAATCAAATTGGGAATTAAATCATGGCGGCGTTTTAATTGAACATCAATATCACTCCAGGCTTCTTGGGTACGATTGCGCAGAGTGACAATGCCGTTGAAAACGGCAATAAACCAGATTATTAAAACAGCCAGTATACCCAGACCAATCCATAAAAAAATCATTTTAACCTCCCAAATTTATTCTTTTGATATATCCGTTACTTTATAAATAAAGTATGTCCCAGCGGTGGTGCCAGCCGGATCAGTCTTATCTTCCAAAACGGTGGTGATTTCAAAGGTTGTGCCGTCAGATTTGTAACCATAATAGTATGTTGGCGCAAGGGGATCATTAGGCAATTTTTCTAAAAAGGTTGGCGTTAATGCTTTAGTTAAAGTACTTTCAGTATCAGAAGTTTTAGTAACCGTCTGACTAACAGGATAAACAGAATTAGTTTCGTAATATTTTTTTAAAGCGTTTTTGATAGTTGCCAAATCATTTTTTCTTGTTTGATCGTTGATGTTGGTTGTTACCTGAGGAGAGGTTGTCGCTGAAGAAGGAATGGGTGAAGGGCTAATCTCCGAAGTAATCTTCGGCATAGGTATTGGCGTTACCTTGCCGCCCCCCCAAAGCTTTTCCAAACCACCCAAGGAAATCCAATCTTTCCAAGATAGAAAAACCAAAACCCCAATAATTAAGATGATTCCGATGATAATCATTAAGATGTAGGAACCGCGACCGCCTTTTTGCTCCTTCGGTGGCATACTTGAAGAACTTGGTTGCCGATTACTACCGACAGCTGGCAAATTTGTTGGACTGCCGGACCCGCCCATTGGTTCTGGCGGTGTAAGATTCGACGGCATCTCTAATGGCTGAACCGGTTGATTAACCGGATTTTCGATTGGATTGTCCATTGCCCCTCCTATGGATCATTGTACTACTTTTCGGGATTTACAACAATATTGATTTTAGCAAGTTTGTTGCCGCTTTTTACAAAAACCAAATGCTTGCCAATCGCTTTAATAGATTTTACATCAATCGTTTCTTCTTTAACTCCAAGTTTTTCAGCAATTTCTTTGGCATGAATGGCTTTAAAAGGAATGTCTTTTTTGTTAACTTTGACGGTAAAAACAAGTTCCCGTCCTTCCAATTGTTCAATTTTATTGGACAGATCTTCTTTTTGAATTGATTTTTGCTGGTGAGTTTTTTGAAGTTCCCGAGCTTTTGGGTCGCCAGGCAAAACCGCCAAACCTTTAGTAAAAAGAAAATTTCTGGCATAACCTGCTTTTACTTCTTTTAAATCACCGGTTTGGCCCAGATTTCCCACATTTTGAACTAAAATAACTTTCATAACATTAACTTCCTTTATTTATTTGCTTCTTCCAACGCCCGATCGAGCTGAGGATCTTTACCGGCCGCCATGTCGGCTTCGGTTAGATCAACTTCAATATCAGGTTTTATGCCTTCCTGATCAATGGTTTTACCGCTGGGCGTCAACCATTTTGCCACCGTAATTCTTAAAGCCGCATTTTGTTGCAGACTTTCCAATTCCTGAACCGAACCTTTGCCAAATGTTTTTTTACCAATAATGGTGGCGTTGCGGCTGTCTCTTAACGCACCGGCAACGATTTCCGAAGCCGACGCCGTGCCTTCGTTAACCAAAACAATGACCTTTATTTTAGAAAGTTCTCCTTTTTGAGTCGTTTTAAGCTCTTCAATACGACCGTCTTTATACTGTTCCTTCACAACCACTCCGCCATCCATAAATAAGGATGCAACATCAACTGACACATCAAGATAACCGCCAGGATTATTGCGCAAGTCTAAAATGATCGCTTTCAAATTTTTATTTTTTAGTTCATTGACAGCTTTGATAGCTAAAGCGGAGGTATCTTCGCCAAACTGGGAAATTTCAATGTAACCTATTTCGCCTTTTTGCTCCCATTTGACCGATTTGATGACAATAATGTCGCGCTTAATTTTAAATTCTTTGGGTTCGGTAAAACCATCGCGGTAAATTAGAAGCGTTACTTCGGTTCCGGCTTTACCCCGAATCTTTGAAATAGCCGTATCTAAATCCATGTCGGCGGTATCTTGACCGTCTATTTTTAAAATTTGGTCTTTAGCTTTCAATCCTGCTTTTTCTGCCGGTGAAGAAGATAAGGGCGAAATTATAATCAATTGGCTGTCTTTTTTAGAAAGTTCTGCTCCGATTCCCTGAATCTCGCCCGAAAGATCTTCTAAAAATTGTTTGCTGTTTCCCGGCTCCATAAATCCGGAGTAAGGATCACCTAAAGCTTCTACCATTCCTTTGATGGCGCCGTAAACCAATTTTTGAGGATCGTACTTACCGACATATTTTTCGGTCACAATTTTCCAAGCATCCCAAAAAATGGAAAAATCAACTTCTTTAGGCCTGCCTAAATCCAAATTTACCACCTTAGGACTGTAGTTTTTTTCAAAAACGATATTTTTATGGCCAACCAAATAGCCGACGAAATAAAAAGCAACCGCGATCCAAAGAACACCAAGAATTTTTATTATTTTTGACAGAATTTTCATATAATTATACCGCCACCTAAAACCTTTTCTTGCGAGTAAAAAACGATCGATTGTCCCGGAGTAATCGCCCGCTGGGGTTTTTTAAACTTAACTTTGATTTTGTTTCCTGACATTTGCGATATTGCACAGTTATCAATCGGATGACCGTAACGGATTCTTGCTCCGATTTGCTTTGAGCTAAAATCTGGTTTTGAAATCCAATTTAAACCATCGGCGATTAACTCTCGGCTATATAAATCTTTTTCATCACCAACAATTAATATGTTAGCCTTACTATCTAATTTTACCACATAATAAGCTTTTGGACCACCAAGGCCCAAACGCTCCCGTTGACCGATGGTATAATTTATCAAACCAAAATGTTCGCCAAGAATTTTTCCTTTTAAATCCACTATTTTCCCCGGCTCGGTTAATTTTTTTCCGTAGCGGTGCAGAAAACCGCAAACATCGCGGTCGGGAATAAAACAAATTCCTTGAGATTCCTTTCGCTGTGCTGTCGGAAGTCCCATTTTTTGGGCTAATGCGCGGACTTCAAGCTTGGTTAAATCTCCCACAGGAAATAACATTTTTGATAATTGTTTTTGAGTCAAAGTCCATAAAAAATAGGACTGATCCTTGGTTTTATCAACTG
>CAYSSM010000034.1:4361-5054 GCA_964433905.1 uncultured Candidatus Saccharibacteria bacterium
TAAATAGAATTCCTTGATTTTCTGATTTCTGTCTTCGACTCTGAGGGATGAACCCTCAGGCTCAGACTCGAATGAGATTTCTGATTTCTGATTTTCCGCCTTTAAGCGGACATAGTGTCCCGTAGCTAAATAATCGGCATTAAAATCAGCGGCTTTTTTAAGCAATAATTCACCTTTAATATCGCGATTACAAATAACGCACGGATTGGGAGTACGGCTATTTTCATATTCTTTAACATAATAATCGACTACCGCTTTTTTAAATTCTCTAGCAAAGTTAACCACATAAAAGGGGATTTTCAATTTATTAGCAACCGCCCTGGCCGCGGTTGCGGCTTCAAGCGAACAGCAAATATTTTCCGCTTTATCTCCCGTAGCTTTAGCGGAGGGGGACCAAAGCTTTATGAAAATACCAATGACATCATAACCTTGTTTTTCAAGCAAAGCGGCTGCCACCGATGAATCAACGCCGCCGCTCATGGCACAAATTACCCTTTTCTTTTTCATATAAGATATTTTAACAAACTTTTCTTTATAAGAAAACCCCCGCCAAAAGATTGGCGGGGGCGGTACAGCAGGAAGCTACCAAGGATGGTATGCTGGCAGGCGCAACAACCTCAGGAAGTCAAAGTTGAGGCTGTTATCGGATGAACGGTCGGGGGAAAAAACCGGCGCCTGCCAGCCAAATAGGCC
>CAYSSM010000035.1:0-4320 GCA_964433905.1 uncultured Candidatus Saccharibacteria bacterium
TATGCAACGATATTCGGTAAATAGAATAAGCCTAACACAAATCTATTCACTAATTAATCACGAATATGACAGAGATTATTTACAAAGAATTAAGTTATAAAATCGTAGGAGCGATTTACGAAACTTATAATACTTTGGGTTATGGACATCGAGAAAGAACTTATCAGCGAGCTCTTTCAGAAGAATTTAAAAATCGAAAGTTGAGCTTTAAAAAAGAATTATATTTCCCTGTTAAATATAAAGAGAAAATCGTTAGTAAATATTTCTTTGATTTTTTAGTGGAGGATAAAATAATTATTGAATTAAAAGTCTCAAATGATCTTTATCAAAATGACATTAGTCAGATTCTTGCATATCTTAAGACAAAAAACTATCATTTAGGTATTCTGGCAGTGTTTACAAAAGACGGAGTCAAAATAAAAAGGATTGCTAATTAGTGTTATATTCGTGAATATATTAGTGTTAGGAGGATTCAATTTATATAGACACTCACGCTCATCTCAACTTTAAAAATTTTGCTAGTGACTATCCTCAAGTAATTGAGCGGGCTTTTGCTGTAGATGTTAAAAATATCATAAATGTTGGTTCTGATCTAAAAACTTCCGAGCAAGCTATTGAGATAGCGAAAAAATATGATACTCTTTATGCCGCAGTCGGCCTTCATCCCATTCATGTTAAAGAAAATTTTGATGAAGAAAAATTTCTAAAAATGGCGCAAGAAAAGAAAGTTGTTGCTATTGGTGAGACGGGCTTGGATTACTATTACGATAAGTCATTGGCTAAAGAACAGGAAGAATTATTCAAAAAACATCTTCAAATTGCTGCCCAAATATCAAAACCAATAATTTTACATTCGCGCGATGCCGCACAAGATGTATTAACAATTCTTATGATGCAAAGCCCTATGCCAAAAGGAGTGATGCATTGCTTTCAAGAAAATTGGGATTTTGCCAAGGTGATTTTGGATTTAGGTTTTTATATTTCATTTACTGGCCTCATCACTTTTACCAAAAATAATCACACTTCCGAAGTGATACGGGAGGTGCCGTTGGAGAAAATTTTAATCGAAACCGATTGTCCATATTTAACTCCCGAGCCATATCGCGGCCTGTCGCGACTTGGCGGTCGCGCCAAGGCGGGCAAGCGCAACGAACCAGCTTTTGTTATCGAAGTTGCCAAAAAAATTGCCGAAATTAAAAAAATTCCTTTGGAAGAAGTTGCTAAACAAACTTCCAAAAATGCAACAGAACTCTTCGGACTAGACACTTAAAAAACAGACGAGCTCTATGGCGCGTCTGTGATGGGATGCTCTTTATGAGCGGTGTAGTCGAAGTGTTCCGCGACGAGTCTCGATAACGTAACTGGCAGAATGAAAGAGGTTTTCGTCAACTATTCCGAGGGAAATGTTGGTTTCTATTGTTGGTTGAAGATTGAGACGGATTTCTCCATCCGCTGAATGATAGACTCGGTCAATCCTTGAGATGTAATAACGGCAGCTAATTTCTCCTAGATTTGAAAGGGGTAACCCATCAAAAGCTATTTTGAACTCTGTTTCTGTCTGATGCGAGACTGCTCTGACGAGTTCTTCGGAATTTGGGCCTTCAAGGATCGTACCCGTATCAAACAATTCAAGAGGTCCAGATGTCATCTTATCCTCCTCAACAGAATCCTAAAAGCATTATAGAATTTTTTAGATTATAAGTCAATAAAATAAACAGATCTCCCTTGACAATAAGGGTAATTTTCTCTATCATGAAGTCACCTATAGAGGGAGGTGCACCTTGAACTTTCAAAACGAGCCGATTGATGTTTTCGATGATCATATCCGGGGAGTCGAAAATCGTATTGGCAATATGCAACTGGTTGAAGGTAGTAGTCTTCGCGATATTGCGGTTAAGATTATCCTACCGATCATTCCTTGGCCAGAACCAGAACTTATCGAAAAGGCGCATGATGTATGGGAAAGACTTAGCCTGAAAGCAAGATACGATTGGCTATCGCTCCGTTTCCTTCGGTGGAACTGGAAGAAAGTAGAAGTGGAAGACGGCCAAGCGAGTGAGGATCAAGCTATGGCCTGGGAGCTCAGTCGTCTTGGTAGAATGGAATATTTTTTGAGGGTTTTCGGCAAACTCAAGGATTTCTTGTATCCTGATAATCAAAGAGTGGGATTCACCATCCTGCGAGGGATGGTTGAATCTCCAAAAGATATTGCCGTTGATAAAGACGGGATGATGGGAGAAATTAGTTCTCAAAGGGACTTATCTCATTCTTACATTTTTTACGCCAGCGATAATTTCTGCGACACATTTTGGTTCACGTATCGCCGCAGGTTTGCTCAATTAGCGAGAAATGTCCTACAAGGAATAAAGATTGAAAAAATACGGCTTGACTTGATGTTTCTTGAGCCGCACGAGATTATGATCAGAGGCGTCCGAACAGGTAAGATTTGTCCTGCCCATAATGAGGCCTGCTGGCGTTGTGGCCACATTGCGCCATATGAGGTCTTTATGCTTAACAACCGATGTCCCAACCAGGGCTGTGACTGTCCAGCTGCCTGGAACGACTAGACAAATAGAACTATTACGAGCTTCGGCATCCGCCGGGCTCTTTTTTTATGATTTTTTTATGGTTAATTTCTTATTTTCTTGAGATCTTGAGACAACACCTTTTTCATGGTGATATTTTTCGATTTGTTCTTTGTTGAAATGTTGGAGGATTTTGAGTTCTAAATCTTTCAACTTTTCCTATTAACCGAAGATACTTTTTTGAAGATAACACGATCGTCGTAAAATAGAAAATAACCAGTTATTTTAGACTTTTTTAGGACTGTTTAACTTAAAGTGCTTAATCATCTCTTTTTGATTTGGAAGAAGGTCGGTGTTCATAACAATAACATCATCCGTCATATTTAAATTTTTAGAAAAAACAGCGATTTCTTCTTTACAATCATAAGGCGAAACCCACAAACTTTTGTGAATTTGATAAAAGCCATTGCTTTCCAACACACGCCTAAAGATATTGCGGGACTTTTTGTAAATTTCGGGAACATCATATGAGACAAGTCGCCATTGTCCGTCCCACCGGTCAGCCTTTGTGATTTTAAAATTCGATAGATATATCTCATTTAGTAATTCTCGCCCCCTTTTTGTCAATCGGATTTTTTCTCCACTTAGATAAACAACTCTTTTTTCTTCGAGTTGTTTTAGCAGTTTTTTAAATCCTTTTTTGCCGCGATCTTTTAATATCGGGATTAAGATTTTAGAAAGATTAGGGGACGTTAAGACGGCAAGGCTTAAAATTCCAAGTCCCGCTACTTCAATGATTTTCTCTTCAATCATACCAATCCTAAATCTTTTCATTATTTTCTATTATAACCCGATCGTACTAAAATAGAAAATATGGCGGGAATTAGAGTAATTATTGATGGTTTTTAATTTGTTATGAATGGTGTGTTTGAGATAGATTTTGGCCGTTTAAGTGTACAAAAAATCGGGGACTTGACAAAACAAAATTTATAAAAACTTGACACGCAGAGAGAGAGTTAAAGTGGATATAGACATTATTTATAACTCAAAAGGAGGGTTTTATGTTGGCAAAATTGCGAAAGATCAACAAACGAACGCAAATGTTATTATCGATTGCTTTAGTTTTGGTGATTGCTGGGACAGGACTTTTCACTTACGGGAAAGTGACGGGAAAGCTTAAAAGTTCGGCGGTTGTTATAGAGGTAGTTTTTATAAAAGGAAAATTGGTTTTTGATGAATTAAGTGGAGAACCCTTAGGAGGAGAAAAGATTTATTTTTATGGCAGTGGTCCCAATGGAATTTATAGCTACAAACTTGATGAAGTTGAAACCAACGGTCAAGGTTTCTATGAGGCCATGATACCTAGTGGTGATATGGTTACAGTTGAGTGGAAAAAAGCGACTCCAAGTTCTTCGGCAAACGGCTGTTACGAGGTCAGCAAGCGTTGGGGACCGATCAGAATGTCTGCCTTTACTTATCAAAATGCTAATTTGATTCTTCAACCCTCGGCTTTTATAAAGGGTCAAGTGACCTCAGCCGGACAGCCCATGGCTGGCGCATCGGTCAAATTATTTAAAAATGGCCGAATTCTTGATAGTGGCTCGACGGATACAAAAGGATATTATTTTCTTTGTTCAAACAATACTCCGGAGCTGACCCAAAATCCTTATGTATTACAAATTAACGGGTCTGCAAATTACGGTTCAAAAAGCAAGACGGAGACAATTAATCTTTTTTGGCCGGGTATAAATAAGGATTTCGCTCTTTAGTTTTTTCTAACAGACAATTTTTTATT
>CAYSSM010000036.1:0-3831 GCA_964433905.1 uncultured Candidatus Saccharibacteria bacterium
ATTTTACGACTCAAACTCTTTCTTGTCAAAATCGTAAAAATCTTGTAGATTTAAATAGAAATGCTTTTGAAATTATTATCAATTGACGACAGTGTGCTTTTGAGCATAAATTATTTTGCTAATTCTTCAGTTGCGCTGCAAAAGATTTTTATTGTTACCGGAGTATATCTAATCTATTCCGTGCCGATAATTTTAGTTATTCTTTGGTTTTTCCAAGAAGAAACAAAAAAAATCGTTCTAAGAGCAACTTTGTCGGGAATAGTCGCGTGGATGGGTGTCGCCGCTATTTTAGGAAAAATGATCAACCGGCCCAGGCCGTTTGAGTCAGTGCCAGTGCAGGAATTATTTTTCCATCGGCCCGATTACTCTTTTCCGTCCGATCACGCTTCTTTTTTGTTTGCCATCGCTTTTTCACTGTGGTTTTCCGGTTATAAAAAAATAGCGACTATCGCATTAATAATAGCTGTTATTATTTCCGTTTCACGGGTGGCTATCGGCGTCCATTACCCCTCGGATATTATTGGCGGCGCGCTTACCGGGTTTATAATTGCTTGGTTGATAAAAGTTTTGGACAAACCTTTGGATTATTTTTATAATTTCGTCATCGGTTTAGCGCGTAAAATTAGGTTAGCATGACAGAATCTAAGACTAAAAAAATTTTTGATTTTCTGGCCTTTGGCATCTCGGGGCTGCTTTCACCGTATATTACAGCCGGGGTTTTTATAGTAGTTATTACTTACATTTACGCCAAAGATCTTCAACAATTTTTGCCTTGGATGGGGATTGCTTTACTTTTTGCCATTGTAATTCCCGGCGGCTATGTTTTGTGGCTGATTGAAAAGCAGCATATTCATGATATTCATTTGTCCAAACACAGCCAACGCAAAATCCCTTTTATTTTAACCGGTGTTTCCGCACTTTTTGGAGCGATTGCTTTGGTAATTATTAATGCTGCCAAGCCGGTTATCGTTATGGGAACGGTCTATGCTGTCAACGCCGTGATGGTGGGATTTTTGACCATGTTTTGGAAAGTTTCAATTCATACCGCTTTGTTTTCCGCGGCGGTAACGGTCTTTGTGATCTTAATCGGCGTTCAATTTAGCTGGCTTTATCTCCTGCTTATTCCTCTTGCCTGGTCGCGGGTTTATCGGCATAAACATACAATTAATCAAGTTATCGGCGGGGCAATCATCGCCTTTATTTTAACAACTTTAGTTTTCTGGTTGTTTGGATACCTCTAATAGAAAATGCAAAAGTCAAAAGTCAAAATGAAAAAGAAAAATTAAAAATAGTAAAATACCTAAGTTTTGATTTTTGATATTTGATTTTTGATTTACCATTATGGCTTCGACAATTCTTTCGACAATTGCATCTTGGATAATGGGGGTAATTAGCGCCACAGGTTATGGCGGAGTAATTTTGTTAATGGCGATTGAATCGGCCAATATTCCTTTGCCATCAGAGATTATTATGCCTTTCTCAGGCTTTTTAGTGGCGCAAGGCGAGCTTAATTTATGGCTGGTGGGTCTTGCCGGGGCAATCGGCTGCGTCGTCGGTTCAATCGTTTCGTACTGGTTAGGAGCTTATGGCGGCAGACCCTTGATTGAAAAATACGGCAAATATATTTTAATTTCCCATCACGATTTGGATTTGGCTGACAGATGGTTTAAAAAACACGGCGAAGCAACGGTTTTTGTCGGCCGATTATTGCCGGTTATTAGAACATTTATTTCTTTTCCTGCCGGGATTGCCAAAATGAATTTTCCTAAATTTATTATTTATTCGTTTTTAGGATCTTTTCCATGGACTTTAGCGCTAGCCTATTTAGGTCAAAAATTGGGAGAAAATTGGGAGAGCCTGCGAGGATATTTCCACGGAGTAGATTGGGTAATTTTAGGACTGATAATAATAGGAATTATCTGGTGGGTAAGAAGACATATCAGACAAAATTCGAAGCACTAAGCACGAAATCCGAAACAATATCTAATTTTTAAATTCAAAATCTTTAAACCGTTTAAAATTTAATATTCGGATTTATCGACTTTTAGTCGATAACCATATCTTCTGGTTCGGATTTTTCTTGTTCTCCGGCATATTGAGCGGGCGGGTTTTTGGCATCGCCGTCAATTCTGGACTCATCGGGTATCTTGCCGTCTTGATTCATCTTTTTCATGTCTTCGTCATCGGGCGAAAACTGAATATCGATTTTTTGCCCCGTGTTTTGGGTGGCGGGAGTGTCACTTTTTAGTGGTGGGGTTTGCAGCGGAGCTACGGTTGGTGTTGAAGTTGATGTTTGGATAGTTGCTGGTGGTGGCGGCGGCGTGGGCTTTGCTTGCGGAGCGGCAAAACCGGCAGGTTGCGATGATGTTAAAGGTTCAGATTTTGCCAAAGGCGCCGGCGGCGGAGTTGCGGAAATAGGATTTGGCGAAGGTTGCGGTTTTACATCGGTTTTTATCGGTGGTAGCGGCGGAGGTGTTGGTTTTACTTGCGGAGCGGCAAAACCAGCGGGTTTTGGTGGAGCAGGCTGCGATATTGGCGGCGGCGTTGATTGCGGTATAGACGGTTTGGAAATTGGCGCCGGATAAACTGGCGCGGCGGTTGGGGGAGTTGGTTTTTGGTTTAAGTGCTCGACCATTGGCGGCAGACCGACTTTTTCCGGCGCTTTTTCGATTTCTTTTTCAATATGTTCCTCTTTGATCTCCCCGCCGGTAACTTGTTCGAGATACTTTACATCAATAATCGCCACGGCTGGCTTGCCGCCTTTGGTTAAAACATAGAGTTTGTCTTTTTGGACCTCGGCGACAATTTGTGAAAAATGGTCCCTTGCTTCGGTTAAGGGAATAATGTTTTCCAAGCTAACTTTTAATGGATCGTACATATGCCTCCTTAATTTAGTGCCGTTTATCTGGTCATTTTAATCATATAATAGCATGTTTGATGTGTCAAATATGCACAGCGTTTAGCGGTTAGGGTAACAGGGTAATAGTTAAACTACACGCTTTTACCCTTGTTTTTCTCCTGTTAAAAGGCTTGACTTTTTGCTATATTTATGGTATACTCTTAAGTTGTGAATGTTACTCAGAGGAGGTAGGATCAGATGAGATTGATCAGCAAGGGTAATAGGAAGGCCGAAATTGTGATCTTCGTTAACGGGAGGTGGCAGACGCGCCACCTCCAAAACAGGTCTGGCGTCTGGACGGACAAGGCCGGCAAGGTCTACGAGATCTAGCCGGCACGCCAATGCTTCTATGAAGGAGCACTACAATTCAACGATAGGTAGTAAAAAACACCCCGCCAATCGGCGGGGTCATACCTGAGCCCTTGAGCTAGTTTCAAAGGTTCGGGCTATGACTTTAACAATTTCCCCTTACCGGTCTGGGATAATCGACCGGAAATCACAGCAAAAACTGAACCACAGGAGAGCAGAAAATGAGGCAGAATTATTTCGCAGTGTTGTTGATGCTGGCTGTTGCAATCGTTGTAGCCATCTTAGTGGTTGAGCAACGGGCTGCGACGGTCATGGGTGAAGACTGGGTCAACTTGACCCACTTAGACATCGAACAGAAGTTCCTTCACCTGATGGCTCACGATGTTGTCACTAGGACAATCGTGGTAGTCATGCTGGTGCTGGTGGCTCTTGCTTTCGGCATTCGTGCCGTAAGCAAGGTTGTCCGCCGTCGTCGCCGGAACACATTCAGTTTCTAAAGGGAGACATGAGATGCAGATGTCGCAAATCATCGGTTGGGTGGAGTCGAATTACTGTCTCATCGGACTGTTCGTTGTCGCGGTGGCCTGGGGCTACTACCAGAAGAGACGAGCAGATCGGCTGGC
>CAYSSM010000037.1:0-3810 GCA_964433905.1 uncultured Candidatus Saccharibacteria bacterium
ATGGCGCAAATTGCCGAAAAACAAGAGATCCTAGCACCCAAGATTGAGCAGGGCTTTACCAAGCTTGTACTTATTCCTTTTGCTAAAGATCTCGGAGCATTAATTGACGGCGCAAAGTCAAGAATACTCGAGCACAAACGCACTGGCAAGTTGCTCGGAGCCAACGGTGATGCGCTTGATCTAGATACCTCTAATCCAATGTATGCTTGGGATAGATATCGGAATGCTGACAAGCTTGGCGGCGAACTGGTATACGATGTTAATGAGTATTCGGCCAACCATGGCGGCAAGACTAAAACTCAAATACTTTCCGAATCCTCGTCTACTCCCGGCTGGCAAATTATGCTTGTCGAGGATGTGCCTGATATCCCCCGAAAAGACAGTCCAAACACCAAGACGCTGGGTGGTCGCAAACAACTTGAGGCTGGTAAATCACCAAACGAATATCTTACTATTCAAAAGAGTGATCCTGATTACGCTAACGAAACCTATCATACTCCCGAATCGTGGCTGGCATATTTCATCGCCCATCTGGAAGCCACCAACAAAGTTATCGATGACTATCAGGGTGGCGGTTCCGTTCGATATTTGGGTAATGCCTACTTTTCTTCTTCGGGCGGCGTCCCGAGCGGCTTTTGGGGCCGCGGCCTTCAGCAGGCGGTCTTGGACAGGGACAGGCCGGGCGCTGTCGTTGACAATTGCGGGGTTGGCTCCGCGGTGAGAATATCTTGATATTTGAACTTTTTCTTTATTAGATTTTTTAACTTTGGGGTTTCGAAATTTTTTTAGCGGTGAAAAGTCACCCGCCTCGGAGCGGGCTACCGCAATATGTGAATCGCAAAAAGGCGTAATCTACCTTCTTTAGTAATGAAGGTAGCGCCGGCGATTACTTTTTCACATAATACCTCACGTTTGGGTCTTATTTATCTGCCAAAGCAGATGAAAAAAGCAAGCCAATGCACTGCTTAAGAACGCGTTCTTTTAGCAATTTATAGAAAAGTAAGACCAATTAAACTTCGGACAACGTCCCGAACGGCTATTGGAACCGCGACAATCAGCAGGCGAACTTGGACAGGAACAAGCCGGACAATGTCAATGACAATTGCGGGGTTGGCTCCGCGGTGAGAGATTATGCGTTTCCCAGGGATTTAAGCCACCCTCCAAGCATTCGACCGGTTTCCGAGAGTTTGCTTTGTATTTGGAAAACTTTAGTTTCGTTGGCAATTTCGAGTTCTAAGAAAAGCCGGAGCTTGAGGGTGGCTATCTCCAAATGGCTTCCGGCTCGTATTAAATATGATGATTTAAGCGGTTTCGGCGCGTTTTTTGCCATGATGAGCTCTTTCAAAAGATCGAGTACACTTTGTTCAAGGCTTGAACCTAAGCCGTATCGCCAGCGCTTTTCAAGATGACCGGTAATGTCAACAACCGCTTTATAGACTTCATAAGTTAAATTAATAACCGGCAATGTCTCTATGAAAAATCTCTTGACTCCGTTTAAAATAGTATCGAAAAATCAACCTGCTCTTAATACCAGCTTATCAAATATTTGGCGTTCTTGGTATGCTTTTTCAGCCGGCAAAAACAAAACTTTGGAGTTAGAAACGTTCAGCTATCATCTAGAAGAGAATATCCCGAAGTTGCACAGCGAGATTGAAACAGGCAGGTACAAACACGGCCCATACCGAAAATTTATCGTCTGCGATAACAAACGACGGGAAATTAGGGTAGCTTGTATTCGAGACAGGGTGGTCCACCGTTTGATATACGATTATCTCGTTACTATTTACGATAAAACTTTTATTTTTGATGTTTGGTCGTGTCGGAAAAACAAAGGATTACAGAGCGCAATTGAACGAGCGCAAGAATTTTTGAGAAAGAATCCGCGAACTTTTGTCTGGCGAACAGATATTAAGAAGTTTTTCGATAATATAGATAGGGAAACTTTAATGGCGATATTGGAGCGGAAAATAAAGGACTCCAAAGCGCTCGATCTGCTGTCGGAAGTTATTGGTATTTCGCGGCCGAAGGCCGCCGTCTCTCTCTCTCTCTCTCTCTCTCTCTCTCTCGATTGGCCGCGACCCAAAAGTATTCCGATCGGCAACCTAACCAGCCAAATATTGGCTAATGTTTATTTTAATGAATTTGATCGTTACGTTAAGCATATTCTAAAGGTTAAACATTATTTACGTTATGGCGACGATTTTATTTTTATTGCCTCCGATTTTTGCGGGCTCAAACGGCAGAAGAAATTAGCGACAAAATTTCTTCTGGAAAAATTGAGCCTAGAGTTAAATACTAAAAGCGATATTATTGTTAAAGCAAAACAGGGTATTCGTTTTCTTGGCGTAGAAATTTATCCGAGAGGAAGAAGGCTTTCAAAACGTAACTGGCAAAGAGTGCTGAGCCGTTTAAGCATCGAAAACTATTCAAGTTATTGGGGGTTAATCCAAAACCATGGCAATTCGAGAGATAGGCGGTTTTTAGATTGGAAAATAGCGATGCTAAATAGCGATAGTGAATATACCTGATTGGTTATGTTTATCAGATATGATTTTGGGCCACAAGGCGGTTGAGGCTAACATTTTTCTCCTTTTTATTTAATTATTTGCAGCTATGGATATTTAAAGTAAAATTTGGTATATTTTAGCCATGATTAGTAAGAATAAAGATAAAGAAAATATTTTTAAGAATCTTGGTGGTAAGCTCAAGCGTGTGCGGGAGGAAGCCAAGCTTACCCAGGCAGAAGTAGCCGAAAGAGCGGGTATCCATGTTAACTATTACGCTCGGATTGAACGGGGTGAGGAAAATCCGACATACGAAAAACTAGAAAGCATTAAGAAGGCTTTGAAGATAGATTCTCTGGATTCTCTTTAGTTTTCCCGTCTTCTTCGTATACCAGTCTAATACGATCAAGCCACTCTAAGAGGTGTTCGAAAGAAAGTGCATTAAGGCTGCCAATTACAATTTATATGAATGATTCACTTTTATATTTAGTTATTACCGCTGGCTTACTGGACAGTTTTAATCCCTGTGCAATTGCGGTTCTATTAATTTTTATCGCCTTAATGCTGACGCTTAAAAAATCGCGGCGGACGGTTTTGCTTTTGGGCGCAACTTATATTATTGCCGTTTTTATTACTTATTTAGTCATTGGCTTAGGGCTTTTAAAAATGGCATATTTGTTTAACATTCCTGAAATTTTTATGAAAATTATCGGCTGGATTCTGATTTTCTGGGGCGTTTGGAGTTTTAAAGATTATTTTTTTCCCAAACTGCCTTTGCGGCTTTCTTTGTCACTTAAAGGAAGAACGATAATTGCCAACTATGCCAATAAATTTACCGTTCCTGCGGCAGCAATTATGGGGTTTTTGGTAGCGATTTTTGGTTTTCCCTGCACCGGAGGAATTTATTTGGCTACTTTAGCTCTTCTTTCAGCCAAAGAAACTTACCTCAAGGGAATATTGTATTTATTTATTTATAATTTGATGTTTGTTACGCCTCTAATTATTATTTTTGCCGCCACCACCAATCGTTTTATTGCTGAGAAATTAATTAATCTCAATGAAACAAATTCATATAAAATGCGCTTAATTATTGGTGTCATCACCTTGATAATGGGTTTAATATTGGTTTTCTATATTACAAGGTGATCGAGTGTCTACTAGTTACCAATCTTTACTAATATACGAATAATTAGTACATTAGTATTAATTAGCATTTAGTTAGATAATATCGGAGGTATAATGGATAAGCCAACAAATGAGCAAAAACCTAATGAAAAAGTGATTACTATCGATAAGGCAAAATGCA
>CAYSSM010000038.1:0-3763 GCA_964433905.1 uncultured Candidatus Saccharibacteria bacterium
CCGCATTTTTCACTTTTGACGATAGTCTGCATATGGAAGATTTGGAACGAAGGAAAATATATATGGTTTCCCGTTTTGGGAATTTCATTCGCTTTCGTACTACAATCTCATTACTTGGGTTTATTGTTAGCACCAACGCTTTTGTTATTTTGGGCACTTAAATATTGGAGTTTGATAAGGAATTCTTCCTTGGCAATTAAAAGTTTTTGGAAAAGTACCTGGATTGGTCTAGCTATTTTTGCATTTTTAATGTCAGCGCTTCTTGTTTTTGATTTGCGCCACGATTGGATGAACTTTAACGCTATTAAGATTTTTTTCACACAAAGGCAAGAAACTGTTTCGATAAAACCTTGGAAGTCGATACCAAACCTTTTTCCGTTGGTCCGCGATAATCTTTCAGTCAGAATTGTTTCGGGAGCGGATCCGTTTGTCGGAGGCGTCTCGACAGTTGTTATAGGAGTGCTATTTGTTTTAACTGTTTTGTTTGTTTTGCGAAAATTTAGAAAACTAGTTTTTGATGAAGAGAAGAAAGATTATTCTGGCAGAGGTTTAGTAGTTTTGACCGCATGGCTTTTTTTCGGAGTTTTTGGTTTGGGACTTTACAAACAACACATTTACGATCATTATTTCGGATTTTTATTCCCGGCGGTGTTTCTTCTGATTGGTGGAATTTATCAAAAAATTTATAATTTTCATTTTGAAAGCCTGAAAATTATTTTCACCGCTTGGATAGTTTTACTTGTTGGTACTTACATTGTAAATTCTCCAATTCGTGGCGTTCCGAATTATCAGATGCGCAGGGCGCAGGAGGTGGCAAAACAAATCCGGAAAGATGTCGGAAGTGCCAAATTTAATCTTGCTGTAATTGCGCAACAGAATTACGAGGATGGTTATCAATATTTTTTGGAGAAAAATGGGGCGAATGTTACTGATATTGATGCCCAACGATTGCAGGAGACGGTTGGAGAGTTTCTGTATGTGGTTTGTGAATTACCGGAAGAAAAATGCGACCCGACGCATTCGCCAAAAGCGGAAATTGCCAATTTTGGATGGAGTAAAATTGAGGCTGCTTGGGAAGTTGAGGGTGTGACAGTATATAAACTGGCGCATGCAATTTAGCGTCTATGCATTACGAAGAATCAAAAGCAATTTTGGATAAAATAAATTCTTGCGGTAGAATTCTGGTTAGCTGCCATAAAGATCCGGACCCTGATTCCATCGGGTCGGCATTAGCTTTCAGGAAAGTTCTTTTGGATCAAGGAAAGTCTGTGGATGTGGTGTGTGTAAGTCCGCAGCTGTTCGAAAATGTTTCTTATCTTTTTGGATATTCTGAAATTAAGACAGCTGTAGATTTTACGAATTTTGATTATTCGATTTACGATCTTTTTATAATTTTAGATAGCTCTTCTGTTGATAGGGTAACAGGTGATAGTCAAATATCTAATATTCCTTTGCCAAAGATTGTGATTGATCATCATGAGACAAATATGAAATTTGGTGACATCAATTTGGTTGATAAAGAAAAAACATCGGTTGGTGAAATGTTGTATGAAATTTTTGAGGATTTAAGCTTACCGATGGATCAAAAAATTGCCGAGTGTTTAATGGCTTCGATTGTTGGCGATACCGGAGCTTTTAAATTTCCCAGTACTTCGAAAAGAACTTTTGAAATAGTAATTGGGTTGATGGATAAAGGTGCTGATAAAAATAAGGCGGTTAGTGAAATCTATATGAGTGAAGATTATAACGTATTAAGATTTTGGGGTGAAGTTTTATCCAAAATGAAATTAGATTTGGATCGAAAATTTGTTTGGTCAGCAATCGACTACGAAACATTTGAAGAATGTGGAAAGCCCAGAACTGGCAAAGAGACTGCAGCCAGTAATTTTGTTCAAATTGTTAAAGGTACGGATTTTGGTTTTGTCGCATGCGAAGAAGAGAAAGGATATTTGAGAATAAGTTTTCGGTCCAGAACCGGATTCGATACTTCAAAAATTGCATCAGAACTCGGTGGAGGAGGGCATGTCTACGCATCTGGTGCCAGTATCAAAGGTTTGGATTTTGATCAGGCAGTCGAAAGATTGTTGGAAGTGGTAAATAAACACACAAATAAACCGTGAGTAAAATAAAAAGTTTTTTTTCAAACTGGTTATCTTATCTAGTTTTGGCATTTGTTGTGATTGCGGCGTTTTATCTTCGTGTCTATAAAATTGGAGATCTTATGGGTTTTTACTACGACCAAGGACGCGACGCTTTGGTAATCTGGAATCTGTGGCATAGCGGAAAGTTTTTTTTGATCGGTCCGGTGACCGGACTGTCGGGAATATTCCTGGGTCCGTTTTATTACTTTCTGATTGCCCCACTATATTTGATCGGTGGAGGTAACCCATTACTCCCGATGGTATTTTTAGCAATTTTGTCGGCACTTTCGCTTTTACTAATTTTTGAACTGGGTCGGCAAATTCACTCGAGATCTGCCGGTTTAATCGCCGCGGTAGTCGCTGGGTTTTCTTATTACATTATTTACTACAGCCGGTGGCTTTCTAATCCCAACCCGATGCTTTTGTTAAGCATGATATTTTTTTATTCACTATGGAAGATTATCTCCGGCGGAAGAAGACGTTGGTGGCCCGTTTCGGCATTTGTTGTGGGGGTGTCTCTACATTTTGAATCCGCAAGTGCGTTTTTTTATTTATTCATTTATTCCCTTTTTATTTTATGGTTTCTTATACGATATTTAAAAGGTCTCAAGGGTGGACTGATTGGTTCAAAATTTTGGCACTTTGTAAAGTTAAATTCCAGACTGATTATCGTGTCATGCATTTGTCTTTTAGTAACTTTTATTCCACAGATTATCTTTAACTTTAGACACGATAACCTTCTGATGGATAATTTTCTAAAATTATTTACGGAGGAAAAGGCGTTTAGTAAACCATTAACGGTTTCTGTCTTAGAAACAAGAATTGCTTATTTCTGGAGTGCTTTTATGGGTAAGATTTTTATTGGCTGGAATAAACAAGCATATATCTTTGCGGCGTTGTCGCTTGCATCTTTGATTTTGGGGAAAAAGCACCTGGCAAAGGGAACGCTACCACTATTTTCGATTTTCTTAATCACCCCAATGCTTGGGTATATCCTTTTTCAGGGGAATTTCGGAAATATTTATGATTATTACCTGATAGGTTATTTTCTTCCTTTCATTCTTTTATTTTCAATCGGACTTGCTGAGTTTTCCACTACATTATTAGGAAAACTGCTGCTACTTTTATTTTTCGTTTACTTCTTTCGGGTAAACATGATTCCAATCAGAGCAATGATCAAAAACCCAATGGATGGACCGACAGATATTAAACTGGGAAGCCAGATAAGGGCTGTTGACTGGGTTTTTGAAAACGCTGCCGGGAGGGGAGTATACAATGTGGATGTCTATGTTCCACCGGTAATTCCATACGCGTATGACTATTTGTTTTTGTGGCAGGGATGGAAAAAATGCGGTGAATCTTTATGTGGAAAAGTGGATTACACAACGTCGATGATATATACGCTTTATGAACAGGATCCACCCCATCCGCAGCGTTTAAAAGCGTGGCTTGACAATCAACAGGGCGCCAGTTTTGTAGAGGAAGAAGCGAGATTTGGTGGTATAACGGTGCAGCGCAGAAGAAGACTTTAGAAAATATCAAGCTTGAGAAGCGCCGCCTTCTTGTGATGATCGATGGGAAAATTTATCAAAACAAACTGGCAAATAATTTTGATCGTGGTT
>CAYSSM010000039.1:0-3619 GCA_964433905.1 uncultured Candidatus Saccharibacteria bacterium
CAAATAATGCCGGCATTGAGGCGCCAACAATAACAACCAAAATGCTAATCGTAACGATCATTTCAATTAATGTAAAAGATTTTCGATTGTACTCCCTCGATTTTGCTCCCTCGGGCATACTCGGGACAAGTCGAGACAAGTTAGGATGAAATTTTTTCATGTTATGGAATATAAGTGTCAACTTCACCAGTGTTTATTTTATAGCCATTTGCGCTTGATCCGTTCGGCTGAACTCTTTCTAATTCCAATTTTACAGCTAAAACATACTTGGAACAGATGGGCGTGCCAGAGCAGGCATAGCGATATACATAATCATCGTTTACTTCCTGCGGCAAAACCTGAATATAGCTCGGAATCAATTGACTACTTAAATTATTATAGTTTGCTCCGCCATCACCCGTTATCCCAGTTGGATAAATATGCTTGTCCGCATAGTAAGCGCCGAGGGCTTGAGCCACGCTAGTCATATCGGTAATTCGTTGCGTGTCCCGTCCTTTTTTTTGAGCTCTCGCAAGATTCAAAGCGATACCACCGACAATCAAACCGATGATCATAATAACAACCAAAATCTCAATAAGAGTAAAACCATTTTTAATTTTCATAATTCTCCTTTAATAAAATTTGCCTAAATATAAATTAATTATTTTATCTCCGAATAAAACCGCCAGCCACATGCCGGTGATTAAAAACGGCGCAAACGGCAATTGGTCTTTCATTTTCTTTTTATGGACGGCAATTAAAAATAAACCTATAAAACTTCCCAAAACAAATGCCAAAAAGGTTGCCACCAAAACTACAGGCCAACCAACCATCATTCCTAATAGGACTCCTAAGGCGATATCCCCCGCTCCCATCCATTTTTGGCGGGAGACAATGACTATCAAGCCTAAGAACCCGCCTAAAACTAAGCCGCCGTACAAAGAATCAAGAATAATTGAAATTTGATAATTGTTAAGTAGAAATTGGGATAGAATCCAAACCACCCAAATTCCCAAGGCCAGATAAACCAAGAAATCGGAAATCATTAGCTTTAGAATGTCATAAACGAAAATGACGATAAGTAGACAGGTTATAAGAAGATAAGGAATTAGAATCCAAGAAAAACCAAACTTCCAAAAAAGAAGACCGAAAATTAAACCAGTGCCAATCTCAACCAGAGGATATTGAGGAGAAATGTTTTTTTTGCAGTAACGGCACTTGCCGAGCAAAAAAACGAAGGAAAAAAAGGGAATCAAATCGTACCAACGGAGGTTTTTTTTGCAACTTACGCAATGCGAGCGAGTATTAATGATGGTTTTAATCTCGTCAAAACGCAAAATAACGACATTTAAAAATGAGCCAACGGCCAAACCCAATAAGATGATTAAAATGTAAATAAGTGTTAATGACATATATAATGACAAAACTCGAAACCAGAATCTAAAATATCAAATATCAAATAAAAAATGCCAAATCAATCAAAAATACTCAAATACTTAAATTACTTTTTCAAAATGGCAGAGAAAATCAAAAGTAATTCGTGAACCTCCTGCCATAATTTACGAAATTCTTCTTTAAGGGAAGGATTCGCCTTAGCTAATAATCTCAGCCAATGCTGAGTTTCTTTGGCTTCCTTTTTACAGATAACAATTTTGTGCCTAAAATCCTTTTTTGATTCTGCCGCATCGGCTTCCATATAATTAGCTCCGACGCTGCCAGCTGATCTGATAATTTGTGATATTAATGGACGATTTATCGTATTTTCAGGCAATTTTTTAACTAGTTCGATCACATTCTCGGCAAATACTGAAGTTCTCTCTTCAAGATCAAATTTGTGCTTTGTGATTTGGTTTTCATTTGACATTTTTGTTTTGACATTTGACATTCCGCTCAAAAAATTTGAGCGGTCAAGGGATCAGCCCTTCGGACTTGCCCAGCAAAGCTAATACGAAGTATGGCGTACGCCTATCCACTTCGACATTGTATGCTCCTCTTTCGCATAAGGCTTCGGAGGATTGGCTTCGCCAAAAAGAGCTGACCTACTTGAGGTTAAGGTGTGAATGTACAACCATCGATCCTACAGGTCGCTACCTGATCAGCAGTTCCTCCGCAAACTGCAGTGGTACAACCAGCAACAACTACTGGAGCAGTTGGTGTTGTTGCAGTGACAGATGTCCACGTCCAGCCTGAAGAAGTCAATGTTGGATATACGGCAGTTTCTCCCGTGCAAACTAAAGAAGTTCCTCCTACTATAGGGGTAGTATAGTCTGCTGTAGCAATTGCGTTCTTGTCTGCACAAATAGCTAGTGCAGCAGGAATACCCGAAAGTGAACCTTTCCCTGAGGCAACTCTAGCTTTTTGTCTCGCACTGCCTAATGCCACTAAAATCATGGCGGCTAGAATACCGATAATGGCGATGACCACCAAAAGCTCGATTAAAGTAAAACCTTTTTTAAATTTTTTCAATTTCATTTTTTTCTCCTTAACTTATTTTTTATTAGCTATTATCGACCTTCAATGAATAGCCGATGAATTTTTTACCAAGGTTGGGCGCCGCCGCTAAAAATTTCGTAGTTGCAGGCCGTAACACTATCCCATCCACCGGATGTTGTACAATTGCGACCACCCGTAAAACCAGGAGCAGTTAAAGGTGTAGTGGTAGGACCACCATCGTTTGCCGCCCATTCACGACCCGTGGCACTTTCCATGTTCCAAACCATCAGTTTATAATCAGTTTTATCGGATCGATAATAATAAACAAATCGCGTAGCCCCGGGGGTATTCAAAACATTTTTTGGATCCAACGGAAGAACACTAATAAACAGAGGGGTTATATTTGGAACCCAATCAATTGTATTTGTTGCACTTTCTTTCCACACACTAACCGTATCAGGATATTCGGCCCTTTCATCAGCGTATGCCTCGATAGCTGTTTGAACGCTAGCAATATCCGATTTTCTTTTGGCATCGCGGGCTTTCATACGAGCAGCGTTAACATTGACAACAACTACGCTAGCTAAAAGACCGATGATAAAAATAACAACTAACAACTCGATAAGAGTAAAACCTTTTTTTGCTCTTTTTTTCATTTGTTCTCCTTTCTTAAAAATTGAAAATTTTTATTTGTTACTTAATTTAAATCAAACATCAAAAGTCAAAAATTAAAATGTAATGTTAAATGTAAAATTATTTTTTTCCTTTAAGCGTTAAGACGCTGGAGCCAATGATTTTGGATATTTCATCTACTTCAGCCAACAATTCTTCCGCCTTATTCTTATCAGAAACT
This sequence comes from uncultured Candidatus Saccharibacteria bacterium, assembly GCA_964433905.1. GTDB lineage: Bacteria > Patescibacteriota > UBA1384 > UBA12157 > JAENIV01 > CAYSSM01. The sequence goes on from CAYSSM010000039.1 coordinate 3,266, forward strand.
AATTCTTTGATTAAAATCAGCCAGTATTTTGTTTCGTTTGCGGATTTTAAAGCAATTTCGAAAAATTTAATATAATCTCTTCTTGAACTTGATGATTTTGCCTCTACCACATTCGCGCCGATAGAAGTTGCTGATCTTATCAATTGGTTAATAACCACCCAAAGTCTTCTATCTTTTGTGTCAATCTTGCAAAAATCAAGCGTTCTCAACGAAAAACTGATTAACCTTTTTATAAAATCTTTTTTGAATTTTTCTTTTTCATTTTGCATTTTGATATTTGATTTTTGAATTTTTATATCACTTGAACAAGGCTGTAAATAGGATACAGGATTGAATAAACGATAAAGCCGACTC
>CAYSSM010000040.1:0-3612 GCA_964433905.1 uncultured Candidatus Saccharibacteria bacterium
CATTATACCTTGTCATCAGGACAAATAAAATGCCTTATTATTCAACGGCCTCAGATTTAAATTTGACATTTTTGAAACTTTATGTTATTATAAAATCAACACAAAAAAGGGATCTCTTTTAACTTGAGGGAATTTTAAATTTTAATGACCTTAGACGAAATTGCGAGCGAAGTTCGCAAATGCACTAAATGTGCTCTTTCAAAGGGGCGAAAAAATGCCGTTCCAGGTGAGGGAAACCCAAATGCCGAGGTTCTTTTTATTGGTGAGGGTCCAGGTCAAAACGAAGATTTGCAAGGCAAACCTTTTGTCGGTGAAGCCGGTAAGCTTTTGGAAGAAATGTTAGCATTGATCAATCTTAAAAGAGAAGATATTTTTATTGCCAATGTGGTTAAATGTCGTCCGCCTCATAACCGAGATCCGCTTGAAGAGGAAGTTGATGTTTGTATCCGCAGTTATCTGTATGCCCAAATCAGGGCGATTAAACCAAAATTGATTGTGACTTTAGGCCGTCACTCAATGAGAGTCTTTTTCCCGCAAATCAAATCAATCTCATCGGTTCATGGCAAAGCTTATAAAAAAGCTGGTCAGGTCTATTTAATTCTTTATCATCCGGCGGCCGCTTTATATCAAAGAAGTCTGGCGGATCAAATGAAAGAAGATTTTAAACAAATCCCGGAAATATTAGAAAAAATATCAGGAGAAAAATGAATATTACAACTTTGCCCAGTAACGGGCCACAAACAAAACCAGTAAAAATTTTTCGCGCTTTTACCCCGCGATTACGAATTATCCCATTAGGGGGTAATGGAGAAATCGGTAAAAACATGATGATCTACGAATACGGCGACGATATTATTATTGTTGACTGTGGCATTATGTTTCCACGAGGCGAAATGCTTGGAATTGATTTTATTATTCCTAATGTCGCTTATTTAGAGGAACGAAAAGACAAAATCAGAGGCATTGTCTTTACTCATGGTCATGAAGACCATATTGGCGCTATACCTTATATTTGGCCAAAACTCCAAGCGCCGATTTTTGCGACTAAGCTGACAGCCGGTTTTATTGAAGCAAAAATGACTGAATTTGGTCAACAGCCAAATATCCGGGTAGTTACCGCCGGCGACAAAATTCAATTAGGAGTCTTTAAGATTGAATTTATTCCCTTTTCTCATACTTTTTTGGATGATGTCGGACTGGCTATTAACACACCGGAAGGCATGGTTTTACATATTGCCGACTTTAAATTGGATCCTCAAAAACTTGAATCCCAAAAAGTGATTGAAAAATTGGCTGATATGGGAGAAAAAGGGGTCAAATGTTTAATGCTGGAATCTACCAATGTGGAATATAAGGGCACGCCTGTTTCTGAAAGTGTAGTTCACGATACCATTTCGGCTATTTTTAAACGGGCAAAAGGTCGTTTAATTGTTACTTCTTTTGCTTCGTCTTTGGACAGAATTCAAGGTGTTTTAAATTCGGCCGCCCGCGTTCACAAGAAGGTGGCTGTTTCCGGTCGTTCAATGGACAAAGCCATTAATATTGCCATGAATTTAGGTTATCTGAAAATTCCCCAAGGTATTTTAGTAGATTTAAGACGGATTGAGAATATTCCCGACAATCAATTAATTATTCTTTGTACCGGTTCGCAAGGGGAAGAGTATTCGGCTTTAGTCAGAATGGCTTCTGGCGAGCACAGACAAGTCAAAATTAAAAAAGGCGACACGGTGGTAATTTCGGCCTCGGCGATTCCTGGTAATGAACGGACGATTTCCGACACTGTTAATAATTTATTTAAAGAAGGCGCCGATGTTTTTTACGGCTCCGAAGCGCAGAGGATTCACTCCTCGGGGCACGCTAAACGGGATGAATTGCAATTAGTGATTGAAAAAGTTCGTCCAGAATACTTTATTCCAATTCATGGCGAGTATCGTCATTTGGTTTTGCATACTAGACTGGCTGAATCTTTAAATGTCAAAGAAGGAAACGCCATTGTTTTGGAAGACGGTCAGATTTTTGAAATTCAAAATGGTCTTGGTCATATTGCCAAGGAAAAAACCGATGCTTCTTATGTTCTGGTTGACGGTCTAGGGGTTGGCGATGTTGGAAATATTGTTCTTCGCGATCGTCAAGCAATGGCTAAAGACGGTATTTTTGTGGTGATTTTAACAGTTGATCATGAAAATGGCAAAATTGTAACTTCTCCCGATATTATTTCGCGCGGTTTTATTTATATGCGTGAACGAGAAGATTTGGTCTATAAGGCTCGTCAAGAAGTCAAAAGAATGTTTATGCGCCACAATGAAAAATATCCGGCTAACTGGGACTTTATTAAAAAAGCCATCCGTCAGGAAATGGGCGAGTTTCTTTACAAAGAAACCGAACGTCGCCCAATGATCATTCCGGTGGTGATTGAGGTTTAGGGGTTTAGGGATTAGGGAATTTGGGGAAGTTAGGGTGTTTGGGGGTTTCCCCTAAAATCCCTAATCGCCCTAAACACCCTAAAACTTTCTAAGGAGGAAACCTTGCCAAAATCGGGCTATCATTACCTCACAACCTATATGTTGGCGACTGTTATTTTTGATTTAACGGTTGAGTTTTGTGATAAATTTCTACTTAACAGGGAATACCTAAGAATTCGCGAGCAGATGTTTCACGCCGGTAGAAGCGGTCGACAGAATATTGCCGAAGGTTATGAAGAAAAGAGTCTGCAAAGCTATATTAAACTTTTAGGAGTAGCTGACGCTTCTTTAGAAGAATTGCTTTTGGACTATCAAGATTATCTAAGGCAAAGAAAACTTGATCTTTGGTCCAAGGACGACCCAAGAATTAGGGTGTTTAGGGAATTTAGGGTTTTTTGGGTAGATGAAAACACCCTAAATCTCCCCAAACTCCCTAACGACCCAACCGAAGCCGCTAACTTAATAATAACTTTAATCGCTCAAGCAACTTATCTTTTATCAAGACAAATAAAAGCATTAGAGGAAAAGTTTATTTCAGAAGGTGGATATAGAGAAAGTCTTTTTAAAAAGAGAATGGACTTTCGGCGAAAATCAACATAACGAATTTTTGATTATAAATTAAAAAAAGAGGCGTACGACATTTTGTGTCGCACGCCTAATGGTTGCTGTAAAATGGATAGGAGAGGCTACAATACTAAAGGGAATTGTGGCTCGTGTCCCTTGATAGTTATCAGTATTGAACCATTGGGAGGTCTTGCTCCGACGTGGCCAGCGAAGACAAGATCATGTGAACTGTCAAAGGCGTTAATTGCCTCCTTGCACCAATCTGGACTTTCCCCAAGGATGAGCTGAACCCCACCAATTGTGAGACAAGGGGGGTCAGTGTACTCTACCTTAGGCTTAGGATAAGTGCCATGTTGACTGGCTTCAATGAAGAAAAAGGAACAAGCTTGTCTTTCTTGCTCGTTTTCCTCAGGGGAAATCAGCCACGCACCAATTCCATCGTACCAAACCTTCATTATTTTTTCGCCTCCTTTTGTCTTGACATTGAATAAGATACTATATCATAAAATAATCACCCTGTCAAGGTTTTTTCGGCTCTATGTCAAATAATGTGGTATAAAAGTAAGCCAATTGGGATGAAAGCTAA
>CAYSSM010000041.1:0-3397 GCA_964433905.1 uncultured Candidatus Saccharibacteria bacterium
GCCGTCGCCATTTTGCCGCCGGAAATAATTGATAATATCCCAATTAAAAAACCTATCGATTGGCTACCGGAGTCCCCAAGAAAAATTTTTGCCGGATGAAAATTCCATGGCAGAAACCCTAATGCCACCCCTCCGATAAGAAGTGCTAGCAAAGCATTATTATCTTGTCCTAAAGAAATGCTTAAGAAGAAAATTACCCCGCAGGTAATGGCGGCAATACCGGTTGCCAAGCCGTCCAAACCGTCTAGAAAATTAAAGGTATTTATCAAAAGAACGATCCAGAAAATTGCCAATAAATCTGAAAGGATAATAAAATTATAACTGCCGCCAAAAATCTGAAAGGGAATTTGCCAAATTGTTAAATCCAAGTGATTACCAAAAGGCAGTCTCAAATACGAAATTGAAACTCCGGAGGCCACCACGCAAACGGCGGCGACAATTTGCCAAAAAAGTTTGGAGGTAGGCCGCATGCCTTTAATATCATCAATCACGCCAGTAACAAGCAAAATTATTAAACCCGCTAAAACACCCCAAAGCCATTTGTCCATCATAAGAAAACTTCCGCCGGAAAATGACAGCCTGTGTGATGCAAAAGTGTAGCCGATCATCATAATTAAAAAAGCCACCACAATCGCCACGCCTCCCAGTCTGGCAGTGGGTTTGCTGTGAACTTTGCGCGGCGACGGCAAGTCAAACAATTTCAGCTTTTCGGCAATAACTTTAATGTAGTAAGTTAAACCTCCGGCAATCAACGCCGCGATAATTAGTGGCGGTAAATATGCTCTGGTCATTTTTTGTTAATTCTTCCCCAGTCTTTAAAATAGAAAACTGTTTCGGTAACTAAATTGTAATCAAAAATTTCACTTTCTTTAAACCAAAGTTTTATTTCTCTTTCGGCTTCGCTTGGCGATTCGGAGGCATGAATTAAAGTATGTGCCGCCCGATCGATATCATCAGCCAACTCGTAGGATTCAACGCTGTAATCGCCACGAATTGAACCAATGTCAGCCACCAGAGGATTAGTCGCCCCGGCAGTTTTTCTTCCCAAAGCAACCGCATGCGGACCTTCCCAAACCATCAAAATTAACGGCCTATCGGTAAAGTGATCGATTAACCGCTGTCTTATTTTTTTGGCAACTTCAATTGGTCCACTCGTTACTTCTATCCCCTTTTTCTTGTAATTTTCGATTGTTTTTGTGCCGGTGGCAATATACCAACTTTCATCATCGGGATAGTGACGGCCGATTTGTTCTTTGTTAGGAACAATCATTTTACAGCCGGCAATTTTTAAGCCGCGGTGCTCAAATTTAGTGATAAACTCACCAACCAAATGGCGCTGAATTGATTCCGGTTTGATAGCAATTAGGGTTTGCTCAATGTTGCGATTTTTCATCTTTAATACCTCTCTATTATTTTTTGAAATTTTTCTTCTTCTTTAAACGGCCCGATAATGGCTAAGTTCAAATTTTTACTAACGAAAAATTCCTGAGCGAATTTTTGGATGTCTTCGGCAGTGATTTTCTCATATTTTTTAATTAAATCTTCAGGATCCTCAATTTTTTCCCAGAAAAGTTGCTGAGTGGCCAAAAAGTCGGCGACAGAAAAAGATTCCTCAAGCCCTAAATAGAGCTTACCTTTGAGATTTTCTTTGGCCCTAATTAATTCCTCAGAACTCACTTTTTGCGTTTTTAGCTTTTGAAACTCGTCCAAAATAACTTTAATTGTTTCTTCAATCCGCAAAATGTCGGCCCCGGCTGCCGCCCCAAACACCCCCGCATCTTGATAGTCAGCCATTTCCGAAGAAATATAATAAGCCAAGCCTCTTTTTTCGCGTAATTCAATAAACAATCGCGAAGACATATTCTCGCCCATTAAGTTGTTTAAAACCTTTAAAATTGGCCGGCGGCCATCGATTCTAGGAATGCTTCTGAAACCTAAAATCATATGGGCTTGGTCAGTCTTTTTGTGGAAAACAGCCGTTGCCGGCTTTTCCTGTTTTTCAATTGCTTTGGGGAATAAATTCTTCTTTTTTGCCGGCAGATTTTCGAAAAATTTGCTTATTTTTTCTTGCCACAGATGGCCGTTGCCGCCGGCAACAGCGACTACGATATTGCTGGAAGAATAAAATTCATCGCGATAGGTAAGAAAATCTTTTCTTTGAAACTTTTTAATCAGTTCTTTTTGGCCGACTATCGGCCGGCCCAATGACTGGTCGCCATAAAAAAGTTTTTTTGCCACATCAACAATGTAGCTCTGGGGCATATCTTGATACATATTGATTTCTTCGTAAATAACCCCTTTTTCTTTTTCGATTTCAGCTTCATCAAATTTGGAATTGTAGAGTAAATCGTATAAAACATCCAGAGCAAGGTCAAAATGTTCCGATGCCGAACGGACATAAAAACCGGTATGTTCTTCGCCGGTAAAAGCGTTGTAAGAGGCGCCAACCCCATCTAAAGTTTTAGCAATATCCAAAGTGGTCGGCCGCTTGTTAGTACCTTTAAAAAACAGGTGCTCTAAAAAGTGGGAAATGCCGTTTTGAGACGCTTCTTCATAACGCGAGCCAACCGAGATCAAAAATAAAATTGTCACCGCTTTAGTATTGGCCAGAGGCGCGGTGATAAGTTTTAGACCGTTATTAAAATCAGTCACTTTAAAGTCAAGCATGGTTTGAGTATAACAGGACAAAAATATTTTTTCAATAAATTCATAGTGTGGTATGACATGTTGAAAACTGAAAAATACATTAAAGTTCAAGGGATGAACTTTTGTGAAATGCCGGTTGAGGAGCGTTTCGTTTGACAAGGGAATACTGTGACGATGTCAAACAGAAAGCGACGAATAGGATGGTTAGGGCGGCTGAAAACAAAAGTTTATCCTTTGAGCGTAGCATTCAATAAATATCCATCATATCGAGTAAATTTTAGGTATAAGAAAAGGGCGTTCCGATTGGAACGCCCCATTGGCAGGAACCCTCCTTCCTGCCTAAGCTCGTTCAGCCCCCCATGGCCACTTGATAGCCAAGAAAAGGAGGCACGCCAACCCTATTGGTGTTGAGATCAACACCCAGAGGGGCTGGCTACCATACCAATCAATGAATGTCATCATCAGCAACTCCTTCGCGGCTTGCCGAACAGTGTTCTCGCTGCTCGGCGGTAACAACGGTTCTCAGTGGCCGCCTCGCAGAGCTGCTGCTCGGCGACGATGCGGCTCTTGCGAGCCGATTCCTCATACTGCTGTCGCTGCTGCAAGGCCGAGTTGACGGCCTTCTGGACATCCTCGTCGGATGTGATGACGTTGGCTGACCAAGAAAGACGGTCGGCGCGCCTCTTCTGGTAGTAGCCCCAGGCCACAGCGACAATGAACAGTCCGATGAGACAGTAATTCGACTCCACCC
>CAYSSM010000042.1:0-3354 GCA_964433905.1 uncultured Candidatus Saccharibacteria bacterium
TTTGGAATTTATTATCTTACCGCCAAAGTTTTATCTTTTGCAGTTGCCGTCATCAACTCATTTGTTTGGAACCGCCGCTGGACATTCCGTTCGCAAAATCCCAATCGTAATCAGGAATTTGTTAAATTTTTAGTTATCGCTTTAGTCGGGCTTTCATTAAATACTCTGATTATGTATCTTGCAGTTTCAATTTTTCACACTCGAAAAATTGTTGGGCTTATTTTTGCTACCGGAATTGTTACTTTCTGGAACTTTTTGGCTAATAAATACTGGACATTTCAAAATAGCCAAAAGTAGGGTAATGGCGTTTAGGGTAACAGGGTAATAGGTTTGGGAGAAAGAAAAAATGCAGATACAATCTCATAAAGATTTAATAGTTTGGAAAAGAGCTATCGAATTAGTTAAAGAAACATATCATATTACGAACCTATTTCCTAAAGTAGAAGAATATGGTTTAAGTAGTCAAATGAGGCGTGCGGCTATCGCGATACCTTCGAATATCGCTGAAGGTTATCGGAGGAAAGGTTTGAAGGAATATATACAATTTTTATATATCGCTAATGCTTCGGCATCTGAACTCGAGACCCAACTTATAATTTCTAAAGATGTTTATTCTCACTTAAGCTACATTAAAATGGAATCATTATTAAATGAGGTTTTAAAAATGCTTTCTTCTATGATTGCTAAATTAAAGGCTAAAAGATGACTATTCCCCTAAACGCTAAACGCTTTTACCCTTCTCGGAGGTTTATTTGAAAATTGGCATTGATGCCCGAATGTATCGGAGTTCGATTGCCGGTATTGGGCGTTACTCGCAAAATTTAATCAGAAATCTGTTAGAAATTGATCAAGATGATGAATTTGTTTTGTTTATGACTTCTAAAGATAAAGAAGAGTTTGATAAATTAAAAATTGTAAATTTATTGAAAATTAAAAATTGTAAATTAAAAATTGTCGTTGTAGACATCTCACATTATAGTATCGCTGAGCAAACAAAGTTACCGCAAATCATTGCTCGGGAAAAATGCGACTTAGTTCATTTTTTAAATCTAAATCACCCGATTTATTACAAGGGGAAATTTATCATTACGATTCATGATTTAACTTTGTTATTTTATCCTGAAACTGCCAGGGAGACGAATTTTATCAAACGATTGGCCTTTAAAAAGGTTTTAAAATCGGCTCTTAAAAATTCAGTCAAAATTATTGCCGTATCAGAAAATACTAAAAAAGACATCACTAAAAGATTTAATGTTTCAAATAACAAAATTCAAGTCATTTACGAGGCTGCCGATGATAAAGGACTTACCAATGTTTCCGATAAAACAATTGAAAATATCAAAGCGCGATATGCGATCAGCAATAAGCCAGTTATTCTTTATGTTGGCCAATGGCGGCCGCACAAAAATATTGTTGGTTTGGTGGAAGCTTTCGGTATTTTAAAAAAATCAATTGACGCCACCTTGGTGCTTGTCGGCAAACCGGATCCAAAGCATAAAGCGGTTTTTGAAGCTATTGATGCTTCGACAGGCTCAGCATCAACCTCCTCGAGTCTGATCCTCGGAGTCGAAGACCTGAGCGAAGTCGAAAGGGTTGACAAATTAGGATTTTCAAGCGATATTGTAATGCCGGGGTTTGTGAGTAGTGATGAGCTATCGGCTTGGTATAAAATTGCCTCGGTTTTTGTTTTTCCTTCTTTTTATGAAGGTTTTGGTTTGCCGGGACTGGAGGCCATGGCTGCCGGTGTGCCGGTGGTCGTTTCAGATAAATCTTCCTTGCCGGAAGTTTACGCCGACGCGGCTATTTATTTTGACCCCTTTAATCCAGAAAACATTGCTGATAAAATAAAGATAGTATTAGATAATGATAAACTAAAACAAGAATTGATCGTAAAAGGTAAAACCCAAGCAGCAAAGTATTCCTGGCGTAAAACAGCCCATCAAACATTGGAAGTATATCATAAAGTTGTTTAAAATTAGAAAATTAAAATTGGTTAGAAGAAAATAGAAATTGGTATTGAGAACGGAAATCTTAAAACAGTTTTCTGTTTTCTAAACCGATATCCAATTTCTTTTTACCGATTTCTTATTTGGGAGGTGTCATGTCAATTGAATCCATTTCTTATCTTATCGCTTTTTCGGCGGCGGGATTAGCAATTATTTACGGCATAATTTTAATTTGGCAGGTTTTAAAAGCCGATGCTGGCAATCAAAAAATGCAGGAAATTGCCAAGGCAATCCAGCAAGGCGCCAGTGCTTATCTTAACCGTCAGTTTAAAACTATCGCTATCATTGCTTTGGTTTTAGCGGTAGTGTTATTTTTTGTCTTAGGTCTAAAAACGGCTGTTGGATTTTTAATTGGCGCGGTATTTTCGGCCGCCGCCGGTTACATCGGCATGAATGTGGCGGTTAGAGCCAATGTTCGGGTGGCGCAAGCTGCTTCCAAAGGACTGAAACCGGCATTAAGTCTTGCCTTTCGGGGAGGGGCGGTAACAGGTCTGTTTGTTGTCGGGTTGGGGCTTCTGGGAGTCGCGGGTTATTACTTAATTACTAAAGATATTTCCGCTTTAATCGGGCTTGGTTTTGGCGGCTCGTTAATTTCGATTTTCGCCCGGCTTGGCGGAGGAATTTATACCAAAGCGGCCGATGTCGGCGCCGATTTAGTCGGCAAAGTTGAGGTCGGCATCCCTGAAGACGATCCTCGCAATCCGGCGGTAATTGCCGACAATGTCGGTGATAATGTCGGCGATTGCGCCGGCATGGCGGCGGATCTTTTTGAAACCTATGCCGTTACCGCCATCGCCGTGATGCTTTTGGGATCATTGACTTTTACTTCCAACAATGCCATTTTGTATCCTTTGGTTTTAGGCGGGGTGGCAATTTTGGCTTCGATTTTGGGGACTTTTTTCGTCCGACTTTCGGGCGAAAATATCATGAACGCGTTATACAAAGGACTGGTGGCTTCGGCTATTTTGGCGGCTGTTGGCTTTTATTTTGTGACATCATATTTAATGACCGGACTTTCTGTCAGTTTTTTAAATCTCTATTACTCCAGCTTGGTGGGAATCGGTGTTACTATCGGTATGGTTTTAATCACCGAATACTACACCTCAACTAAATACCGGCCGGTACGAAACATTGCTGAAAGCTCTAAAACAGGCCATGGCACCAATATTATTGCCGGGCTGGCAACTTCAATGAAAGCCACGGCTTGGCCGATTCTTATTATTTCCGCCGGAATTTTAGCGGCTTATTATTTTGCCGGTTTGTATGGTATCGCGGTGGCGGCATTTTCGATGCTTTCGATGACGGGGATTATCGTTGCCATTGACTCATACGGTCCGATTACCGATAA
>CAYSSM010000043.1:0-2730 GCA_964433905.1 uncultured Candidatus Saccharibacteria bacterium
AAACTAAAAATTGAAAATCTTGCTAAAGCCGTTAAAAAATTTGGCAAATCAAAAATCGTCAAAAGAATTGGCATCGGTTTGGGAATTTTTATTGTTGTCAGCGCCGTTTTATTCATTAGTTTTAATCTGATTTATAAAGATAAAATTTTCCCCAATACTTACATCGGCGTTGTTAATTTTGGCGGAAAAACATCCGCTACCGCAAAAACAATATTGGAAGGTTTAATTAACCAATCTTCGAGCGGCAGTTTGCGTTTTTCTTTTGAGGATAAGGACTATGACAAAAAAATTTCTGATTTTGATGTTGACTGGCAAAATCAAAAAGAAGAAAATGTCGATCGTTTATTGGCTGTCGGCCGAACCGGTTTTGTAAATAAAATCATCAAAGAACAATTGCGGGCCGTATTTTCAAAAAATAATGTTTTGGCAGGTTTTAGCTATTCTGAAAATAAATTGGACGAATTTCTCAAGGACATCGCTAAAGATATCGATAAGCCAGAGAAGGACGCTACCATTGAAATCAAAGAAAGTAAGCCGGTCGTAATTCCTGAAGAAATCGGCCGCGTATTTCCTATTACTGACAATAAAAATATTGCTCTTAAGACGATTGGCAGTTTTGATTTTATAGATTTTACTCCTTTTTTGGTGATAGATATCGAGCCAAAAGTAACGGCGCAGGGTGCTCAAGCAGCTTTACTCCAAACCGAAACACTTTTGACATCGCATTTAATTTTGAAAGTTAAAGATAAAACTTTCAATCTTTCTTCGGCGGAAATCGGACCGATGATTAGTTTTGTAGTTATTACGGGCAAAAAGGGTGTCTTGGGAATTGGCAGTACCGCCAGTTCGGATTCGGCTAAGGACTTGACTGTCGGCTACACTCTAAGTCCAGAGATTACTCAAGAAAAGCTTACAGAGTATATTGACAAAATCTCTTCCGAAATTAACCAGCCGGCCCAAGATGCCAAATTTGAAGTTTCGGGCGGGCGGGTGCAAACTTTTCAAGTGGCCCAGACGGGTTATGAACTTGATAAAGAAGAGACAGATACTTTAATACGCGAATCTTTATCAAAAGGCGAAATAACGCTGGAACTGCCAGTGAAAGTTACTCAGCCAAAAGTGGCCGACGACGCCTCGACAGTGGGTATTGTCGAGTTAGTTGGTGAGGGCCGGACTTCTTGGCGTGGTTCGCCGCCAAACCGAATCCATAATCTTACTGTCGGCACTAAAAAAATTTCCGGTTGGCTTATCCAGCCGGGAGAAGAGTTCTCAACTTTGGACGCCATTGGTGAAGTTGGGCCCGGGACAGAGTATCTTAAGGAATTAGTTATTAAAAATCGCAATCGAGTTGAGCCGGATTGGGGTGGCGGACTTTGTCAAGTCTCGACAACTTTGTTTCGAGCCGCTCTAAACGCGGGACTTAAAATTTCTGCTCGCACTGCCCACTCGTTTCGGGTTAGTTATTATGAACCGCCGGTGGGTATTGATGCGACAATTTTTAATCCGTCGCCCGATTTGAAGTTTATCAATACTTATAAAACACCGATTTTAATTTGGGGAAGCGCCGGCAATAACAGTTTGACTTTCCAAATTTTTGGCACCAAAGACGGCCGCCAAGTGAGCGTTAGTGACCCGGTTGTAGGAGGATATACCTCACCGGGAGAGCCAATTTATACCGAATCAGATACGATGGAAGCCGGAGCAATTCGACAAGTTGAAAGAGCCGTTCCCGGGGCGACGGCGTCATTTACTTATCTTGTTACCGATGCTTTAGGCGCGGTTTTAGAGAGCGAAACTTTTACGAGCAAATATGTTCCCGTTCCTAACAGTTATTTATACGGACCAGGTACTACTGGTATTCCGGGAGTGGAGGGGGCTTCAACGGAAGCTCCGCCGCCGGCGGCAACTCCTAACCCTACGCCGACTCCTGTTACTAAGAAAGGTGATTAATTTTTTCTATTAAGAGTTCTAATATCAAAACATAACTTAACCAGTTGGGTTATGATTTATTTAATTTAGGCACGCTTTAATAAATTCCATAAAAAGTGGATGAGGTTTAAGAGGTCTTGATTTGAACTCGGGGTGGAATTGAGTGCCGATAAAAAACGGATGGTTTTTAAGTTCGATTATCTCAACTAATAGATCATCTGGCGATGTTCCGGCGATGACCAGTCCTTTTTTTGTTAAAATACCGCGATATTTATTATTGAACTCATAGCGATGGCGATGGCGCTCAGAAATTAAATCCGAAGCACGAAATCCGAAATCCGAAACTTTGTAGGCTAGCCAGCTTTTGGAATTTTTTGTAAGTTTACAAGGAAATGCGCCCAACCTCATTGTTCCGCCATAATTGGAAGCGAGCATCTTTTTTTCTTGTTCGGGCATAATATGAATAACCGGGTGGGGAGTTTTAGAATCGTTTTCGGTTGTATTGGCATTTTTTAGGCCGGCAACATTACGCGCGAACTCAATTGTTGCCAGTTGCATGCCGTAACAAAGCCCTAGGAAAGGTGTTTTATGTTCTCTTGCGTATTTTACGGCCAGAATTTTTCCTTCAACTCCACGGCTGCCAAAGCCTCCTGGCACGCAAATCCCATTGTAATTTTTAATTATTTTGCTGATTGATTGTGGGTTCTTTTCTATCTCCTCGGCGTCAATCCAGCCAATTTTTAAATCAATATTATGATAGATTGCTGCTGTTTTTAGTGCTTCAGTGATAGAAAAATATGT
>CAYSSM010000044.1:0-2729 GCA_964433905.1 uncultured Candidatus Saccharibacteria bacterium
GCGATGGTAGCCGTGAAGGCAAAAACCAAATGGTTTAAAGTCCTTCTGACAAAGCCTTTATTCGGTGTCGGCAGATCCCACACTCGAAGGATGGTAACTTTGCCGTCTTTTTCCTTTGTGAATATTTTTCCGCGGTAGCTTGGCGGTAAAATGCCTGTCGGATACGATGGCAGGCTTGTCAAGACCGTTACTTCATTTCGGCGGCTTAAAAATTCGGCAATCCGCACCATCCGTTTGACCGGCGATTTAATTGGTTTGTACCAATGGCTAATAAGAAGGATGCGCATTTTCCTTCTTTCTTGCCAGTTTCTTAAATATTCTGCCTTTTCGGACATTTTTTAAAGCCAAGGCTCTGACTAATTTGGTAATTTCTTTTTCTTGTTCATTGCTTTTGACATAGAGCCGATATGAAGCGTAAAAAAGGGCGACAATACCCAAAAAGAACATAGCGTCGTTGCCGCGTTCCATGCCTAAAAGCTTGGCCAAAAAATTGGTTTTTCCGGGGATAAAAACCATAATAATCATTGCCAACCATAAAAATGACCAAAAAATTAACTCTTTAAGATTCAAGTCTTTGGCGTAAAAACGAATAACGGCTCTCGAGAAAGCAAAAAGAGCAAAAAGGGTGAAAATAATTTTGATCAAGGCAAGACCGCCAAAATGAATATTCATTTGCTGAAAAACCTCCGAATTTTTTTACTTTGAAAAAAATCTCCTGTAAATTAACTTGGAAATGATGCGAAAAGCATTGATGTTTTTTTGGCCTTTCTTTAGAGAATAATGGGTATAAATGCTGGTAATGGGAACCTCCGTTAGTTTAAGTCCTTTACGGCCGATTTCATAAAAAAATTCCGAAGAAACTTCCATTTTATTGGCCTGGATATCGATTTTACTGATGGCTTTTTTGGAAAATGACCGCAGGCCGGATTGCGAATCGGTTGACCAAACCCAAAAAAATACCAGTGTGATCAAATTTAATCCCCAAATACCGATGAGCCGGTACCAAGGCATGCTCATGGTCCGCCAGTTGGCGGATTTAATTCTTGAGCCGATGACGACATCAGCTTTTTTATTAATAATCGGTTTTAAGCACGGCCAAATGTCATCCGGATTGTGCTGGCCGTCGGCGTCGAAAGTCAGTGCTACATCAAAATTGTTTTGACGGGCATATTCAAAACCGGTGCCCAAAGCGCCGCCCAAACCTCTATTTAAATCATGTTCAATAACTGTGGCTTGATTTTGGCGGGCAATTTCAGCGGTTTTATCGGTTGAACCGTCGGAAATGACAACTACTTCCAAGGCGTCAACTTTAAAATAACGGCGGGGAATGGCCTTTAAAACTTCGCCAATTGTTTTTTCCTCATTGTAAGCGGGAATTAAAATAGCAACTTTCATATGTGTTTTCAATATATGATAAGATTTTAAAAATTTGCAAGCCTCCGGCGGTAAAATAGCATGTTGTAAAGCGGATATTCCCCTTTCTTTTTAGGGGAAAACCTGTTAAAATTAGAATAGAATATGGTGAGATGGCAGAGCGGACGATTGCGCCTGTCTTGAAAACAGGTATCGTTGCAAGACGATCGGAGGTTCGAATCCTCCTCTCACCGCCATTCGACAAGTGGAGAGAAGTCGAAGGACCATCATAAGATAAATATCTTAATGACAAAAGATACTATTTACCAACTCTTCGGAAAAGTTAAAATTCAAATTTTAAAGGCCAACAATCAAGAAATCAGAGAAGGTTGGCTATTTTTAAAAAAGAAAAAATGGCTAATTCATGAAGGAATTCTGTTTGCTCCGACCTTGGCGCTAAGGGCTCGTAAGGAACAAGAGGCGATTAAGGTTATTGATAGCCGTCCTGATTTGGGAGGCGGGCAAATCGAGGGTCTTGCTCAAAACATTTATTCCAAAGCCATGGAGAGCCTTCCAGAGGCCAATCAAAGCCCTTTTTTTGCTCAAAAAAGTGCTTTTCTAAATATCTCCTTAGGAAAAACGGATTATTTTAAGTTTTTCGAGGCAATTAAGGGTAAAAAACTTGCGATTTTAGAAATTGGCGCTGATGCCGGTTGGTCGGCTAGACGGCTTGCCAAAGCCGGTCATCGGGTAATTGCCTTAGATATTTCGCCTCATCTGGCTTACCGCAACAATTGGCTTAAAAAAGGCATATTGTATGAAGCAATATCGGCCGACATGAACGAGATGCCGTTTATTTCTGGAGTATTCGATTTTGTTTTTGCGTCGGCTTCGATTCATCACAGCCATAATCTTAAAAAAATCGCCGAGGATATTCATCAGCTATTAAAGCCCGGCGGAAAATTCCTTTTTTTAAGGGAACCGGTGAAAGGGGCAAGAGTAAAGGGTAAAGAGTTTGGGAAAAAGCAAAAAGAGTTAGGAGTATCAGAGAATCTTTATTCAAAGGATGAATGGCAATCCGCATTTAAGAAAGCCGGCTTCAAAGACATCAAAATCCAAATTGCCAAATTGGATTATCCCAAATTCTTAAAACTAAACAATGAAAAATTGATCTACCTTTTGAAAATAATCAAAAGATATCTTATGATTATCCCCGCATTTAAAAATAGGATGATTTCCGATTACAATATCTCTGGAAAAAAATTGTAAATCAGATATAATGTTAATATGGAGAGGTGACTGAGTGGCCGAAAGTGCCTCACTGCTAACGAGGTAGCTCCGCAAGGGGCTCGTGGGTTCGAATCCCACCCTCTCCG
>CAYSSM010000045.1:0-2710 GCA_964433905.1 uncultured Candidatus Saccharibacteria bacterium
CAACGTTATCAATCCGCTCGAAGTAGTTGAAAAATATGACACTGACGCTCTGCGCTATTTTGTCGCGGGTGAATTGGCGATGTTTGAAGACAGCGACTTTACTTGGGAACGTTTTCACGAGGCCTATAACGCCAAGCTGGCCAATGGTTTAGGCAACTTGGTCAGTCGGGTGATGAAGATGGCGGAAAATTATTTAGCTGGTCCAGTCGAAATAACTAAAAAAGAATTTCCAGCCGATTATGTAAAATTTTTAGGTGAGTTTGAAATTGGCAAGGCGGTTGATATTATTTGGCAAAAAATTTCTGCTCTCGATTTAAAAATTCAACAGACTCAACCATTTAAATTGATCAAAGAAAATAAAGAGGAGGCAGTAAAAATTGTGACGGAATTAGTGCAGGGAGTGGGGGAAATTGCCAAAATGCTCGAACCGATTATGCCGACGACAGCGGAAAAAATAAATCAGGCCATTGCCAACAATAAAATGCCTGCACCTTTGTTTGTAAGAAAGGATTAGGTATCGCTCCAATCATTTAATTTTTTAACACAGAAACCTCCTCCAGCGAGGAGTTTTCTTCTGCTTCATTTCGTGTCCCCCCGCCCTCACTGCATTAATGCAGTGAGGGCGGGGACCATGCTGGCGACCGTTACGCAAGGTTAAAAAATCAAACGATTTTCGCTCGGCAAAATATCCTTGTTTGTGCGAAGTCGGACTTCGCACAAGATGTTGGCGCCTTGCTTTTTTTGGTTAAGTATGATATAATGTATAGTAGATTGAAGCTGGCTGGATTTTGGGGTGTTCCCAAATATCTGCCTGGCATAATTGAAAAAAGGAAATGGAGGAATTGCTCTATGTTTGCGAAACGCAAAAAAGAGAGGGTCCTACCCGAACCACAACAAGTGGGCGAGGTGCTCACTATGGTGATGGGGAAGGTTAGCAAGGGACTCAAGTCGCTCAACGGCGAGACGGCCAAGTATTGGTCGGGTCATGCTGACGACAAGAAACTGCACGGAGCTATCAATGCTTTGTGCCAGATATTGTTGCGACAGAACTTGGTTACCGAAGCCATCAACCCACAACTCGCCGACTGGCTCCAGTTTTACCGTGAGGTTTTCGACCTCGAGTGGGATCCGGCCGACATCAATTTGCCAGCCGAGCGTTTTGGCTTCGGTTGGTTGGTCGTAGTCGCCAAAGGTCTGACCCGCAATGCCGTCTTCGGCCTGTGTTATAAGCGGTTCAATGGCAAGGTCTGGCGGTTTTACGACGATCTGAATAAGGCCGTCACCCACAATGACCGCGAGCCAATCGAGACCTACGCCATTCGCGTCCGCGATTGCGTCGAAGCCGACGAATGTCATAAGGGCAAATCGGCCAACACTGCGACAGGGGCGGGCATCAAGGGGATGACCAATCTCGAGCGGATGCTTCTCGAGCTCTGGTATCATTGGAAGACCAATGACCACCTCGACAAAAAGAACCTGACGATCTGCTCGGGTTCGCGCTATGCCGATGGCGGCGTGCCGTACGCCGACTGGGGCGGCGGCGAGTTCGGCGTGGGCCGCGTCGATCCTGATGATGCCTGCGGCAATTGGCGCGTTCGCGAGACAGTTTCCTGATTTCCGTACCCTTGTTACTTTATCCTTTTACCCTTTGCGAGCCCTGGTCTTTGACCATGGCTCGTTCTTTTTCTATACTAAATTTGGCTAATACAACCGGTCTGCCGTAAGCAGATAGCGGTTTGCCGTTATAAAAAGGAAACTGCTTAGCCAACTCTTGCGGGCGAGTGGTCCCAAACCAAGTAGATCTAGATCGGAAACACAAAAAGCTTTGGCAAAGGCTTTTGGAGATAAGGATGGAGTTGGTTAATAATTTCGCGCTATGCCGATGGCAACGTGCCGAACGCCAACTGGAACGACGACAAGTTCAACGTGAGCAACGTCAATCCTGATAATGCCAACGACAATTGGCGCGTTCGCGAGAAGTTTTTACCACTAAAAGCCGTTAATTACGGCTTTTTTGGTCCAGATATTTAAGCCAGCCTGTCGTCATCTTTGAAATGGTCTGTAATCGAGTTTCCAGTTCTAGGTATTTAGCCTGTTCAATAATTTTTAAATTCCAACCTAAACGAGCCAATCTTTTTATGATTTCAATTTTTATTTGTAATTTGTCTAAAATAAAAGATTTATTTTGAGATTTGGTAAAGGTCGCTTCTAAACTTAACTCCAAACAAGCTAGGCAATAATTTTCAATTCTAGCCAGTAAGCCGAACCGGTCGCGTTTGGGAATTTTTTTGCCAAATTGATAAATTTCACTGTACAATCTAGTAATATGTTCGACGATGGGAATAGAAATTTGCTGGGGGGGGGAGCTTACTAGTGAAATTAGACATGATATTTTTGATTTTAAACAAATAATTTCGCTTAATAATCTATTTAGCGCTTGGCGTGAGTTTAAACGAAATAAAAGTAAAAGACAAGATGTAAGATTATTTGGGTTTAGTTTGGAAGATAATTTATTTGCTTTGCGTGAAGAATTACAAAATGAAACTTACCAACCATCGAAATATACTTCTTTTTATATTCAAGATCCCAAGTTAAGAAACATTCACAAAGCGATAATTAAAGATCGTATTGTTCATCAGTCGATTTTTCGGCTGATTTATTATATTTTTGATCGGCATTTCATTTTTGATTCTTATTCTTGTCGGTTCAA
>CAYSSM010000046.1:0-2694 GCA_964433905.1 uncultured Candidatus Saccharibacteria bacterium
TTCGCTCTCGCTTCGATGAAGCAAACCCGCCATGCAAAAAATAATCCGCCTCATGGGCGGATTATTTCTTGGCTTCTTTATGGGGTGTATTTTTTCGGCACCAGTTGCAATATTTTTTGAGCTCGATTTTGCGCTCCACACTCTTCCGATTCTTCCGGGTCCAATAGTTAACGCGCTTACAACTACCGCACGCTAATTTGATAAGATGATCTTGTGACATAAATTTATTGATATTTTTGATGATTTCTTGGACCGCCCTACTATAACAAACCACCCCCAAAAAGGCAAGAAATTAACAACATCCTCACATTCTTAAGTTTGTTGGTATGTTATTTATATGTAAACTATTTATACGGCCGTTATAATAGTTAACGAATGGCAAATAAAAAAGGCGTCAGGAGATGCTAGGTGACCAAACCTAATCCTGACGCCAAATGGATGCCGGTGATGACATCCCCTGAAAAACTAATCAGAAAGACCGTGCCTGCCGGCTGGTTGTTGCTACTAGGTAGAGGTACCTTACCCACAACCAGCCGACATTAGCCTAAATATAGCAAAGATGGATTTACTGTCAAATTAATTTGTCCTCCCAGCAGGAATCGAACCTACATCGCAAGCTTCGGAAGCTCGTATTCTATCCGTTGAACTATGGGAGGCGAACAGGCCCATTTTGACTTAAAAGCGCTTTTTATGCAATAATTCAAGCGTCAATTGCGTCGGTGGTAGAGTGGTCAATTACAACAGACTGTAAATCTGTCGGCTTCGGCCTACGGGGGTTCGAATCCCTCCCGGCGCACCAAAATGGAAAAGAAAATTAAGTTAAAGACCAAGGATAATTATGTTATTTACGGGACGCTAAATACTCCCAAAACGAAAACCGACACCTTGGTTGTTTTCGTCCACGGTTTGGCCGGCCATCAAAATGAGCATATTTTTTTCAACGCCGCTAAATTTTTCACAACTAAAGGCATTGCCACTTTCCGCTTTAATCTTTATTGGGGAGAAAAGGGGGCCAGAGTCCTGTCTAAAACCGGTTTTTCTGATCATGCTGTTGATGTAGAAACAACTTTCAAGTATTTCCGGAATAAATATAATAAGATTTTTGTCGTTGGTCACAGCTTCGGCGGTATCAGTATTTTGTTAGCTAAATTACCTCAGACCGCTGGCTTGGTTTTGTGGGACGCGGCCCAAAAGTATGATCGCAAAGATGATCAAGACGATTTTCGTTATGTTAAGTCTCTGGGCGCTTATGTGATGTCTTACGGCATTGAGGTCTTGTTTGGCAAAAAGATGATGGAGGAATGGAAAAAATTACCGGGGCCAAAGGGATTAATTGAGGATAAAAAAGTCCCGGTCAAAGTGATAGTGGCCGGCAAAGGCGGACTAATTAAGGCTGACAAGGAATATTATCAGAATGCCGGCGGTCCGAAAGAGTTTGCTTCAATCAAGGGCGCGACCCACTGCTTCGACGAGCAGGGAACGGAAGAAAAACTCTTCCAAGAAACCCTAAAATTTGTGAAGAAATATTCTTGAATCGTTTCATTGTAAATTAACATCGTAATTTCGACATCCCAACATTCTCAAGTTTGTTGGTTTGTTGATTAGTTTGGGGTTGGGGAGGGTATGTTCAACGGGGATTGTTTAGAATTTGCCTTTTGGGGGAGGGTTTGTTATAGTAGGGCGGTCTAAGAAATCATAAAAAAGCATAAAAACAACCATAAAATCATGTCCCAAGATCACTTAATCAAACTGGCTTGCGGGTCCTGTAAACGGATCAACTACTGGACCCGGAAGAATCGAAAGAGTGTGGAGCGCAAAATCGAGCTCAAAAAATATTGCAAATGGTGCAAAAAGAATACGCCCCATAAAGAAGCCAAAAAATAAAACTCCCAATTGGGAGTTTTATTTTTTGGCGGATCGTCTTGATCTAAAACCGTGACTGATAAAATCCAACTTGGTTTATTTGGCGAGTAATCGTTAGTTAAAAACAACGCGTCTTGTGCTTACTTATTTTCAATTTCTATTTGTGTTACTTTAACCTTAGGACTTGAATCTACTAAATCAATAACCAATCCTAAAATACCAATCACAATAGTGGTCACGGTTAAAAGGATTAATAGATTATTTGTCTTATCTGACTGTTCTTTATAACTTTTTATAAAATCTTGAAGACCTGCGGTCTGTATATTATTAGTATCTAATTGAATATCTCGAATTTTATCTTTCGCACGTTGATATGGTTCTGTGTTCAACGGTGATCCATTTCTAATTTTCACTAACTCAGACTGATTGTTAGTATCATTTACATTCTGGTTATCTTTCATACTTTCTATTCGGAAGTTTCTTCGCAGATGTAAGGTTTACCGCCAGACAAATCGCAGTTTTTACCACATTCGTAGTCATATTCAGAATCGTCTGGATTATATATAGATACCTGTTCGTCAATCCAATCGCGACACAAATCTAATGAATCAAACGTTTGTTGACTTTGAATATCGTTTAAAAGATCATTTGCGTCTGGGTAGTAAAAGCCAACATATTGATCACTCTTAAAAAGAGTGGCGATTCCCAAAATTGTGATTAATACCCCTATAATAATTAAAATGTTTTTCATAACCTAATTATATCGCTTTTATCGATTTTACTAAACAATCCATCTCAATCCATCTTAAGCACGATAACCTATCTCGATTT
>CAYSSM010000047.1:0-2635 GCA_964433905.1 uncultured Candidatus Saccharibacteria bacterium
AACAACTACCAAGACACTGACATAAATTTTTAAGCTACTGCTTAAAATTTAAATTTAAATTCGAAGCTCAAAATACGAAACAAATTTTAAATTTTGCCTTTAGGCATTCTTTTGTTTCGAATTTCGAATTTCGGATTTTTGATTGTAAGGTTCAAAAATCCCGCTTTTGGCGGGACTAAACACGGAACTATTTTTAAAATAGCTTTATGTTTAGCTGTTGCCTCCCCCACCGATAGTTAAATTGTTATTTGAATACATCAGTGATTCTCCTTAAAAACTCTAATATTATTTTAACATCGCTTCTTTTTTCTGTCAAGCCCCGCATTTTTTGTGGGATGATAATTATTTTACAAAAAGAAAACGGGAAAAACGCACTCCTTTTAAGATACAAAACGTTTTCCCCGCTCTTTTACTTTAAATCTTTTCGAAGTTTTTCAAGCCATTCCTGCGCTACACCTTGTCCACCCAATCCGAAAGAAAGCCCACCGGCGATGGCTAAAAATGCCACCACGCCAATAAACATTGTGCCGATGAAATTCTGAGCAATGCCGAGCTGGCTTAATACCGCCAAAAAAGTGAAAATAATAATCGAATATCTGACGATGACGGCGATAGCATCAGCTGAAGCAAGACCGCCGGCTTTTACGCTCCCTTTAATTACAGAAGACAGAAAATGAGCTAAAACTAAACCGATTAAAAGGATTGCGCCCGCGGCGACAGCCTGTGGAATATAAGCTAAAATACTGTTAAGAAAATTAGCTACATCCGGAAGCTTCAAGGTGCTGGAAGCGGCGATGAAAGCAACTAAGTAAATAATCCATTTTGCCACCGATGCCAGCAAAGCAGTCGCATCTTTATCCACATCACCTTTTTTGATGATGTCTTCAACTTTGGCTTTTTCAAAAAGAGTCTGAAGCCCGATAATTCTAAATAACCGGTCAATTAATAATGCAACAACCATCCCTAAAATCCAACCGACTACTAAAATTATCACTGCCCCGATGAGATTTGGCAGAAAATTGATAAATCTTTCCCAGATTACACTCCATGATGTCGAAACCGCTGAAGTCCAATCTTGTATAACCATTTTTTCCTTTAATATGATTAGATTGATACTAAGAGATAGTCGACCTTACATCTATCCACACCTTCAACATACATAAGGTTGGATACAATTTCAACAAGGATGTCAAGTGTTTAGCACATTAACTACTCCTCTTGTTATATCTTGAAATCTTAGCAAAAATTTGCTAAGCTTAAGAAGTAAAATGGGCGCGTAGTTCACCGGTAGAACGCTTCACTGATAATGAAGAAGTAGATGGTTCGATTCCATCCGCGCCCACCACCTCACTTCGTTCGGTGTAAACTTGTTTAGATAAAACCATCAAAGGAGTAAAATTACTATTTCTCCCCATATAATAGTCGGTGCCAGTCTTGCCGCCGCCACGACTCATTCTCTTCCTGTGGCTTTTTTGATAGGTTTTGTCAGCCATTTTTTTGTTGATGCCCTGCCACATTTGGATCCCGGCACTTTCTTTTGGCCCGGTGATAAAGCCATGAAAGAATCCGAACCATGGCCAGCGTGGATTTATATTTTCGCCGTTTCGGAGTTTATTATTATATGGTTAATTATGATCTTGTTATTTAAAAATCGTGATAATTTTGGGATAATATTAATGGGCGGCCTGGGAGGAATCGCGGTTGATGTTCTTGACAACAATCCCCTGCGTTTTTTTAGAACCTGGCCGATTTTAAAACAGCTCCACTACCTGCACGAAAAGATCCATTATGATTTGCCCCACAATAAATGGTATTGGGGAATTCCTTTGCAAATAATAATTATTGGAGGCGGCTTATGGTATTTGCTAAAATAGGTGTTTTCATTGTTTTTACTTTGGTTGCAATCGGGATTTTGAAATATACTTATCAGATTGTTCAAATTTTCGGAAAAATGTCCTGGGCGGAAAGACGATTGGGTACGGGTGGAACATTTACCATGTGGAAGCTCATCGCCATCGGTTTAATTGTCGGAAGCTTGATTTATCTTACATCCGCCGCTTGGTAAATATTTTTTTGGGCCTGTAGTTCAATGGTAGAATGCATCATTTGCAATGATGAGGTTGGAGGTTCGATTCCTCTCAGGTCCACAACTCAAATATGAATCGATTCTTTTGGATAATATTAATTACAATAATAATAGTAGCATCCATCTCCGGTTATTTTATTTATCAAAAGCAAAAATTAGATATAGTTACAATTAATGGCAAAGATATTAAGGTTGAATTAGCTTTAACACAATCCCAGCGGGAAAAAGGCCTTTCCGGCCGCAACTATTTAGATAAGAACTCGGGAATGCTTTTTGTCTTTCCCCAAGCCGGAAATCACTCTTTTTGGATGAAAGATACTCTAATTCCCCTTGATATCATTTGGCTTGCCCCGAGCCTCGGCTCGAGAGCTCGGCTCGAGAGCGAAGTCGAGGGGATGTATCGAATTGTCGACATGACAACTTTGCAACCTCAAACATTTAATAATATCCCTCAATATACACCTAAAAGTCCGGCCGAATATGTTCTGGAAGTTAACGCCGGTTTTGCGGCTGAAAACAATATTAAACTTGGCGATGAAGTTAAAATAA